>NZ_JAJFZS010000008.1:0-763575 GCF_020731535.1 Arthrobacter sp. zg-Y40
ACCCTCTATTGACGCGGTGGGTGTGGGGGTGCGGGGCAGCCGGGGGGGACGGGGCGGCCCCCGCGGGGGGGCGCCCCCCGGCTGGTTACGCCTGGGCGTTGGAGATGAAGTCCACGGCGTCGCCGACGGTCTTCAGGTTCTTGACCTCTTCGTCCGGGATGCGCACGCCGAACTTCTCTTCGGCGTTGACCACGATGGTCATCATGGAAATGGAGTCGATGTCCAGGTCATCGGTGAAGGACTTGTCCAGCTCAACGGCTTCGGGGGCCAGACCGGTCTCTTCGTTGACGATCTCGGCGAGGCCGGCCAGGATTTCTTCGTTGCTAGCCATGGTGGCTCCTTTTCTAGTTGTGCCGGTACGGGACCGGTCCGGTTTTCCAACCGCCGCAGCGGTGTGGTTTCAGGGCCGTGCGGGTCCGGAAGGATCCGCACGGCGGGTGGTGCAGCCTAAGGGAGGACAACTACCTGCGCGCCGAAGACCAGCCCGGCACCGAATCCGATCTGCAGCGAAAGCTTGCCGCTCAGTTCCGGGTGTTCCTTCAGCAGCCGGTAGGTGGCCAGCGGAATGGACGCCGCCGAGGTGTTGCCGGCGTCGGCAATGTCCCGGGCAATGATGACCGATTCAGGCAGTTTCAGCTGCTTGGCCATTTCGTCGATGATCCGCATGTTGGCCTGGTGGGGCACGAAGGCGGACAGGTCGTCGGCGGTGATGCCGGCGGCGTCGAGGGCCTGCTGGGCTGCTTTCGCCATTTCCCACACCGCCCAGCGGAACACGGTCTGGCCGTCCTGGCGCAGCGTCGGCCAGAGCTTGGTGTCCCGGGCGGCGAGGTCCGCGGGGCTCATCCCGCCGTCGGCCTCGGCGGCCAGGGACAGCTCGCGCACGTCAAGCATGGAATGGGTCATGCCGATTGCTCCGGACTTGCTACCGTCCGAACCCCAGATCGAAGGTGCAATGCCCGGAGTTTCGGACGGACCAACGACGACGGCGCCCGCGCCGTCGCCGAGGAGGAAGGAGATGGTGCGTTCGGTGTTGTCGATGAAGTCCGAAAGCTTTTCCACACCGATGACCAGCACGTAGTTGGCCGCACCGGAACGGACCAGCGCATCCGCCTGGGCCACGCCGTAGCAGTAGCCGGCGCAGGCGGCGGAAACGTCGTAGGCGGGTGCCGGGGTGGCCCCCAGCCGTTCAGTGATCTGGGTGGCGGCGGACGGGGTGGCGAACGGGTGGGTCACGGTGGAAACGATGACCGCCCCCAGCTGTGAGCCGTCGATGCCGGCGTTCTGGAGCGCTTCCCGTCCGGCAGCTTCGGCCATGTCCACCACCGAGGTGCCCTTGTCCGCACGGTGCCGGGTGACGATGCCCGTACGCTGGCGGATCCATTCGTCCGAGGAGTCGATCCACTGGCACACGTCGTCATTGCTGACAATGACGTCGGGGCGGAAAGCGCCGATGCCAAGGATCCGGCTGAACTCGTTGACGGGGGATTGCTTCAGGGTGGGCGTGCTCACGCGTTACCTTCTCCGGTTGGTGCGCCGGCACCGGAATGTTCACGGATGAACTCCCGGGCGGCAGATATATCTTCTGGGGATTTCAGGGCCATGGTGGGAACCCCCTTCATGCCCCGGCGGGCCAGCCCGGTCAGGGTTCCGGCCGGCGGCAGTTCCAGGAGCCCGGTGACGCCCATGGCCAGTATGTTCTCCATGCACAGGTCCCAGCGTACGGGCCGGGAAACCTGGGCGATCAGGCTGTCGAGGTTCGCTTCGCCCGAAACCACGGCAGCGCCGTCGTGGTTGGAGAGGAGGGTCGGCAGGGGAGCTTGCGGAGAGAGGGAGGAACGCAGCGCCTCGAGGACGGTGACGGCCGGTGCCATGTGGGCGGTGTGGAAGGCGCCGGCAACCTTCAGCGGGATCACGCGCGCCTTGGCCGGTGGAGCGGCGGTGAGGACTTCCAGCTGGTTGTGCGTTCCGGCAGCCACGACCTGCCCGCCGCCGTTGGCATTAGCGGCGGTGAGCCCGGCGGCTTCCAGGACGGCGGCAACGTCGTCGGGATCCCCGCCCAGGATGGCGCTCATGCCTGTGGGCTCAACGGCGGCGGCGCGTGCCATGGCGTTGGCGCGCTCCCGCACGAAAACCATGGCGTCTTTCTCCTGCAGGGCCCCGGCGAGGGCGGAGGCAGTGATCTCTCCGACCGAATGTCCGGCCAGCACGGTGGAGGATGTCAGCTGCGACGGGTCCAGCAGCAGGCGTGCTGCCATCAGTCCGGCCGCGACAATCAGCGGCTGGGCCACCGCGGTGTCCTTGATGGTGTCCTCGTCGGAGACCGTGCCGTGGGCAATGAGGTCCAGCCCGGCAAGGTCACTCAGCGCGGAAAGATGTTCCCGCACTCCGGGCAGTTCCAGCCACGGCGCGAGGAATCCTGGTGTTTGGGACCCCTGGCCGGGGCAGACAATTGCAAGCACGTATACAGCTTTCCAAACTTAGGGGACGGGACCGGGTGTTTGCGTAGACCAAGCTCCCGGGACGGGGTTGTAGGAAGTCTACAAGGAAGGATCGGCGCTTGGACAAGTTTCAGGCGCGTGCCTGAGGCTTTTCCGGCGCTGCTTTGCCGGCCGGGGCCAGCCGGCCGACCACCAGTGCGGTCTGCAGGACAAAGGCCTCGCGGGGCAGCATGGGGTCCCAGCCGGTGACGTCGCAGACGCGGCGCAGCCGGTACCGGACGGTGTTGGCATGGACGAAGAGTTCCCGGGCGGTGGCTTCCAGGGAATGGCCCAGCGAGAGGTAGGCGCTCAGGGTGTCCGCCAGCCCGTTGGAGGCCCCGAGCAGCGGGGTATAGATGCTTTCCACCAGGGCATTGCGTGCGGTGTCATCGCCGGACATAACCCGTTCGGGCCACAGGTCGTCCGCAGCCACCGGACGGGGCGCGGCAGGCCAGGCCCGGGCTGCGGTCAGGCCGGCAAAGGCCGCCTGTGCGGACGGGCCCGCCTCTACCAGTGACGAGGCCGGGGGACCGTAGACCACCGGCCCCGGCCCGAAGAGGTCCGAGAGCCGGGTGTAGGAAAACGCTTTGTCTTCCAGTCCGCCCAGGACCAGGATCAGCCGCTCGCCCTGGATGCCCACGAGGGTGTCCTCGGCCAGCCGGCCGGTAGCCCGGCGCAGTTCGTTGACGAAGGTGGCGTTGGCTTCGGCCGGCGAGCCGCCCACCATCACGGTGACCGGCGCCGTCGAAGTCCACCCGACGGCGGCGATGCGGGAACGCAGCGCGTCGGAGCTTTCGCCGCGGAGGATCGCGTCAACCACCAGTGCCTCCAGCCGGGTGTCCCATGCACCGCGGGTCTCCGCCGCGCGGGCGTAAACGTCAGCAGCGGCGAACGCCACCTCGCGGGAGTAGCGGAGCACCGCTTCACGCAGCTTCGACTGGACCTCGTTGGCAGCCAGTTCAGGCACGCGGTCCTCTACGACCTGGACCACTACGCGGATCAGCTGCAGTGCCTTCTGCAGGCTGATCGAGCGGGTGAGCTCGGTGGGGGCGGTGCCGAACACATCGCTGAGCACCCAGGCCGGGGATGCCGGGCGCTGGTACCAGTTCACAAAGGAGGCAATGCCTTTCTGGGCCACCATTCCCAGGGCCGAGCGTTCGTCCGGGCGCAGTCCTCGGTACCAGGGCAGCGAAATATCCAGCTGCTGGAGGGTCGCCGTGGAGAGCTTGCCGATGTTGGCCTTCAGGCGCTCCACGGTGGACTGGTCTGCGGCCGGCGGCTTCTGCATCGAGGCAGCGGACGTGCTGGGACTCATTGGCATACCTGCGAGCTTACGGCCTGCGTACCCGAACCACCATTTTGTGTGAAGGCTACAACTTCGCTAGGCCGGCAGCTTGGGCTTCACGCCATTGGTGTAGACACCCTCCAAAGCGTCGGCCAGCTCGGTGAGCGTAGCCGGCAGGGAGACCCAGGCGTAGTTCTGCCGAAGCCGGTTGCTGACCCGGTGTGTGGGGGAGCATGACCGCACGGAGCTTTAAAGGCGAAGGAACCGCCGCGGGTGCGGCGGTTCCTTCGTTTTATGACGCCCTTCTGAGGCGTCATCCGGTGCTGCGCTTAGGCGTCGCCGCCCGCGTTTCCGCTGGTGCCGGCATTGACGTCCAGCAGGTGGTACTTCTCAATGGCCTCCTTGGGGGCATTGGCGTCGACTTCGCCGCGGCGCGCGAGCATCTCGAGTGCACGCACCACCATGGAGTGGCTGTCGATCTTGAAGTAGCGCCGTGCTGCTGCGCGGGTGTCCGCGAAACCGAAGTCGTCGGCGCCAAGGGTGGCAAACTCGTTCGGCAGGAACTGGCGGATCTGGTCCGGGACGGCCTTCATGTAGTCCGTGGACGCCACGATGGGACCGGTGGCCCCGGCGAGCTGCTGGGTCACGAACGGCACGCGGGGCTCCGAACCGGGATTCAGGAACGCTTCCTCTTCGGCGGCAAGGCCGTCGCGGCGGAGCTCGTTCCAAGAAGTTACGGACCAGACATCGGCCGAAACGCCCCAGTCTTCAGCCAGCAGCTTCTGGGCTTCCAGTGCCCACGGCACGGCAACACCGGAGGCCAGCAGCTGCGTGCGGGGCCCGTCGATCTTCGCCGGCGCGAGCAGGTAGATGCCCTTGATAATGCCCTCAACGTCAAGGTCCTCGGGGGCCTTGGGCTGCTGGATGGGCTCGTTGTAGACCATGATGTTGTAGATGAGGTTCGGATCCTTGGAATCCGGTCCGTACATCTCCTCGAGGCCGTGGCGCACGATGTGCCCGATCTCGTAGCCGTAGGCCGGGTCGTAGGTCTTCACCGCGGGGTTGGTGGAGGCCAGGATCGGCGAGTGGCCGTCAGCGTGCTGCAGGCCTTCACCGGTCAGGGTGGTGCGGCCGGCGGTAGCCGAGATCAGGAAGCCGCGGGCCATCTGGTCGGTGGCTGCCCAAATGTAGTCGGCCGTGCGCTGGAACCCGAACATCGAGTAGAACACGTAGACCGGGATTAGCGGTTCACCGTGCGTGGCGTAGGACGTGCCCGCAGCGGTGAACGCGGCAATGGAACCGGCCTCGTTGATGCCCACGTGCACAATTTGCCCCTGCGGGGATTCCTTGTACGCCAGGACCAGGTCCCGGTCCACGGACAGGTAGTTCTGGCCCTTGGGGTTGTAGATCTTCGCCGTGGGGAAGAACGAGTCCATGCCGAAGGTGCGGGCCTCATCGGGGATGATCGGCACAATGCGCTTGCCGAATTCCTTGTCCCGCATCAGGTCCTTGAGCAGGCGGACGAAGGCCATGGTGGTGGCTGCCAGCTGCTTGCCGGAGCCGCGGTTGGCTACTTCGTAGGCCTTTTCGTCCGGCAGGTGCACCGGCTCGTGCTTGACCCGGCGCTCGGGGACGTTGCCGCCCAGTTCGCGGCGGCGCTCCAGCATGTACTTGATCTCCGGAGCGTCGGGACCCGGGTTGTAGTACGGCGGGGTGTACGGATCGGCTTCAAGCTGTTCGTCGCTGATGGGGATCCGCAGGTGGTCGCGGAAGGCCTTCAGGTCATCCAGGGTCAGCTTCTTCATCTGGTGGGTCGCGTTGCGGCCCTCGAAGTGCGTACCCAGGCCGTAGCCCTTGACCGTGTGGGCCAGGATGACCGTGGGGGCACCCTTGAACTCCATGGCGGCCTTGTAGGCGGCGTAGACCTTGCGGTAGTCGTGCCCGCCGCGCTTGAGGTTCCAGATTTCCTCGTCGGTCAGGTTGGCGACGAGTTCCTTGGTTTCCGGGCTCTTGCCGAAGAAGTGGTCGCGGACGAAACCGCCGGACTCGGCCTTGTAGGTCTGGTAGTCGCCGTCGGGGGTGGAGTTCATGATTTCCACCAACGAGCCGTCCTTGTCACGCTGCAGCAGGTCATCCCACTCGCGGCCCCAGACAACCTTGATGACGTTCCAGCCGGCGCCGCGGAAGAAGGCTTCCAGTTCCTGCATGATCTTGCCGTTGCCGCGGACCGGGCCGTCGAGGCGCTGCAGGTTGCAGTTGACGACGAAGGTCAGGTTGTCCAGCTTGTCATTTGCGGCGAGCTGGAGCAGGCCGCGCGATTCCGGCTCGTCCATTTCGCCGTCGCCCAGGAAGGCCCAGACGTGCTGCTCGGACGTGTCCTTGATGCCGCGGTTGTGCAGGTAACGGTTGGACTGCGCCTGGTAGATGGCGTTCATCGGGCCGATACCCATGGACACCGTGGGGAACTCCCAGAAGTCCGGCATGCTGCGCGGGTGCGGGTAGGAGGAAAGGGCGTGGCCCTCGCGGGACTTCTCCTGGCGGAAACCGTCCATGTCCTCTTCGGACAGCCGGCCCTCGAGGAAGGCGCGCGCGTACATACCGGGGGAAGCGTGACCCTGGAAATAAATCTGGTCTCCGCCGCCCGGATGGTCCTTGCCCCGGAAGAAGTGGTTCATGCCGACTTCGTACAGGGTTGCCGCGCCGGCATAGGTTGAAATGTGGCCGCCGACGCCGATGCCCGGGCGCTGCGCCCGGTGCACCATGATGGCCGCATTCCAACGCAGCCAGGCGCGGTAACGCCGTTCAATCTCTTCGTCGCCGGGGAACTCAGGTTCCTGGTCCACGGGGATGGTGTTGACGTAGTCGGTGGTGGTTACCATCGGCACGCCCACGCTCTGGGAACCGGCACGCTGGAGCAGCGATCGCATGATGTACTGCGCGCGTTCGGTGCCCTGCGAACGGATCAGCTCGTCGAGCGACTCGATCCATTCTGCGGTTTCCTCAGGATCACGGTCCGGTAGCTGGTTTGTTAACCCGCTCAGGATGTCCGTTGTGTCTTCTGCGGCCACGGCCAACCTCTCTTTGTACAGATTGTGTCTGCCAGATTCTTCGTGTGGACCCGGCTGTTGTCCGCCGGATCGTCGCTTGCGCGTATGCGCGCCTGGGCGCCCAAATCTGCTTTTCTTCCACTCTAGTCCCGCGCCGCCGATGTTGCGTAGCCTGCCTTGGGCCGCATCGCTGAAGACGTACACGCCTCCGGGCCTTGTCCGCTGCCGTATTTCGGTGTTTCGTTGACTCTTAGACCGCGCGAATCCGGCAAATGTGTGATTCCCTTGTATTTATGCAGTCAACCAGGAGGAGTGAAGTGAGCGAGGCCGAAGCCGTCACTGAGGAAAACGTGGCGAGCAGATTGGGTTTCAAGGACGGGGACCTGGTTCAGGAGTTCGGCTACGACGAGGACGTGGATTTCGATTTCCGCGAAAACCTCGAGGACCTCATCGGGGGCGAGCTGCTCACCGAAGATGACCACGACGTAGTGGACGGTGTTGTCCTGTGGTGGCGGTCAGATGACGGCGACCTTGTGGACGCGCTGGTTGACTCACTGACAACCCTCGACGACGGCGGCGTGGTCTGGGTCCTGACCCCCAAGTCCGGCCGGGAGGGCTACGTACCGCCGGCAGACATCGAGGAAGCCGCACCCACTGCGGGCCTGCACGTGACCACGTCCCCCGCGGTATGCGAGGACTGGGCCGCCACCCGCTTGGTGAGCCGACGCAAGAAGTGACGAAGCTCGCAGGCCTGCCCCGGGTAGGTGCTGCGGCTCCGGATTTCATTCTCCCGAACCAGTTCGGCGAGCAGGTGAGCCTCACCGGCCTTCGGGGTTCCGGCGTCGTGGTGGTGTTCTTCCCGTTTGCTTTCTCCCGGGTGTGCCGCGGTGAGCTGGCAGCGCTGCAGGGCGAGCGGGCACTGTTTGAAGATGCGGACGTTCGGCTGCTGGCGGTCTCGTGTGATTCGCGATACACCCTGCGTGCCTGGGCTGAACAGGAGGGTTTCGAGTTCGACCTGCTTTCGGATTTCTGGCCCCACGGCGCCACCGCGCGGTCTTACGGAGCCTTTAATGATGCGCAGGGCCTGGCAGAACGTGCCAGCTTTGTGATTGACGGGTCGGGCAGCGTTAAGGCGCTCATCCGTTCCGCGCCGGGTGAAGAGCGCCCGCTTCAGCAGTACCGGAACGCCCTGGAGGCACTGTGAGCGTACAGCGTGAGGAAGAACCCCGCCCCGGGCTGGGGCTGACCGGTTTCGCCAGCGGCAGCGCGCTCGAAGCGGTTCCTGAGCCCAGCGCGGAAGAAGAGCGGCAGCTGGAACGCGCTGCCGGCTATCTCGGCGGACGGCGCATTGCCCTGCTGACCGGCGCCGGCCTCAGTACCGATTCCGGCATCCCGGACTACCGCGGCCCGGACGCCCCGCCGCGGAATCCCATGACCTACCAGCAGTTTGTCGGCGACCCGGACCTCCGCCGCAGATACTGGGCGCGAAACCATATCGGTTGGCACCACCTGCGCCATGCGGTGCCGAATCCCGGGCATGCCGCCGTGGTCCGGCTCGAGCGCCGGGGCCTGCTCTCGGGCTTGATTACCCAGAATGTGGACCGGCTGCATACCGATGCCGGCAGCGAGAATGTCATTGACCTGCACGGCCGCTATGACCGGGTGGTGTGTTTGAACTGCCGCACCGAGTTCTCCCGCGCCGACGTGGCGGTACTGCTGCAGGAACTGAATCCGGGGTACCTCGAGCGTGTACGGTCGGACGGCGGAATTGCTCCTGACGCCGACGCCGAGATTGCCGATACGGATGACTTTGTCGTGGCAGACTGCCCGGTCTGCGGCGGGATGCTCAAGCCGGACTTTGTGTACTTCGGGGAGAACGTACCCAAGGACCGGGTGGCCGAGGCGTTTGCAGTGGTGGACGCGGCCGGTGCGCTGCTCGTTGCCGGCTCGTCCCTGACAGTGATGAGCGGACTGCGCTTTGTCCGTTACGCCGCGAAGGCCGGCAAACCCGTGGTGATCGTTAACCGGGGCACGACACGGGGGGACCCGCTGGCCGGCCTGAAGATCGACATGGGTGTGAGCAGTGCCCTGACCTGGCTCGCCCAAAACCTTCCTGACCTGCCGCCGGCCGGGACCGCACCGGAACAGCCCTCCTCCGGAACCACCGATTAGGCAGCGTCCGGATCTTGCGGTAATGTAATTCCTCGTGATGCAGGGCCCGCGGGGGAATCCTCCCGGACCGGCAACACCTCTTGAGGGTCTTTAGCTCAGCTGGTAGAGCGCCACGTTTACACCGTGGATGTCATCGGTTCGATCCCGGTAGGACCCACCAAGCGGCCGCCGTTGCCTTTCGCAGAAATTGCGGAGGACAACGGCGGTTTTTTGCGTTAAGTTGACCCTCCCCACCGGCGGCGCGCCCCGTGCAGCATCACGGGGCACAACTCAGGAAACTTTAAAACTCCGGTGCTACATCTGGTTAGGTAGGATCCCCGGCCCCCGTGAGGGTCCGCGGAACGGTTCACGCAGGCGGAAGAGGTGGTGGAATGGCGGCAAAGGCGAACTCCTTCGCGGGCGCAGCGGCGGTTGTACTGATTCTGCTGTCCGCCGCAGGCTGCGCCGGACACCCGGCTACCGGGGCAAATGCTCCGGCTGTAGTGCCCCCGCCGGCCGCGGCGGCGGCTCCGGCGGGGCAGCCCGAATCCGCCGACGCTGCGGCCCTGTCGGCGGCCCTCGACCAGCTGGCAGAGGAGCGGGACGCGGATATCTCCGTGGCGGTGCTGGACAACGGAACCGGTGAGTCCTGGAGCTACAACCCGGAAGCCCGTTACCTCGAAGCCAGCCTCGTAAAGGTACCCATCCTCCTGACCCTGGTCCGCGAAGCCAGCGAAGAACAGCGCAGCTTCACCGAGGAGGAGGAGGCGCTGGCGGTGCAGATGATCGAGTACAGCGACAACGATGCCACCACGGCGCTGTACGGCATGCTGGGCGGACGGCCCGAACTGAACCGCACCTATGAACTGATCGGCGTCCGGGACACCGAAGCGGGAGAGACATGGGGTGCCACCGAAACCAGCGTTGAGGACCAGTTGAGGATTATCCGGACCGCCGCCTGCGGTGCCGACTGGCTGGACCCGGACCTGCTGGCCTTTGCGGTGTCCCTGATGGAAAACGTGTGCCCGGAGCAGAGCTGGGGAGTCAGCGCCGGAACCGATGAGGCCCAGGTGGCGCTGAAGAACGGCTGGCTGCAGGACGACGACGCCGTGTGGAACGTCGGCAGCGCCGGTATCGTGCGCGGCTGGGATAAGGACTACAGCATTGTTGTGCTCAGTTCCCGCAATTCGACGCTTGACGCCGGGATAGACGTTGTCGAGGGGGCTGCCTCGGTGATCAACGGCTACCGGCGTTAGCGGCGCGTCGGGCACCATGTGGCGGCAAGGCGGCCAAGAAGCATAGGCTGGAGCCTGAACACGGCGCAGGTCAGCCCGCGCCGGCCCCGTGCCCGCTGGGCACCCGAAAGATCCTTGGAGAGAACTTGAGTGCACAAATTGGTGTAACCGGCCTTGCCGTCATGGGCGCTAACCTTGCCCGCAATCTCGCCCGCAACGGTTACACGGTGGCCCTGCACAACCGTTCCATCGAAAAAACCGATGCCCTGCTGGCAGCGCACGGCGACGAAGGCGACTTTATCCGCACCGAGTCACTGCAGGAACTCGTGGACAACCTGGAGAAGCCGCGCCGGGTACTGATCATGGTCAAGGCCGGCGGGCCCGTGGACTCCGTTATTGACCAGCTGGTGCCCCTGCTGGAGCCGGGCGACATTGTGATCGACGCCGGCAACTCGCACTATGAGGACACCCGCCGCCGCGAGGCAGCCCTGGCCGAAAAGGACCTGCACTTCGTGGGCGTCGGCGTTTCCGGCGGCGAGGAAGGTGCCCTCCTGGGCCCGTCCATCATGCCCGGCGGCTCCCGCGAGTCCTACGATTCCCTGGGCCCCATGCTGGAAAAGATCGCCGCGAAGTACGACGGCGAACCATGCTGCACCTGGATCGGCACCGACGGCGCCGGCCACTTCGTGAAGATGGTCCACAACGGCATTGAGTATGCCGACATGCAGGTAATCGGCGAGGCTTACGACCTTCTGCGTTCGGCCGCCGGGATTGAACCCGCCGAGCAGGCCAAGATCTTCACCGAATGGAACACCGGGCAGCTGAGCTCCTTCCTGATAGAGATCACCGCCGAGGTCCTCGGCCACGTCGATGCGAAAACGGGCAAGCCATTCGTGGACGTAGTGGTGGATTCCGCGGGACAGAAGGGCACCGGCCGCTGGACCGTGGTCTCCGGCCTGGACCTGGGTTCACCGGTCTCCGCCATCGCCGAGTCAGTCTTTGCGCGGGCCCTGTCTTCCCAGCGCGACCAGCGCGCCATCGCGCAGGGAACGCTTGAAGGCCGGGAATCCGCCGTCGAGCTCCCCGACACGTTTGTGGAAGATGTCCGGCAGGCGCTCTACGCCTCCAAGCTGGTCAGCTACGCCCAGGGCATCGACATGCTGGGCGCCGCTGCCAAGGAATACGGCTGGGACTTGAAGCTGGACGAAATCGCCTCGCTGTGGCGTGCCGGCTGCATCATCCGTGCCGAACTGCTCGATGACATCATGAAGGCCTACGCCGACGGTGAGGCTCCGGCCAACCTGCTGTTCGCTCCGGCCTTCGCGGAGTCCATTGCCGCCGCCGTTCCGGCCTGGCGCCGCGTGGTTTCCGTAGCCGTGCAGCTGGGCATTCCGGTGCCGGTGTTCTCCTCCTCCCTGGCCTACTACGACGGCCTGCGCCGCAAGCGCCTGCCGGCGGCGCTGACACAGGGGCTGCGGGACCTGTTCGGTGCGCACACCTACCACCGGGTAGACACCGAGGGCACCTTCCACACCATGTGGGGCGAGGACCGCGCCGAGGTCGAAGCAGTAGACACGCACTAGCAGCAGGAACCTGATTAAACGCAGAAGGCCCGCAGCAATGCTGCGGGCCTTCTCTTTGTCCCGGACCTGACCTGTTCCGGAACTTACGGCTTAGATGTAGATGGCCGGATCCACGTATTCCGCCGGGTCCACGGCCGGCTGCGTCATTTTGGTGTCCCGGTGGCGCCACTTGGCCGGGATGCCGGTGATGATTGAATCCGCCGGCGCATCCTTGACCACAACGGCGTTGGCACCCACGGCACTGTTGGCTCCGATGGTCACCGGACCCAGGATCTTCGCACCTGCCCCAACGGTGACACCGTCGCCGATGGTCGGGTGCCGCTTGACCTTGGCCAGTGACCGGCCGCCCAGGGTGACCCCGTGGTAGAGCATCACATCATCTCCGATTTCGGCGGTCTCGCCGATCACCACTCCCATGCCGTGGTCAATGAAGAACCTGCGGCCCACGGTGGCACCGGGGTGGATCTCGATGCCGGTGGCAAACCGTGCCAGCTGCGACAGCACCCGTGCCGGGAAGCGAAGCCCGGGCCGGGCCCACATGCGGTGGGTCAGCCGGTGCATCCAGATGGCGTGCAGGCCGGAATATACAACGAGGTTTTCGAGCGAACCCCTGGCCGCCGGATCATGCGATGCGGCGGCGTCGAGGTCTTCGCGTAGTCGGGCTAACAGACTCACAGAGGGCTTTCTGCTCGGGGGTACCGCCCCGCCGGGGGGCGGTACGCGGTACTAGCCGCGGATGTCGTCGTAGAGGACTGTGGAGATGTAACGCTCTCCGAAGTCGCAGACGGTGGCAACAATCAGCTTACCGGCGTTCTCTTCGCGCTTGGCGAGTTCCAGGGCGGCCCACACAATCGCACCGGAAGAAATACCGCCCAGAATGCCTTCCTGGGTGCCCAGAGCACGGGCAGTAGCAACGGAGTCCTCGATGGAGGCGTCGAACACCTCGTCGTAGACGGTGGTGTCGAGGATCTCAGGTACGAAGTTCGCGCCAATGCCCTGGATCTTGTGCGGTCCGGGGGAGCCGCCGTTGAGGATGGCGGAGTCCTTGGGCTCCACGGCCACGATCTGCACGCCCGGCTTGCGCTTCTTCAGGACCTGTCCGACGCCGGTGATGGTGCCGCCGGTGCCGATGCCGGCTACAAAGATGTCCACCTTGCCGTCGGTATCTTCCCAGATTTCCTCGGCCGTGGTGGCGCGGTGCATGGCGGGGTTGGCTTCATTGGCGAACTGCTGCGCCCAGATGGCGTTCTCGGTGGTGGCAACAATTTCCTTGGCCTTGTCCACCGCTCCGCGCATGCCTTCGGCACCGGGGGTCAGGACAATCTCGGCTCCGTAGGCGCGCAGCATGACGCGGCGCTCGGTCGACATGGTCTCGGGCATGGTCAGGATGACCCGGTAACCGCGGGCAGCGCCGACCATGGCCAGGGCAATGCCGGTGTTGCCGGAGGTGCCCTCCACAATGGTGCCGCCCGGCTTCAGGGCGCCGGCCTTCTCAGCGGCATCCACAATGGCCACGCCGATGCGGTCCTTGACACTGTTGGCGGGGTTGTAGAACTCAAGCTTCACAGCCACCTGGGCCGGGAGGCCGGCCGCGAGCCGGTTCAGCCGGACCAGCGGAGTCCCGCCCACAAGCTGGGTCACATCGTCATATATACGAGCCATGTTTTCCTCAATTCCTCAAAATTCATCGAACAATGCCGGACGGACATTTGCCCGTTCCAGCCTATCGGCGCCGTTGGCCGCGCTTAATCCTGCAGCCACCCGGAGTAATACTTGCGTGCCTTGCCCAGCTTCGGGTTGATAATCACCTGGCAGTACCCGGTACCCGGGTGCTTGGCGTAGAAATCCTGGTGGAAGTCCTCCGCCGGGTAGAACCGCGGCAGCGGCACGATTTCCGTGACGATGGGGTCCTTCCAGTTCTCCTGTGCACGTTCCAGCGAAGCTTCGAATTCCTTGCGCTGGTCCTCGTCGCGGTAGAACATCGACGAGCGGTACTGGGTGCCGACGTCGTAGCCCTGGCGGTTCAAGGTGGTCGGATCGTGCTGGGAGAAGAACATGTCCAGAATGACCTCGCCGGGAATGACATCCTCGTCGAAGGTCACGGCCACCACTTCTGCATGGCCGGTGGTGCCGGAGCATACGCTGTCGTAGTCGGGGTCGGGCAGTGCGCCGCCGGTGTAGCCGGACACCACATCGGTGACACCGCGGACCTTGCGGTATAGGGCGTCGAGGCACCAGAAGCAGCCTCCGCCAAGTACGTACGTCTTCATGTCCTTAACAATGCGTCCGGGCCCGCTTTGATTCCCGCGGACCGCCGACGGGCGCTTTGCCGGCCCGGACGCACAGTGTTCCCTGCGTCACGGCAGGTGCGGCGGAATTGAGCGGGGCAGGGCATCGGGGTAGAACTAAACGTATGGAAGCGGAGCACCCCCACGAGCGCGCCGGCGCAGATACTGCCGGCCACCAGGCACCCGAAGCCGATGTTCCCACGCTGGGGGACGTCCTGCTGGCGGCCGAAGAACTATGGCCCGAATCGCTGGCAGAGAACTGGGATGCCCCGGGATTGGTGGCAGGCCGGGCCGATAGGGAGGTCCGCAAGGTCCTGTTTGCGGTGGATCCCACCCGGGAGGTCATTGACGAGGCCCTGGAATGGGGGGCCGACCTGCTGCTCACCCATCACCCGCTGCTGCTGAAGCCGGTGAATTCCGTGGCCGCCTCCAGCTTCAAGGGTGAGGCTGTGCACCGGCTGATCGAGGGCGGCTGCGCCCTGCTGACCGTGCATACCAACGGTGACAGCGCGGTGGGCGGTGTGTCCGATGTGCTTGCAGACGCCTTTGGGCTCCGAAACGTTTCTCCGCTGGTCCCGGCTGCCGAGGGGCTGCCCGAAGAGGGGATAGGCCGCGTCGGTGAACTGCCCGAGGTGCTCAGCCTCGCTGACTTCGCCAAGCTGGTGTTCGGCCTCCTGCCTGCCGTTGCAGGCGGGGTCCGGGTGGCAGGGGACGCCGACGGCCTGGTCCGCCGGGTAGCCGTGTGCGGCGGCGCCGGGGACAGCCTGTTCGACGCCGTGCGCTCCGAGCGTGCCGACGTGTACGTCACGGCCGACCTCCGACACCACCCGGCGTCGGAACTGCGCGAGCGTGCCCTTGGCGGCAACGGCCGGCCTTACCTTATAGACGTCTCGCATTTCGGCAGTGAGTGGCTGTGGCTTACCCCCGCCGCCGCGGCGCTGGAGAACGTCCTGAATGACCAGGGCTTCACTGCTGAGGTGCGGGTCAGCGGCGTGAACACCGATCCGTGGGACTTTGTACTGACACCCGGGCTCAAGTGATGCCGCGCGGTGGCATAGGCTTAGGAGAGCCGGGCCAGGCAGGTCCGGATATACACGGAGGTTTTCGGTGGCAAAAGCATCGCCCGCGGAGCAGCTGAGGCTGCTGGATCTGCAGGCCCTGGACAGCAGGCTCAAGGCCCTGCGCAACCAGGTCCGCAACGTTAGCAACAATCCCGAGATCGCTTCCCTGGCCGATTCCGTTGCTGCCGCCGAAAAGGCACGCGTGTCCGCCGGCACCGAGGTGGCCGACATTGAACGCGAGCTCACGCGCGCCGAAGCCGACGTCGCATCCGTAGTGGCCCGGATGACCCGGGACCAGCAGCACCTGGACAGCGGTAAGGGCGGTTCCAAGGAACTGACGGCCCTGCAGGCCGAAATCGTCTCGCTTGAGCGCCGCCGCTCCGATCTTGAAGACGTGGAGCTGGACGTGATGGAACGGCTCGAAGCCGCCCGCACGCGGCAGGGCGAGGCCGGAACCGCGCTGGAGGAACTGCACGCCAAGCGCCGTGAGCTCGAGGAAAAGCGCGACGCCGAACTCGCCGTGATCGAGGCGGACAGCGCCGACGCACAAGCACGCCGCGAAGAACTGGCCGACACCTTCGAGCCGGCCCTGCTTGCCGTTTATGAAAAGACCCTGTCCAAGCACGGCATCGGCGCGGCCCGGCTGTTCCACGGCACCTCCGAGGGGTCGGGCATGCAGCTCAGCCCGGGCGACCTCGCGGACATCCGCAAGGCAGCCGCGGATGACATCGTGTTCTGCCCCGACTCCGGGTGCATCCTGGTCCGCTCGGACGAGTGGAGCAGCTGAGCAGTGACACTGTTTGACCCGGAGCCCGACTCCGGCGCGCAGTCCACGGCTGCCCGCACCCCGGCCGGCGGCCAGCGCCGCACCCTGATTGTGGAAGCCGACGGCGGCTCCCGGGGCAACCCCGGGATTGCCGGTTACGGCGCGCTCGTACGGGACCCGGACACCGGCCGCATCCTCGCCGAGAAAGCCGAATACGTGGGCCGGGTGTCCAACAACGTGGCCGAGTATTCCGGCCTCATAGCGGCGTTGGAGCTGGCCCACGGGATTGATCCCGACTGCTGGATCCTGGCCAAGATGGACTCCAAGCTCGTTGTGGAGCAGATGAGCGGCCGCTGGAAGATCAAGCACGCCGACATGCAGAAGCTGGCGGCGAAAGCCCGCTCCATAGTGAACCCGCAACGGGTGAAGTACCAGTGGATTCCGCGTGAGTTGAACAAGGACGCGGACCGGCTCTCCAATGAGGCCATGGATGCCGGTACTGCCGGCGTGCCGTGGAAACCGCGGGCAGACTCGGTTATGGCGGCCGGTCAGGCACCGGCAGCCGCCCTGGACACGGCAGCCGCCCAGGAATCTGTAGCCGCCCAGGAACCTGCCCCGGCGCCGGCCCCCACGGGACGGCTGCATCACGCGGAGGTTTGGGTCAACGACTTCCCGGCCGCCGAAAAGTCGCTGGGCTGGCTGCTGGAGCGGCTCGGCTACGTCCGCAAGGACACCTGGGACACCGGAGCCAGCTGGCAGGGAGCGGACGGCTACATAGTGCTGGAGTCTGGTCCCGACGTCGAGCGCGGCCCGTACTCCCGGCGCCGTCCGGGCCTGAACCACCTCGCGTTCGCCGCAGGCACCGAGGCCGACGTCGAGCTGCTGGCCCGCCGTGCTGCGAGCCACGGGTGGAGCATGCTTTTCGCCGACCGGCATCCGCACGCCGGCGGGCCGGACCACTATGCCGCCTACCTCGAAAACGATGAGGGCTTCGAAGTCGAACTGGTCGCTGCGCGGCAGTAGTTACTGCTCGGGCAGGATGATGTTGAGCTGATAGGGCTTCCGGCCTGCCGGAGCCACCAGCTCGGCCTCCCACTTCTCAGCGGCGGCCGCCAGCAGCTCCTGCGGCGTGGCCGGCTCGGCCCCCTGACGCACCAGCAGGTGCCGGGCCAGCTCGCCGCGGGTGTGCTTGGCGAAATGCGAGACCACTTTGCGTTTGCCGTCCCGGATCTGGAACACGTTCACCGCAGCGGTGCGCTGCGGATCCGGCGCCCAGGCCGCGGCGTAGGTACTGGACCGGCAGTCCACCACCAGTGAAGTCCCGGCGTATTCGTCCAGGGGCCCGGTCAGATGCTGTTTCCAGAACGCGGCCAGGCGGCCCGTTTCCGGCAGCCGGACGGACATGGACAGCCGGTAGGCCGGAATGGGATCGGCGAAGCCCAGGGCGCCCCACAGAGCCGACATCACCAGCACTGCGTCATCTGCCCGGCGCTGCGATGCTGCCGGCAGCGAGGCATAGCCCAGGGCGTCGTACAGAACACCGGTGTACACCCGGTGCGCGGGTGCGCACGGCTGCTCCGCCAGCACGGTATTGCGCTGCACTTCCGCGGCCAAGGTGGCACCGACTCCCAGCACTTCCAGCGCCGCATCGGACCGGCTGGTTTCGGCCAGTGCTTTCAGGACCAGTCCGCGCGGTTCGGACAGCAGAGGAAAGTGCAGGCGCGACAGGTCCAGGGCCGGACCGGCCGGCGCCGGGGTTTTGCCTTCGGAGGGCGGGAGCAGAATCAGCACCGGTTAATCCTACGCGAGCCGGGCGGCGGGTCCGGGGCGGGTCCGCGGGGACGGTAGAGTTGACCGTGGACGGGTTGGCCAGGCAATCGCGTCGGTGCGGCTGCCTTCGGGACGCCGCTGCCGCCGAGGAAAGTCCGGGCTCCGCAGGGCAGGGTGGTGGGTAACGCCCACTCGGGGAAACCCGCAGGCCAGTGCCACAGAAAACAAACCGCCCGCAGACCGGTTTTGCCGGTCCGCAGGTAAGGGTGAAAAGGCGGTGTAAGAGACCACCAGCGTCCCGGGTGACCGGGACGGCTAGGTAAACCCCACCCGGAGCAAGGCCATACAGGACACGTTTGAGGGCTGCCCGCCCGATGTGTCCGGGTAGGCCGCTTGAGGCCGCCGGCAACGGCGGCCCTAGATGGATGATTGCTCCGTCCGGCCCGGTAACGGACCGGACGCACAAAACCCGGCTTATCGGCCAACCCGTCCACCCCCGCCCGCATTTCCCCGGGCCGCCCGGAAAACCGCTTAAGTGCTCAACAATGGCGCACCTTTTGCCGGGGTTTCCTGCAACTGGATACGGTTTGGGCCGCAACGGGTTGGATTAATCGGACGCTGGGCTATTCTGTGGCAATGTCCCAAACCGAGGCAGCCCGGAAACCTTTGGTTATCCGCAACGCCAATTTCCGGAGGTTGTGGATTTCTTCGACTGCCGGAATTTTCGGCGGTGCCGTTACCAGCGTTGCCCTGCCCGTTATTGCGGTGACTGAACTGGATGCGTCGAATTTCACCGTAGCGGTCCTTGCGGGCATGACTTTCCTGCCCTGGCTGCTCTTCGGTTTGCCCATAGGAGTGCTGGTGGACCGGTACCGGCGCCGGCCCATTATTGTGGCCTCCCTCGCTGTCAGGACACTGCTCCTGGCCAGCCTGCCCGTGGCCTGGTGGCTGGACCTGCTGACCGTGGTCCAGCTTTTCGCCGTTTCTTTCGGCGCCGGGCTTGCCGCAGTGTTTTTCACCCTCGCTGAGCAGGCACTGGTTCCCAGCGCCGTGGCCCGGGAAGAACTGGTCGAGGGCAACGGACTGATGACCGGCTCGGGTGCCTTCGGCGACGCCGGCGGGCGGGCCCTGGGTGGCTGGGTCACCGGCGCGTGGGGAGCTTCCAATGCCCTCCTGCTGCAGGTTGCGGCCTCCCTGGGCTCACTGGCTGCCATCCTGCGCCTGGACATCCGTGAACCCCGCTCCAACCGGCCGAAGGGCCGGCGGGTGCTCCGGGACATGGGGGAGGGCGTGCGTTATGTCTTCAGTACGCTGCCGCTGCGCATGCTCCTTGTGACGGGGGCGCTGTGGAACCTGGGCGGAAACATCGTGGTCTCGTTGCTGGTCCTCCTGGTGATCCGGTCCCTGGGGGAGACGCCGGGCATGCTGGGACTGCTGACTGCGGCCACGGCGGTGGGCGGCACCCTGGGCGGACTGTCCGTCAAACGGATAGCCTCACGCGTCGGCTCGGGCCGGGTGTGGCGGTATTCCATGTTCCCGGCCGTGGCCGGTTACGCCAGCCTGCTGCTGATTTCACCCGGATGGGGAATGGCGGCCGGCTTCATCGGCCTCTTTGTGGCGGGGTTCGCCATTTCCCTGAACATCGTTGTGTCCACCACGTTCCGGCAGCGGGTATGCCCGCCGCAGATGCTCGGACGGCTCGGGTCCGCCCAGCGGATGATCACTTGGGGAATGCTGGCTTTGGCGGCGTTCGCCGCCGGCATCCTCGTGGAGCTGGTAGGCATCCGGGGTGCCATATTGACCGGCATCCTGGTGGCCGCCCTCGCGCCGCTCGCCGCGGCCCTGGGTCCGCTGCGCCGGGTCCGGGACCTCGAGGACCTGGAACCGGAAGGCACGGCGGGGAAACCGGCCGGCCAGGAAGTCTCCCGGCTCCGCCCCTCCTGAGTGTGACGAACGTCTCCGGGAGCCGTCCGGCCGGTGCGATGTGTCCTAATACACTTAGAGGCATTACTGCCAACCGGCACAACGCAGTGCCGGCTGAGAAAAGGATGTGAAGATCTGTGAGTTCCAACTCCGATACGTGCCTTGACACTTGGATGGACCGGGAAGCCCTCGCCGAGGCCATGATCCCGCTGATCGGACGGCTCTACCGGGAAAACAGCGTAGTGACCTCGGTGTACGGACGTCCGCTGGTGAACAAATCGGTGATCGAGATCCTGAAGGCGCACCGGTTTGCGCGCCAGATCGACGAAGCGGAGCTGCCCGTCTCGGAAACCTATCCGCTGCTCAAAGCCCTGACCGAGCTGGAACTCGGAGCCGCCTCCGTGGACCTCGCGCGGATGGGCAACAAGTACAAGGAGAAGGGCGGGGGCCTGCACGGGTTCCTGCGGGCCGAACTGGCCGACGTCGCCGGCAAGCGGGGTGCCGATGAACGCACCAGCACCGACGTCGTCCTCTACGGCTTTGGCCGCATCGGGCGCCTGCTCGCCCGCATCCTGGTGGAAAAGGCCGGCGGCGGGCAGGGCCTTCGCCTGCGTGCCATCGTGGTGCGGAAAGGCTCCGACAACGACCTCATCAAGCGTGCCAGCCTGCTGCGCCGCGATTCCGTGCACGGGGCCTTCAACGGCACCATCACCGTGGATGAGGACAACAACACCATCCTGGCCAACGGCACTCTCATCCAGGTGATCTACTCCAACGATCCCTCAGCCGTGGATTACACCTCCTACGGCATCAATGATGCCGTAGTGGTGGACAACACCGGACGCTGGCGGGACGAAGAAGGACTCTCGCAGCATCTGGCCGCCAAGGGCGTGTCCCGCGTCCTGCTGACCGCGCCGGGCAAGGGAAACCTGAAGAACATTGTGCACGGCATCAACCACGGCGCCATTACGGACGAAGACCGGATTATCACTGCCGCCTCCTGCACCACCAATGCGATTACCCCGGTTCTGAAGGTCCTCAATGACAAGTACGGAATTGTAAACGGGCACGTGGAAACGGTGCACTCGTTCACTAATGACCAGAACCTGATCGACAACTTCCACAACGGGGACCGGCGCGGCCGCTCCGCTGCGCTGAACATGGTCATCACCGAAACCGGGGCCGCCAAGGCCGTGGCCAAGGCGCTGCCCGAACTGGCCGGCAAGCTCAGCGGCAACGCCATCCGGGTGCCCACCCCCGATGTGTCCATGGCCATCCTGAACCTGAACCTCGAAACGGCCACGGACAAGGAAGAGGTCAACGCCTACCTGCGGGAGACGTCGCTGAACTCGCCGCTGCACAAGCAGATCGACTACATCGATTCCCCCGAGGTGGTCTCCAGCGACTTCGTCGGTTCCAAGCGGGCCGGGATCGTGGACGGCCTGGCCACCATTTCCAACGGCACAAACCTGGTGCTGTACGTCTGGTATGACAACGAGTTCGGCTACAGCTGCCAGGTGGTCCGGGTGCTGGAGGAGATGGCGCACGTGAATCCGCCGGCATTCCCCTTGGCACAGTCCCTGGCCTCGATCGCCGGCTAGGACCCGCGGCTGACGCAGGAGGGCCCGCAGGATATCCTGCGGGCCCTCCTGCGTTGCTGTCCCCCCTAGTGGCCGAACGGATCCGGATCCACGCCCGGCATCCAGCTGTGGCCGGGGACGGTCCAGCCCTGGGCCTTGATGACCTTCCGGGCCTTGCGGCTCCAGCGGTCGTTGAGCCGGTCCACGTAGAGCTTGCCGTCCAGATGGTCGTACTCGTGCTGGATCACGCGGGCAAACCAGTCCGTCGCCTCGAACTCGACCGGGGTGCCGTTTTCGTCGAAACCGGATACCTTGACCCATTCCGCCCGGTTCACCGGGAAGTTCTCGCCGGGAACGGAGAGGCAGCCCTCGGAGGTTTCCTCCGGGTCCGGCGCGGCGCCGGGAACCTTGGAAGTGATCAGCACCGGGTTGATGAGCACGCCGCGGTCGGGAGCGTCGTCGTCGTTCTCATAGGCGAACGTGAACAGGCGCAGGCCCACGCCCACCTGCGGGGCGGCCAGGCCGACGCCGTTGGCGACATCCATGGTCTCGTACATGTCCGCGACGAGGGTGCGCAGTTCGTCGTTGAACTCTTCCACCGGCAACGCCCGGCGGTGCAGTACGGGTTCGCCGTGGATAACGATGGGACGTACGGTCATTGCTGTCTTTCTTTCGTCTGGATGGGGGAGGGCGGCCGGGGCCGCGGCGGTGCTAGCGGACGATGCCGCGTCCGATGACTTCCCGCATGATTTCGCTGGTGCCGCCGAAGATGGTCAGCAGGCGGGCAGCCAGGAACGCCTGGGCCACCGGGTATTCGAGGATGTAGCCGTAGCCGCCGTGCAGCTGCAGGCACCGGTCCGTAATGGACTTGGCCCGCTCACTGGCCCAGAGCTTGGCCTTGGCGGCAGAAACGGCATCCAGCTTGCCTTCGTTGAAGGCGGTGACGGCGGAATCCACGTACGCTTCGGTGGCTTCGACTTCGGTTTCGATGTCGGCGAGGGCAAACCGGCTGTTCTGGAAGTCGGCGATCCGCTCCCCGAAGGCGTTGCGCTCCTTGGTGTACTCCACCGTGGCTTCGAAAATCCGGCGCGCAACCGCGGAGGAGGCAACGGCAATGGCCAGCCTGCCCTGCGGCAGCTGCCCTTCGGCGTATTCCAGGCCGCGGCCGACCTCGCCCACGAGGTTCACCGACGGGACGAACACGTCATCGAAGAACAGTTCGGCGGTGTCCGAGGCCTTCAGGCCCATTTTGTCCAGCTGGCGGCCGGTGCTGTAACCCTCGGTTTTCTCCACCATGAACATGCTGAAGGAGTCCCGCTGCCCGCGGCCCGTCCCGCCGTCAGTGCGGGCCAGGACCAGGGAGGCGTCTCCGCTGATGCCGTTGCCGATGAACGTCTTCTGGCCGCTGATGCGCCAGCCGCCGTCGTCGGTGCGTACAGCCTTGGTGCGGATTCCGCGCAGGTCGCTGCCCGCGCCGGGTTCGGTCCAGGCGACGGAGGTGACCTTGTCCCCGGAGACCATGCCCGGCAGCCAGCGTTCCTTCAGTTCGTCGGAGCCGTAGGCGAGCAGGTGGGGGAGGACCATGTCGTCATGCAGGTGGAAGGCCAGGCCGACGGCGAGATGGTTGGCACGGGCGAATTCCTCGTCCATTACCGCCCGGAAGCGGTAATCCGGCATGCCCGCCCCGCCGAACTCCTCGGGGACAGCCAAGCCAAGCAGGCCCTGCTCACCGGCAGCCTTCCACAGCCGGCGCGGCATCATGTGCGCGGCGTCCCAGTCCGCATACCCGGGGGCTACTTCGCGGGCGTCGAATTCCCGGACGACTTCCCGGAACAGCTCATGGTCCTCTTCGAACAGTCTGCGCTCCAAGGCGGCGCCTCCTCATTGATAAGCCACGCGTAGGCGTAGGGGTTGTTGCCGGGCTGTGCCCGCAGCGGCAGTGATCGCCCCTGAGGCTAACAGTCAAACACACACAGGAAAGGCCGCCCCGGAATCATCCGAGGCGGCCTTTCGAAGCTGTAACCGCCAGCCTCATTGGGGTGAGTAACGGGGGTTGAACCCGCGACCTCCTGGACCACAACCAGGCGCTCTGCCAACTGAGCTATACCCACCATGTGCCTCAAACGTTCATCCGCGAAGTCCAGGCGAGTGGTCTTGCGGACTCATTTATCTGAGGCAGCGGAATCAAGCTTACACGGTTTTTTGAGTGCTTCTGACACAACCGGCACCGGAGGCAGGTTTTGTGACGGAGCTAACTTCCGATTCCCGCGGCGATCTTCTTGGCCGTGGCGGAATCCGGCCCCGGAGCGGGCACGAAAACTGCCTCGCGGTAGTAGCGCAGCTCGTTGATGGAATCGCGGATATCGCCCAGTGCCCGGTGTCCGCCGTTCTTGGCGGGGGCCTGGAAATACGCGCGCGGGTACCAGCGCCGCGCCAGTTCCTTGATGGTGGAGACGTCGATGATCCGGTAATGGAGGTAATTGATGACCTCGGGCATGTCGCGGGCGAGGAACATCTTGTCCGTGCCTACGGAATTGCCGGCCAGCTGGGCCTTTTTGGGTTCCGGAACCCACTTGGTGATGTATTCGATAACCGCGGCCTCGGCCTCAGCCATCGAAATGCCGTTCGGGAGCTCGTCCAGGAGCTTGGAAGTGGTGTGCATCTGGCGCACGAAGTCGCCCATCTGGGACAAAGCGGCGTCGTCCGGCTTGATCACCACGTCTACGCCGTCGCCGAGGATGTTCAGCTCGGAGTCCGTGACCAGGACGGCCACCTCAATGAGGGCATCGGATTCAATGTCCAGACCGGTCATTTCGCAGTCGATCCAGACCATACGTTCATTAGTTATTGGCACGAATCCAATGTACCGCGTCCGCCGCCCGGCAGGCGGGGAACCGGAGGCGCGGGCGGGCGGCTACAGGCTGGAGTGGCTCCGCTGGCGGCGGTCCGGCAGTTCTGCGTCCGCCGTCACGAGGGGGGCGGGCGTTCGCGCAAGGTAAGGCTGCAGCGGGATCTGGCCCGTTTCCGGGGGGCCGAAGGTGCGCGTCCACCGGCTGGGTTCAGCCGGCATCTCATGAACAACCGGCATGGCGGCTGCACGCCGCCCGTGCGGGGCCGGACGGTCCATCCGCGCCGGCTGCGGGGCGGGGCGCAGCGCGGGGGAGGGCTGTATTGCAGAGGGCTGCAGTGCAGGGGAGGGCCGCAGTGCCGGGCGGGTTGGCGCGGCTGCGGCAGCGGTGGGGCGGGAAGCGGGTGTGGCAGCGCGTGTGGCGGGGGTGGGAACGGGTGCCTGGACTGAAACCGCGGGCGGCGCAGGGACGGAATTCGCTGCGGGAGCCGGTGCGGCAGCCAGGGCAGGGACCGAAGAACCGGCAACAGCGGCCGGGGAAGCCGGCGCGGGGGAGAAGCACCATGCGACGCCGAAGGCGAAGAGGAGCAGTGACGACGTCACCGCAACCGCGGACGGGGGTACCTCCACCCACACCATGGCGGCTGCTCCTATCAGTGTGAGGAACAACCCCCAGCCCAGCAGTTCCGGGCTGCGGCGCTGCTGCGTGTGGTTTCGGCCTGCCCGGCTGTGTTCTTTGCCCGCTTTGCCTGCTTTGCCCGGGTGCCCGGCCGGGGCATCCCGGGTTGCGGCACGTGCGGGAACGGTCCCCGACGGATGCGCGGGTTTAGTTACAGCTTTCCTTACAGGTTCTGCCCGGTGGCGCCCCACAGCCTTTACCGCCTTGCCTTTTACTTGCATCAAAAATCACATCTGGAGCTTCAGTCTAAGCGACGCTGTGTCCGGGCCCGGGATTGACTTCGCCGCGTCGCGCGCGCCGGGTTTGCCCGGGCCGCGATGCTAATATCAGCCTATTGACGGTGCCCGGGCTCTATGCTGCCCTGCTTTAGGGAGGCGCCGCCCTGTCCGCCGCCAGGCCCGCAGGAATCGTGTTCACCCCAGAGATTGGAACCACGTAGATGACCGCGCAGGTCCCCGCGACCGAGCCTTCGTCTCCGGGCCCGGAGATAGCTAAAGCTGACCGTCCCAACATAGCGATCATTCAGGGGTTCATCGGCTCCCTCATGATGCTCGCCGGATCCTTCGGGGTGGGCTGGCTTTCACTGGCATCCGCCAGCCTGCGCAGCAACCCGGTGATCATTTGGATGCGTTTCGACGAGCCCTTCGGTGCCATCGTCGCCGTGCTGCTCCTGTCCACGGGCGGCATGCTGTTGGTGCGCTCCTGGCTCCGGCTGGGCCAGCGGATGAAAGGCTGGGGCCCGGAGTCCCGGCCGGTCATCCTGAAGGCGGTCATTGCCTGGGCGGCGCCCCTGTGCTTCACGCTGCCGCTGTTCAGCCGCGATGTGTTCGCCTACATCGCCCAGGGCCTGGTGATGGTCAGCGGTTTGAACCCGTACAAGGACGGCTACTCGCAGATCTCCAACTACCTGCAGATCGGCGCCGACGATCTGTGGGCACAGAGCCCCACCCCGTACGGTCCGGTGTTCCTCTGGCTGGAGCAGCTGGTGGTTCTGGTAACGAACGGCCAGACCGAGTTCTCCATCCTGCTGTTCCGGCTGATCGCCGTCATCGGTGTGGCAATGTGCGTGTATTTCGTGCCGAAGCTGGCTGAACTGCACGGGATCAATCCCAACCGCGCGCTGTGGCTCACGGCAGCGAACCCGCTGTTCCTGACCAACTTCATCGCCAGCATCCACAATGACGCCCTGATGATCGGATTGGCGCTGGCCGGGCTCTACCTTGCCGCCACCAAGCGTCCCGTAGCCGGCATCCTGCTGGTCACACTGTCGATCGGCATCAAGCCGATCACCATCATCTTCCTTCCGTTCATCGGCCTGCTGTGGGCCGGCAAGAACGCATCCTGGCGGCGCAGGTTTACCTACTGGTTCATCACGGCCGCCATGTCACTGGGGCTGCTGTGGATCATGGGCCTGATCAACGGTTTCGGGTTCGGCTGGGTGGGTGCCCTGAGCACCCCGGGCAGTGTATGGATCTGGTACGCGCCGGTCGGTTTCGCCGGCATGCTGGTTGCCACCCTCGGCAACGCGCTGGGACTGCCCGGCTGGACCATGGCCGATGTTGTCCACACCATCGGACGGCTGGCATCCGTGGGAATTGTGCTGTGGCAGATGTTCGTGGGTGAGTACAGCCGGCTGATCCGCCGGCTGACCCTGGCCTTCGCCGCCATCGTAATGCTCGCGCCCATGATCCAGTCCTGGTACGTGGTCTGGCTCATCCCGCTCTTCGCCGTGACCGGTATCCGCGATGACTGGCAGGCCAAGACCCTGTACCTGTTCGTGTCCTTCTTTATGGTCTACGCGATCAGCGACCAGCTCGATATCTGGCCCTACTTCGAGTTCAGCCTCAGCGCGGCCCGGCAGATTGCCGCCGTGACGGCACTGGGCTTCGCGCTGTACCTGATCTTCCTGGACCCCAAGACCAAGGTCCTGTTCCGCAAGAAGCTTACGGCGCCTGCTCCGGGAGAACTGCGGCACTGAACCGGTTCCCGCCGGCGCGGGTCAGGGTGATGACCCGCGCCAGCGCCCAGCCGAACAGCACCAGCAGCAGGACGTTGCGGGCGGTCAGCAGCAGCGCCACGGCGATGTTCAGGTCCTTGTACAGGGCCGCGTAGAACATCGGATAAACCAGCGTGGTCAGGGCGGCGATGGCCAGCATCAGGATCCCGGGCACTTTCCAGTCCCGGCCCTCCCATGCCAGCCCCACCGCCGTGACGGCACCGAGCCACAGCATGAACTGCGGTGATCCAACCTTGTTGAAGACAATAAATGCGGCCACCAGGGCCAGCGAGCCGGAGATCAGCAGGGAGCGCGGATCGGCGCCGCGGCGAAGCGCCCAAATCAGCAGTCCGACGACGGCGAGGGCGGCCAGTGCGAGCAGCGGCGTCATCAGCGCGGCCACCGGCTCGCCGAGGGCACCGCGGACCTCGCGGGTATTGATGATCTTGTCCTCGTAAATATGGGCATCCGATGAACCCAGGATCGCCTGCCACAGCCCCGGCGTCGTGAAGGGAGCCTCCATCTGCATCCCGCGGGCCCCCTGTTCGCCGAAGAAACTCAGCAGGTGCCGCAGGCCGCCGCCTAGGGCGACGGTGACGGCAACGGCAGCGGACACGGCGGCACCGGTGGCGAGCAGCGTGAGCCGCTTCTTCCAGGCGACCAGCACCGCGAGGATAACGGCAGCCGGCCAAACCTTGATCCAGGTGGCCACGGACAGCAGCGCCGAGGCAAGCACCGGTCGGGTTGCCAGGAAGAGCAGGCCCATGATCACCAGGGGAGCGGTCAGCCCATCCACGCGCCCCACCGCCACGGGCCCCAGCAGGGCAGTGGCCGCGAGCCACCAGTACGCGGCAGCGGTGCCGCCGGCTCCGGCCCGGCGGGCCAGGACGGCGACCGCGCCGGCGTTCAGCGCCGTGAACAGCAGGAACCAGACGAACTGGTACGCGCCGAACCCGAACAGCGCCGCAAGCACCATGGGGGCCAGCGCGAGGACGGGATACACCCACGCAGTGTCAAAGACCAGCCAATGGCCATGGCTCAGGCCGTCAAACGCCCACTGCCGGTAGAAGTTCACATCGCTCAGCGCCCCGCCGTCGAGAATCAAGGGAGCCAGGGCGGCGAGGAAGCCCAGATGGACCACGGCAAACGCCGTCCAGAGGGCCGACGGGCTCAGTATCCGCCGCTGAAAGGTTGCCGAAATCCGGGACATGCGAGGGTGGTGCTCCTTAGCTCAAACCGTTGCCGTGCCGCACGCGGGCACAGCGATAAGGCTACCGGCGTCCGGTGCCCGGCATGCAATCCGGCGCCGGACACGGGATACTGGAACCATGACCGACCTAACTGAAGAAGTGATCGTGGCGGATTTTGACGTTTCGGAGTGGGAACCCACCCCCTATCAGGTGGAGGGAACCAACAGCGAACTGTCCACCGTCCGGGCCGTGAAGATCTTCGAGGGAGACATCACCGGCACCAGCGTCGCGGACCTCATCATGGCCGGCAACACGGTAGGGGCGGGTTATGTCGGGTCCGAGGTGTTTGCCGGCACCGTCGCCGGCCGGACGGGAACCATGGTCATCCAGCACTGGGGCCTCGCCGAAGGTACGGCCACGGCCAGTTCCGGCCATATCATCCCCGGCTCCGGCACCGACGGGCTTGCCGGTATCTCCGGGAAGGCAATTTACACCCAGGAGGAGGACGGCCAGCACCGGCTCGAACTGCGGGTAACCTTCCCGGAAATCCAAGCGTAGTACGGGCCGGGCACTTACCGCCCCGGCACCGGAAGGACCGTCAGTGCGGCGTACAGTGCTGCGGCCGCGGCAGCGGCGATCACCAGCGCGAAGCCGGCCAGCCACACGCCAGCGGGTATGCCGGTGCGCCGGGCGAGGATAAAGGCGTCCGAGCTTTCCAGGTTTCGCCGGCGGGTATGGACCCGGACCACGTTCAGCCAGTCCCGCACGGCACCCACCAGCAGGGCAACACCGGTGCACACGGCCGCATAGCCAGCCGTCACCGGCGAGGAGAACCACACCAGCAGTACGGAGACCAAGGCGCTGCCAAAGGCGATGGCGAAGCCCTGGACATTGCGGATAAACAGCAGCGCCGCCAGCAGCACCAGCGCACTGGCGGACAGCGCGGTCCCCGCCCAGCCGTACAGCGCCGCCAGAATGAGCCCGGCGCCCACCACCGCGGGCACGGGGTAACCCCAAAACCCCGCCCAGGCAGCAGGGAACCCGCCGCGGCCCAGCGAACGCATGTCGCCGGAATGGTCAAAACGCAGCCGGATGCCCTTCACCACCTGCCCGGTCATCAGGGCCGCGAAGGCGTGTCCAAGTTCGTGGACAAAGGTCACGAACAGACCAAACCAGCGCCAGGTGCTCCGCGGGATGCTGAGCAGGGCGGCTGCGGCAACAACAAGCAGCAGCACCGCCGGCGCCGGGTCGAGGGCCGGCCCGCGGCTGAAACCCTCCAGTACCCTGGACCACCACTCGGAGGCAATCCCCGGAAGGGAGCCGGGCACGACGTCAGCCACGTGCGCCGCCGGCCCGTGCCGCCGGGTCAGGGTTCCAGCACGCCGCGCAGGATCGAATCCCCGGAGTGCGTGGGGTTGCCGTCGAACGGTTCATCGGAGATATCAACAATGGGGTACTCATTGAGGTCAAGGTTAGCCGGAATGGTGAACCTGCCCTCCGTCCCCTCCATGGTGCCCAGGCTGACCATCCGTTCAATATCGGGGGCTATCAGCCACACTTCACGGAAACCCTGCGCATCCGCACCGCTGGCCGTCACCACCAGTTCCCGTCCGCCGTCGGCCCGCTGGTCCACCTCTGCGCGGCCAGTGTCCTGATAGGCCGGCAGCGGTGCCAGGTCAACGGCAGCGATTACCTCGGTGCGGTCGGCCAGGATCCGGGAAATACCCCAGGTGCCGGCGGCGGCGAGGACTACGGCTGCCGCTGCGGCGGCCAGGATCTGCGGCAGGCGGCGCCGGTTGCGGCGGCTACGGGCTGCGTCCAGGGAAACGGGGGAAGCCTGCGGTTCCGCCGCGGGTGCGGACTGTTCCCGGGCTGGGCCGGATTCCGCCGCGTCTGAGGCCGGGGGCGTATCGAAGGGGTCCCGGCGTACGGCGTCGCCCAGGCCCAGCGAGGAATGGATGCCCTCCCAGACCGAGGCCTGCGGATGCGGCAGGGCGCCGGCAGCAGGGGCACGTCCTGCCGTCACAACGCGGCCCAGTGCTTCCACTTCGGCCGTGCACTGGGTGCACTGTTGGAGATGCGCGGTTTCTTCGGCCGTGCCCTCGCCCAAGGCGTTCAGGGCCAGCGCTTCAGATGACAGATGCTGCATCGCTGACCTCCAATCGCTGGCGTAGTTGGACAAGGCTTCTTCGGATATGGCTCTTGACGGTACCCAAGGGTAGTTTCAGTTTTTCCGATATCTGCTGGTGTGTCAGGTCCTCGTGGAAAGCGAGCCGGAGGATGGATCCCTGTGGTTCCCCGAGCCGGGCCAGCTCGGCATCGAGAACCACCCGGTCAGCAACGCCGTCGGGGTCCGGCCCGGCCGGTTCGGTCCGCTGCCCGTGGGGCAGGACCGGTTCGTCCACCAGGGTTTCGGAGCTTCGCTGCTTGGCCGTGGCCATTCCGGCCGCGACGTTTCGTCCTATGCCGACAAGCCAGGCCGCGAGCGTCGAGCGTTCCGGCGAATAACTTTCCCGGTATTTCCAGGCCCGGATGAATACTTCCTGTACCGCGTCGTCGGCAGCGCCCTGGTCAAAAAGCTTCCGCAGCGCCAGCGCACGGATCAGGGGCGAAAAGCGGCGGTAGGCATCCGCCAGCGCCGTTTCGTCGCCCGCAGCGAAGGCGTGGTCCATCGCGGCGTCGGGCTCCGTGGCGCCGGTGGGCATCAGTGCCGTACTCCTGCCGTACTCGTGCGGGACCGGACCAGGTACGGGCCGGCTCTCTTGGGTTGCCACTATGGTACGGGCACCGCAGTGAGTACAACGTTATCTTCATAGTCTCCGACCGAGTCGAGCCACTTGCCGCCGCAGGTCACCAGCTCGAGCCGGGGTGCGCCGCCGCGGTCGAACAGATCGAACTGGTCCAGGGAAGCCTTGGGGATGTTCTTCACCTCTTGGGTGGTGTATCTCAGGACGGAGCCGTCGCTGCGGGTCACGGTAAGCGGCGTGCCTGCGGGCACCTCGTCCAGGCCGGCGATGGGAAGCTGTTCGGTACGCGAGTCCACATGGGCTGCCAGGACGGCGGCGCCGCGCGAAGACCCGGGTGCCGGTCCGAAGCGGTACCAGCCGGCCTGGTAATGGTTGTTGGGCAGGGCCATGGCCCCGTTGGGTTCCTGGCCCACGGGAATGACTTCCAGTTCGATGCCGGTACCGTCCACGCTGATGCCGACGGGATCCGGAATCTCCTCAGCCGGGGTGGGGGTGGCCTGGCGAATCGGTACCGGCTCTGCCGCGGCGGAAGGGGCTGGCGACGACGCCCCCGGCGCGGCGGTTACTGATGCGTCCGGTCCGGCCGACGGCGGCTGGCTGCCTCCGCAGGCAGCAGTGCCGGCAACAGCTGCCGAGAGGAATACTGCCGCGGCGAGCCGGCGGAGGGGAGCTGAGGGCATGGATGGTTCCTCCGGGAAGGGTGAACCCGGTGCTGCAGCGCGGAAAGGGGCGGGAGAGCGCTGCAGCACCGGGGGGTTGGGGTGGTCCGTACTACTTGCTGCCGGCTGCGGTGCGGCGGCGAAGCAGGACGGCGCCCAGGGCGAGAAGGGCGGCACCGCCGGCAGCGGCGGCAGCGACCGTGCCCTGCTGGTCCTGGCCTGCCTGCTCCAGTGCACCCGGGACTGCGTGCGGAGCCGAGGCCATACCGTCGATGGTCTGGGTAGCCAGGGCCAGGTTTCCGGCCTCCAGCGATCCCCAGGCGTAGACGATGGTGTTGGTGCCCTCACCCAGCGCGAGGTCTGCCGGACCGATAACCGGATCGGTAGTTCCGGCGGCGGCAACGGAGGCGGAGATGGTTCCGGGGTCGACGGTGAGGACCTTTTCATTGGGATTGGTCAGGCCCTGGATCACAGGGGAACCGTTGGCCAGGACATCCACTGCGGGGGCGGCAGCCACATGGCGGACCGTGAGCCGGGACTTGCCGGCTTCCACCATGGACGTGTCGTTGGTGAAGAGGTTGGCCGTGGGTTTGCCCGAGGCGTCCAGATTTGCCGTGGCCGTATAGTTTCCGCCGGCCGCGAGGTCTGCGGAGATCGGGCCGATGATGGGCGCGGAGGCATCCGGCGCATCCGCGGCGGTGATGGCAAGCTGGTAGTTGCCGCCAGGCAGGTCCAGCGGCCCGGCCATCTGGCCTGGCATGAAGTTATCCAGGGTGAGCGTTCCGTTGACGTACACGTCAACGGTAGTGTCCGGCACAGCGTGCAGGACGGAGAGCTTAGCCGTGTCGGTATCGGCGGCGGAGGCCGGTACGGCCGAGAACGCTGTTGCGGCGCCTACGCCGAGGGCCGCGATAGCGGTTGCGGTCTTACGCATGGTCTGTGCTCCTTTTAGTTGCCGCACCCACCGGTACGGGTTTTTGACTTACACCCCTACTACTTCCGGGGCAGGCGGAATGGATGCACGGAATTCGAATTCTTTTTTTGGCGTGGCTTCCGCACTGGGGCGGGGCTGCGGCGGGAAGGCCCAGGGGCAGGGCGGGGCAGGGTCCGTAGTATCATCGTGTGGTTGCCCCCGTAGCTCAATGGATAGAGCAACGGCCTTCTAATCCGTAGGTTGCGCGTTCGAGTCGCGCCGGGGGCACTTTTTTGTGTCCGCTCCCTTACGGCATGCCCGGCACGCGCTGCGCGTGCCGGGCATGGCAGCGTAGGCTCAGGCCGGTCAGGACAGGCACGCTCAAAGGAGCTGCAGTGCCAGCCGGTTACCTCCTCACCGTTTTGCTGCTCGGGCTCAGCACATATTGCGCACTGTGGCCGCCGGGAAAGGGGAGGTCCCGGCTCTCGACCGGCGCGTACATCGTCGGAATGACCTTCAGCGAAGCTCCGGTTTTCCCGCTGCTGCTGGGTGCAGCCGCGACGGCGCTGGCGGTGGTGGAGGGGGACACGTCCACACCTGCCGGCGCGGCCGGCACTGCCGGCATGGTCCTGGTCGCGGCGGGGCTCCTGCTGACGGGATGGCGTGCGGTCCGCAGCAGCACCGCTCCCGTGCAGGCCTTGAACGAAGGCCTTTCGGCCGGCGGGCACCGTTTCTCCACTGGGCCTGGGCATGCTCCCTTCGGGCGGCGGGGTATCTTGGCCGGGATCTTCCTGCCCTTCCGGCGCCGCCTGCACGGTGTCAGGCACATCCGCAACCTGCAGTACGGACCTGCGGGGAAGGACAACACCCTTGACCTTTACCTGCCCCGGGGCAGGCCGCAGGCAGGGCCGGTCTTTGTACACTTTCACGGCGGGCGGTTCGTCTCCGGGGCAAAGGACCGGGAAGCCCTGTATCTGCTGTATTTGCTGGCCTCCCGAGGTTGGAGCTGTATCAGCGCCAACTACCGGCTCGCACCCGGGGCGCAGTTCCCGGACTATGCGGTGGATGCCAAACGTGTCATTGCATGGGTGCGCACCCAGGGCGCCCAACACGGTGTGGGCACCGGACCGCCGGTTGTGGCGGGGAGTTCCGCCGGTGGCTTCGTGGCGGCATTTGCAGCTCTGACCGCCAACCGTCCGGAGCTGCAGCCCGGTTTCGAGGAAACCGACACGTCCGTAGCGGCGGCAGTATGCCTGTACGGCTATTACGGCCGGGTGGCAGGGGAGGACCCCGGCAGCACACCGGCAGCGTACGCCCGGCCGGACGCACCCCCGTTTTTTATCCTCCACGGATGCAAGGACAACGTAGTGCCCATTGGCCACGCCAGGGGCTTCGCGGACATGCTGCGGGGAGTGTCCCGCCGTCCCGTGGTCTGGTGCCCGCTTCCCGGGGCCCAGCACTCCTTTGATTACTTCGCTTCGGTTCGTTCCCGCGCGGCGGCAGCGGCTATCAGCGACTTTGCCTGCTGGGTCCTGGCACAGAATGAACCGCCGGTTTGACGCAGGGACAGCCTTTCCTCCACAGGATCCCCGGGAGGTCCTGCATCGGTCCGGCGTCCACACGTGCCCATCTGGAGGCGGACCGGGACGGTGCAGCGGAGAAGACTGGCCGGACCCAACGACCCGAAGGCAGGACACTATGAGTGACACCATTACGCTCCGCGGCTATGTAGCCACCGAACTGCGCCAGAACACCACCGACAACGGACTGGCCGTAGCCAGCTTCCGGATGTGCACCACGGAGCGGCGTTATGACCGGGACGCGGGCAGCTGGCTGGACGGCCAGACCAACTGGTACGCCGTAAGCCTCTTCCGCCAGCTCGCCACCAACGCGGCGTTCAGCATCCACAAGGGAGACCGCGTGGTGGTCACGGGGCGGCTCCGGCTCCGACAGTGGGCAACGGAGGACGGGCGCAGCGGTACCAGCGCCGACATTGATGCAGACACCGTGGGCCACGACCTGATGTGGGGAACAGCCAGCTTCCGGCGCACGGTCTCCGGAACAAGCGACCGCGCCGACGCAGGGTCCCGCCCTGACGGCTATCCGGTTGGAAGCCCCGATGCGGCAGCCAATCCGTTCGGGCAGGACACGGACCTCACCGATTCGTTTGGCCGGTTGGCGGATCCGCTGACCGGTGAACTTCCCGATGCAGACCAGGATGCGGATTCCCTCCAGCCAGGCGGAAGGGACGAATCACCGGGCCGAGGAGATGCTGACGCAGACGCGGACCAGCCGGAACGGGACCGTGCCGCCGCTCCGTTCTAGCGCGTTGACGTTCAGCGGGTTCGGTGGCCACTTCCTGTGCTGCATGACACAATCGCCCGGTGACACATGACCCGAGCCGAACGCCCTCCCTGGTGCCCACGGCACCCGGAACCTTCCGCCGGGTACCGGCCGTGCTCCTGTTAACCATGGCGCTCGCCGTCGGGGCAGTAGGCTGCGGGGCCGCTGCGGGGGAGTCCGGCCAGCCGGTACCGTCCGGGGCCGGCACCCAAAATGCCGGCGCCCAAACTGAGGATCCAGCGGCCCGGCAGGCCGGGGACAGCCCGGAAGCACTGGCGCTGAAGGCCCGGTTGGAAGAGTTGGCCGGGGCGGAACCGTCACCTGACCGGAGCGGCATCATGCAGGCTTTCGTGGCCGCCGGTTTTGCCGAGCCGAGCGTGGAGGTGTCCGCGGACCGAACGCCCACCGGCCTGGACGTCGATGCCATCCAGGGGGCAGCGGTCCAGGGCGGTGAATGTATCTTCGGCGAAGTCCGGGACGGCAAGGTCACGGTCAGCGTCCTGCCGGTCCTCGCCGGCGGACGCTGTTTCGTGGGGAACTGACCGATACGGATGCGTCGGGGCCGCCCGGTTGTCGTGCCGGATCCGGATAAATGGAATATATCGGCGCTGACACATTAGCCTTGTAGATATGGCGGAATTTATCTACACGATGACCAAGGCCCGCAAGGCCGTTGGCGACAAAGTAATCCTCGACGACGTAAGCATGTCCTTCTACCCCGGTGCCAAGATCGGCGTGGTGGGTCCCAACGGTGCGGGTAAGTCCACCATCCTGAAAATCATGGCCGGATTGGACACCCCCTCCAACGGTGAAGCCCGGCTCAGCGCCGGCTACACGGTGGGCATCCTGCTGCAGGAGCCGCCGCTGAACGAAGAAAAGACCGTCCTGGGCAACGTCCAGGAAGGCGTAGGCGAGATCTACGGCAAGATCCAGCGCTTCAACGAGATCTCTGAAGAGATGTCACAGCCCGACGCGGACTTCGACTCCCTGCTGGAGGAAATGGGCAAGCTGCAGGAAGCCATCGACGCCGCCGATGCGTGGGACATCGATTCCCAGCTCGAACAGGCCATGGACGCGCTGCGCTGCCCGCCGCCGGACGCCGACGTCACCCTCCTCTCCGGAGGTGAGCGCCGACGCGTGGCGCTGTGCAAGCTGCTGCTGCAGAAGCCGGACCTGCTGCTCCTCGATGAGCCCACCAACCACTTGGACGCCGAGAGCGTGCTGTGGCTCGAACAGCACCTCTCCTCCTACCACGGCGCCGTACTGGCCGTGACCCACGACCGGTACTTCCTGGACCACGTGGCCGAGTGGATCGCCGAAGTCGACCGCGGCCACCTGTACCCGTACGAAGGCAACTACTCCACGTACCTCGAAAAGAAGCGCGCGCGCCTGGAAGTCCAGGGCAAAAAGGACCAGAAGCTCGCCAAGCGCCTCACGGACGAACTGGACTGGGTGCGGTCCAATGCCAAGGGCCGCCAGACCAAGTCGAAGGCCCGCCTGGCACGCTATGAAGAGATGGCAGCCGAAGCGGACCGCACCCGGAAGCTGGACTTCGAAGAAATCCAGATCCCGCCGGGCCCGCGCCTGGGTTCACTGGTGCTGGAGGCCAAGGGCCTGCAGAAGGGCTTCGGCGACCGGCAGCTGATCGACGGGTTGTCCTTCTCCCTGCCCCGCAACGGCATTGTGGGCGTTATCGGCCCGAACGGCGTGGGTAAGTCCACCCTGTTCAAGACCATCGTTGGGCTCGAAGAGCTCGACGGCGGCGAGCTGAAGATCGGTGACTCGGTAAAGATTTCCTACGTGGACCAGTCCCGCGGCGGCATCGACCCGGAGAAGAGCCTCTGGGAGGTCGTCTCCGAAGGGCACGACTGGATCCAGGTGGGGCAGGTGGAGATGCCGTCCCGTGCCTATGTGTCCGCCTTCGGTTTCAAGGGTCCGGACCAGCAGAAGAAGGCCGGGGTGCTTTCCGGCGGTGAGCGTAACCGGCTGAACCTGGCCATGACGCTGAAGCAGGGCGGAAACCTGCTCCTGCTCGATGAGCCCACCAACGACCTGGACGTGGAAACCCTCTCCAGCCTCGAAAACGCCCTGCTGGAATTCCCCGGCTGCGCCGTGGTGGTCTCGCACGACCGCTGGTTCCTGGACCGGGTGGCCACCCACATCCTGGCCTTCGAGGGCACCGAGGAGGATCCCGCGAACTGGTACTGGTTTGAGGGCAACTTCGAGTCCTACGAGCAGAACAAGATTGAACGCCTCGGCCCCGACGCGGCCAAGCCGCACCGGGTGACGCACCGCCGCCTGACCCGCGACTAGGTCTGCCGGCAGGACAACAAAAGAGCTCCGCTTCCCGGACGGGAAGCGGAGCTCTTTTATGCGGCGGTGTTACAGCTGCGGCACCCGCACCATTCCTTCCTGCGCCACGGTGGCTACGAGCTCGCCGCTGCGGTTGAAGATCCGCCCGGTGGAAAGGCCGCGGGCGGCGGACGCGCTGGGGGACTCCTGCACGTACAGGAGCCAGTCATCCACGCGCAGCGGACGGTGCCACCACATGGCATGGTCGAGGCTCGCGATGCTCATGCCGGGCGTGGTCCAGGACAGGCCGTGGCCGCGCAGCACCGGTTCAAGAAGGGTGTAGTCGCTGGCATAGGCCAGGGCCGCGCGGTGCAGGTTCTCGCCGTCGGGCATCGGCTTGAAGGTCTTCATCCAGACCGCGTTGTGCGGGGTCTTCTCCCGGCCGGCCCGAACATACACCGGGTCCATGACGTGGCGGATGTCCATGGGCCGGCGGTGCGACCATGCATCGGCCACCGGATGGTCGAAGCCCTTCAGCAGTTCGGCGGTGGTGGGGAGGTCCTCCGGTTCCGGAATGCCCGCCGGCATTTCCTCCTGGTGGTCAATGCCCGAGTCGGGAATCTGGAAGGAGGCGATCATGGACAGGATCGGCTTGCCGTTCTGGTAGGCGTGGCTGCGCCGGGCGGAGAAGGACCTGCCGTCGCGCAGCCGCTCCACGCCGAAGGTGATGGGAACTTCGGTGTCTCCCGGCCGGAGGAAGTAGCCGTGCATGGAATGCATCACGCGGTCCTCGGGAACGGTCCGGGCCGCGGCGATGAGCGACTGGCCCAGGACCTGGCCTCCGAACACCCGCTTGCGCGGTTCGTTCTGGGAACCTCCGACGAAGATGTCCTCGTACGTCTTCGCACCGCCGGCGGAGCTCAGGTTCAGCAGTTCCAACAGGGAAGCGGTGGGATCGAAGGGTTCATCAATGGACATGCGGGACTGTCTCCTAGCAGAAAGGGGCGGCACCGCCCCAGGCGGGGCCGCAGAATACTCTTAGGTTAAAAATACCGGGCGGTAACCCGGTTTCCCGCCGCGGGGCGGCTGCCGCGGCGTTTTAGGGCAAAGCTCACTGTCTGGGAGGATGGAAGGCATGCATCGTTTCCCCGTCCACCTGCGTTTCGGCGACCAGGATCCCAACGGCCACATCAACAACGTCCGGTTCGTCCAGTTCCTGGAGGAAGCACGGGTCCGGCTGGGGATGCTGCCGCTGGCTGCGCACGCCGGCGGTCCGGGATCCTTCCGGGATCTGACCGGTGACCGGACAGCCGCCCTGGTGGCCCGGCAGGAGATCGAGTACCGGGCCCCGCTCCTGCACAGGACCGAGCCGGTCTGGGTGGACATCTGGGTCACCCGCGTTGGCTCCTCGAGCCTGTCCTACGGTTTCTGCGTGGCAGACGAGGACCGCGGCACGGTTTATGCCTACGCGGAAGCGGCCATGGTGCAGGTGGACGCGGCTTCCGGCCGGCCCACCCCGCTGACGGACGGCCAGCGGCTGGTGCTGCAGCACTGGCTGGGTGAACCGGTGCCTTTCCGGGCAGCCGCGGCAGCTGCCGCCGGAAAGGTCAACTGACGTGGACAGCGAACTGCAGTTGGCCGATCCCCAGGTCAGCGCCGACTTCCGGAACTTTGTGGTGCGTGCCCGGGCTGCCGACGACGGCGCGATCCGGCTGCAGGCGGTGGGCGGGGTGCTGGCCGCCTACGTCTGCGTCCTGAGGCCGCGCATCCTGGGGGAGGATACCCCCACGGTCCTGGGGCTGCGGACCATGCCGTTGGCCGCTCCCGCCGAGCTTGACGTTACGGTGCAGCTGGCCGCGGTGGGGGACAGGCTGGCCCGCATGGCCGGTACCGCGACGGAGCTGCAGATACCGCCGGTGACGGTAAGGGAGACGTGGGCCGGCATTACGGCGCCGCGCTCAGGCTGGCAGCCGGCAGGAGCAGTTCCGCTCCAGCTGCTGGAGCAGACCGCCCACCGCGGTATCCGGGAAGTGGCGGCGCTGCTGCCGGCAAGTCCGGGCGCCGCCGTCGTGCACAGCGCACGCACCCGGGTCTGGTCCCAGCCCATGGGCGGAACACAGGTCCCGGTTCCGGCGGGGGCGGCGTTCGCCGCGCTCTCGCTCGGCTTCCTGCCTGCCGGACCGGAGGGGCAGGACGGCGACGCCGCGCTTTTCCGCAACGGCCGCTGGCTGCGGCTCAGCACGCCCCGGGGGCACGTGCTGACCCGGATGCCGGCCGTCCTGTAGGGCTAGGCGTCCTACCGGGCTAGGCGGAGTTGACCATCGAGTGGGCTGCCCGCTCCAGGTAATCCCACAGGGTTTCTTCATGCAGCGGGGCAAGGTCCAAGGCGTCGACGGCGGCGCGCATGTGCCGCAGCCACGCGTCCCGGGCTGCGGGGGTGACCAGGAAGGGCATGTGCCGCATCCGCAGGCGGGGGTGGCCACGCTGCTCCCCGTAGGTCTTCGGCCCGCCCCAGTACTGCTCCAGGAACAGCAAAAGCCGTTCTTTGGCCGGCCCGAGGTCCTCTTCGGGGTACATGGGCCGCATCAGCGGATCTTCGGCAACACCTTCGTAAAATACGTCCACCAGTTTCACGAACGTCTCGTGGCCGCCCACGGCCTCGTAGAAGTTGTACTGCGGTGAGGTGAACGGCTGCTGGCCGGTTGGCTGCAGCGGCAGGGAAAAGCCCGGCGCCGGGTCCGGGGTTGGATCACTCACTTTTAGCCATTCCGTCGTTGATTGCTCCGGCGGTGCCGGGTTCGGGCTCCGGTGCTGCCTCCACGTCGCCGGTGTAGCTGCCCTGGGAGCGGTTGCCGATCTTCGCGATTTCGCCGTTGCGGATGTACCAGATCACTCCGCGCTCATCGGTGATCCGGGTAATGCGGATACCAACGGAATGCACCGTTCCCACCGTGTCACCCACCTCGATGACGTCGCCGATCCCGTACTGGTCCTCGATGGTGATGAAGAACCCGGCCAGCGCGTCGCGGATCAGCTCGCGGGCACCGAAGCCCAGGGCGATACCCACGATACCGACGCTGGCCAGCAGCGGTGCGATGTTGATGCCCACGGCATCCAGCACCATGATGATCGCCACGGTCCAGATGGACACGTTCACGGCGCTGCGCAGCAGGGCCCCGATGGTGTCCGCCCGCTGGGCGCGGCGCTTCTTATCCAGATTGCGCATGACCGGCTGCGCCCATTTGAGCCTGGAGGAATGGAAGAGCGAATAGCCTTTCTGGGCGCGGGAGACCAGGCGGTTGATGACGAAACGGGCAAAGAACCAGACCACGGAGGCGGCCACGACTATTACCGCGGCTTCAATCAGGCCGGACCAGTCGAAGTCGCCGACGGTCACGGAGGAAAGGTCTATTTCGGAAGCTGAAACCACGGGCTGTTGAACATCCTTCGCTTTAGCGGAACAGGGAACGTTTCCGGTTAAGGCTACCCGGGCGCGGGGCCGGAAGGCCGCACTTAGCTTCCCGGCAGCGTCACGGGCTGGTGGTCCACCGGGAAGTTCACGCTTCGGGCGATGAAGCACAGGCGGTTCGCTTCGGCATGCATGGGGCCGGTGGCCCGTTCGACGGCGTCGGCTCCGGCCGGCGGCGCCAGGGTGACCCGCGGGCGCAGGATGACCGAAGTGAATTCCCCGCTGCCGTCCCGGTTCAACCGGAGGGTTCCCTCGGGGGAGTCGGCATAGGCGGTAACGCGCAGTCCATTCCGGCCCGCGACATGCAGATAGGAGAGCATGTGGCACTGGGCCAGTGCAGCAAGCAGGAGCTGCTCGGGGTTCCACCGGTCCTTGTCTCCGTGGAACGTGGGATCAGCGGTGCCCGGCAGGTCCGGGAGTCCGGCGGCCCGGATGATGTGGTCGCGGCCGTAGCTGCGGTAACCGGCGGTACCGCCGCCGCGGTTCCCCGTCCATTCCAGATCCAGCGTGTAGCGGTGCTCAGAGAGATTCACGCTCTCCAAGGTACCGTGCGCGCTGCCCGCAGGAGGGGGAACCGCGGCAGAAACGGCTAGCGGTCCGCCGCCTGCGCCTTCAGGGCGCGCACCACGCCGTCGCGGTTTTCCAGCACCAGCCGGCGGAGGGACGGCGCGTCGTCGCCCAGCTCGGCCAGGAACGCGTCGGTCCGGTCCACTGTGTCCTGACGGGCCAGCCGCGCTGGATACAGACCAACGGCGATCTGCTGGCCGATCTCATGGGTGCGGCCTGCCCAGACATCGCGGATCGAGTCGAAGTACTTCTGCGCGTACGGTTCCAGCAGGTCCGTGTTGTGCACCCGCATGAACCCGGCGATGGCGGATCGCTGGGCGGCGTTGGGCATGTCCGACCGCTCAACAATCGCTTCCCAAGCGGCTGCCTTGGCTTCGGCGGTGGGGATTGCGGCGCGGGCCATGGCCGCAGCCAGGGCGCCTGTTGCCGTGGCATCGCGCTCAAGCTCGGCAGCGATCTCTGCCTCGCCCATCCGGCCGCCGGCAACCAGTCCGGTCAGCAGCTCCCAGCGCAGGTCGGCGTCGATGGACAGACCCTCGAGGGAGGCGTTGCCGGACACCAGGTCCGCCAGGGCATCCAGGTGCTCATCCGAGGAGGCATGGGCGGCGAAGGCCTTGACGAACTGCAGCTGCGAATCCGAGCCGGGTTCCGCAGCGGAGGCCAGTTCCCACAGGCTTTCCGCGGCAGCCACGGTCATGGGGTCGCGGTCCTCGGGATTCACGTAGAAGGCCAGCGTGGTGGCCAGCTGCCGCAAGAGGACCTGCACCACGGTGGAATCGGACTCGGACGCAATGTTCTGCAGGACCAGTTCCACATAGTTGCGGGCCGGAACCTCGGCGTCGCGCGCCGCATCCCATGCCGCTGCCCAGACCAGGGTCCGGGGAAGGGAATCGGCAATGTCGCGCAGGCTCCGCGTGGCGGTGCGCTGGGAGACGTCGTCGAGCCGGATCTTGGCGTAGGCGAGGTCGTCGTCATTGAGCAGCAGCAGGGCCGGGCGGGACTGTCCGGCCAGCTCGGGCACCTCGGTGCGTTCGCCGTCGACGTCCAGTTCCACACGGTGGGTGCGCTGCAGCAGGCCGTCCTCATCCGGATTGTAGAAGCCGATGGCCAGGCGGTGCGGCCGCAGGACCGGGTAGTCCTCGATGGCGCTCTGCAGCACGGCGAAGGAGGTGATGGTGCCGTCCTCGTCCGTTTCGAAGTCCGGACGCAGGGTGTTCACCCCGGCGGTCTCCAGCCACTTGGCGGACCAGTCCTTCAAGTCCCGGCCGCTGGCTGCTTCCAGTTCGGACAGCAGATCGGAGAGTTCGGTGTTCTGCCAAGCATGCTTGCCGAAGTATTCGCGCACCCCGGCCATGAACTTGTCCTGGCCCACCCAAGCCACCAGCTGCTTCAGCACCGAGGCGCCCTTGGCATAGGTGATGCCGTCGAAGTTGACCTGCACGTCTTCCAGGTCGCGGATCTCGGCGACGATGGGGTGAGTGGTGGGCAGCTGGTCCTGGCGGTACGCCCACGCCTTCTCCAGCGAGGCGAAGGTGGTCCAGGCCTGCTTGAATTCGGTTGCTTCGGCGGCGGCGAGGGTGGACATGAACTCGGCGAAGGACTCGTTGAGCCACAGGTCGTTCCACCAGCGCATAGTGACCAGATCACCGAACCACATGTGCGCCAGTTCGTGCAGGACGGTGACGGCACGGCGTTCCACGGTGGCTTCGGTCACCCGGGAGCGGAAGACGTAGCTCTCCAGGAAGGTGACTGCGCCGGCATTTTCCATGGCGCCGGCATTGAACTCCGGCACAAAGAGCTGGTCGTACTTCTCGAAGGGGTACGGGGCGCCGAACTGCTCTTCGTAGAATGCAAAGCCCTGCCGGGTCAGCTCGAAGATGTTCTCGGCATCCATGTACTGCATCAGGGAGCGGCGTGCGAAAACGCCCAGGGGAATGGTGCGGCCGTCCGAGCTTGTGAGTTCGCTGCGCACGGACTGGTACGGTCCGGCGATCAGGGCGGTGATGTAGGAGGAAATCCGCGGCGTGGGGGCAAAGGACCACGTGGAGCTCGGCGTGGCATCGGTGAGGTCTCCGGCCGCCAGGGGTTCCGGGGTGGGGGAGTTGGAGATAACGTCCCAGTGCGACGGCGCCGTCACGGTGAAGCGGAACGTTGCCTTGAGGTCGGGCTGCTCGAATACGGCGAACATGCGCCGGGAGTCGGGCACCTCGAACTGTGAGTAGAGGTAAACCTCGTTGTCCACCGGGTCCACGAACCGGTGGAGGCCTTCGCCGGTGTTCATGTAGCGCGCGTCGGCATCCACAACCAGCTCGTTCGACTCGGCCAGGTTCGGCAGCGAGATACGTACGCCGTCGGATACCTCTGCCGGGTCCAGGTCCACCCCGTTGAGGGTGACCCGGCGGACCGTGTCCGTTACGGCGTCAATGAAGGTCGAGGTGCCCGGGCGGGCTGTGAACCGCACAACGGTGGTGCTGCCGAACACCTCGTCACCGCGGGTCAGGTCAAGGGTGACGTCATAGGACTCTACGCTGATGAGTTCTGCACGTTCACGGGCTTCGGAGCGCGTGAGATTCATACCTGGCAAGGTAAGGCCTTTCGAACGGAAAAGGAGGCCGGCAATTTCAACGGATTGCGTGGGAATAGCCGGACACTGTTGATCTTCTAAACATCATCTCACTGCTAAGCAACCTGCCAAGCGCAGAACGGCGGATTGCTGTGCAGCAATCCGCCGTTCTGGGGCTTTTACCGGCAAACGCCGGGAATAGCATGTTTCAGTATCGGGTCACCTTGGCGCCGCCAGGGGTCCAGGTGATGTTGCCTCCCTGGAATTCCTGTGCGTAGGTGGATCCGCCGAGTGCCCGTTCCGGGCCCACCGGGAACCCCAGATAGCTGACGGGGCCGCCGAGGGCGCGGTACATGTCAGCAATGGCACCGAACAGATACTGGTTTCCCGTCGCAGGTGACCATGAGATCCAGCCGCCCTGATAGTCCTGGAGATAGCCCGAACCTGCCGCGTACTCATTGCTGGTGGGGTAGCCGAGCCGGCCGGTTTCGTAACCCTGGGCTCCATAGGCCTGGCGGATCGCACCGGCTGAAACAAAGGTCCCGGAAGCCGGGCTCCAGTAAATGGCGCCCTTCTCGAAAGTCTGTACAGCACCCGAACCGATTTTCAGTGCCGTTTCCTCGCCGGTGGGGAAACCGAGTTGCCCTCCTGCGCCGCCCCAAGTCTGATAAAGGACTCCGATGGAACCGAACAGGAAATGCGAGCCCTGCTTCGCGGACCAAATGACCCGCCCACCCTGATAGTCCTGCATTACTCCGCCGCCCGCCACATTGTATTCATTGCTGGTGGGGTAGCCGAGACGGCCTGTTTCGTAGCCCTGCCGGCCGTATGCCTGCCGGATTGCACCGCCGGAAACATAAGTCCCGGAAGTCGGGCTCCAGTAAATGGCTCCGTTCTGGAACTGCTGCACAGCCCCGGAACCGGTTTTAAGGGCGGTCTCTTCACCGACAGGGAAACCGAGCTGGCCCTTGGGCCCGCTCCAACCCAGATACGTAATGCCGATGGATCCGTAGAGGTAGTGGCTGCCGGTCGCTTCGCTGCGGATAATTCGCCCGCCCTGGAAGTCCTGCATCCAGCCCCCGGCCGCTTCGTACTGCTCGGACACTGGGTATCCCAGGCGGCCGGAGATCGTGTTGGCTGCCTTGAAGGCGTCCATAGCTGCGCCGTCGCGGACCGACGAGGCGCCGCTGCCTGCGGACCAGTAGATGGTTCCGCGCTGGAACACCTGTATCACTCCGCGGCCGCCGTCCGTCGCTGATTCACCCGACACGGGGAAGCCCAGCCCGCTGCCCGCCGGACCGCCAAGGGCCGCGAATCTGTTGCCGATGGCACCGAAAAGGTACTGGTTGCCCGTAGACGGGGACCAAGCAATGCGCCCGCCCTGGTAATCCTGGACCACGCCGTCGCCGGCTGCGTACTCGTTTGAAGTTGGGTAGCCGAGGCGCCCCTTTTCCAGGCCTTGGTCCACGTAGGCATTGCGGATTGCGCCGGCTGAAATTGCCGTTCCGCTCGCCGGGCTCCAGTAGATGGCGCCGCGCTGGAAATATTGGACGGCGCCGCCGCCGGTGGGCAGCGCCGTTTCCTCGCTCGTGGGGAAACCGAGCTGGCCCCCGGGACCGCCCCACCCGACATAGTTGGTGGCGATGGAACCGAACATCATGCGTGAACCTGTGGCTGCCGACCAGAAGATCCAGCCGCCCTGGAACCTTTGGGCGCCGCCGCCGGCGGTGCCGTATTCGTCGCCGAGCGGATAGCCCAACCGGCCGTTTTCAAATCCCTGACTTGCGTAGACCGACCGGTTCCCGCCACGCACCACGCTGGCCGCGGTGGAGGGCGACCAGTAGACAATGCCGTTTTGGAAGGTCTGTGCATAACCGCCCTGGGCAAGGCCACCCACGACCCCGGTCAGGGCGCTCCCCAGTTCGGGGTGCGCCTTAGCTGCCGCGCCGATGTCGCGCGAAGCACGGGCGGCGCTACCGCCGCTGATGGTTACTCCAGCCCCGTTGCCGTCCATCCAGTCGATGTGGACGCTGGTGCCGGAGGTGGTCGTAAAAGTCTGGCCCGTCTGCCAGGTGTGGTTCGCGTTATATACCCCTGCGAACGGCCTGGTTGATGGTGGTATCACCAGCGAGGAAACCCCCCAGGGCGCCACATCGGCCTTAGTGATCTTCACCCCGCGGTTTCCCGCCGGGCCGGCGCCAAGATGGGTGTCGTAGCCTATCGGCTGCCTCAGCTCCAGGTAATAGGTTTCGTTGTTGCCGGGATCGGTAAACCGGACGGCGCGATTTGCTGCCTCGCCCGCCCAGGGGCGCAGCGTGAAGGATTGGGCCCCGTTCCCAAGCGGGGCAGCTTTCGCGATTTCGTTGCCATAGCCCAATCCACCCATGTCCCAGTAGTAGGCGCTGATCATCGGGATATTGAACTGGGCGCTGCCCATCAGGTCGGTGGTGTCGCCGTATTCGCGGGAACTGCAGCCGCCGCCCCAGCCTGAGCCGCTGCGTGCGGAATCAGACTGCCCGTTGGGGCACTGGAGGCTGTTGGCATGCATGAATCCCAGCACGTGGCCCAACTCGTGGCTGACCACGTTGTTGGAGAAGGCCGACGGCGTGGGCATGAGGATGCGTCCGCCGTTACTGCCCGCGGTCCAGCCGCCGCCGAGAATGCCGCCATAGCCGCCGCTCATCAGGTCGTCTGTACCCACATAGACGAGCAGGACGGTATTGGCGCGGTCCCTCCAACCGACTTCGCTGCTCACGGTGTTCATCATTTTGGCGTAGTCATCCGTTGAGCGGGCCGAACTGCGGTGATAGCCCGTATAAGTGATCTTCATGGAGATGCCGTTGCCGGAGATGGAACTCCAATACTTGCTGGCGGCCTCTACTGAATCCCTTGCCCCCCTTTCCCCGGGAACATTGCTGTTGTCCGCCAGCGTGGTGATCAGCAGGTGCACCTCAATGCCGCTGCCCGTAGCAGCTGCACCGTTGAGGGAACGGGCCTTCGAGGTGGCCGTCTGGGTTGCCGAAGAGGGGTCGGAATGCACCACGGATTGAACAGAGCCGTCGTCCATGGTAATCGTCGGCGTGTTTGGGCCGGGCACGGGGAAGCCATTGCCCACTACGGGGTCGTAGTCGTCTTCCTCCTCCGTGCCTGTGCCCGCGTCAGGCACTTCTTCGGACGTTTCATCGGGCGCTTCGGCCGGAGTTTCGCCTGCCGGAGCCGGTGAAAGACTTGGGGCGGGGGCCGTGGGCTGCGGTGCAGTTTCGGCCGGCGCCGTTTCCGCCGGGACAGTAAGCCCGCCCTCCGGTTCTCCGTGCCCGTCATACGTCTGCGCAAAGGGCGACACGCTCGTACTGGGCTCAGGGGTGGGTTCCTGGGCGGGGAGCCCGCCGGCGGTCAGCGACGCGGCGAGCACGGCCAATACGGCCAATTTTGCACTTTTCAATGGGAAATCCTTGTAGAGCGAGACCTGATGGGCGCAAACAATGGCTGCGGACGGCAGTCTCAACGTGCCTGGGATGGAGTGTCCGACATGCCGTTGGCGATACAGTCCTACTCTCACTATCGACAGCCCATGTGCCGGGGTTAGGCGCCTTAGCATGTTTTCACGATTTTTCAGCCCCTGCAGAGGCTGAAGCTACGCTGGAAGTGTCATCTGGCCCCAACACCGAATGGACTTACCTAGAATGCGCGTGCACATTGCAACCGACCACGCGGGCATGGAACTCAGTTCCCACCTGATTGGACACCTGCGGGAGAGCGGCTACGACGTGGTGGACCACGGTCCGCAGGAATACGACGCCAACGATGACTACCCAGCCTTCTGCATCAACGCCGCACAGGCGGTGGCGGATGACTGGAAGGCCGGCGTCGATGCCTTGGGCATTGTCCTTGGCGGTTCCGGCAACGGTGAGCAGATTGCCGCCAACAAAGTCCGCGGCATCCGGGCCGCGCTGGCCTGGAACCTGGATACGGCCAGGCTGGCCCGCCAGCATAACGACGCCAACGTGGTGGCGGTGGGCGGGCGGCAGCACACCGTGGACGAAGCCGCGGAAATCATCGACGCCTTCCTCGCCGAGCCGTTCAGCGGAGACGAACGCCACGTGCGCCGGATCGGCCAGATCGCGCGCTACGAAGCCACCGGCACCACCGCCTGATGCCCGAAGGGCACTCCATCCACCGGCTGGCCCGGCAGTTCTCCTCCGCCTTTGCCGGCGCGCGGCTGGCGGTCAGCAGCCCGCAGGGGCGTTTCGCCGCCGGAGCCGCCCGGCTTGACGGCCATGTCCTGGAAACTGCTGAAGCACACGGCAAGCAGTTGTTCCTGCGCTTCGACCATGACCTTTACCTGCGCATCCACCTTGGCCTGTACGGTGCCTTCGATTTCGGCGGTGATGAAACTTTTGCCGGTGCTTCCAGCATCGGCGCGCCCCGCCGGGTGGGGGAGCGGGAAGTCGCCGGTGACGACGACGGCGCCGGGTACGCCGGCCCGCCCGAGCCCAAGGGTGCGGTGCGGGTGCGGCTGGTGTCGGAGCACGGCTGGGCGGACCTGCGCGGACCGACGGCGTGCGAGGTCATCACGGGCTCGGAACGTGCTGCTGTCCTGGCGCGCCTGGGGCCGGATCCGCTGGGACCGGACGCCTCTGCGTCCGCATCGGTCCAGGAATTCGTGCGGCGTGTGCGCGGCAAGGGCTCACCCGTGGGGCTGCTCCTGATGAACCAGGAGATCCTGGCCGGGGTGGGCAACGTTTACCGGGCGGAAGTGCTGTTCCGGCAGAGGATTTCGCCCTGGCGCCTCGGCCGGGATGTGACTGTTGCCGAGGCGGAAGCCCTGTGGGCCGACGTCGTGGCCCTGATGAACGACGGCGTGCGGCAGGGCCGGATCATCACTACCGAACCGCAGGACCGGGCAGACCCGGCCGAGCCCGTCCCGGTGGCCGAGGCGCACTACGTGTACAAGCGGACCGGACTGCCGTGCCGGCGGTGCGGCACCGCAGTGGCGGGGACCCAAATGGGCGCCCGGAAACTGTATTGGTGCCCGGTCTGCCAGGCGGACTAGGGGCTGGGTGCGGCATTAACGTAAGAAGGGCCTTTCCCTGTGGAAAAGGCCCTTCTAAGGTGGAGGGGATGACGGGAATCGAACCCGCGTAATCAGTTTGGAAGACTGAGGCTCTACCATTGAGCTACATCCCCGGCGCCGTAAGGCAGGTTTTACCTTAGCACGGGAAAACCTGCCCTGAGTAATCGGTGCGGAACAGTGTTGCCGGTCAAGGGCCGGGCCGGTCCCGAACCGGGCCTTGCACCGGGCCTTGCACCGGACCAACACCGGACCAGCACCGGAACCGACAGCTGCGGAATTCGTCATACCCGCTTTCGGGCAGGTAGGCTGTCAGGTGCACTGACGGGGTGTAGCTCAGCTTGGAAGAGCGCCTGCTTTGGGAGCAGGAAGTCGCAGGTTCAAATCCTGTCACCCCGACTCTGTATAACCATGGTGCAGACCAATCCCAGAACCCTCAGGAGAACTTACGCTGTGAAGAGCGCCGTAGAAAACCTCACACCCACGCGGGTAAAGCTCAACGTTGAAGTTCCGTTCGAGGAACTGAAGCCGAGCATCGACGAGGCCTACAAGACCATCGCCACCCAGGTGCAGGTCCCGGGCTTCCGCAAGGGCAAGGTTCCCAACCGCATCATCGACCAGCGCGTAGGCCGCGGCTACGTCCTCGAGACGGCTATCAATGACGGACTGAACGGCTTCTACGCAGAAGCAGTACAGGAAACCGGCATCAGCCCCCTGAGCCGCCCCGAGGTTGAGATCACCGAAGTTCCGGACCCCGCCTCCGACGAGGGCCAGCTGGTCTTCACTGTCGAGCTGGACATCCGCCCGGAAATCGAGCTCCCGGACTACGCCGGCCTCGAGGTCACGGTTGAGCCTGCCGAAGCTTCCGACGCCGACGTCGACAAGGCCCTGGACGAACTGCGCGGCCGTTTCGGCACGCTGAAGTCCGTGGACCGTCCGGCCGTAGCCGACGACTTCCTGACCATGGACCTCGTCGCCAAGGTTGACGGTGAAGAGGTCGACTCCGCAGCAGACCTGTCCTACCAGGTGGGCGCCGGCACCATGCTCGAGGGCATGGACGAGGCCGTCACCGGCCTGAGCACCGGCGAATCCGCCACCTTCAACACGAAGCTGGCCGGCGGCGAGCACGCAGGCGCCGACGCCGAGGTCACCGTGACGGTCAAGGCCGTCAAGGAGCGCGAGCTTCCGGAAGCCAATGACGACTTCGCCCAGCTGGCCAGTGAATTCGACACCATCGCCGAGCTGCGCGAGGACCTGGTCAAGCGCGCCGCCGAGTCCAAGCTCATGGAGCAGGGCGTCGAGGCCCGCGACAAGGTGCTGGAGAAGCTGCTGGAGCTCGTTGAGGTTCCGGTTCCGGAATCCGTCATCGAAGAGCAGATCGAGCAGCACTTCAACTCCGAGAGCGCCCAGGCCTCGGGTGCCGACCACGACACCGAAGAGCACCGCGCCGAAGTCCGCGCCAACACCGAGGCGGCCTTCAAGAACGAAATCATCCTCGACGCCGTGGCGGAGAAGGAAGAAGTAGGCGTCAACCAGAACGAGCTGATCGACTACATCGTTTCCAGCGCCGGCCAGTACGGCATGGATCCGAACCAGTTCGCCCAGCTGATCGACCAGAGCGGACAGGTGCCGATGATGGTTGGTGAAGTCCGCCGCCGCAAGGCCCTGGCCAAGGTCCTGGAGCTGGCCAAGGTCACCGACACCACCGGTGCCGAGATCGACCTCACCGAATTCGTCCGCCCCGCCGGCGAAGAGGCTGAAGCAGCAGCAGAAACCGAAGAGCAGAACGAAGACAAGGCCTAGCCTTCGAAGGTTCGAAGCGATACACACCGCGCCGCCGGTCCGAAAGGGCCGGCGGCGCGGTGCGTTTAAGACAGTGTGTTAAGGCGGGGCTTCAGCCTGCCGCGGAGGCGTCACGGGCGCCACCGGACCCTGTGATCCACATCGTGCGCCGTCAGCGAACAGCCTGCCAAACGGAAGCCGGGCACGGCGCTGACAGGCTAGTGTCCTAGGAGAGACAAACGGCAGGAGCAGCCGGCACAGCCGGCACCTGGTTCCTGCCAGAGCGAGAGGTCACTCATGGCAACTGCACCGAACACACCCACTATGGCAACGGTGGACCCGGCCGGCCGGGACGACTACATCTACAACCGCCTGCTCAAAGAGCGGATCATCTGGTTGGGCTCGGAAGTCCGGGACGAGAATGCCAACGCGATCTGCTCCCAGCTTCTGCTGCTCTCGGCCGAAGATCCCGAGAAGGACATCTACCTTTACATTAACTCGCCCGGCGGTTCGGTGACGGCCGGCATGGCCATCTACGACACCATGCAGTTCATCCCGAATGACGTGGTAACCGTGGCAACCGGCCTGGCCGCATCCATGGGACAGTTCCTGCTGTCCTCGGGCACCAAGGGCAAGCGCTACGCCACCCCGCACGCCCGCATCCTGATGCACCAGCCCTCCGGCGGCATCGGCGGCACGGCTTCGGATATCAAGATCCAGGCCGAGCTGATCCTGAACATGAAGCGCGTTATGGCCGAGCTGACCGCAGAGCAGACCGGCCAGAGCGTTGAAACCATCCTCCGGGACAATGACCGCGACAAGTGGTTCACCGCGCAGGAAGCCCTGGAATACGGCTTCTTCGACAAGATTTCCGCCCACGCCGGCGGAGTCACCGGAGGCGGCGGAACCAACCAGGACCAGGCAGAGGGCAAGGACGAGGACTAGGGTCCGCATCCTGCCATTCCTCCATTTGCATACTTCAGGAGTAATTCATGAACCATAACTTCGGCACCGCCGGCTCCGCCGCAGCACCGCAGATGCCCACCAGCCGCTACGTCCTGCCGCAGTTCGAGGAGCGTACGCCCTACGGTTTCAAGCGCCAGGACCCGTACACCAAGCTTTTCGAAGACCGCATTATCTTCCTGGGTGTACAGGTGGACGACGCTTCCGCGGATGACATCATGGCCCAGCTGCTCGTGCTTGAGTCCACGGACCCGGACCGCGACATCACCCTGTACATCAACTCCCCGGGCGGTTCGTTCACGGCCATGACGGCCATCTACGACACCATGCAGTACATCCGCCCGGAGATCCAGACCGTTTGCCTGGGCCAGGCAGCCAGCGCCGCAGCCGTGCTGCTCGCCGCCGGTACGCCGGGCAAGCGCCTGGCACTGCCGAACGCCCGCGTGCTGATCCACCAGCCTTCGCTGTCCGGCGGACAGGGCGGGCAGGCCTCTGACCTGGAAATCCAGGCCGCCGAGGTCATGCGGATGCGCACGTGGCTGGAAGACACATTGGCGCTGCACTCCAACCGCACCTCCGAGCAGGTGAACACCGACATCGAGCGGGACAAGATCCTGACCGCCGATGCCGCACTGGAATACGGCCTGATCGACCAGGTACTGGATTCCCGCAAGATCAAGACGCCGGCCATCAACAAGATGTAGCCGGATCCGGGCGGCCCGTGGTGCGTTATTTCGCACCACGGGCCGCTCGGTTGCTGAATAGCTCTGCCAAGTGTCCTAGAGTGGAACATGGTTGGCTGGCTTGTGCTGCGGAACCGCTTTTTGAAGGACCATCTAAGGGGACTGAACTATGGCTCGCATTGGTGAGAGCACGGATCTGCTCAAGTGCTCTTTCTGCGGAAAGAGCCAGAAGCAGGTGCGGAAGCTCATTGCAGGCCCCGGCGTGTACATCTGCGACGAATGCATTGATCTATGCAACGAGATCATTGAAGAGGAGCTCTCCGAGGTAGCCGATCTCGGTACCTTCGAGCTGCCCAAACCGCGGGAGATCTTCGACTCGCTGCAGGAATACGTCATCGGCCAGGAACCGGCCAAGCGTTCCCTCGCCGTCGCCGTCTACAACCACTACAAGCGCATCCAGTCCGGCCACGCCACCCGCAGCACCGGCAACCTCTCGGACGCCGTCGCTGCGGACGAGGTGGAGATCGGCAAGTCCAACATCCTGCTGATCGGCCCCACCGGCTGCGGCAAGACCTACCTCGCGCAGACCCTGGCCCGCCGGCTGAACGTACCGTTCGCCGTCGCCGATGCCACCGCCCTGACCGAGGCAGGCTACGTGGGCGAAGACGTCGAGAACATCCTGCTCAAGCTCATCCAGGCCGCTGACTACGACGTCAAGAAGGCCGAGCAGGGCATCATCTACATTGACGAGATCGACAAGATTTCACGCAAGAGCGAGAACCCTTCCATCACCCGCGACGTTTCCGGCGAGGGTGTGCAGCAGGCGCTGCTGAAAATCCTGGAGGGCACCGTGGCCTCCGTGCCGCCGCAGGGCGGACGCAAGCACCCGCACCAGGAATTCATCCAGATCGACACCACCAACGTCCTCTTCATCGTGGCCGGTGCCTTCGCCGGACTCGAGGAAATCATCGGTTCCCGGTCCGGCCGCAAGGGCATCGGCTTTGGCGCGCCCCTGATCGAAACCACCAAGGGCACCGACTCCTACGCCGAGGTAATGCCCGAAGACCTGCTGAAATTCGGGCTGATCCCGGAGTTCATCGGCCGCCTGCCGGTGATCACCACGGTGTCCAACCTGGACCGCACGGCACTGATCCGGATCCTCACCGAGCCGAAGAACGCCCTGGTCAAGCAGTTCCAGAAGATGTTCCAGCTCGACGGCGTCGAACTGACCTTCGAGCAGGGCGCCCTGGATGCCATTGCGGACCAGGCCCTGGCCCGCGGCACCGGCGCACGCGGCCTGCGTGCCATCCTGGAGGAAGTCCTGCTGCCGGTGATGTTCGACCTGCCCAGCCGGGACGACGTTGCCACCGTGGTTATCACGGCGGATACCGTCGAGAACAAGGCGGAGCCCACGCTGATCTCCCACGCGGTCGCTACCAAGCGCAGGAACAAATCTGCCTAGAGTGCGGTTGCACACGGTACTGACCGCGGCATCCAACGCCGTCGACGACCTTTGAAGGAGACCCGCATGAGTGCTGACCGTTCTGCGTCCACTGCCGATTTCTGGTTTGATCCCATGTGCCCGTTTGCCTGGGTCACCTCCCGCTGGATGGGCGAGGTGGAGCAGGTCCGGGACGTAACCACCAAGTGGCACGTGATGAGTCTGTCCGTCCTCAACGAGGGCCGCGACCTGCCCGAGGAATACCGGCAGCGCATGGACAGCGGCTGGGGCCCGGTCCGCGTGATCATTGCCGCACAGGAACTGCACGGCGACGAGTACGTCAAGAAGCTCTATGACGCCATGGGCACCCGCATCCACGACGGCGGCAACGATGACTTCCCCGCCGTGATCCGCGAGTCCCTGGACGAAGTAGGTTTGCCTGCCGAGCTGGCGCGCTTCGCCGATACGGACGAATACGACGCCCAGCTGCGTGCCTCCCACAAGGAAGGCATCGAGAAGGTGGGCGACGACGTCGGCACCCCCGTAGTGGCCTTCAACGGCACCGCGTTCTTCGGCCCGGTCCTGACGCGCATTCCGCGCGGCGAGGAAGCCGGCACCATGTTCGACGGCGCCGTGATGCTGGCCTCGAACCCGGCCTTCTTTGAACTCAAGCGCAGCCGTACCGAAAACCCCCGCTTCGACTGACACGTCAATTCGGCTGACACGTTAAAAGGCCCGGCCGGATATTTCCGGCCGGGCCTTTTGCGTACCTGCTACTCCGCGGGCGGTGCCAGTTCGACGTCGGAGACGGTCAGCTCGCCCTCGCCGACGGACAGGTTCAGTTCGCGGACATTGCCGGCGGCCTTCAGATCGGCGGAGCCGGCACGCAGCCGCGCCACGGCCCCTTCCGGAGCCGTTACCGTGGCCTTGAGGACCTCGGTGCGCTGCTTGACCTTGGCTTCGGACTTGGCCTTGCGGATGCCGCCCAGGGCAGCGGCGACCGTTCCCAGGATCCCGGCGTCGGCGTCTGCCACGGCCGTGGACAGGCCGTCCACGTTCGGCCACGGTGCCCGGTGCACCGAGCCGGCGCGCCACCAGCCCCAGACCTCTTCGGTGGCGAAGGGCAGGAACGGTGCGAACAGGCGCAGCAGCGAATCCAGGGTGGTGGCCAGGGTGGCCAGCACCGAGGCCTGCTCCGCGTCTCCTGCGGCTCCGTAGGCGCGGTCCTTGATCAGCTCCACGTAGTCATCGGTGAAGGACCAGAAGAAGGACTCCGTCAGCTGCAGTGCCTTGGCGTAATCGTAGCGTTCAAAGGCGCTGGTGGCCGCGTTGACGACGTCGGTCAGCTGGGCAAGCAGTGCCAGGTCCAGTGCGTTGGTGATCACCGAGGCGTCATCCAGCGCCACGTTCTTCTCCGTGGCGCCCAGGTTCAGGACGAACTTGGAGGCGTTGAGCAGCTTGATGGCCAGCCGGCGGCCGATCTTCATCTGCGCAATCTCGTACGCGGTGTCCGCGCCCAGCTTGGCAGAGGCCGCCCAGTAGCGCACCGCATCGGAGCCGTATTCGTTGAGCACATCGGTGGGAACCACCACGTTGCCCTTGGACTTGGACATCTTCTTGCGGTCCGGGTCCAGGATCCAGCCGGAAATCGCGGCGTGCTTCCAGGGTGCGGCGGCGTTCAGGGCGTCCGCGCGCACTACGGAGGAGAACAGCCAGGTCCGGATGATGTCGTGGCCCTGCGGACGGAGGTCGAACGGGAAGACCTTGGCAAACAGGTCTTCCTCCACGCTCCAGCCGCCCACAATCTGCGGGGTCAGCGAGGAAGTGGCCCAGGTATCCAGGACGTCGGCGTCGCCGATGAACCCGCCGGGCTGGTTCCGCTGGGACTCCTCGTACCCGGGAGCAGCTTCGGCGGCGGGATCCACCGGCAGGGACTCTGATGCCGGCAGCACGGGGTGGTCATAGTCCGGGTTGCCGGACGCGTCCAGCGGGTACCAGACCGGCACCGGAACGCCGAAGAAGCGCTGGCGGGAGACCAGCCAGTCGCCGTTCAGGCCCTCGATCCAGTTCTCGTAGCGGGAGCGCATGAACGCCGGGTGGAAGTCGATTTCCTTGCCCCGGGCAATCAGGCGTTCACGGCGCTCTTCGTCGCGGCCGCCGTTGCGGATGTACCACTGGCGGCTGGTGACCACTTCGAGGGGCTTGTCGCCCTTTTCGAAGAAGTTGACCGGGTGGGTGATCTTCTTGGGCTCGCCGTCGAGGTCGCCGCTTTCGCGCAGCATCTCCACGACGGTCTCTTTGGCGCTGAAGACCGTCTTCGTGGCGAGGGCTGCGTAGTTTTCCTTCGCCTTCTCCGTGGCAATCCACTCCGGAGTATCGGCGAGGATGCGGCCGTCACGGCCGATCACGGCGCGGGTGGGCAGGTTCAGTTCACGCCACCAGGTCACGTCGGTGAGGTCGCCGAAGGTGCAGATCATGGCGATGCCGGAGCCCTTGTCCGGCTTGGCCAGCGGATGCGCCTTCACCTCAACCTCGACGTCGAACAGCGGGGACTTCACCGTGGTGCCGAACAGGCGCTGGTACCGCTCGTCGTCGGGGTGCGCCACCAGTGCCACGCAGGCCGGCAGCAGTTCGGGACGCGTGGTCTCGATGAAGATCTTCTCGCCGTCGGGGGCATGGAAGCTGATGCGGTGGTAGGCGCCGGGCTGCTCGCGGTCTTCCAGTTCGGCCTGGGCCACAGCGGTGCGGAACGTGACGTCCCAGAGGGTGGGGGCTTCGGCCATGTACGCGTCGCCGGCCCGCAGGTTGTCCAGGAAGGCGCGCTGGCTGACGGCACGTGAGTGGTCGTCGATGGTGCGGTAGGTCCGGTTCCAGTCCACGGACAGGCCCAGGGTGGAGAAGAGGTCCTCGAAGACCTTCTCATCCTCCACAGCCAGTTCCTCGCACAGTTCGATGAAGTTCCGGCGGGAAACGACGTCGAAATCCCGCTGGTTCTTCGCGGCCTTGGCCGGCGGGCGGTAGCCGGCGTCGTACGGCTTGGTGGGGTCGCAGCGCACGCCGTAGTAGTTCTGCACGCGCCGCTCGGTGGGCAGGCCGTTGTCATCCCAGCCCATGGGGTAGAACACGTTCTTGCCGGTCATGCGCTGGTAGCGGGCCATCACATCGGTCTGGGTGTAGGAGAACATGTGTCCCACGTGGAGCGAACCGGAGGCCGTGGGCGGGGGAGTGTCGATGGAGTAGACCTGCTCCCGGACGGTGTCCGGATTAAACGCGTACGTTCCCTCCTCGCGCCAGCGGCGGCTCAGCTTGGACTCGAGCCCCTCAAGGGCGGGCTTGTCGGGGACGGAAACGGTCTTGGGTGCGTTGTCGGGCGTGTCTGTGCCCGGGATATGTTCAGCCATGGTTTCCATTCTTCCATGCAGGCCTATGCTCTGCGGCACTGTCGGGACCGGGTTCGCCGGCAGTAGCATCCCGGTATGGCTGCCAGCAGGGAATCCTCATCCTGGAACGTACGGATCCGGCGGATCTATGAACCGCCCGACGGCGGGTTCCGGGTCCTGGTGGACAGGCTGTGGCCGCGCGGGGTGTCCAAGGAAAAGGCGAGCCTGGATGAATGGCTGAAGGACGTGGCGCCCAGCACCGGCCTGCGCAAATGGTTCGGCCACCGTCCGGAGCGCTGGGAGGGGTTCGTGCAGCGCTACCGGGCCGAACTTGCGGACAATCCCGGGGTGGCAGACTTCAACCTCGAGTGCCGGTCCCGGCCGGATACCGTGCTGCTGTACGGGGCGCGGAACGAGAAAGAGAACGAAGCAGTGGTGCTGCGGGACTATCTGCTGGCCGTTCCCGGTCCGGGGGCGTAGGGCTCGCAGGGCAGGGCAGGGCAGGGCAGGGTTGCCCATGCCGGGCCCTAGCGGTGCCGGAGCCCCAGGGCAGGCTTGTTGCCAAGGCGTTCCCGGCCGAGGGCCCTGGAATTTCCCACGCTTCGGTACGGATGTGGCTGTTGGGACCCCATCAGTCACAGGAGTCCCAGAGCGTGGGAAGTTCAGTTAGGGAAGCTGTCGGGAGAAGGGACAAGGACCAGGGTGCGGCTGCGGGAGGCTGCCGGCAGAGGGGAACTTCGGCAGGGAGACGGCCGGGAGTGGGGGAGGACGGGTAGAGAGCCGGCTGGAAGTTGGGAGATGTGGAGATAGAGTCCGGCTTGTACCCAGGATGGTTCCAGCCCGATCGCGTGCCTGGAATTTCCCACGCTTCGATACGGATGTGGCTGCTGTGACCCCATCAGTAACAGCAGTCCCGGAGCGTGGGAAGTTCAGGTAGGGAAGCTGCCAGGTGCGGGGAAAAGTGAGCAGGTGCGGCTGCAGCTGGGGGTTTGGAAAGCCGCCGGAGTGGGGAAGAGCGCAATTGCGGACTGAGCCGGCGGACGGGAAAGAGCTCAGTTTCGATGCCGGCCGGGTTGGTCACTGTCCCTCCAGAGCAGAGGAATAGGCCACGATGCAGTCCGTTCCCTCACCTGACAGTTCACTGCTCGACCGGAAGATGAGTGCAACTGCGAGGGTGGGGGAATGCAGGAACTCGAGGCATTCCTCAGGTCCAGGCACTGTCTGGCCAGGCAACACACCCTCATAGCAAACGGGTTTTCCCAGCGGCAGGTGGATGCGGCCGTGCGTTCCGGGCTGCTTCGGCATGTTGGTCGGGGCCTCCTGGCATTGGAAGGTGCCGATCCGGCCCTGATTGGGGCGGCCTGCAACGGGGCATCGCTGTCCTGCGTTTCCGCGGCCTCCCTCTTGGGCTGGTGGGTGCTGGCACCGGCCGGCCCGGTTCATCTCCGGTGCGACAGGGCACTCACCCTCCCGGACGCAGTGCTGCATCGTGGGCGCCGCTCGGGCCACCGGCTGATAGCAGCACCCCGGGAGATTGTCCGCGACGCGTTCCGCTGTCTTCCCAGCGTGGAAGCCCTGGCGATCGCTGAGTCCGCCGTGGTCTGCAACGCCGTGGGGCTGGAAACCCTGAAACAGGAATTTTCAGGACCGAGGGACTGGCGAATCGCCCGACTGCTTGAAACCGTGCGCCGGACGACTGCCTCCCCTCTGGAGGTCTGTGCCCGGTTCCACCTCCTTGCCGCCGGTTTCCGCCCGCAGGAGGAGGTGCTGCTGCCCGGAGTAGGCCGCGTGGACTTCCTCATTGACGGATGGCTGATCGTTGAGATTGACGGCTACGCCTTCCACAGCGGGCGGACGGAATACCGGAAAGACCGGCAGCGCTGGAACTGCTCGACCTCCGGCGGATTGGTCACCTTACGGGTTACTGCCGAGATGATCCTGCACAGTCCGGTCAGCTTCATCGAACTGGTACATCGCACGTGCCGGACCTGGAATCCGCTCTACCCCCGTCTGGGACCGGATGCGGCAGGCGCCGGCGGTCTGGGCCCACGAACCGGTCCGTAACGAACACGGGGAAGAGGCAAACGCTGGCTAAAGTAGCTCCCATGACTGAGATCACACCCAAGCGGGCCGTAGTAACCGGAGCAAGTTCAGGCATTGGAGCCGCCGCAGTGCGGGCGCTGCGTGCATCGGGCTGGGACGTGGTGGCGGTGGCCCGCCGCGCAGACCGGCTGCAGGCGCTCGCAGAGGAGACCGGCGCCGTCGCCATGGCAGCCGACGTCACCGATGACGCCTCCGTGGCCCGGCTGGCCAGCGAGGTCCTGGCGGACGGGGGAGTGGATGCCCTGATCAACAACGCAGGCGGAGCCTTCGGACTGGACCCGGTGGCCACCGGAAGCATCAGTGACTGGCAGCGGATGTACAACGTCAACGTCCTCGGGGCCCTGCGGATGACCCAGGCCTTCCTCCCCGCCCTGCGGGACAGCGGACGCGGCTCCGTGCTGCTGCTGACCTCGACGGCGGCGTCCACTGCCTACGAGGGTGGCGCCGGCTACTGCGCGGCCAAGTCGGGCGAGGAAATGCTCGCCCGGACCCTGCGGCTGGAGGAAGCCGAGCACAACGTGCGCGTCATCGAGATTGCCCCCGGCATGGTGCGGACCGAGGAGTTCTCCCTGAACCGGCTGGGCGATCCGGCCGCGGCCGACAAGGTGTACGCCGGAGTGAAGAAGCCCCTCACCGCCGAGGACGTCGCCGAAGTGATGGCCTTTTCCCTGAACCTGCCGCACCACGTGAACCTGGACCAGGTTGTGCTGCGCCCGCTGGCCCAGGCGGCCCAGCACAAAGTCATCCGCACCGGGCAGTAAGCGGGCAATAACCGGGCAGTAACCGGGCGAAGGCCTGCCCCCGCGGCAGACTCGGTGGGCAGGCTTTCGCCGCGCCCGGTTCGCCTGCCAGGGGCAGTGCTTCGACAACCGGCGCGGGCGTGGCCTAAACTTGTGCGAAGCAGCACTGACCCGGCCATCACCGGTGAGCTTCCGGAAGAACAGCAGGCAGCCAAACGTACGGCGGCAGGCCCAGTAGAACCGGACGGGTAAGCCCGTCACAGCAGTCAACGAGCGGCAGTCGCGCGTATCCCGGCCACGGCCGGTGTGCACACGGCGGCAAGCGAGGTGGTACCGCGGTTTACCGCCGTCCTTCGGGGCGGTCCGGAAACGCCGCCCTCGCATCCTGAATTCCACAGCCAGATTTACTTGCCGCTACCAGGATGTCGAAAATGCCTTCTGTATACCCCAAAGCCAGCACCGGCGACGGCGCTGCCGTCCCCTCCTCGCCCCGGTTCCCCGAACTCGAAGAACGCGTTCTGAAGTACTGGGACCAGGACGGCACTTTCCAGGCCTCCATCGATGCCCGCCCCGCCGGCCGCGACGGCGACAACGAGTTTGTCTTCTACGACGGCCCGCCCTTCGCCAACGGCCTGCCGCACTACGGCCACCTGCTGACCGGCTACGTCAAGGACCTGGTTGCCCGCTACCAGACGCAGCGCGGCCGCCGCGTGGAGCGCCGCTTCGGCTGGGACACCCACGGACTGCCCGCCGAGCTCGAAGCCATGAAGCAGCTGGGCATGAGCGACAAAGTCCAGATCGAGAAGATGGGCATCGACAAGTTCAACGATGCCTGCCGTGCCTCGGTGATGAAGTACTCCGGCGAGTGGCAGGACTACGTCACCCGCCAGGCCCGCTGGGTGGACTTCGAAAACGACTACAAGACGCTCAACGTCGAGTACATGGAGTCGGTCATCTGGGCGTTCAAGACCCTGCATGAAAAGGGCCTGACCTACAGCGGTTTCCGCGTGCTTCCGTACTGCTGGAAGGACGAGACGCCGCTGTCCAACCATGAGCTGCGCATGGACGACGACGTCTACAAGATGCGCCAGGACCAGACGGTCACTGTCACGTTCCCGCTGGTCGCCGGAGACAACGTACTCTCCGCCGAACTCGAGGGCGTCAAAGCCATCGCGTGGACCACCACGCCGTGGACCCTGCCCACCAACATGGCCCTCGCCGTCGGACCCGAGGTCCGCTACGCCGTCGTGCCCGCTGGCCCGAACGGCACGCAGGCAGGGGAGGGCCGGTTCCTCCTGGCCGAGGACCTCGTCGGTTCCTACGCCAAGGACCTGGGGTACGACGACGCCGAGGCCGCCCGCGCCTCCGTCAGCGCCGTGCACCTGGGCAAGGACCTTGCCGGGCTGCGGTACGAACCGCTGTGGAACATCTACACCGACACCGAAAAGTGGGGCACCGAAAACGCCTGGCGGATAGTCACGGCGGACTACGTCACCACTACCGACGGCACCGGTGTTGTCCACCAGGCTCCGGCCTATGGTGAAGATGACCAGAAGGTCTGCGAGGAGAACGGCATCCCCGTGATCCTGTCCGTGGACGAGGGCGGCAAGTTCCTGCCCATGTTCGCCCAGACCGCGCTGGAGGACATCGCCGCCCTGCAGGTCTTCGATGCCAACAAACCCATCACCAAGGTGCTGAAGGCCGAAGGCCGGCTGCTTCGCCAGGCCAGCTACGAGCACAGCTACCCGCACTGCTGGCGGTGCCGGAACCCGCTGATCTACAAGGCTGTCTCCTCCTGGTTCGTGGAGGTCACCAAGATCAAGGACCGCATGGTCGAACTGAACCAGCAGATCAACTGGATCCCGGAGAACGTCAAGGACGGCCAGTTCGGCAAGTGGCTGGAAAACGCCCGCGACTGGTCCATCAGCCGCAACCGCTACTGGGGCAGCCCCATCCCGGTCTGGGTTTCGGATGACCCCAACTACCCGCGTACCGACGTTTACGGTTCGCTGGCCGAAATGGAAGCCGACTTCGGCCGCCTGCCGCTGAACAAGGAGGGCAAGCCGGACCTGCACCGCCCGTTTATCGACGAGCTGACCCGGCCCAACCCGGACGACCCCCGCACCCCGGAAGAGGGCCAGTCCACCATGCGCCGCGTGGAGGACGTGCTGGACGTCTGGTTCGACTCCGGATCCATGCCGTACGCCCAGGTCCACTACCCGATGGAGAACGCCGACTGGTTCGAGCACCACAACCCGGGCGACTTCATCGTGGAGTACATCGGCCAGACCCGCGGCTGGTTCTACACGCTGCACGTGCTCGCCACCGCACTGTTTGACCGGCCGGCGTTCCGCAACGTCAGCAGCCACGGCATTGTCCTGGGCTCCGACGGGCAGAAGATGTCCAAGTCGCTGCGCAACTACCCCGACGTGTCCGAGGTCCTGGACCGCGACGGCTCCGATGCCATGCGCTGGTTCCTGATGGCCTCGCCCATCCTGCGCGGCGGCAACCTGATTGTCACCGAACAGGGCATCCGCGACGGCGTCCGCCAGGCCATCCTGCCGCTGTGGAACGTCTGGCACTTCTTCAGCCTGTACACCAACGCCGCGAACAACGGCAACGGCTACGAGGCGAAGGCCCGCTACGACTCCACCGAGCCGCTGGACCGCTACCTGCTCGCCGCCACCGGCGACCTGGTGCGGGAAATGACCACGGCCCTGGACACCTACGACGTGTCCGTGGGGTGCGAGATCCTGCGCGCCTACATGGACACGCTTACCAACTGGTACATCCGCCGCAGCCGCACCCGGTTCTTCGACGAAGATCCGCAGGCGTTCGACGTGCTGTACACGTGCCTGGAAACGGTGTGCCGCGTGGCTGCCCCGCTGCTGCCGCTGATCGGTGAGGAAATCTGGCGGGGCCTGACCGGCGGACGCTCGGTGCACCTGACGGATTGGCCGGATGCGGACCTGTTCCCGAAGGATCCGGACCTGGTGGCACGGATGGACCTGACCCGCCGCATTGCCTCGGTGGGTTCCTCCCTGCGCAAGGGCGCGAACCTGCGGGTCCGCCTGCCGCTGTCCGAAATGACCGTCGTCGCGCCTGACGCACAGTCCCTTACGGGCCAGTTCGCCGCGATCATCGCCGACGAACTGAACCTGAAGAACGTGCGCCTGGTAGACGCCGCGTCCGCGGACCCGGCCGAGTTCGGCATCAGCCAGAAGCTCGTGGTTAACGCCCGCGCTGCCGGCCCCCGGCTGGGCAAGAACGTGCAGACGGCCATCAAGGCCGCCAAATCGGGCGACTGGTCAGTGGACGACGCCGGCACGGTCACCGCGGGCGGGCTCGCCCTTGAAGAGCACGAGTACACGCTCGAAACCGTCGTGGAGTCCGGCGAAGGTGAATCGGCCAAGGCCGTTGCCGTGCTGCCGGGCGGCGGCTTCCTGGTGCTGAACACCGAGGTCACCCCCGAACTGGCCGCCGAGGGCACCGCCCGCGACGGCATCCGCGCCATCCAGCAGGCCCGCCGCGACGCCGACCTGCACATCAGCGACCGCATCCGCACCCGGATCAGCACCGGCGAAGCGGAAGCAGCAGCCCTCGAGGCCAACATCAGCCTGATCAAGGCTGAAACCCTCACCGCGGACCTGATTGTTGTCGGTGACCTCACGGTCACGGACGACGAGAAGGACAGCGGGAAATTCATCGTCACAGTGGAGAAGATCTAATGAGCGCAGCAGACCGTCCGTCCGGTTCGATTGACGGTTTCTCGGTGGAGAGCGTGTACGCCGAGATGCTCAGCCGTGCCCCGGAAAACAAGATGGAGCCGCGCCTGGCTCCGCTCTTCCGGGCCATGGAAGTGCTGGGGGAACCCAACAAGGCGTTCCCGATCATCCACATCACCGGCACCAACGGCAAAACGTCCACGGCCCGCCTGATTGAAGGCGGGCTGCGCGCCTACGGACTGCGGACCGGCCGCTACACCAGCCCGCACCTGACCCGGGTGACGGAGCGGATCAGCATTGACGGCGAGCCCGTCAGTGACGAAACGTTTGTCCGGATCTGGGATGAAATCCGCCCCTACCTGGACATTGTCGACGGCGAGCTGGAAGCAGCGGGGGAGCCGCGGCTGACCTACTTCGAGGCCCTGACCATCCTGGCGTTCGCCGTCTTCGCGGACGAGCCCGTGGACGCGGCAGTCATTGAGGTGGGACTGGGCGGCATCACCGATGCCACGAACGTGGGCGACGGCACCGTTTCCGTCATTACGCCCATCTCGCTGGACCACACCGAACTGCTCGGTGACGACGTCGCCGACATCGCCTATGAGAAGGCGGGCATCATCAAGGAGGGCGGTTTCCTGATCAGCGCCGCGCAGCCCATGGAGGCCGCGACGGTGCTGCTGGAGAAGGCACGCGAGACGGGCGTACCGTTCCGGTTCGAAGGCGTGGAGTTCGGCGTCGAATCCCGCGTGATGGCCGTGGGCGGACAGATGGTCACCGTCAACGGCCTGGCCGGGCGCTACGAGGAGCTGCTGGTTCCCCTGCACGGCGCGCACCAGGCGCAGAACGCGGCAGTTGCCGTCGCGGCCCTGGAAGCGTTTATCGGCGGCGGTTCCAAGGAGCTCGACGTCGAACTGCTCCGTACCGGGTTCTCCACCGTCACCTCGCCCGGCCGCCTGGAAGTGGTCCGCACCGCGCCCACCATCGTAGTCGACGCCGCGCACAACCCGGCGGGCGCCCGCGCCTCGGCCGAGGCGCTGCGTGAGTCCTTCAACTTCACCACTTTGGTGCTGGTGGTGGGGATCCTGGCGGAGAAGGACGCCGTCGGGATCCTCAGCGAGCTGCGTGAGCAGCTTGGGGACCTGGTCAGCAGCGTTGTGCTGACCCAGTCCAATTCCCCGCGGGCAATCCCCGCCGAGGAACTGGTCCAGGACGCAGTGGACGCCGGTTTCGCGGACGAGGACATCCGGGTCGAAGCAGGACTGGACAACGCACTGGAACTGGCCGTGGCCAAGGCCGAAGAGAACAACGACCTTGCCGGCGGTGTCCTGGTGGTCGGTTCCATTACCCTGGTCGCCGAAGCGCGCACCCTCCTCGGAAAGTAGGTTCGCAGATATGGCAAAACTGACCAAGGCGCAGCGCGAATGGCGTCCGGGCATGCCCAAGAAGCGCCGTTCGGTGAAGGTAATGTTCGCATCCACGGTGCTGACACTCGAAGCGTTCGTAGTGCTCTTCGGGACCCTCGCCGTTTTCGGCCTGAACCGCGGGACCCTTTCGCCCGTGCTGCTGCTGGGCGGCGGCATCCTGCTGGCGGCGGCGCTGGTTGGCACCTGCGCCGTGCTGTCCAAGCCGGCCGGACCGCTGATCGGCTGGATCCTGCAGCTGGTCATCATTGCCACCGGCTTCCTGGAGCCGACCATGTTCTTCGTCGGCGTGCTGTTTGCGCTGACCTGGTGGTACGGCCTGCGGGCCGGGATGCGGCTGGACCGGGAGAACCGGGAACGGGACCGAATGCAGGCCGAGTGGGAGCAGGCCCATCCGGAAGAGGCCGGGCCTTCAACGGCACCGGGCACCGACTAGGCTTAGAACCAGTTACCCGAACTTCCAAGGAGATACATCGTGAGCATTGAGCGCACACTTGTCCTGGTTAAGCCCGACGGCGTCGAGCGCCGCCTCACCGGCGCCATCCTGGCCCGGATCGAGGCCAAAGGCTACACCGTGGCTGAACTGAAGAAGACCGCAGCCACCCGGGCCATCCTCGAAGAGCACTACGAGGAGCATCAGGGCAAGCCGTTCTACGAGCCGCTCGTTGAGTTCATGCTCAGCGGTCCGGTTGTAGCGATGGTCCTGGAAGGCGAACGCGTCATCGAGGGCTTCCGATCGCTGGCCGGCACCACGGATCCGACGACGGCGGCCCCGGGCACCATCCGCGGCGACTTCGGCCGTGACTGGGGTACAGCCGTGCAGCAGAACCTGGTCCACGGTTCCGATTCGCCCGAATCAGCCTCCCGGGAAATCGGCATCTGGTTCAAGTAACCCGTCAGGCAGGAAAAAGGGCCGGCACCCAGCGGGGTGCCGGCCCTTCCTCTGCCCGGGGGAGGGGCACTGCTACGGAATGAGCTTTTCGTCCCGCAGCCGTGCGAAGAGTTCCTTGAAGGCGTCTTCGGTGCGGCGGTAGCCGGTGAAGCCTGCCAACCGGCTCTTGCTCATGTCGGTCAGCACCTCCACGTTCCGGCCCAGGTCGGCGTCGGTGTGCCACCAGGACGCCAGCCTGGTGATGTCGGTTTCGGCGAGCCCGTGCCGGACGGCCAGCTCCTTCCAGGCCTCCTCCATGCCGGCCATCTGCTCCTCGAGCGGACGGGGAACGGTGTCGAAGCCTTCGGGCGTAACGCCGAATTCGGCAGCCAGCCGCGGCCAGAGTGAACGCCAGCGGAAAACGTCTCCGTTGACCACGTTGTAGGCCTCATTGGCGGTGTTCGGGTCCGTGGCCGCCCAGAGCATGTGCTCGGCAAGCAGCCCGGCGTCGGTCATGTCCGTGATCGAGTTCCACTGGGTTTCCGAGCCCGGGAAAATAAAGGGCAGGCCCAGTTCCTTGCAGAGGGTGGCCTGCACAGCGAGGGTCTGGCCCATGTTCATGGCGTTGCCCACGGCGAAGCCGATCACCGTGTGGGAGCGGTGCACGGACCAGGCGAAGCCCTGCCGCTGCGCCGCGGCCATCAGTTCGTCTTCCTGCGCGTAGTAGAAGTTGTCCACGGGCAGCCGCGGTTCCTCTTCCGAGAACGGCGTATCCGGCATGGGGCCTTCGCCGTACGCTTCGAAGGGGCCCATATAGTGCTTGAGGCCGGTCATCAGCGCCACGTGTTCCAGCGGCGCGTCTTCCAGTGCTGCCAGGAGGTTCCGGACCATGCCGGCATTCACCGCGATGTTTTCGACTTCGGTTTCCTGTCGGGACCAGGAGGTGAAGAAGACGTGCGTGGGACGCGCATCCTTCAGCGCTGCTGCGAGCGACGCCGGCGAGGTCAGGTCAGCGGCTACGGGGACGACCCCGGGCCGGGACGGATCGGGGCTGCCGCCCTTGCGTGAGAGGGCCAGCACTTGCCAGCCCTCCCGGGTGAGCAGTTCGACCAGCGCCGCGCCTGCGATTCCGGTGGCACCGGCCACGAGCGCTGTGCCCGGTGTGTTTGGGCCTGCGGATGTTGTCCTAAGCATGGATCTCCTTACGGTTTCCGGCGGCAGAAAGTGCCTGCGCCTTCCTTTGCGGCAACCGGAATTGCAGCGGGGATATTCCACCCGCACGCGCTGATCATGCCTATGCTGTCCGCATGGCACTCATCTATGACGCAGAGCTGCATCCGGGAAAACTGGAACTGATCTCCGACTGGCTGCCGAGGGCGCGGTGGTTTCCCTCGACGGAACCGGTCACGGCACGGAAACTCGGGGCCTTCCGCTTTGAGGACCCGGAAGGCGCAGTGGGGATTGAAACCCTTATTGTTGCCGCCGGTTCACTGGTGGTTCAGGTACCGCTGACCTACCGGGATGCACCGCTGGCCGGTGCGGAACGGTTCCTGATCACCGAGATGGACCACTCGGTGCTGGGCCGCCGCTGGGTCTACGACGCGGCCGGGGACCCGGTGTACGCGGCCGCGCTGGAAGCGGCGCTCTTCTCTCGGCAGGGCCAGGCACCCCAATACACCGAGCGCGACGGCGTGCGCGAACTGCTGCCCGAGTCCATGCGGGTCTTCACCAGCGGGATGCCCGACGGCGCCGAACTGGCGGACGCGCCGGCGCAAGAACCGCAGGACTGGACCGTGTCCGTGCTGGAGCAGAGCGGCTGGGAGCTCTCAGTGGTCCGGCTGCTTGACCTGGACGGACGCACGGCGCCGGACCCATCGCTCCAGGCGACCTGGGAAGGCCAGGATTTCCCCGTGGTGCTGGCATGGGGAATGCCGAACGCGGGCTAGGCAGGGAGTGCCGGGCACCGCCGCCGGCCGCTACGCCGTTAGCTTCCGACGAAGGAATTCATAAAGCGGAAGAAGATGGACGCCGCCGTGGCCACCCAGAGCAGGACAACGATGGCCCAGGCCCACTCCGTGAGGAACCGCACCAGCCCCGCCGGTGCCGGAATGACGCCCGCTGCAAGGTTGCGGATGGTGGTGAACACGAACAAAGGAATCATTGCCGCCCACACCACGATGCAGTAGATGCACAGTACGTAGATATCGAACAGGGCCTGGCTCCACAGCCACACAACGAAGACCATGCCCAGGGTGACGCCTGCCTGCAGGCCCACCCAGTACCAGCGGGCAAACTGTGCGCGGGCCAGCAGGCCCACGGCGGTGGTGATGGTGACGGCGAAGGCCACAATGCCGATCAGCGGGTTGGGGAAGCCGAAGAGCGAGGCCTGCCAGGTCTGGAAGACCGTTCCGCAGGAGACCCAGGGGCTGATGTCACAGCTGGTGATGTAGTTTGCGTCGGCGTACACATGCAGCCGTTCGATGACCAGGATGCCCGAGGCAAGCCAGCCAATTACGGACGTGGCGAGCAGGGTCCAGATAAAGGGCCGCCGTTCCGGCCCACCGGCCTGTGCCGATGCCGCCCGGGACGGGGCGGGGTCAGCCGGCCGGACGCCGGAAGTTTGACGGGCTGCGCTGGAGGGCACGGAAGCTCCTTTTACCGAGTAGTTGTCTGCGTCGAGTCTAAGGGTTCATACGGGCCAAAAAGGCGGCCATGTGAGATAATGTCTTTGGCTGGTGACGGAACCACATTCCGCCATCGGTCCAGCGACAGGCTTCCGGTTCTGCCGGTGACGCTTCCCATGCAGTTCGCCCATCAATCCGGGTGGGAACCAGGGAATCCGCCGATCAGACCGACCCATAGCCGTGCCGCTGGTCTTCGAGTGATCCCGCGCCCCACAGTCGGCGCGACCTCGGATGACATCCAGACGACTTCCGGCCGGCGGGCAGGCTGCGATGCCACCGCACGGCCGACACATTGCCCTTCGGCATTGGAATGTGGCCAGTGCCGCAGGGCCGGAGCATAGGCCTAAATGAATAACCAGAACGACTTGACCAATGAACTAGTTGCAGAAGGTACCGCCGCAGGGGAAGGGGCTTCGCAGGCCCAGCCGGCCGTCAAGAAAGCCACCCGCACCCGCCGCAAGTCATCATCGCCGGTCACCTCGCCGGCAAAGACGCAGGAACCGGCGCAGGAACAGTTGCCGGAAGCTGCCGCCGTTCCTGACGCCGAAGACTCGGCTGCCGCCGTTGCCGAAAAGCCCAAGCGTGTCCGCGCCCCCCGCAAAAAGGCCGTATCCACAACTGCCGTGTCTGCACCGGTTGAATCTGTAGCAGCCGAACCGGCTGCGGGTCCGGAGGCCGTCCCCGCAGCGGTAACGCAGGAGCATGCAGCAGGCGGCGTCGTCGAGCCGGCTGCCGCGGAAGCGGATGCCCCCGCCAAGGCTGTGCGCCGCCGCCGTGCCCCCGCCAAGAAGAAGCCAGCGGAAGCACTTGAAGCCGAGACCTCCGCTGCCGCAGCTGAGCCGGTGCATGCCGCGGTACCCGCAGCAGATGAAGTGACTGCAGCAGATGAAGTGCCTGCATCAGATGAAGTGACACTGGCCGCCCGCCCCGAGGCGGAAGCCGAAGCCCCGGCGCCGAAGACCCGGACCCGCCGCCGTGCCGGCACGCCCGCCGGTCCGGCCCGCTCTGCGGAAGCAGCAGCTCCGTCCGCCGAAACCGCCGCGGAGCCCGTACTCCCGGACGCAGCTGAGTCGGCCGCGACCGAAGCGGCTGCACCCGCAGGCCCCGCATCGGCACTGGATCCGTTTGCGGTTCCCGAATCACCCACCTCGGTGCTCTTCCATGCCCCGGACCTTTCCGCCGTCCGCTCCCTGCCCGTGGTCAAGGCTGCGGACACCGACCCGGCCGCAGAAGACGACGAAGAGTCTGCCGATTCCACCCGGTCCCGCTCGCGCCGCAGCCGGCGCAGCCGCAGCCGTGCCGGGGCCGAGGCAGGCACCGGTGAGGAGAACGCTTCAACCGGACCGGAGGACAGCGAGGCCGGCGGCGTGACCTCCCGCCGCCGCCGCCGTCGCCGGCGTGGAGATGCAGATCTGGAACTGACCGGGGGAGCGGACGACGATCCGCCCAACACGGTTACCCGGGTCCGCGCCCCGCGCGCCCATGCCGACGCACCGGCGTCGGACCGCGTGACCAGCGTCAAGGGTTCCACGCGTCTGGAAGCCAAGAAGCAGCGCCGCCGCGAGTCCCGCGAGTCCGGCCGCCGCCGCCACGTGATCACCGAGGCCGAGTTCCTGGCGCGCCGCGAATCCGTTGACCGGCAGATGATTGTCCGCCAGCGCGACGAGCGGATCCAGATCGGCGTGCTTGAAGACGGCGTGCTGGCGGAACACTTTGTATCCAACACCCAGCAGGACTCCCTGATTGGCAACGTGTACGTGGGCAAGGTCCAGAACGTGCTGCCCAGCATGGAAGCCGCCTTTGTGGACATCGGCCGCGGCCGCAACGCCGTGCTGTACGCCGGCGAGGTCAATTGGGACGCCGCCGGCCTGGACGGCCAGCCGCGCCGCATCGAGCTGGCGCTGAAGTCCGGCGATTCCGTACTGGTGCAGGTCACCAAGGATCCCGTAGGCCACAAGGGCGCCCGGCTGACCAGCCAGATCTCCCTGCCCGGACGCTACCTGGTGTACGTGCCGGGCGGCTCCATGACCGGCATTTCCCGCAAGCTGCCGGACGTGGAACGCAACCGGCTGAAGAAAATCCTCAAGGACCACCTGCCGGAGAACGCGGGCGTTATTGTCCGCACGGCTGCCGAAGGTGCCAGCGAGGAAGAGTTGATGAATGACATCAACCGCCTGCGTGCCCAGTGGGAAACCATCGATGCCAAGGCCAAGTCCACCAAGACGCTGCCCCCTGAACTGCTCTACGGCGAACCGGACCTGACCATCAAGGTGGTCCGCGATGTCTTCAACGAGGATTTCTCCAAGCTGGTGGTTTCCGGCGAGGAAGCCTGGGACACCATCGAGGCCTACGTGACCTACGTGGCCCCGGACCTGGTGGGACGCCTGGAGAAGTGGACCAAGGACGAAGACATCTTCGCCGCGCACCGCATCGACGAGCAGATTGCCAAGGCACTGGACCGCAAGGTCTTCCTCCCCTCCGGCGGCTCGCTGGTGATTGACCGCACCGAAGCCATGACCGTGGTAGACGTGAACACCGGCAAGTTCACCGGCAGCGGCGGCAACCTGGAAGAAACCGTCACCAAGAACAACCTGGAGGCAGCCGAGGAAGTGGTCCGCCAGCTGCGGCTGCGCGACATCGGCGGCATCATCGTCATCGACTTCATCGACATGGTCCTTGAAGCCAACCGCGACCTGGTGCTCCGGCGCCTGGTGGAATGCCTGGGCCGCGACCGGACCAAGCACCAGGTAGCCGAAGTGACCTCGCTGGGCCTGGTCCAGATGACCCGCAAGCGGATGGGCACGGGCCTGCTGGAAGTCTTCGGCGAGACCTGTGAACACTGCGAAGGCCGCGGCGTCATCACGCAGGATGTCCCGGTGGAACACCGCCGCAGTACCAGCCACACGCCCGCTGCCGCCCCGGCGCATGCCGTTGGCGAGGACAACCACCAGCAGCACCTCAAGCAGGAGAAGCAGTCCCGCGGAGACCGGAAGCGCAACCGCAGCCGGGATCGGGACCGTGTGCAGCCGGTCCAGCCCGCTGAGCAGCAGCCCGCTGCGGAGGAGCCGGACCATGGGGACGCCGAGCGCCAGGCAAAGGCAGAGGCGGCCCGTGCAGCCCTGGCCAGCATTGCCGCAGCAACCGCGGCCGCCCACGAGGTGGTCGAAGCTGCCGCCAACGGCAACGGGGTATCAGATGCCGCCGCAGCCAGGGCAGACGAAGCCCAGGCAGACGGAGGCGACACCGAGCCCGGTGCCGTCCTGAACATTCAGGGTGAGACCGTGGTGGTGCCGCGCCGGCAGCGCCGCCGCCCGGTGAAGGAAGAGCCTGCCCTCACGCTGGAGAGCCTCACGGAGGCCTTCAACGAGGTGGCTTCCGCCGTTGCCCACGAACCGGCCGCTCCGGCGGCTCCGGAACAGCGCAGTGAGGATCAGGACGCTCCGCAGAGTGCTGCCGCACCCGCGCCGGCCCGCCCGGCCCGTCGCCGCAGGGCTGCCAGCAGCCCGCAGGGCGCAGCGGAGGTCACCGCACCCCGGCACTATGCCTCTGCTGAACCGTCCCGGCATACGGTCACGGCCGAGCCTGCGGCACCGGCGCCCCGCGAAGAGAAGGCCGGCGCCCCGGTCATCCTGGGCGTAGGCGTGCCCGCGTCCGAGCTGTAGTACCGCGAGGTGCCGGCAGTGCCGGTGCCTGTTGGGCGGCGGGGTCCATATGGACCCTGCCGCCCTTGGCATTTAATCCGGCGCGGCTGTCCGACACGGCCCGGAGGGCCGGAAGGGGCCGATGCCGGGAACAGCGCCCGGATAGGATAAAGTAGGAGCCGAGCAGTGGCACTGGCAGTCGGTGGCGCGCAGGTCCAACGTGCATATGCAGAACGCATTTGCGGGTTATGGTCCCGTTAGCGTAGCCTTGAACTTCGGTGCGAACGCCTTCCAACCGTTTATCGGTTCAGGCGGAACTGCATGGCGCAAGGCGGGCACAATTCTGGCCCCGCCAAATGCGCATCCAAGTATTAAACGTCGAGAGAAGTGAGTTCCCAAGTGGTGTACGCGATTGTCCGCGCTGGCGGCCGCCAAGAAAAGGTTTCCGTCGGAGACCTCGTAACCCTGGACCGCGTCCCCGGTGGAGCCGGTAGCACCTTTGAGCTGCCTGCCCTGCTTTTGGTTGATGGCGACAAGGTCACCTCTGCTGCACAGGACCTGGCCAAGGTTACCGTGACGGCAGAAATCATCGAGAACTTCCGGGGTCCGAAGATCGTCATCCAGAAGTTCAAGAACAAGACCGGCTACAAGAAGCGTCAGGGCTACCGCTCCTCGCTGACCAAGGTCAAGGTTACGTCCATCAACTCCTGATCCTCCGCCCCGGCTTCACGGCCGGGAACGCGGGAGTGATCCCGCCTGTGGGTTTCAATATCAGTTAGCAAAGGCAGGCAAAGAAATGGCACATAAGAAAGGTGCGAGTTCCACTCGCAACGGTCGCGACTCCAACGCCCAGTACCTCGGCGTGAAGCGTTTCGGCGGCCAGGTTGTCAAGGCAGGCGAAATCATCGTTCGCCAGCGCGGCACCCACTTCCACCCGGGTGAGGGCGTTGGCCGCGGAGGCGACGACACCCTGTTCGCCCTGGCAGCAGGTGCAGTTGAATTCGGCAGCCGTCGCGGCCGCCGCGTCGTGAACATCGTGGCTCCTGCAGCCGCCGAGTAATCACCGGCAATTAGCTTTTCCGACGGGGCGGGCCTTGATGGCCCGCCCCGTCGTTTTTTAAGCCAAGTAGAATTGGCATGATCAAGAAGTTCCTTTGAAGGAGAACCATGGCCAGCTTTGTAGACCGCGTAGTGCTGCACGTTTCGGGCGGTACAGGCGGCCATGGTTGCGTGTCCGTCAAGCGTGAAAAGTTCAAGCCGCTGGGCGGGCCCGACGGCGGCAACGGCGGCGACGGCGGCGACGTCATCCTGCGTGTTGACTCCCAAACCACCACCCTGCTCGATTACCACCACGCCCCCCACCGCCATGCCACCAACGGCGGCAACGGCATGGGCGACTGGCGCGCCGGCAAGACCGGCGAGACGCTGATCCTCCCGGTTCCGGACGGCACCGTCGTGAAGAACAAGGACGGCGAAGTGCTGGCGGACATGGTCGGGGAGGGCTTCGAATACATCGCTGCCGCCGGTGGCCAGGGCGGCCTCGGCAACTCCTCCCTTTCCTCGCAGAAGCGCAAGGCCCCCGGGTTCGCGCTGCTGGGTATTCCCGGCGAGGAAGCGGACATTGTCCTGGAGCTGAAGTCCATCGCCGACATTGCACTGGTGGGCTTCCCGTCCGCCGGCAAGTCCTCGCTGATTGCGGCCATGTCCGCGGCCCGCCCGAAGATTGCCGACTACCCCTTCACCACGCTGATCCCGAACCTCGGCGTCGTCCAGTCCGGCGATGTGCGCTTCACCGTGGCGGATGTGCCCGGCCTGATCGAGGGCGCCTCCGAAGGCAAGGGCCTCGGCCACAACTTCCTGCGCCACGTCGAACGCTGCGCCGCCCTGGTGCATGTGCTTGACTGCGCCGCCCTGGAGACGGACCGCGACCCCATCGGCGACCTGGAAATCATCGAGCGCGAACTCGAGAAGTACGAAGTGGACATGAGCTACGCCGGCACCGACGGCGACGTCGTGCCGTTGAACCGCCGCCCGCGCCTGGTCGCACTGAACAAGGTGGACGTCCCCGACGGCCGCGACATGGCCGAATTCGTCCGTCCGGAACTGGAAAAACGCGGCTACCGCGTGTTTGAGGTCTCCGCCTCCAGCCACGAGGGCCTTCGTGAACTCGGGTTCGCCATGGCAGGGATCGTCAAGGACGCCCGCGACGCCGTCGAGCAGGCTCCGCCGCGCATCCAGCCGCCGGTCCTGAAACCGCGCGGCGTCAACTACAAGGGCGGCTTCATGATCCGCCGCGAGGAACGCAACCTTGAGCCGCTCTTCCGCGTGCTGGGCGAGAAGCCGGTGCGCTGGGTCCAGCAGACCGACTTCACCAACGATGAAGCCGTGGGCTACCTGGCCGACCGCCTCGCCAAGCTGGGCGTGGAGGAGAAGCTGTTCAAGGAAGGCGCGAAGCCCGGCGACGCCGTGGTGATCGGCGAGGGCGACGGCGTCGTCTTCGACTGGGAGCCGACCATGATCGGCGGCGCGGAACTGCTCGCTGCCTCCCCGCGCGGCAGCGACATCCGCGTGGAGGACTTCTCCCGCCCCACCCGCGAAGAGAAACGCGAAGACCACCAGAAGCGCAAGGATGCCCGTGCGGCGGCCCGCGCGGAACTCGAATCCGAGCGCCGTGCCGGCATCTGGACCGAGTCCGTGAACTACAAGCACAACTCGCGCCCCGCAACGGCCGATGAAGCGGCAGAGGGTAACGAAGGGGAGTAACCCCTTCACAGTCCGGCCACGGAGGAGGCTCAGCGCTTAGGCTGGGCAGGTTATGAGTGAACTGACCGAATCACCCCCGCCTGCCCGCCGTGCGCTGACCTCCCGTTCCGGATTGGCGCGCGCCCGGCGCGTGGTGGTGAAAGTAGGCTCCTCGTCGCTGACTTCCGTGGCCGGCGGCATCTCCGATGCGGCGCTGCGGTCCCTGGCGGACGTGCTGTCCGCACGGCACGCGCAAGGCACCGAGATCATCCTGGTCTCCTCCGGTGCCATCAGCGCCGGGCTGGCCCCGCTGGGCCTGGCACGGCGCCCCGCGCAGCTTTCCTCCCAGCAGGCGGCCGCCAGTGTGGGGCAGGGCCTGCTGATGGCCCGGTACACGGCTGCGTTCGGGGCCCACGGCGTCACCGTGAGCCAGGTCCTGTTGACCATCGAGGACCTCATGCGGCGTACCCACCACGCCAACGCGCACCGCGCCATGGAACGGCTCCTGAACTTCGGTGTACTGCCGATCGTCAACGAAAACGACGCCGTCGCCAGCCACGAAATCCGCTTCGGCGACAATGACCGGCTCGCCGCCCTCGTGGCGCACCTGGTCAAGGCCGACGCGCTCATTCTTCTTTCCGACGTCGACGCCCTCTACGACGGTCCGCCCGGCGAGGGTGCGCGCCGCATTCCCGAGGTCACCGGCCCGAAGGACCTTGCCGATGTACGCATCGGCAAGGTCGGCAAGGCAGGGGTGGGCACCGGCGGGATGGCCACCAAGGTGGAAGCGGCCACCATTGCCGCAGAATCCGGCATTCCCGCATTGGTGACCTCCACGGCCAACGCCGCGGCCGCGCTGGCCGGTGAGGACGTCGGCACCTGGTTCACCACCCGCGGGCGCCGCCAGTCCATCCGCCTGCTATGGCTGGCGCACCTGGCCCGGATCCAAGGCACCCTGGTGCTGGACGACGGCGCCGCGCGCGCTGTGGGGGAGCGGCACCGTTCGCTGCTGCCGGCAGGGATCGCCTCGGTGGAAGGACGCTTCGAACCCGGAGACGCGGTTGCCCTGGCCGATACCGCCGGCCGGGTGATTGCCCACGGGCTTAGCAACTACGGGTCCGATGAACTGCCCTCCATGCTGGGCCGTTCCACCCGGGAACTGTCCCGTGAGCTCGGCCGCGGCTACGAACGCGCCGTGGTGCACGTGAATGACCTGGTTCTGCTGCACCAGGCCCAAACCGCCGTACCCGCCCCTGAAACCGGTGCCGGTCCTACACTGGAGGCATGAATTCCGTGAACACAAGCGAGGCAAGCGTCGGCACCGGCACTGACGGGACAGCCGCAGCGCCGGAGCCCGAAGCCGGTGCGGTCTCCGCGGAGAACGTCGAAGCGCAGGTCCACGCCGTGGCCGACCGTTCCAGGGCTGCCGCGCGGCGGCTCGCGCGCGCCAACCGGGCCTGGAAAGACCGCGCCCTGCTGCGGATTGCGGACAACGTCAGGGCCGGACGGGAAGTGATCCTTGCGGCCAATGCCCGGGACCTGGCCGCCGGCCGCGAAAACGGCACCTCTGCAGCCATGCTGGACCGGCTCGCCCTAACGGCTGAACGCATTGCCTCCCTCGCGGCGGCACTGGAGAACCTGGCCGGCCTGCCGGACCCGGTGGGCTCCGTAGCCCGCGGCCAGACGCTCCCCAACGGCTTGCGGCTGCGCCAGGTGCATGTGCCCATGGGCGTGGTCGCGGCCATTTACGAAGCCCGGCCCAACGTCACCCTGGACATTGCCGGTCTGGCGCTGAAGAGCGGAAATGCGGTGATCCTGCGGGGCGGCAGTGCCGCCGCGGCCACCAACGAGGTGCTGGTGCAGATCATCCGGGATTCACTCGAGGATGCCGGGCTGCCCGCGGACGCCGTGCAGAGCGTGGACCGGTACGGCCGCGAAGGCGCCGCTGTCCTGATGAAAGCCCGCGGCCGGGTGGATGTGCTGATTCCCCGCGGCGGCCGCTCGCTGATCCAGTCCGTGGTTACCAATGCCACCGTTCCGGTGATCGAAACGGGGGAGGGGAACGTGCACATTTATCTGGACCGCACCGCACCCGTGGAAATGGCCGTCGAGATCCTGCTGAACGCCAAAACCCAGCGGCCCAGTGTCTGCAACACGGTGGAAACCCTGCTGATCCATGAGGCAGCTCCGGCCGCTCCCGACGTCTTGGCTGCCCTCGCGGCGGCCGGGGTGCGCCTGCACGCCGATGCCCGGGCCATGACTCTGCTGCCAGACGGCGTCACTGCGGCACCTGCCGACGACGCCGACTGGGGGCGCGAGTACATGGATCTTGACCTGGCTGTGGCGGTGGTGGACAGCCTGGACGAAGCTGTGGACCATATCCGGCGCTGGACCACCGGCCATACCGAGGCGATCATCACCAATGACTTGGCCAACGCGGAACGCTTCATAGCCGAGATCGACTCGGCGGCAGTGATTGTGAACGCCTCTACCCGCTTCACGGACGGGGGAGAGCTGGGACTGGGCGCCGAAGTGGGCATTTCGACCCAGAAGATGCACGCCCGCGGGCCCATGGGACTGAAGGAACTGACCACCACCAAATGGATCATCCAAGGCGACGGACAGATCCGCGGCTAGCGGCAGCCAACCGCGGCCGGGAGCGGCCCGGCTGCGATGTGCATCCCGTTACGCGTACCATTGACTTAGAAACCGAACGCCGGCCACCCGGCGGAACCTACAGATCCCTAGGGGAGATACATGCTGATCCAGCTTACGGGCGCCGTGCTTCATGCTGCGGAGATGGCCGAAGAACACCACGTCGAGCTTCCGGTGTCCCCGTACGTCTACGGCGGGGTCATCATGGCGCTGCTGCTGCTCCTGATGCTCGTCACCGTGTCCTTCACCAACGTCGGCAACCGGCACGAGGCCGAAGCGGAGCATGTGGATCCCCAGCGCCAGTTCGCGAACAAGCATGACCACGGCCAGGCAATCCAGGACTGACGTACCCGGTGCAGTCAGCGGAGGCATTTATCCCCATGGGTGAGCCGCAGCGGACAGACGTCAACGGAAAACGAAGGTTCCGTCTGGGAGTCATGGGCGGCACGTTTGATCCCATCCACCACGGCCACCTGGTGGCGGCAAGCGAAGTGGCAGACCGGTTCGACCTGGACGAGGTGGTTTTCGTACCCACCGGCGAACCGTGGCACAAGCCGGCGGCGCAGCAGGTAAGCCCGGCGGAACACCGGTACCTGATGACCGTCATCGCGACGGCTTCGAATCCCCGGTTTACTGTCAGCAGGGTGGACATTGACCGGCCCGGGCCCACGTACACCATTGATACACTGCGGGACCTGAAGGCGGCACGGCCCGAGGCCGATCTGTTCTTCATTACCGGAGCGGATGCCATGGCCCAGATCCTTTCCTGGAAGGACATCCAGGAGCTGTGGTCCCTCGCCCACTTTGTGGGGGTCACCCGGCCCGGGCACGTCCTGGAAAACATGGGGCGGGAGGACGTATCCCTGATGGAGGTGCCGGCCATGGCAATCTCTTCCACGGACTGCCGCCGCCGAGTGGTTGAGGGCAAGCCCGTCTGGTACCTGGTGCCGGACGGAGTGGTGCAGTACATCGCCAAGCACCGCCTCTACGCCGCCGGCCGGAATACTCCGGACCCGGCGGAAACCGAAACAGTAGCGTAAACAAATACCGGATGGGTAGGAAATGACTAACGGTCCAGAGTCCGCGCCGCGGCGCAGCCGCCGGGCGGCTGACGTACCGGTCGATTCCCCGGCGGGGCCGCGGGAACGGGAGTCCCAGCAGCGCGCCCGCGACCGGGAAGCGTTGCGTGCGTCCAAGGCCCTGGCCGAGACGCAGGAGCGCCGGGACAACGGACGCGACACCGGAACGGCTCCGCCTACCCGCCGGCAGCTCAGGCTTCAGCAGCAGCGCGCTGCAGAGGCCGGGACCGCCGCCGTGCGTGGATCCGTTGCCGCCGCAGACCCTGCACCTGCTCCCGTCGAGCCCCTGCGGCGCGAACGGCGCCGCGCGCCCGAAACCTCCGCACCGGATGTCCCCGCACCGGCCCCCTCCACGCCGCCCTCGCGGCGCAGCGCCCGCAAGGCTGCTTCCCCGGAGGCAGTTGCCCGGGACGCAGTTACCCGGGAGGGTGCAGCTTCTGAGGCCGGGAACCGCCCGGAAGCCAAGCCTGGCGACACCAAGTCCGCCGAAACCAAGCCTGCCGATGCCCAGCCGGCGGACACCAAGCCGGCGGACACCAAGGCCGCCGAAACCGGACCGGCCCGCGGCGCGGACCCTAATGCCGACGTTGCGGGCATGAGCGTTGAACAGGCACTGGCTGCCCGCCAGGCGCTGGAAGGCCAGGCCCGCAACCACGTTGCGGCCATGGAGGCCATGGCCGCAGATGACCCGGACGCCGTCGACCAGGAACTGCTGGCCCAGCAGAAGGCTTTGGCGGAGCGCGCGAAGGTCCTCAACCGCCGGACCGAAGCCATCCGGAAACTCTCGCAGGAGAACGAGCGGCGCAAGCCCTCCTCCAGCGATCCCACCACCGCCCACAACCTGGCGATGGTGACACCGCTGGAATTCGTGAAGGTTCCGGGGATGGAACACCCGGTCATGAAGGCGCCGCCCACGTCGCATGTGCCGATTGTTACTTCCGCCACGCCCCAGGTCGGTCCCGCGGGCCCGGCCGCCCGTTCCATGCCCGCAGTCCCGGCGAACGGTCCGACCCAGCGCCCGGCCGCGCCCCGCCGCAGTTCGGCGGACGCCTCGGATGTGCGGCACTCGCGCATCTTGGCCCGCGCCGACGCGCTGGTCAATGCACCCCTCGAATCCGAAGAAGCGGCGCGTCCTGTAGGCGCCCGCAGCGCCTTCGGGCTCGACCCCCTCGATGTTATGACGGCCGGACTCGGCCGTACCCGGAGGCTGCGCTTTGCAGTCTTCGGTGTTGCAGGTCTGGGCACGCTTGCCCTGATCGTCGGAGTACTAATGATCGTCGGCGGCCTTGGCGGCTGACCGATTTCCCCAAGGAGACACACTTTGAGCGCCACCGAATCTTCCATTGACATTGCACGGGCGGCGGCCAAAGCGGCGTCGGACAAGATTGCCGATGACATTGTCGCCATTGACGTAAGCGAACGCCTGGCCATCACGGATGTCTTCCTCATTGCATCGGCCTCGAACGAGCGCCAGGTCAACGCCATTGTTGACGGCATTGAGGAGGAGCTGTCCAAGAAGGGCCTCAAGCCCGTCCGCCGCGAAGGACGCAGCGAAGGCCGCTGGGTGCTGCTGGACTACGCCAACGTAGTGGTACACGTCCAGCACGAAGAAGACCGCGTCTTCTACGCCCTTGAGCGCCTGTGGAAGGACTGCCCTGTGGTGGATCTCCAGCTCGAAGACGCCTCCGCCGCGGCCGAGTCAGAGTAAGCCTGCCCGTGAGCGCTCCAGCCCCCTGGGATCCCGGTTCTGCGTCGCGGCGCGTGGTGTTTTGGCGCCACGGCCGCACCGAATGGAACCGGGTGGGGCGCTTTCAGGGGCAGCAGGACATTGCCCTTGATCCCTCCGGTGTGCGGCAGGCAGCCGAGGCGGCCGCCGTGCTCCGTTTCCTGGAACCTGCTGCGATCGTCTCGTCCGATCTGGGCCGTGCACTGAACACGGGCAGGTCCCTCGGTGCGCTCCTCGGCCTCGAGGTCGCCCAGGACAAGCGCCTGCGGGAGACCTTCGCCGGGACGTGGGAGGGCCGCACCTTTGCGCAGATCGGCGAGCAGGACGCCCCGCTGCTGGCTGCATGGTCAGCCGGCGTGGGCAGTGTCCGGGCCGGCGGCGGTGAAACGCGTGTCGACGTCGGCACGCGCGTGGCCGCAGCCGTGAACGACGCCGTTCAGGGCGTGGAGCCCGGCGGCACGCTGGTGGTGGTCAGCCACGGGGGAGCCATCCGTGCCGGCATCTGCGCACTGCTGGGACTGCCCGCTGAGTCCTGGGCCGTAATTTCCGGGGTTTCCAACTGCCACTGGTCCGTACTGCAGGAAGTTCCCGACCGGCGCGGGCAGCCCGCGTGGCATCTGACCCAGCACAACGTTGGGCTGGACTCGCTTCCCACCGGACCGGTGGAGGGCTGAGAAGCGATTTTGCGCTCCTGCGGATTTGTACTAAGGTAGAGGAGTTGCTTCGCCCCAATGAGGGGAAAAACGGGGTAAACAACCAATAGTTTTGGGGCTGTGGCGCAGCTGGTAGCGCACCTGCATGGCATGCAGGGGGTCAGGGGTTCGAGTCCCCTCAGCTCCACCAAAACCTTCGGGACACCGAAGGATTTGCGGTGGAAACACTGAAAGTTTGGGGCTGTGGCGCAGCTGGTAGCGCACCTGCATGGCATGCAGGGGGTCAGGGGTTCGAGTCCCCTCAGCTCCACCAAGCAAAACTCCATAAGTGTCAAAAACTAAATAAGCGTCAACAGACATTTCCAGGAAATTAGCCTCGCCGGCCGGCGGGGCTTTTTTGTGTCCGCGATTCTATGCCGCCGGTCCGGCGCCATAGGTTTTTGCAGTGAGCCGGTGATGCAGATCACATATTCCCCCGGACATGGCCCTTCCCCGATCAGCTCTGCTGCCCTAGGGTGTTTATTGTCAGAGTGACAATAAATATGGAGGACGACATGAACGCAGTACTGGATTGGATGAACTCCCCGGCAGCAACGCTGCTTGGAGCACCGGTCAGCTGGATCGAAGTCATCGGGTTCGTTACCGGTGCAGCCTGCGTCTACGGCGTTGCCCGGCAAAAGTCCTGGAACTGGCCGGTCGGCATCGTGAACAACGTGGCGTTCATTGTGCTGTTCTTCGGTGCCGGACTGTACGGGGAGACACTGCTGCAGGCTGTGTTCGCCGCTGTATCGGTCTACGGCTGGTACAACTGGGTGCGGGGCGCCAAAAGCACGGACGGAAAGGGTGACCTACCCATCCGTGACGGCCGCAGGGCTGAGATTGCCGGCGGCCTCGGCGCCGTGGTGCTGGCTACCGTGGGCATTGCCCAGATCCTCCTGCACGGCACTGATTCCCAGGTTCCCTGGCCGGACGCCTTCGTCCTGGCAGCTTCGCTGCTGGCTACCTTCTGGCAGGCCAAGAAGATCTTCCAGCACTGGTACGTGTGGATTGTGATCGACCTGGTCAGCATCCCGCTCTACTTCTCCCGCGGACTTAACCTCACCGCCATCCTCTACATCGGCTTTACCGCCCTCTGCGTCTACGGTCTCGCGGGCTGGACGCGTACCCGCAAGGCAGCGGAGACGAGCACCGGCATGGGGAAGGTCGCGGCATGAACCGCTTCGGGCAGGGAGTAGTCATCGGCAAGTTCTATCCGCCGCATGCAGGCCACCGTCACCTCATAGCCGCCGCCGCCGGGCAATGCACCGGTCTCGCCGTCGTTGTCCTGGCCAGCCGGTTCGAAAGCATCAGCATGGAGAACCGGGTGAAGTGGCTGGCGGCGGAGTTCGAGGGTTCAAACGTCACGGTCATCGGCATGCCCGATGACTGCCCCGTGGACTACGGCTCCCGGGCCATCTGGAAGGCGCACAACGAGGTGCTGCGCCTGGCCCTCAAGATGAAGGGCATCACGGCCGTAGACGCCGTGTTCAGTTCCGAGGATTACGGCCGGCAACTGGCAGGGGATTTCGGTGCGGCCCACGTGATGGTGGACCGGGAGCGGATGGACCATCCGGTCAGCGGAACCCTCTGCCGTGATGACCTCCGCGCTGCCTGGGCCGACGTCATCGGGCCTGCCCGGCAGGACCTGGCCGTGCGGATCATCGTGGTTGGCGCCGAGTCCACCGGGACCACCACCCTTGCCGCGGCCCTGACCGGGCACTATCGGAAGAGCTACCCGGATCTGGCCGACGTGCCGGAATACGGCCGCCAGTTCACGTACGACAAGTTCGCTGCGGCGCAGGCGGCGGACCCCGACGCCGTCCTCACCGACATGGTATGGACCGCCGCGGACTTCGCACACATCGGCGAGCGGCAGAACCAAATGGAAAACGATGCAGCCGACCGGTGTCCGCTGGTTATAGCCGACACGGATGTGATCACTACCGCGCTCTTCGAACGGGTATACATCGGCGAACAGAGCTACGGCTCCTACCTTGCCGTTGAGCGTATTCCACGCCGTGACCTCTACCTCATCACCGACCACGAGGGAGTGCCGTTCGAGGACGACGGCTGGCGTGAGGCAGAGCATCCGCGGGCTGAGATGACCGAATGGTTCAAGGAGGAACTCACCGCGGCAGGCGCGTCCTGGATCCTCGTTTCCGGCACCCGGGAAGAGCGCCTGGCCACGGCAACTGAGATCATTGACTTGATCATCGCCCGGCGGAACCACTTCACCTCCCCGCCCTGGGCAACCCGCACCGTACTGGCAGGACGCTGATGGACACTGAAGAAGAACGGTTCCTCAAGGACTACATCCCCCGGGAGTATCCCTCCGTTGCCCTGGCCGTGGACCTGGTGGTCTTCGCCGTCACCGGGGGTACCTTGAATGCCGCCTTCGTGCGCCGCGGCGCACATCCCTTCAAGGGCTCCCTGGCCTTGCCCGGCGGATTTGTTTCACCGGACGAGGACGCCTTGACCGCCGCCTGGCGGGAGCTTCAGGAGGAAACCGGGCTGGAGCTGGGGGCGCACCGCGCCCACGTTGAGCAGCTGGCTACCTTCAGCGCACCGGCGCGTGACCCCCGGATGCGGGTGGTTTCCGTTGCCCATCTGGCGCTGCTGGCAACCGACGGCCGGGCACTGCCGGACCTGGAGACCGGGAGCGACGCCGCATCGGCGCAATGGCTGCCCGTATACGACGTCCTGGCCCGGGAAAGCCTGGCCTTTGACCACCGGGAGATCCTTACCGCCGCGCTGGACCGCCTGGCGGGCAAGATCGAATACACGCTCACTGCCGCCAGGCTCCTGCCGGAGGAATTCACGCTCAACCAGCTCCGCCGCGCTTATCAGGCGGTATGGAACACGAATAAGCTCGACGCCGGGAACTTCACCCGGAAAATGACCGGCGCGCTGCAGGACACCGGCCGAAAAGTCACCCGGGGAAAGGGCGCCCCCGCGTCGGTGTTCACTGTCAAGGACGAGTACTTAAGTCCGCCGCTGATCCGCCCGGCAGCGTAGCCGCACGGCCGGGGCGCAGGCGGTGCAGGACCCCGGCAACAATGAGTCCCTGCCCCGCGCAGTAAGTCAGCATCACCATGGCACTGGTCCAGCCGGGCATGGCATCGGGCATGAAAATCCGGAAGGACAAGATGGTGTCCGATGCCAGGAACAGCACGCCGCCGGCGGCCACCACCGGCCCGCAGCGCGACGCCGTTGCTGCGGTTCCGGCCAGGACAATCCCGTAAGCGGCCACTGCGAGGGACAGCGAACCGAGGACCGGCCACAGCACCACCAGCATCAGCACCCACCAGAGCGGATACACCAGCGCCCAGCGCGGGAACCGGCGGCCGGCTGCGTACCGGGCCATGAGCCAGATGTAGCAAAGGTGAGCGATGCCAAAGGAGCCCAGCATGACCGGCAGCTCAGGTGCAAACGGGACGAAGGTGGCGGCGCCGTCGCCCAGCCAGGAAAACAGCAGCGCCCCGAACAGCAAGGCTGCGGGCAACAGGGCGGGGCGCGCAGCTTCGGCGGGGCGCGCAGTTTCGGCGGATGGCTCGCCGGTCTGCTGCTGCTCGGAGGTGCCGGCACTGCGCAAAGCCCATACTGCGGCGACCGCGAGCAGTGGCATCAGGGCCAGCTTGGTGGGGCCGGCGAGATCGTCGGCACCCGCGGCGCGGGCTCCGACATGGATCGCCGAGAGCACGGCAAACGGTACAAACCCCCACCACCGGGAGGGGGACAGGGCTCTCTTCTGATGTTCCGGCGCGGTGGGCACGGCACTCCTTCGGGTCGTCTGGGGCCCATGCTACGGGGTGTGCGCCGTCTTTTCCGGCAGGCCGGTGCGTTCTCTTTACGGACCCAGCACCCGCTCCAGATAAGCGTTCCCGAAGACCCGGTCCGGGTCCAACTGGTCCCGGACGGCAAGGAAATCAGCAAAACGCGGATACCGCTCCGCCAGGGCAGATGCGTCCAGCGAATGCATCTTGCCCCAGTGCGGACGGCCCCCGTGGGCGAGCATCACTGCCTCCACTGCCGCGAAATACTCCCGGCAGTCCTCACGGTAATAGCGGTGCACTGCCAGGTAGGCGGTGTCCCGGCCGTAAGCCGTGGACAACCAGCGGTCATCCGCTGCCGCCCAGCGCACCTCCACTGGAAAGGAAATCCGCCACCGGTGCCGGTCAATTACCTGCCGCAGGGCATCGAATACCGCAGGCAGCCGGTCTGCGGGCACCGCGTACTCCATTTCCCGGAACCGGACGGTGCGCCGCTGGGTAAAGACCCGGGGCGAGGCATCGGAGTACTCACGCCCGCCAAGGAGCCGTGCAGCGGTTTTATTCACGGCGGGTATCACTGCCGGCACCGCCACACCGGCAGCACAGGCGGCACGGAAAACGGTGTTGGAAAGCAGTGTTTCGTTGATCCAGCGGTCGGCGGGGCCCAGCGGCCTGCGCTGCGCGGTTTCCGGCAGCCGGGTGTTGGTTTTCGTAGCCGCGCGGTCCGTGTGGGGAAACCAGTAGAACTCGAAATGGTCCGCCGCCTTCACCCGGTCCGGCAGCCCCTGAAGTACCTCGGCCAGCGGCTCGGAGCGTTCCTCGGCATGCAGGACAAACGCGGGCACGCACTGCAGGGTGATGTCGGCGATGACGCCAAGTGCCCCCAGCCCGAGGGCAGCGGCGGGCAGCAGGGGATCGCCGTCGGCAAGGGTGAGCACGCCGCCGTCGGGCTGGATCAGCGTCAGCCCCGCCACTTGGGTGCTGAGACCGCCGAAACCGGCCCCCGTCCCGTGCGTACCCGTGGACACCGCACCGGCAATGGACTGCCGGTCAATGTCGCCCAGGTTCGGCATGGCCAGCCCGTAGGGCGCCAGCAGGTCCGGTATCCGGTGCAGCCGGGTGCCCGCGTGCAGCCGCACGCGCCCAGTTCCCGGCTCCACCCCGATCAGTCCCTGCAGGCGCTTCAGGTCCAGCAGGACTCCATCCGTGGCGGCAATAGCGGTAAAGCTGTGCCCTGCCCCCACTGCCTTGACCCGGCTGCCCGCGGCTGCGGCCGCGGCGACCGACCGCTGCAGGGCGGCGGCGCTGTCCGGCTGCTCCATCTGCAGGGGAACGGCCGATACGCTGCGGCCCCAGTTCCGCCACGGGCGGGCAGTCTTTCCTCCGGAGATGCTCACAGGAACGCCTTTCCCTCGCCGCGGTAAGTAGGCAATTCGGCGACGATGCGCCCGGCTTCCACCACGTGGTATCTCGTGACGTGTTCGGCGGGTTCGCCGCTTTTTGCGTGCCGGAACCAGACGCGGTCCCCGGCGCGCAGGGCGGCAGCGCCGGCTCCGCGCAGGGGCGTCTGGACTTCTCCGGCGCCTTCGCGGGGCAGCAGGCGCAGGCCCTGCGGCCACACCGGCTGCGGACTGCGGCCCGGCCCCGGCGGACCGGAGGCAATCCAGCCCCCGCCGAGGACCGTGGCGATCTGCGGTGCGGGGCGCCGTACGACGTCGAACGCATAGGCCGCCGCGGGAGCGGGAGTAAAGGCGCGGTAACCGTCAAAGAGACGACCGGCGAACAGGCCGGATCCGGCGGTCATCTCGCTGACCACAGGGTCGGCACGGGTAGCCTCGAGCGAACCGGTGCCGCCGCCGTTGACGAATTCAAGATCCGCGACGCCGTGCAGCCTGGCCGTAATCCGGCCGCGGCGTTCGCGGAGCTCGGTCATGGACCGGGGCTGGATCCGGCGCATCATGGCATTCATGGGACCGGCACCCGGAACCGCGTCTCCGATCCCGGCTATTTGGGCTTCGTACATCATCAGCCCCACCAGCCGGAATCCGGGGCGGTCGGCAATACGGGCACCCATCCGCACTGCGTCGGCAGGGCGGTGCAGGGGAGAGCGGCGGGTGCCGATGAAGCCCAGGACCGGCGCACGCCATGAGGCGTCCGCATCCAAGCAGATCCGCAGTTCGGGACGCCGGGAGGGCGGGAGCACGGCGTCCACCAGGTCAAGCTGGGCCTCGTCGTCAACCATTAGCGTGACCCGGGAAGCAAGGAGTTCGTCCGCCAGCAGGCGTTCCAGCGCGGGGCGGTCGGTGCTCGGATAGCCCACCAATACATCATCACAGCGCTCGGCCAGCCATAAGGCTTCTGCCAGGGTGTAGGCGAAAACCCCGCGGAAACCCGGATGCTGCAGCAGCTCCTCCATGACTGAGCGGACCCGCAGCGACTTGCTGGCGACCCGCAGCGGTATCCCGGCGGCCCGCCGCAGGAGGTCCGCCGCATTCCAGCGCAGCGCCTCCAGGCCCAGAACCGCCACGGGTGCCGGCAGTGCCGCCGTCGCACTGGAAAGGCCCGGCCAGTACTCCCCGGTGTCCAGCCATGGCTGCGGAACGGCGGTGCCGTACGCCGCCGTCCCGTCCGGGCCGGCATGCGGGACCAGCCGCAGTCCGGCGTCCCGAGGCCCGCCGTCGACGTGCTCTGCCATGGTGTGCTCCTTTGTTTGGCAACACCATAGGCGGGGATTCCGCAGCCGGAGAGCCTAGGCGCGCAGGCGAACGACAGTCAACCGCGGCCACGGTAACGGTACGGTCACAGACAAACACCAGCCTTCCGGGTTAGGCTAGTCACATCTGTAGAGCGAATCCGCTCGTTAGGGCGGCTGGGAAGTCGTAGAGACCACCAGAAGGCCGCATGAGCACAACCGCACCCTCCACCGCATCCTCCGCCGCAGTTCCGGCTGGGACCCCGGGGGAAAAGAAGCCCCGCCGCAACATCACCAGCACCTACTCCGGACTCCTCAAAGCGGTCCGTGACGAGGGGCTGCTGAAACGCCGGCGGTCCTTCTACATCAGCACCTTCATTTTCCTGTGCGCCGGCCTGGTGGCTGCTGCGACAGGCTCCTTCTTCATCGGGGAAAGCTGGTTCCAGCTGCTTATCGCGGCCGCGCTGGGCATCCTCCTGACCCAGCTGGCCTTCATTGCGCACGAGGCCTCGCACCGCCAGGTCTTCGAATCAGGACCCGCGAATGACCGTGCCGGAAAGTTCGTAGCGAACGCCGTCGTCGGCATCAGCTACCAGTGGTGGATGAACAAGCACAGCCGGCACCACGCCAACCCCAACACGGTGGGCAAGGACCCGGACATTGATATGGACACCATCTCCTTCCTGCCGGAACAGGCGGCACGCCAAAAGGGGTTCATGGCGTGGTTCGCCCGCCGCCAGGGCTGGCTGTTCTTCCCCCTGCTGATGCTCGAGGGCATCAATCTGCACGCGACCTCCATCAAGCACCTCTTTGCAAACAAGGAGGTCAAGGGCCGTATCTCCGAACTGGTGATGGTGTTCACGCGCCTGGGCCTGTACTTGGCTGCCGTGTTCTTCTTCCTTCCGGTGGGAATGGCCTTCGCCTTTATCGGCGTTCAGCTTGCGGTGTTCGGCGTCTACATGGGCGCATCCTTTGCGCCGAACCACAAGGGCATGCCGATCCTCCCGAGGGACTCCAAAGTCGACTTCCTGGGCCGTCAGGTACTGACCTCCCGCAATATCGTGGGCCGCGGGATGAACACCCTGATGGGCGGACTGAACTACCAGGTGGAACACCACCTGTTCCCGAGCATGCCCCGGCCGCACCTGGCCCGGGCCAGCCAACTGGTGAAAGAACACTGCGCCAAGCATTCCATTCCCTACACAGAGACCACCCTGGTGCAGTCCTACGCCATAGTGGTTCGGTACCTCAACGAAGTGGGCCTCTCCGCCCGGGACCCGTTCGATTGCCCGATGCGGTCCAAGTACCGCATCTAGCCGGGCCGCAGCGAATAGCCGCGTTCAAAGCTTCTGACAGACTGGGAACATGACAAAAAACCCCGCAGCCCGCCCGGCGGACACAACGCAGGTGGCACACCTCGGCATGCGCATGGAGGATTCCATCCATGCCTGGCGCGATGAACGCGCCCGCAAACGGGGCGACGTGCAGACCGTCCTGCCGTTCACCGGCTACGGCTCCACCGAATGGGTACGGGTCCTGGGCCGGGTCATCCTGGCCAAGCCCGGTTACTTTGACGGTGCAGAAAAGTCGATGGCGTCCAAGGCGATCGCCGACGGCATCCGCGGCTGGCGGAACTTCATGAGCCCGCCCGTCAACAAGGCGACGGTCACCGTCATTGTGGGCGGCCAGAAGCATGTGGTCACCGCAGACCGCGGGGGAGTGGTGGATGCCATCCTTCCGGCGGATCTTGCGCCCGGCTGGACCACCGTCCTGCTTCGTTCCGAAGACGGCGAAGAAACCACGGCACCGATCTACGTGGTGGACCCTGCCGCTGAGCTGGGCGTGGTCTCCGACATTGACGACACCATCATGGTCACTGCCCTGCCCCGTCCAATGCTGGCGGCGTGGAACACCTTTGTCCTCGACGAGCATGCCCGCACGCCCACCCCCGGAATGGCCGTGATGATGGACCGGCTGGCCAGGGAAAACCCCGTGGGCCCGGTGCTTTATCTTTCGACCGGTGCCTGGAACGTGGCCGCCACCCTGACGCGGTTCATCACCCGCAACCTGTATCCGGCCGGTCCGCTGCTGCTCACCGACTGGGGCCCCACCACTGACCGCTGGTTCCGCAGCGGGCAGGCGCACAAACGCACCCAGCTGGAGCGGCTGGCGCAGGAATTCCCGGACATCAAGTGGCTGCTGATCGGCGATAACGGCCAGCACGACGAAGAGATCTATGCAGACTTCGCCCAGCGCCACCCGGAGAACGTCCGGGCCATCGCGATCCGCCAGCTCTCGGCAGGCGAAGCGGTGCTCGCCGGCGGCCGGACCGGCAAGCCGGGGGAAACCCCGGTGGAGGTGCCGTGGATCTATGCTCCGGACGGCGCCGGGATGTCCCGGCAGCTAGCCGAACTGGGCCTGCTGCCCGACGCAGGCTAGGGAAGCAGATTGCTTGGGCGTCTTCCCTCGCAACTGCCCCTTGGCTTTGGCGACGGCCATACCCTCGCAGGTCCTCATGCCAATGAGATCGGCCCCAAATTCAGCGACCATGCCGAGGACGTAGAAGAAAAGGCGCCCAACGGGATCCGTGGGACCGTAGACGCTGGGAGCCAGGCTCAGTGATACGCCCTTGCGTGTGCCACTCTGGATATGAAGCTTTGCTGGAGTGCATAAGTGCACGGTGAGTGACCGGCCTACTCGTGGGGTGCCCTAGTTCAGCCTGATCCGGTCCAACGTGAAAATGCAGGACTGCGGTCACTGACCATCGAGGAGTGTTTCGATAAACGCCTTGTCGATATCGTGCAGCCGGGTCAGCGTGGGACTCAGCGTTGAATTCGGCTCTGTAAGCTGCCAGCGGTCGTCGACGTCATCGTCAGTGATGATTGCCTCAACATGAACGTCCAGGACATTCATGTGAAGGCCGTGCAGAACAGTCTGCAGCTGCTTGGCGCCCTTGCCTCCGCCCCGGGTGCCATACGTGAAAACGCTGGCCGGTTTGTCCCACCACTCGACATACAGATAGTCCAGAGCATTCTTTAGGGCTGCAGGGTAGCCCCAGTTATATTGCGGAAAGACGAACAGGAACCCGTCCAAACCGGTTATCCGTCGGCTCCACTGGTGGGTGTGTTCGTGCTGGTACTGCTGCAGGGCGGGCTTCAACGGTTCATCAAGAAGAGGAAGGCCGACCTCAGCAAGGTCAAGCAGCTCATACTGAAGCGGACTTCCGTCTTGCAGCGAGTCTCGAACCCAGGATGCGACAACACCGCAGATCCGGTTCGGTCGTGTGCTGCCGACCACCACGGCGATCCGGCTGACTTGTTCCATTAGTGACCCATCTCAGAATCCGCGCCCGCCTTGTCAATGACACTTCAACCGTACGTTCGCGCAAAAGAGGACGCACGGCCCGCAGCGCGGTTCCCCTGTTCATCCGGCCAATCTGGGCGCTTACAACACGACCGCAGTCCCAGACACATGAAGGGCAGCAGAGAAGGTTTGCCCGTCCGCCTGCACGGGGTGGCGGGGTTGTTAGCCGAGTTCGACGAGCATATCGGCGTCGTCGTAGGAGCCTGTTGGTGTTTTCGTTCGTGCCGCGTTGGCAGGACCAGCGCTGCGGACTCCAGGACTCCGCCTCTGAGGGTTTGGCCCGGGCTCGCGGGGCCGTTAAAAGATGGATGCGGGAATAACACCACGTGGTTCCCGCTTGCTTTACAGTCCTCCGCGATCACGAAGGAAATCTATGGGGCGCGGTGCGTCTCTTCGAGTGTGCGTTTGCCCGGGCGCAGTGCGCTAGCCCGAACCGGGGCCTGTACGAGGATCTGTTTCGGCTCATGGACGCAATGCGTGCTGTCCCTGCCCCGTTCGGGCAAGTCAGGCGTCGTCCGTCTCCGCGGTGATGATCCGCAGGATGCGGCGCAGGTCCATGGCCAGCGCCGCTGTCGAGTCCACGGGGCTATCGGCTGAGGCAGTGGTGTTGACCAGGCGTACCAGGTCCACCAGAGCCTCCGTTGCCGCCGAGTGCTCCTCGCTCTGCGGATCCCAGACCTCCACCGCCTCGCCGCACGCATTCACGGCGTCGGCCAAAGGAGCGATCAGGGATGCAGGGACGGCGACATGCTCCGGGTTGCGCCAGATGGCGTCGGTGAGCACTTCGGTCATGTCCTTCACATGCCTGGTGGCACGTTCCATGGCCCGCAGGGCACGGTAGTCAGCGCTGATGTCACGCCGGTATTTGCGGCGGCGGATATTCCCGTGCCTGCTGTTGTCGGCGAGCTCCACGGCCTCACGGACCTCCCGGGTCAGGGCATCGAGCTCGTTTTCCCGCTGCGCCCAGTCATCATGTTCGGGCGGCCAGGTCTCCTCCAGCGCCCGGCCCATGTCCCGAAGCTGGCGCGCCAGCGATTTTCTTAGGGTCACCAGCCCGTTAACGGCGCCGTTCAGGTGCAGCGGCGGGAAAATCAGGGCGTTGACCGCCAGTCCAACCACCACCCCCACCAGCATCTGCACGCCGTAGCCGAAGGAGTACCCGTCGGGATCATCACCGCCCAGGACCAGGACAAACAGTGCGGCCATCGGCACGTATTCGCGCCCGGAGGCACCGAGGAACGACAATCCGCCAAGGAGCACGCCGATGCCGACAATCACGGAGATGGTCCACACGTTCGGTGTGCCGATCAATAGGGCTCCGAGTGCCAGGAGCATTCCGGTCACCAGACCCGCCAGCGTCTCCATGCCGGTGCGGAATGACCCGGACACGGTGGGGTACATGCTGATGATGGCGCCGAGGGGCGCGTAGTACGGGTACTGCGAAGCTACCCCTGGGACGTGGGGGGCAATAGTCCAGGCAATGCCGACAGCGAGCGTCGCCTTGAAGGCAAGCTGGAAGCGGGTGTAGCGCAGGACTCCGGTCACACGGTTGGTAACGGCAGTCAGTGACCGTTTGGGGAGGATTTTTTCACCGGTGGTCATTCCGCCAGTATTGCGCGGGCACGGCCCGGACGACGATTTTTCAGGCCTGCTGCGGCCCGGATGTGGGCATCGGCACAATGCTCCGCCGGCCCAGTATGTCCGCCAGCCGGTCCAGGAAAAGCCGGACCTGGACGTTCTGCTCGTGGATCAGCAGCGCGAAGATGCTGCGTGCAAGGCGGATTTCGGGAACGTCCAGCACCACCGTGCCGGCCGGCCGGTTCAGCATGGCCAGCTCCGGCACCAGCGCCGCGCCCAGGCCCGCGGCGGCCATGGCCAGGCTCGCGTTGAAGTCATCGCACCAGGCCGCCACCTGCGGGTGCAGGCTGCAGCTGGCAAAGAGCCGCTCGATCACCAGCGCATCCGGGGTGCCCGGGTGGTGCATGATCCACGGCATGCCGGCCAGCTGCTCCGCGGTGACCTCCGAACCGCTGCGGATGCCCCAGGATTCGGGCAGCACCACCCGGAAGTCGTCGTCGCCCAGCCAGCGCCGGCTGACGGTGGAGGGCCAGGCCAGCCCGCCCTGGCCCACCTGGTAAACCAGCGCGACGTCGAGGTCCCCGCCGCTGCGCAGCCCCTGGATGGTCTGTGCGGGTTCCGCCACGGACAGTTTCAGGTCGATGCCCAGGTTCTGCCATTCGGGCGAGGCCATCATCTCGGGCAGGGCGAACGTGGCCAGGCTGGGGAAGATACCCAAGCGCAGTTCGTGCCCCCGGGTGCTGCCGGTCCGTGCCGCGGCGGCAATGAGGGCGTCCATGTCCGTCAGCACCTTCACGGCATGGCGGGCCATAACGACGGCGGCTTCCGTGGGGGAGGCGGTCCGCGCCGAACGCTCGAAGAGCAGTGCGCCGGTGTCCTTTTCGAGAGCGGACATCTGCTGCGATACCGCAGATGCCGTGTATCCCAGCCGCAGTGCGGCGGCAGCGAAGGACCCGGTGCGGATGACCTCCAGCAGGGTCTTTAAATGGACCGGATTCACCATCTCAGCGTCCTCCTTCTCAGCCCGGGGGCGTCGACCACAATATCTAGTGTCCGGGGGTACTAGGCCCGACACGCCCACGGTACGCGACACGCATGAATCTTGCCTGTCTCGTCACACGCCCGGGCAGGTTCTGCACAGGCTGTGGAGAACCGGCTCCCGGGCGCGGAAATCCCCGGAATTACTGCGCTGTTCCCTGTGCAAAAACTGTGGACGGAGACCCTCCGTAATGACATACTTGTAATACATCATGTAGGGGTTCCGCCTCAGGGGGCGCACTAGATGTAGTGTCTGGGCATGTGACTGGATGTAGTATCTAGGAACAGACTTCGAGCTTCACCAAAGCTTCAACACAGCTTCACAGCAAGCTTTCGCAGAGCCTGCAAACACGCTTCAGTAAACAGACTTCACGCTTCACTAGGGGAGACCACGCCATGACCGTTACGGTTTACACCAAGCCCGCCTGCGTACAGTGCAACGCCACTTACCGTGCCTTGGACAAGAAAGGCATTGTGTACCAGAGCGTGGACATGTCGCAGGACCCCGAGGCCCTCGAGCGCGTCCGTGCCATGGGCTACATGCAGGCACCCGTTGTCGTCACCGAGCAGGACTCCTGGTCCGGCTTCCGGCCCGACAAGATCGAAGAGCTGGCCCAGGCGCAGGTTTCCTCCGTCGCCTAGGACTGCCCCCCGGGCAGGACAGGGGTGCGGTTTTCGCGCACCGCTTCCGGCCACGCACCACCCGCGCAGAACCGTCAGGAGCGCAGCAACCATGACACTGGGGATGGCAGACCAGGCCGGCTATCCGGCATCGGCATCCGCAGGGGAGAGGCAACCGGAAACGGATGCGTCCCTGATCTATTTCTCTTCGGCTTCCGGGTACACCCGCCGCTTTGTGCAAAAGCTCGGGATCCCTGCGGCCCAGCTCCCGCTCCACACCGGCCAGCCCACCCTGCTGGCCCGCCGTCCCTATGTGCTGCTGCTCCCCACTTACGGAGGAACCGCAGCCCAGCCCGGGGCCGCGGCAAAGGGTGCGGTTCCCAAACAGGTCATCAAGTTCTTGAACAACGAAGACAACCGGTCCCTGATTCGGGGCGTGATCGGGGCCGGCAACACCAACTTCGGGGACTCCTACTGCCTCGCGGCGGACATCATCGCCGTGAAGTGCAAGGTCCCTGTGCTGTATCGATTTGAACTCATGGGCACGTCCGAGGACGTTGCCAAGGTTAACGAAGGATTGGAAAAGTTTTGGACACATCAGTCGCAGAAGCCGGCATGACGGACTCCAAGGAGCTCCCGGAGGCTTATAAGGGGTTGGGCTATCACGAGCTCAACGCCATGCTGAACCTGTACGGCAAGAACGGCGAGATCCAGTTCGACGCCGACCGCGCTGCTGCGCGCCAGTACTTCCTTGAACACGTTAACAACAACACGGTGTTCTTCCATGACCTGGAAGAGAAGCTCGAATACCTGGTGAAGAACGACTACTACGAGCGGGAAACCCTCGACCAGTACTCCATGAACTTCATCAAGGACCTGTACCAGCGGGCCTACAAGAAGAAGTTCCGCTTCGAGACCTTCCTTGGCGCCTTCAAGTTCTACACCTCGTACACGCTGAAGACCTTCGACGGCAAGCGGTACCTGGAGCGCTACGAAGACCGCGTGTGCATGGTTGCCCTGCACCTGGCCCGCGGCGACGAGCAGCTGGCCATCCAGATGGTGGATGAAATCATCGAGGGCCGCTTCCAGCCGGCCACCCCCACCTTCCTCAACGCCGGCAAGGCCCAGCGCGGCGAGCTGGTCTCCTGCTTCCTGCTGCGCATCGAAGACAACATGGAGTCGATCGGCCGGTCCATCAACTCCGCACTCCAGCTCTCCAAGCGCGGCGGCGGCGTAGCCTTCGCACTGACCAACATCCGCGAGGTCGGCGCGCCGATCAAGCAGATCGAGAACCAGTCCTCCGGCGTCATCCCCGTAATGAAGCTCCTCGAAGACAGCTTCTCCTACGCGAACCAGCTCGGTGCCCGCCAGGGCGCCGGCGCCGTGTACCTGCACGCCCACCACCCGGACATCAACAAGTTCCTGGACACCAAGCGTGAAAACGCGGACGAGAAGATCCGCATCAAGACCCTCTCGCTCGGCGTCGTGGTTCCGGACATCACCTTCGACCTGGCCAAGCGCGACGAGGACATGTACCTGTTCTCCCCGTACGACGTCGAGAAGGTTTACGGCATGCCCTTCTCCGACATCTCGGTCACCGAGAAGTACTACGAGATGGTGGACGACGCCCGGATCAAGAAGACCAAGATCCGTGCCCGCGAGTTCTTCCAGACCCTCGCCGAGATCCAGTTCGAGTCCGGCTACCCGTACATCATGTTCGAAGACACGGTGAACCGGGCCAACCCGATCGACGGCAAGATCATCATGTCCAACCTGTGCTCCGAGATCCTCCAGGTCTCCCAGCCCACCACGTATAACGATGACCTCTCCTATGACGAGACCGGCAAGGACATTTCCTGCAACCTCGGCTCGCTGAACATTGCCAAGACCATGGATTCCCCCGACTTCGGCCGGACCATCGAAACGTCCATCCGCGCCCTGACCGCTGTATCGGACATGAGCCACATCGGTTCCGTGCCGTCCATCGCCAAGGGCAATGACCAGTCGCACGCCATCGGCCTGGGCCAGATGAACCTGCACGGCTACCTGGCGCGCGAACGGGTCCACTACGGCTCTGAAGAGGGCATCGACTTCACGAACATCTACTTCTACACGGTGGTTTACCACGCCGTGCGGGCGTCGAACCTGCTGGCCATTGAAACCGGCCGCAAGTTCGCCGGCTTCGAGCGTTCCAAGTACGCCTCGGGGGAGTACTTCGACAAATACGTCAACCAGGAATGGCTGCCGCAGACCGAGCGTGTACGTGAACTGTTTGCGAACGTGCACATCCCCACCCAGGCCGACTGGGCGGCGCTGAAGGCGTCGGTGATGGAGCACGGCATCTACAACCAGAACCTGCAGGCTGTCCCGCCCACCGGCTCGATCTCCTACATCAACAACTCCACCTCCTCGATCCACCCGGTGGCCGCGAAGATTGAGATCCGCAAGGAAGGCAAGCTCGGGCGCGTCTACTACCCGGCTCCGTACCTGACCAACGACAACCTGGAGTACTACCAGGATGCGTACGAAATCGGCTACGAGAAGATCATCGACACCTACGCCGCTGCCACGCAGCACGTGGACCAGGGCCTGTCCCTGACGCTGTTCTTCAAGGACACTGCCACCACCCGTGACATCAACAAGGCGCAGATCTACGCCTGGCGCAAGGGCATCAAGACCATCTACTACATCCGCCTGCGCCAGCTCGCGCTGGAAGGCACCGAGGTTGAGGGCTGCGTTTCCTGCATGCTGTAAGGCTCTGCCCGCTGCACACCCTCCCCGGAACTTTGAAGACAAGGATTAATTCATGACCGAGAAGCTGAAGCTGATCGACCACGTGCAGGCGATCAACTGGAACCGCATCCAGGACGAAAAGGACGTAGAAGTCTGGAACCGCCTGGTCAACAACTTCTGGCTGCCGGAGAAGGTGCCGCTGTCCAACGACGTCCAGTCCTGGGCCACGCTCACACCCGAAGAGCAGCAGCTGACCATGCGCGTTTTCACGGGCCTGACCCTGCTGGACACCATGCAGGCCACCGTTGGTGCCGTCTCGCTGATCCCCGATGCGCTAACCCCGCACGAGGAAGCGGTCTACACGAACATTGCGTTCATGGAGTCCGTGCACGCCAAGAGCTACTCCTCGATTTTCTCCACCCTGGCTTCCACCAAGGAGATTGACGAGGCGTTCCGCTGGTCCACGGAGAACGAGAACCTGCAGCGGAAGGCGCAGATTGTCACCCAGTACTACCGCGGCGATGATCCCCTGAAGCGCAAGATCGCCTCCACCCTGCTGGAGTCCTTCCTGTTCTACTCCGGCTTCTACCTGCCGATGTACTGGTCCTCCCGGGCCAAGCTGACAAACACGGCCGACCTCATCCGCCTGATCATCCGCGATGAGGCAGTGCACGGCTACTACATCGGCTACAAGTTCCAGCGCGGACTGGAGACCCTGCCGGAGGAACGCCGCCAGGAGCTGAAGGACTACACGTACGAGCTGCTCTTTGAGCTGTACGAAAACGAAGTCCAGTACACGCACGACCTGTACGACGGCGTCGGCCTGGCCGAGGACGTCAAGAAGTTCCTGCACTACAACGCCAACAAGGCGCTGATGAACCTGGGCTACGAAGCCATGTTCCCGTCCACCCTGACGGACGTGAACCCGGCCATCCTCTCGGCCCTGTCCCCGAATGCGGACGAGAACCACGACTTCTTCTCCGGGTCCGGTTCCTCCTACGTGATCGGCAAGGCCGTGAACACGGAAGACGACGACTGGGACTTCTAGTTCCTTAGCTGAACCAGCACTGCCGCCGCGGCGGACCTACACGGTCCGTTGCGGCGGCTTTGGTTTAACGGCCGTTTCCCGCTCCTGCACCGCACCGATTGCGTATGGACGACAGTGGATGCCTCGTTCCGAATCCCTGGGGAGAACTGCCCATGCAGGGGGGATCAGGGGAGGCGGCCGGGGCGCAGCAGCGTGGGCTGCCCGGCCCGGGCTGGATCCAGCGGGACCGGACTGATCAGCACCGCCGGTCCGCGCTGCAGTACGCCGCTGGTCAGGGGCCGGCAGCGCAGGCCGCCGCGGCCGCGCATGGCCTTGTGCGCCCCGGGCGCCAGGACGGTGTCCATCCAGGCGCAGGGGTGGGCGTGCCGGCCTCCGTGGAACTCCACGCTGCCGCCGGCGGTCTGAAGAGTGAAATCCTGGCCGATGAGGGGCACCAGCTCCGCACCGCGCAGCACCACGTTGCGCCGTGTCAGCAGCGGATCGAAGGGCCCGGCCCCGAGGTCCGCAGCGATGGCCTCCAGCGACTCGGCGGCGAAGAGCGTCACAGCGGCATCCATGTGGGCGGCCTTGCCGAAAAACCGGTCTCCCACGATTCCCTTCCCGGCCACCACTTCCACTTGCCCGGCGTCGGCGGTGGCGACGTCGGCGGGCCCGTCCTTGGCGCGGCCGAAGTAGGCGTGGCTGCCGGAGACCAGCAGGTGCAGGATCTCGACGTCGTACTCGTAGGTCATGCCTCCACGCTAACCCGCCGCGGACACAGCCTTGGTACTAAGCTGTGCCTCCGGAGACCGGTCAGCCGAGGGAGAAAGCAATGTCCGATGCGGTGCGCGCCTTTAAACTCCAGGTGCCCGATGAAGCCCTGGCGGACCTTCGGGACAGGTTGGGGCGTACACGGTGGCCGGAGCCGGAGGCAGCGGGTAAGTCCGTCGGGCACACCGGCTGGCCGCAAGGACCGCCGCTGGACTACGTCCGTGCGCTGGCGTCGGCGTGGCCGGACCACGACTGGCGGCAACTGGAGGACCGGCTCAACGCTCACGGGCAGTCACTGGCCGCCGTCGGCGGATTGGACATCCACTTTCTGCACATACGCTCGTCCCGTCCCGACGCCCGTCCGCTGGTGCTCACGCACGGATGGCCCGGATCACTGGTTGAGCCGCTGGAGGTGATGGATGTACTGGCAAACCCGCCGGACCCGGCCATGCCGGCGTTCCACGTCGTGGCGCCGTCGCTGCCCGGCTATGGTTTCGGCGGCAAGCCAGCGTCTTCGGGGTGGAACGTTGACCGGACAGCAGATGCCTGGGTGGAACTGATGAGCCGCCTGGGTTATGTCCGGTTCCTGGCTGCCGGGGGAGACTGGGGCGGCCGGGTAACCGCCTCGCTGGGCCGGCGTTATCCGGACCTGGTTGCCGGGCTGCACACTTTTACCCCCTATGTGGTGGACCCGCCGGAACCGGATGGCTACGGACGGCTCAGTCCGCTGGAACGGCAGTGGGTGGCCGAACTGCGGGAGTTCCGCCGTACCGGCAGCGGCTACTCCCTCCAGCAATCCACCCGCCCGCAGGCCTTGGCTTACGCACTGACCGACTCCCCGGTGGGACAGCTGGCCTGGCTGCTCGACAAATTCTGGGCCTGGACGGATCACGGCGGCGACCCGGCAACCGCCATCAGCCGGAACCGGATGCTGGATACCGTCAGCTTTTATTGGTTATCGGCAACGGCGGGGTCCTCGGCCAGGTTCTATTGGGAGAATTTTCCTCCGGACGATTCAGGGCCGGTCAACGTCCCCTCTGCCGTGACGGTTTTCCCTGCCGACATCGAAAAAATACCGCGCCCCTGGGTGGCACACCGTTTCACCGACCTGCGGTCTTACCGGGTGGCCGGACACGGCGGGCATTTCCCCATGCTCGAAGTGCCTGCCCTTTACGTGGAGGAGCTGCGGCACGGGTTCAGCCTGATGTAGCGCCCGCCGGGCTACTGGCCGGGAAACTCCGTTGTGTGCAGCCGGTCCGTGGGCAGCGGGAGGTCAACGGACCTCAGCAGGTCCGCTGACTTCGCAATGGCTCCTTCCGTGGTTGGGGCCACCTGCACCGAGCCGCGCCGCACTTCCTGGATGAGGACGGGCATCCGGCCGCCGTCGACGTCGAGCCACCAGTCCTCCGTGAACATCCGCAGGCCCAGTTCATCCAGCAAATTCTCTGCCTCGTCCAGTTCCATGGCTTCCCCGCACTGGCGGTGCAGCAGGTCGAACGGGACGAAGCCGCCGTCGTCGGCCAGATGGATGTATCCAACGTGCTCGCCGTCGTGCGAGCGGCGGTGGTCAAAGGTGTTCTCGGGAGGCAAGGGGCCGGTCATGGCAGGAAGCCTACAACCGAATCCGTCGCCGGGGCCTGTGTCCCATCCGTGAAAGGATTCCTGCAGGCATTACGATGGCGGCGGATAAATACCCTAGTGAAAGCCGGAGCCGCATGCCTTTTGAAAATATGTCCGCGTTGGCCGAAAACAACAATGACAACGGCGGATTGCTGGTTATCGGCGGAGCACTGATTGCCGCACTGCTGATTTTTGTGCTGACAAGGGTATTCAAGTCGAAAGGCACGCGACCCGGCGCACCCGGGAAAACCGGGACACCCGGCGGAATTGGTGTGTCCGGAACGATTCCCGCACCTGGACCAAACGGTGCCCCGGTAATGCTCAAAACGGTCTCAACGGAGAATTCCGTCCTCACCGCCGAAGACGTTGTGCTCAAACGGTTCCAGCCCACAAAATTCCGGGCCGGGTATGACCAGACCCAGGTGGATGCGTTCCTGGACCGGGCCGTCCAGGAACTCAGGCGGCTTGAAGGCGACCCCCTTCAGCTTTCGCAGGCCGGACCTGCCGGGATTGCCGGACCGCTGCTGACTCCGGAGCAGGTGGTGAATCAGAAGTTCGCCCCAACGCAGTTCCGCGAGGGCTATTCACAGAACGAGGTGGACGACTTCCTGGACAAGCTGGTGGTGCGTCTGCGGCAGGCGGGATAGGCGCGGGACACGCGGGCTAGGGCTCCTCCCGGCCCGGGAAGCGGTCCCAGAGGTTCATGGTGGTGCTCCAGCTGCGGATGGTCATGGACTTGTACAACGGGGAGGCCATGATGGCGCTTAGCCGGCTCTTGGTGCGCTCGGCACTGAGCCGCTGCGAGTAGATGACACCCTGGCCCGGCCACACCGTGTCCACGCCCTCCCGGGGGCGGAACACCGGCAGGGCCGTTTCCGCGTCGATGCCCATGAGGAAGATCGCGTCGGAGTGGTACGTGTCCGGCTGCTCCCCGAAGCTTTCCGGTCTCTGCTCGATGACGTCCTGCAGCTGGGCGCGGCTCAGGACCAGGACCCGGACCAGCTCATCGTCGAGGTCGAAATTCTCCACGAGGACGGCTTCCATCTCCGGGCCGATGGTCTCCGGGGGAGCGTCGGAGCGCAGCAGGACGTTCCCGCTGGCAATGTACGTGGAGACGTCCTGGTATCCCCGGTCCGTCAGATGCTCACGCAGTGCCTTCATGGGCACCTTGTTGCGGCCGCCCACGTTGATGCCGCGCAGCAGGACCAAGTACGGCTCCACGGCCCGTCAGCCCGCCACGCGGCTGCGGGTACGGGTGTCGACGGCGGCCACCACGCCGCCGTCGACCAGCAGGTCCGTGCCGGTGATGAAACTGGAGTCGCTGCCCAGCAGGAACGCGGCGGCGTTGGCGATGTCCGCCGGTGTGCCCACCCGCTTGGTGCCCGAACCCTCAATCATCGCCCGCATCTGCGTGCCGGATTCCCCGGCCAGTTCCTGCTGGCCCATGGGCGTGGAAATCACCCCGGGGCTGATGCTGTTGACCCGGGCGCCGCGGGCACCCCAGCGCAGGCTGGCTGACTGCACCCGGACCTGGTTGGCGCGCTTGGCCACACTGTAGGCGGCTCCGGGATGGTCGATCCCGGCCACGTAGGGAATCAGCAGGAGGTCATCGGCCGGTACGGCGGCCAGGCTGGCCAGCACATCGGCGGGAATGCCGCCGCCGCCCAGGAAGGCGGCCATGCTGGCGATAACGACGCCGGCCCCGCCCGGGGCTATGACTTTTTCGAATTCCTCCAGCACCACGGCCACCCCGAACAGGTCCACCTTCCAGATGGCCTCGACCGGCGCCTGGACCGGGGAAAGGCCGGCGGTGTGCACCACACCGGTGACGCTGCCCAGCTCCCGGGCGGTGGCGGCCAATGCCTGGACCGACTCGCGGGACGAGACATCCACCTGGGCGGACACGACGTCGTACCCGTCGCCGACGGCGCTGATCATCACGCTTTCGAGCAGGTCCTCGTTGAAGTCGGCCAGCAGCACCTTCTTTCCGGCGCCGATCCGCCGCAGGATGGCCTGTCCCATGCCGCCCATGCCGATGACTACCAGTACGTCCGCTGCCATGATGCTCCTCTGCCTGCAACCGCTGCTGATGAGGGCGGGATCCCCCGTTGCCTAGCGTAGACCCTGTCCGTCCGCACCCCTAGGGCGTGCGTTCTGCCATGCCGGGATGGCTGGAGCACGCACTCTCGACGTCTATAGAGCTGTGTTTGGTGCCCGCCTGATACACCACGGAGTTGCCCTCGCCATCGGAGAGGGTCTGCATCAGATACCGGTTGCCCTTGGCTGAGCTCTCGAACTTGTTGGTCTCGGTGAAACCTTGCGCTGCGAAGTGCTCCGCAGCAGCCGTCGTGGCGTCCTCGGGGGTGGTGACGCCTGGGCCGAAGATGAGGACGCTGAATCGGCGGCTGCTGTCCTCGCCGCAGGAGAGCGTGCCCCGGTAGCCGGTGGTGCGGGCAGGGTCAAAAACCACGCCGTTCTCGTAGGTCCAATCGCCGCCTTGGAGCCGGGCAAGCTCGTCCGTGAGGCCGAGCATCTGGTTGAGGAGATCCAGGGGAGCGGTCCGGGGTGCAGGACCACCGGACGGAGTGGAAATCATCGGTTTCTCCTGGGGAGTATCGACGTTGCTTCCTTCCGTGGCTGTGATGCACCCGGCCAGCAGCAGTCCGGACAGAACAGCGGCGCATGCCCCCAAGAACCTGCCGGTCCTGCGGGCCCTCAGCATCAGCATGTCAGGGCGTTCGTTCTGCCATGCCGGGATGGCTTGAACAGGCACTGCGCACATTGATGGAACTCTTGTCCGTGCCGGCGTTATAGACCACTGATGTACCGTCCTGGTGGGTAAGCGTCTGGATCACGTAATGGTCTTCGTCGATCTGATCATCGAATTTGTTTGTCTCGACGAACCCTTGCTCTGCAAAGTTTTCCGCCGCGTCCGTCGTGGCGTCCTCCGGGCTGGGGACGCCGGGACCGAAGATGTGAACGCTGAACCGGCGGCTGCTGTCCTCACCGCAGGAGAGCGTGCCCCGATAGCCGGTGGTGCGGGCAGGGTCAAAAACCACGCCGTTCTCGTAGGTCCATTGGCCGCCTTGGAGCCTAGCCAGCTCGTCTGTGAAACCAAGCATCTGGTTGAGGAGATCCAGGGGAGCGGTCTGGGGTGCCGGACCGTCGGCCGGAGTGGAAATCATCGGTTTCTCCTGAGGAGTAGCGGCACAGGCCGACAGAGTCGGCACCGATAGGCACAGGACTAAAAGTCCGCACCGAGCGGTGAGGCGAGCATGGGGGACCCTTCGCAGCATCGGATCAGGGGATGGTTTCTGCCATGCCGGGATGGCTGGAGCAGGCACTGTGCACGTCTATGGAACTACGTTTGGTGCCTGCCTGGTACACCACGGAGTTGCCCTCGCTATCGGTGAGGGTCTGCATCAGGTACCGGTTGCCCTTGGCTGAGCTCTCGAACTTGTTGGTCTCGGTAAAGCCTTGCTCTGCAAAGTGCTCCGCCGCCGCCGTCGTTGCGTCCTCCGGGCTGGATACGCCGGGGCCGAAGATCAGGACGCTGAACCGGCGGCTGTTGTCGCCGCAGGACATCATGCCCCGGAACCCGGACGTGTCGGTAGGGTCGAAGAGCGTATCGTTCCCGTAGGTCCACTGGCCGCCGTGGAGTCGGGCAAGCTCATCAGTGAGGCCAAGCATCTGGTTGAGCAGATCCATGGGAGCGGCCTGGGGTGCCGGACCGCCGGACGGAGTGGAAATCATTGGTTTTTCCTGGGGTGTGGTCACGGCACATGCTGAAAGAGCCGGCAGCGAAAGGCACAGAACTAACAGCCCGCACCGAGCGGTTAAGTGCGCATGAGGGACCCTTCGCAGCATCGGATCAGGGTGTGCGTTCTGCCATACCGGGATGGCTGGAGCAGGCACTCTCGACGTCTATGGAGCTGTGTTTGGTGCCCGGATGATAGATCACCGACGTGCCGTCCGGGCGGGTAAGGGTCTGGACGAAGTAACGGTTGTCTTTGGCAGTGCTCTCGAAATTATTCGCCTCGCTGAAGCCTTGATCAGCAAAGTGCTCGGCTGCTGCCCTGGTGGCCGCCTCCGGGTCGGATACTCCCGGGCCGAAGATGTGGACAGTAAAATGCCTGCTGCTGTCGTCGCCGCAGGACAGTACGCCCCGGTACCCGGCGGTGCTGGCGGGGTCAAAAACCACGCCGTTCTCGTGGGTCCACTGGCCGCCGTGGAACCGGGCAAGCTCGTCCGTGAGCCCGAGCATCTGGCGGAGGAGATCCAAGGGAGCGGTCTGGGGTGCCGGACCACCGGTCGGGGTAGAAATCATTGGTTGCTCCTTGGGAGTAGCGGCACAGGCTGACAGCGCCATAAGGATGGCCACTAAGGCGGATGCCGCGGCAGTGCGGAAATGGCGGCTCAAGTTGGACCTTTCAGCAATTCTCACAGACGGGGCCCGTACAGCTGCGGATGCGTTAACTTGTGATGTTCAAGCGGTTCGAGGGGCATTGGGTCTATCACGTCTACCTGCTCGCCTAGCCCCAGGGAAATCCTGGCAAGGCTATCGAGGGCCTGCGTACCCTTGTCGAGATATCCTTGGCTGTCTTGCCGGTTATCCCGCCCGGTGTAAGCACTGTGCTCGTCGGTGGGCGCCAGCAGCTCGTTGCCGTCGGCACTGAAGACCTTCGCGCCAAAGAGCGGATTGGTCGCACCGAGCCGGCCGTCGCCCGTCAACTGGCTGCCCAAGATGCCCCCGCCAGCGACGTAGTCTCCGCGCGCCTGCGTGGCAAAGACTTGCGGGTTTCCGTTCTGATCGTGCGCCACCTGCATTCTGGTGGCATCACGGGTGACGTCAGTGTCCATGCCCGCAGAACCGTAGAGAACCACCGCGTCCACTTGGAAGTCGATTTTTGCAAGTCCGTCACCGGTTGTTGGCGTGCCATAGGAGTGTGCGGCGACGGTTAGGAAGGCATTGTCACCCAGAACGGTATGGATACCGGTTAGGTTGGCAGCAAGGCGTTCCCCGCCGGACCTCGCCAGGTCTGACTGCAGGACCTCCGCGGAAGAAGGAAAGAGGTCCGGGGTGGTGTAGTTCATCCACGCAATAACTGCGTGGCTTGACCCAGGATCCAAATCGTTCTGCGCGTCATAAATGCTCTGGGCAGCGTTGGTCCAGTCCGTCATCCGCTCTGTGGTGGCGTCCATGCCGGGAACATTCACGGTCACATAATCGGCCTCATCCACGTTGCCGATGGCAACCATTGCCAGCGGCGGTATGGCCGATGGGTCAAACGCGAGAAGGTAGCGCTGGCCGTTGGTTTTAGGCTGCGATACGCCGAGTGACTCAGCGATGTTCTTAAACGTGTTTTCCTGCTCCGGCGTCAGGCCGTCTTGCGCGGCAGCTGCCTGCAATGCCAACTGGTTGCCTTTAGCCCTGTCCGAATAGGGGATGCCCTCCAGATTGCCCGCCAACAGGGGTAAAGCGGCGATCACAATTTCCGGGTGCCTGAGGGACGCCCACAGGTCCTTATTCGCGGCCGGGTCCAGGCCCACCGGGGCGGCGACCAGTGCCCAGCGTGGGTTGTCTGCTTTGAAAGCGGCAATCTCTTCGGGCGTCATGAGGTCCATGCTGCGCAAGAGCCGGGTCAGATCCCGCTGGGGGTCAGTGCTTCTGCCTTGGGTCAGCGTGTTGTAAACAGCGGTCGCTGCGTTAACCGCGGCAGCAGGATCCGGTGGGCCGTAGGAGGCGAAGGTGCTTGTGGTGTTTCGGTGAAGGGCGTTGAGCGCGTTGACGCAGCGGTCATCGAGTGCCCTGTAATCGTCTGCCAGGACATTGGCCCGGTGCTGGAATACCGGCCGGTCGGTGGTCGGGTCGAACGCCGGCCCGCCGATTTGTCCGTAGCTCTCCAACTCAGCAACCAGCGCGGCCCTCCGGGCAACGATATCCAGGGCACCTTCGGCGAAGGACTTGAGTGCCTGGGCCGCCGACGCCGTGCTGTCCCGCAGCGCTTTGGCCGTGTCTTTCGGGTGCCCCAACAGGGTGCAGACCTGTTCCTGTTCAGGCGCTTTGTAATACTGGGCCATGCCTCCGGACCAGCCGCCATGGATATCCTCCACTCCGGCGGCAAAGGTGTCCCCGGCGCCGGCCAATCCAGATGCTGCGGCCATCACAGCCTCCGGATCGGGAAGGCCCTCGGTGCCGCTCAAATCCACGTCAAGAATCATTGTGCAACCAACCGTCCCGGCTTGGCATGCTGAACCGCGCCCCGCATCGGCAGGCCCACGACTGCCCGCCGGGCCTGATCAGTCATGGTGTTGTCGGCTGAGACGTATTCGGCCATCGCAGCGTCCACACCACCGACGGCGTTGCGAATTCGCGTCATAGTTGCCTCGGAGTCTCCAACCAATACTTCATCGGCATACCGGGTGAAGGCTGACAGGGTCTTGCTGGCACCAAGACTATTTTCCACCGCGTTAGCAGGTGCACGAATATCCGCAACGGAGATATCCGCCAACTGGCCCTGCACCACGCGGAGCGTGCCGCGGACGCCCGCAACATCTATGTCATATTCAATTGCGTCACTCATTCTGTCCCCCACAGAACTAAACGTTAAAAGCGGGCCGCAATGATTACCTCCGGCACACTCAGTGAGAATAGGGATATACCGCCCTGATGGCAAGAGGCCGCATTATTCGAGCCATGGAGATCCATACCCGCGGGATATCTACTGCTGGCGGCAATCAGCTCCCACGCGCATAATTCCGGTATGGCCGCCTCTGTGGAAATTCCCGTCCCGCCCTTGGTCCAAAGCCTTTCTCCGTTGCTGGCCGAAAACGTGGGGACCGCTCCCTGGACCGGCCCGCGCTGGTGGTGGGCAGGGCCACTGGATGTTGAAGGGCTGGCACTGGGCTCCATGCAGATGCTGGCCACAGCAGTCGCCTCCTACTCGGAATCCACCGGGCGCCGGGACGGCATCGGTTTCACTTCTGACAGCGTCGCGGCGGCGTTTGCCTCGTTTGCGCATCTACGGATCAATAACAAGCCGATACAGGGGTTCGCGCCGCTGTCCGGGTTCCGGCGGACCGCCGACGGCTGGGTCCGCCTGCACGCGAATTATCCCCACCATGAGGCCGCACTGCGTGCCGCCCTCGACGTGCAGCGGCCGGAACAGGTGGACGACGCCGTGCGGCAGCGTTCCTCGGCGGAGGTGGAGGAAGCCGTGACGGCCCGCGGCGGGCTGGCGACGGCGGTGCGGACGCCGGAGCAATGGGGTGCGTCCGCGGCCGGCCAGGCCGTGGCAGCTGAACCATGGCTGCGGTTGGAGTTGCGAGATGCCCGTCCCGGATCCGCCCCGAAGCCTGCCGGCGGAGGGTTGTTGTCGGGCCTCCGGGTGCTGGATCTGACCCGGGTCATCGCCGGCCCTTCCGGCAGCCGCATCCTGGGCGCCCTCGGTGCCGACGTGCTGCGCGTGGATCCTCCGGCGCTCCCGGAGTTGGAGGACCAGTACGTGGACACCGGGTTCGCCAAGCGCAGCGCGGTGGCCGACCTCGCCGACCCGGACGTCCAGCCGCGGCTGCGCGCCCTGCTCGCGGAGGCCGACGTCGTGCTCACCGCCTACCGCGGCGGCTCTTTGGCCCGGCTGGGCCTGGACCCGGTCTCGCTGCTGACGGACTATCCGCACCTGGCCGTAGTTTCCCTGGATGCCTGGGGCGGCCGGGGCCCGTGGACGGAGCGGCGTGGCTTCGACAGCATTGTGCAGGCGGCCACCGGCATTGCGCACCTATACGGCAGCACGGGGAACGACGGCGCGTGGCGGCCCGGCGCGCTGCCGGTCCAGGCGCTGGACTACGCCACCGGGCTGGGAATGTCCGCCGCCGCCGTCGCCCTGGTCGCGGGACGGCCGCGCGGCATTGCCGGTGCGGCGCACCTGTCTCTGGCCCGGACCGCCCAGGAACTGCTGCGCCTGCCCGGCCCGCCGCCCGGGACCAAAGCGTCGGCGCTGCCCGAACCGGCCCTGCGCCGCGGAGCCAGCTCATACGGTGAGTTGACCTATGTTCCGCCGCCGCTGCTGATCCGCGGTGTCCAGCTCGAGTATCCCTGGGTCCCGCCGCCCTACGGCAGCGCGGACCTGTCCTGGGACCAGCCGTTGCGTTAGTCCCGCGGCGGGCGCTGCCGCTGCTGCTTGGTGGCTGACCGCTGTTTCTTGGCATCCAGGCGCCGGTAATTCGAGCCCCGGGTGGGCTTGGTCTTGCGGCGCGTGGGCGGCGGCGGTGCCAGACCGTCTGCGACGAGGGCGGCGAGTTTGGCCAGGGCGGTCTCGCGGTTGCGCAGCTGCGAGCGCTGTTCCGACGCCGTCACGGTCAGTACGCCGGCAACCAGCCGGTTCTTCAGGCGCCGGAGCAGCATCCCGCGCTGCTCTTCTGTCAGCACCGCCGACTCGGCAACATTCCACCACAGCTCAACGCGGCTGTCCGAGGTATTAACGTGCTGGCCCCCGGGCCCGGAGGAACGGGAAAACCGCCAGTTAAGCTCCGCTGCGGGAATCGTCAGCGCGGGCGATACGACCAGGTCCATATATCCAGCGTCCCACGAAAGGACGACGCCGGGCTCACCGGAGTCAGTGGAACAGTCAGCGGAGGAAGACGGCTGCACCGGCCATAAACGCCATTCCGGTGAGGGTCAGCGCCCAGAGCAGCTTCCGGGAGGGCTTCCGGCCCTTGCGGGTGAACAGGTAGACGGCCGCCGCTAAGCCGAACCCGGCTCCGGTGAGTGCCATGAGCACAAAGCCCGGCGGCGGAGGGGGGTTCTCCGTGCTGTCTATCTCAAGGACCCCCGTGAGCGAGAGGACAAAGAACGCAGCCCCCATGACGGTGCCGCCGATGAGGGGCGCTAGCAGCAGGGCTGGCCGTGTCTTGGGATCGCCCATGGACCGGTTGGCCCACTTTGTCCCGTAAAGCGCTTCCTGGCCGGAAAACATGGCCTCGGCGAGCGCCTCCCGCTTCCGTATACCGACCAGGCACAGTACAACGAGAACCGGGCCGATGACGGCGCCGGGCCAGAAAACATCCATGCGAACCCCCCGGGATGGCTATGCGACAAGAGACTACGAGACAGGTGATTGCGGGACAGACAATTGCAGGATAGAGCGTAAACCGGCGGGGGAGCGTGCGTCAGCGGCGGAAAACTACCTGTTGCTGCCTGCGATTCCGGGTATCCGCTCATAGTGCCCGAACCACCGGCAGTTCGCTCCACTCGGTGGTGTACCGCGGGGAGGAGTACTTGCGGGACATGGTCCACTCGGGTTTCGCCGTCGCCATCCCGGCCAGGCCCAGGCCGATGCTCGCAGCCCCGTATTTGTCCGTAACCCGGCCCAGCAGGTCACCCAGATTGCGGCGCTCCTGGTCGGAGACGAACTCATCGAACAGCGGCTGTGCCCCGGCGGCCTCGAGCCCGCTGAGCATCACGCCGGCCTTGGTGTAGGAGACGCCTTCAATGACCTGGGTCTCCAGGGCACCTACCGCCGCCCGACTCAGGATCACCGGGTCCGCCGTCGGCGCCGGCAGCCGCACGGTGGCCGAGGGGAACGACGACGCGCGCTCGCTGAAGTGGGACGTGCCCGCATACGCGGTGAGCACGCTGGCCTGCTGGCCTTCCCGTGCCAGCCGGGCTGCGGCCTGCTGGGCGTAGATGCTCATAACCTGCCGCATCTCGGTATGTGTGGTGACGGGAGTGGAGAAGCTGCGGGAATAGATCAGCTGTTTGCGGTCGGCGCGCTCGTCGTCGAGCGGAATGCAGGAGGTGCCGTTGAGCTCCAGCACCGTGCGCTGCAGGATGACCGAGAACTTCCGCCGGATCATCGCCGGGTCCGCCGCCCGCAGATCCGCCACGGACTCGATGCCCAGCGCCGCCAGCCGGGTCCCCAGCCGCGATCCCACACCCCACAGCCCGGTCACCGGCACCCGGGACATGATGGTGTCCACCACCGCAGGGTCCATGGTGTCCAGGTTGCAGACCCCCTGCAGGTGCCGGTTCTGCTTGGCGATCCGGTTGGCGAACTTCGCCAGGGTCTTGGTGCTGCCGATGCCTACGCAGACGGGCAGGCCGGTGTGCCGGGCGACGGCGGTGCGGATGGTCGCGCCCTGGGCGTTGAGTTCGGCCGGGGTGCCGGCCAGGCCCAGGAAGGACTCGTCAATGGAGTAGACCTCCTGCCACAGCGCATAGCGGCCCAGCAGTTCCATCACCCGTGAGCTGAGGTCTCCGTACAGCTCGTAGTTGCTGGAGCGCTGGATCAGGCCCACCTGCTGGGCGGACTCGGCTAGCTTGAACCACGGGGTGCCGGTCTTGATGCCCAGTGCCTTCGCCTCATCCGAGCGGGCCACTACGCAGCCGTCGTTGTTGGACAGCACCACCACGGGCACTCCGGCCAGCTTCGGATCGAAGGCGCGCTCGCAGGAAACATAGAAGCTGTTGACGTCCACCAGGGCAATCCGGGTGCCGGAGCTGGCAGGAGTTGGCCGGCCCTCCGCGGCTGGTAGATCAGACATGGTGCAGGCACCGGGTCACAACGCCCCACACCGAAAGCTCCGACGGCTCCGACACTTCAATATCGGGGTAACCCGGCGTTTCGGCCCGCAGGAGGATTTTGTTCCCGTCCAGCAGGAGGCGCCGCACGGCCAGTTCTCCGTTGACCACGGCCACCACGACGGCGCCGTCCCGCGGAGTGAGCGAGCGGTCCACGATCAATTCGTCGCCGTTGCAGATGCCGGTGCCGGCCATGGAGTCGCCCTCGACCCGCACCACATAGGTGGAGGTGGGATCGCGGATCAGGTGCCGGTTGAGGTCAATGCGGCCGTCGAAGTAGTCACGGGCCGGGCTCGGAAAGCCGGAGGCAGCGGCAGCGTCGGCCTCCGGCGGCGGGGCTGTCCTGCGGGAACGGTCTGCTGAAAACACCGCCATGCCTGCGCCCCTCTGAGGTGATCAACTAGAACAAACTTTCGAATCCCAGCCTAGCACCGCAGGAAGCCGCAATACCTACGGCCGAAGGGCAGGTGACGCATCCGACGGGCCGCGCGTCAGAAGAGGCGCCGGAGCCGCTATACGATTTAAGCCATGATCATTGAGCTGCAGATCCCGAAAAAGCTGGGACGGGAACTGGAGGAACTGGCCGAGGAACAGGGGGTTCCGGTGGAAACGCTCGTGGTCAACGGAGCGCGCCTGCTGCTGGAACACCGGTACCGCCGCAATATGCAGCCCGAGGTGCCCCAGCAGCAGCTCCCGCCTACTCCTTAAGCGGTACGCCCTTGGCATCCGTGCGGAACGACGCGGCATTGCAGAGGATCATGATGCCCTCGATGAAGCCCCACAGGCTGCCGAATCCGAAGGTGACGAGGGTTACGGCGATCTGCGCTACGCCAAGCCCGGTGTGGCCCAGGTAGAAACGGTGGATGCCCAGGCTGCCCAGGAAAATGCCCAGCAGGCCGGCCACCAGGCGTGACTTCCGCTCGTCGTAGCCCTGGGGGTACTGGCCCTGCGGGTACTGCTGTGCCTGCGGGTACTGTCCCTGGGGATACTGCTGCCCCTGCGGGTACTGTCCCTGGGGATACTGTTGGGCCTGCGGGTACTGGCCCTGCGGGTACTGTGCCTGCCCGTACTGTGCCTGCGGGTACTGGCCCTGCGGGTAGCTTGAAGCCTGCCCGAACTGGTCCTGCCCGTTGCCCTGCTGGGCGTACGGCGGGTACTGCTGGGCGCTGGGCTCTCCGGCCGGGGCGGGAGTGGACTGCTGTCCGGATGCCTGGGGCTGCTGAGCCGGCTCCGGGGCACTCTGCGGGTAGCTGTACTGCCCGTCCGCTGCCGGTGCCCCCGTCTCGGCTCCCTGATCGTTACCGGGATACTGCTTATTTTCCGACATGCTGCCCTTTCAAAAAGTTCCCCCCAGACCTGTCCGAAGGATGACTGGAATCTTCCGTCACGGCACCGGGTCCGGTGCTGTGACGATGGTCGCACTCTAACAGCCCGCTGCGGCGGAAACGGGGCGCCACACGCGCCGAACCCCGCTGTTACTCGAGCGCCCAGGCAGCCAAGCGGTCGCTGAGTTCCATCCAGCCGGGGTCCGGTTCCTGTTCCCGGGGGCGGGCGTCGTACCAGCGGACAATTTCGCGGGCCCCCTTGGAGAAGGGAATCTCCGCCCGGTAGCCGGGCACCAGGGACTTGATCTTGCTGTTGTCGAAGACGGCCGAGTGGCTCTTGTCTCCCAGCAGTCCGGGTCCGCGGACCGGATCATGGGCGGCAATGGTCTCGGAGGCCACGTGCACCAGGACCGGTTCGGGAACCCCCGCTGCCGCCCCGAGCGTCCGGTATACGGCGTCCCAGGGGAGGAATTCGTCCGAGGTGACCGTGTAGCTTTCCCCCAGTGCGGCCGACCGTCCGAGCAGTCCCACGAAGGCCAGGGCAAAGTCCCTGCTGTGCGTCAGGGTCCAGAGGGCCGTCCCGTCCCCGTGCACCAGCACCGGCAGTCCGGCCCGCATCCGGTGAATGTCGGTCCAGCGCCCCAGCAGCGGCACCTTGGTGGCGTCATAGGTATGCGACGGACGCACAATCGTAGCCGGGAAAGCTTCGCTGCGGTAGGCCTGGACCAGCACGTCCTCGGCGGCGATCTTGTCCCGGGAATACTGCCAGAACGGATTGCGCAGCGGCGTGGATTCCAGCACCGGGAGCCGGGCCGGCGGCTTCTGGTAGGCCGAAGCGGAACTGATGAACACGTACTGGCCGGTCCGCCCGCGGTACAGTTCCACGGCATCGCGCACATGCCCGGCGGTGAAAGACAGAAAGTCCGCCACGGCGTCGAACTCCCGGCTTCCCAGCGCCTGCCGGACTGCGGAAACGTCGCGGACGTCGGCCGGGAGCACCTCGACGCCGGCCGGTACCGGCCGCGCCGCGGAAACGCCGCGGTTCAGCACGCTCACCCGGTGCCCGAGGGCCGCGGCGCGGGCGACGGCGGCCGAACTGATCACGCCGGTACCGCCAATGAACAGCAGATTCAGTGCCACGGGATGGTTCACTTCCTGTCCGGATTTTCCTTGACTGGGGGAGGGAGCCGGGCTTAGGTGGAGGTGCCCGGCCCGCAACTGCACCCCAGCGTAGGGCAATTCAGCCCCGGGGACGGCATCAAGGAGAGGTACCACCATGACCGAGAGCCCGCGTTCGAGCGTTCCAGAGCTGACCCTGAGCAACTCAGTGCGGATTCCGCAGCTGGGATTCGGCGTATTCCAGGTTCCGCCGGAACAGACGCAGGAAATTGTGGAAGACGCCCTGGCTGCCGGGTACCGCCACATCGACACCGCGGCGGCCTACGGCAACGAGGCAGGGGTGGGGGCGGCCATCGCGGCTTCCGGCATCCCGCGTGCCGAGATCTTCGTAACCACCAAGCTGCGCAACGGGGACCAGGGCAGGGCGCGGGCTGCGTTCATGGACAGCCGGCGGGCCCTGAAGCTGGACACCGTGGATCTGTACCTGATCCACTGGCCGGTGCCCTCGCAGGGGATGTTCGTGCAGGCGTGGAAGGAGCTGGAAGGGCTCTACCGTGACGGCTACATGCGGGCGATCGGCGTCTCCAACTTCCTGCCCGAGCATCTGGACGCCCTGGCAGACCAGAGCCAGGTGCTGCCCGCCGTCAACCAGATTGAACTGCATCCGGGGTTCCGGCAGGCTGCGCTCGCCGCCGACACGGTTGCGCGCGGCATTGCGGTGGAAGCCTACAGCCCGCTGGGACAGGGTGCTGCCCTGGCGGATGACGAGGTGGCGGCGCTCGCAGACAAATACGGCACGACGCCGGCGCAGGTGGTGCTCGCCTGGCACCTCGGCTCGGGGCGGATCGTCATCCCGAAATCGGCGAATCCCGGCCGGCTGCGGGAAAACCTGGCCGCAGTGGACCTGGACCTGACGCAGGAGGAAATGGACACGCTGGACGGACTGGATGCCGGCAGCCGGATCGGCGCGGACCCGGCCACCGCCTCGTTCAGCCAGCTCTAGGGCGCTGTGCCGCGTTCAAGGCAACCGGGTCACCCGTTCCGGTCCGGGGCCGTGCGCTCACCCAGGGCTTCCTTGCGGCTGTTGTTCTTCCGCCGGGTCACCGCCGAGGCCCAGACCCAGGTGGAGCGGCGCACCCCGGCATCCTCCCACAGCACCTGCACGGCCCTGGCGGACCAGCTGCAGGCCTCACCCTTGACCTGCTCCGCCGCTCCCGGAAAGCGGATCCAGGCCCACACGGGTACACCGGGCACTGACGTGGTGACCGGATTGTGCTCGAAGTCCAGCTCTTCCGGGGTCAGGCCGATCGGCTCCGCCCGCCGGGCATACCTTGCGGCGAGCCGCAGCACGGCATCTTGGTTCATGCTTTTAAAAATAGAACATACGTTCGAGTAGGGATAACCGGCGCCGCCCGGGAAACGGCGGCACGAATGGTGCACAATGGGTGCCATGTGTGGACGCTACGTAATGGCAAGGGCGACGTCGGACCTGGTCTCGGCCTTCGCCGTCGAACAGACAGTGGGCCCTGACGTACAGCCGTCCTGGAACGTGGCGCCCACCGACGACGTGCGCATTGTCACGGAGCGTTTCGCCAGCGAGGAGCCCGTGCGGCGGCTGGCCACCGCCAAGTGGGGCCTGGTGCCGGTCTGGGCGAAGGACCCGAAGATAGGCTCCCGGATGATCAACGCCCGCAGGGAAACCATTCTGGAAAAGCCGGCCTTCCGCAAGGCCGCGGTCAAGCGGCGGGCCCTGGTGCCGGCGGACGGCTATTACGAGTGGGAGAAGTCCGCCGAGGGGAAAATCCCCACCTACCTGTATTCGGAGAAGCGGGATCCGCTGGCTTTCGCCGGCCTCTACGAATTCTGGCCTGACCCGGCGCTGCCTGAAGACCATGAGCACAAGTGGCTGCTCAGCGTCACCATCATCACCACTAAAGCCGCCGATGCGCTGGGCCACATCCATGACCGCACACCCCTGATCATTCCGCCGGACCTGTACGCGGACTGGCTGGACCCGCGCCTGACCGAGGGTGCCGACGTCGCACAGCTGCTCGACGCCGTCCCCGAGCCGACTCTGACACCGCGCGTGGTGTCCACGGATGTGAACTCCGTGCGCAACGACGGACCGGCCCTGATCGAGCCCGCGAGCGCCTGAAAGGCGGGTGCGGCTTCGGCGGCGGGATTGCCAGCGAATGAAAGGCCTCGACATGCCGGTGCCTGCCGGGGCGTAGGGTGTGCGCATGGTGAAGATGACGCGGAGAAACCTGCTTATTGCCTCCGTCGGGGGAATCGCGGCTGCCGGTCTGGGCGCGTGTATGGCGCCGGCTTCCCCGCCACCTGCGTCAACTGCAGCCTCACCGTCCGGGACCGCATCCCCGGCGGGCCCGCCGGATTGGGAAGGCCTGCGTTCACGCCTGCAGGGACAACTGTCCATGCCGGGTGACGAAGCGTTTACATCGGCGCGGCAGGTGGAAAATCCGCGGTTTGACGGTGCGGAGCCGCTGGCGGTGCTTTCGGCGGCGTCGGCAGACGATGTGGCCGAGGGCGTCATGTTCGCCAATGCCTCCGGGGTGCCGCTGGCCCTGCGGTCCGGAGGACACAGTTATGCCGGTCATTCAAGCGGTGATTCAGCCCTCGTCATCGATGTGCGGGCGCTGTCGGCCATCAGCGTCGCCGCGGACGGGTCCGCAACCATCGGTGCGGGTGCCCGGCTTATCCAGGTGTATGAGGCCCTGGGGCAGCAGGGCCGTGCGCTGGCCGCCGGGTCCTGCGCAACGGTGGGGATCACGGGACTGACTCTCGGCGGCGGCGTGGGGGTCCTGACGCGGGCCTTCGGGTTGACATCAGATGCCTTACGGTCCGTTGAAATGGTCTCGGCCGAGGGTATGCGGATGACGGCGAGCGCCGATGAGAACCCGGACATCCTCTGGGCCTGCCGCGGCGGGGGCGGGCAGGTTGGCGTCCTCACGTCCCTGACCTTCGACACTGTTCCGGCACCGACAATTACCACCGCCTTCCTTGAATGGTCCTTCGCTGACGCGGTTCCCGTAATCCTCGCGTGGCAGGCGTGGGCGCCCGACGCCGACCCGCGGCTGTGGTCCACGCTGAAACTCCTCAGCGGTGGCCGCCATGCCGGCCCGGCCATCCAGCTGACGGCAACATGGATTGGCCCGTCGTCCGAGCTGGATGCGAATATGGCGGGGCTGCATCAGGGATCCGGCGTCCTGCCGACGGTGAACTCAGTCCAACCGGACCGGACGTACCAGGATGTGATGTTCTCCTTCGCAGGGTGTGCCGGTGGTGTGTCAGCCGAGCAATGCACCACAGGTGCCGGCGGTCTGTTGCAGCGGGAAGCGTTCAGTGCGACCTCCCATGTCCCCACCGACCTGCTCGACCGGAACGGTGCCGCTGCGCTGGTGGAGAGGTGCATGCTTGGCCAGCAGCTGGCCGGGGCGAGGGAGGTCTCAGTGTCCCTCGACGCGCTCGGTGGAGCCGTGCGGGACCTGCACGTGGAGACAGGGTTTGCCCACCGGGATGCCTACGCCACGGTGCAATACACTGCCACGTTCGAGGACTCAGCGGACCCGGCCCCCTATGACGTGTTCGTTCGGGAATCCCGGGCCGCGATGGAGCCGTGGTGGGGCACCGGGGCCTATGTCAACTATCTCGATCCCTCGATTACTGACCCCGGCGCCGCGTATTTCGGCAGCAACGCGGCCCGCCTCGCCGATATCCGTTCGTCAGCAGATCCGAGCGCCCGCTTCGCGCTGCCCGGGTTCGCAGCAGTGTAGCCGGACCGCGGCTACCAGGCGTAGTCCTCCGGCGCGGTGCGGTGGCCCGGGAAGATCCCGTCCAACCGGTCAAGGGCCGGCTGATCCAAAGTGACGTCCAGGGCAACCAGTGCTTCATCGAGCTGTTCCTGGGTGCGCGGGCCCACCAGCGGTGCGGTGACGGCCGGCTGGTGCAGCAGCCAGGCCAGGGCCAGCACACCGGGTGCAGTTTCCAGCTCCGCCGCGAAGTCTTCGTACTGCTGGATTTGGTCCCGGTGTTTTTCCAGCAGGTCCCGTACCCTGCCCTCGGCCCGCCGTCCGCCGCCGTCGGCCTCCTTCCGCAGGATCCCGCCGAGCAGGCCGCCCTGCAGGGGGGACCAGGGGAGCAGGCCCAGCCCGTACTGCTGTGCGGCGGGGATGACTTCCAGCTCCACGGACCGGTTAATCAGGTTGTAGATGGACTGTTCGCTGACCAGCCCGGTGAAGTTCCGCCGCCGGGCGTTCTCCTGGGCGCGGGCGATGTGCCAGCCAGCGAAGTTGCTGCTGCCGTTGTAGATGATCTTGCCCTGCGCCACAGCCACTTCCATGGCCTGCCAAATCTCGTCCCAGGGCGTGTTCCGGTCAATGTGGTGGAACTGGTAGAGGTCTACGTAGTCCGTCTGCAGCCGCTTCAAACTGGCGTCCAGGGCGCGGCGGATGTTCAGCGCCGAAAGGAACGTGTCATTGGGCCGCTCGCTCATGGACCCGTACAGCTTGGTAGCGATGACCGTGTCCTCGCGCCGGCCGCCGCCCTTGGCGAACCAGCGGCCAATGATCTCCTCCGTCCACCCCTTGCGCTCCCAGCCGTAGACGTTGGCCGTGTCGAAGAAATTGATGCCGGTGTCACGGGCGGAGTCCATGATGGCGTGCGCGTCCGCCTCTTCGGTTTTGGGACCGAAGTTCATGGTGCCCAGGCACAGGCGGGAAACGGACAGGCCGGACCGGCCAAGATGGGTGTATTCCATCCGGCCATTGTGTCCCCGGACACGCGGCGGGACCAGACACGCCGGGGTGCTGATGTAGCCTGAAGGCCAAATAAGGACCGGCAGGGAGAAGCAAAGCACGTGGCTGAATCGTATTACCGCTCACTGGGCAACGGGGTCTATGAGGCCACCATCCACACGCAGGGCGCGTGGAACCCGCACGAGCAGCACATGGCACCCATCTCGGGCCTGCTGGCGCACTGCCTGGAGGAATTCCAGCCGCGGCCCGAGCTCCGGATGGCGCGCATCAGCTACGACATCCTGGGACTGATTCCGCGCACGACCTTCGAAGTGAAAACCACCGTCCTGCGGCCCGGACGCACCATTGAACTCCTGCAGGCCGAGATGGTTGCGGACGGGCGCGCCGCGGTACGCGCCACCGCATGGCGGCTGGCCCGGGGAACCACGCCGGAAGTGGCCGCCGTCGAAGACGAGACCATGCCCGGCCCCGCAGAGGCAGGGTCCCGCGAAAGCCTGACGGCGTGGCCCGGGGCGTTCATCGAATCCCTGGAAATGCGCGCCCTGCCCGGCATCCGGCCCGGCCGCGGACGGGGCTGGCTGCGCACCCCGCACGAAATGGTGGAAGGCACCCCTACGTCGGACCTGGTGAAGATGATCGGCATGGCTGACACCGCCAACGGCATCTCCACCCGCGTGCCCCCGGGCGGGGACAGCTACATGTTCCCGAACGTGGACCTGCAGCTGCACCTGCACCGTGAACCGCGCGGCGAATGGCTGGGCCTGGACACCCGGGTCACGTTCGGAGCGGACGGCATCGGACTGACCTCGGCGGTCCTGCATGATCTGCAGGGTCCGTTCGGGCGCAGCGAGCAGATCCTCACGGTCCGGCCCCTCGGCGGGGCCTAGGACGTGCAGCCCGCCCTGACGGTGGTCCGGCAGCAGCGGTCCCTCGGAGCTGCAGAGGACCTGGACTTCGCGCTGGCGATGCTCGATGCCGTCCGGCGCGGGGAGCTGGGCCCCACCCTGCGCATCTACCGCCCGGTTCCCACTGTGGCGCTGGGGCAGCGTGATGCCAAACTTCCCGGTTTCGCCGCCGCAGAGGCTGCTTCCCGCCGGCACGGATTCGCGCCCCTGGTCCGCAAGGCCGGCGGCCGGGCTGCCGCCTACCACCGGGACTGCCTGATCCTGGACCATGTGGAGCCGGAGGCAGACGCCCTGTCCGGGTCCCGGAACCGCTTCGCCCGGTTCGCTGACCTCCTGGCCGGGGCGCTGGCCAAGAACGGGCTGACCGCCGGCGTCGGACCGATCCCGGGTGAGTATTGCCCGGGTGAGTTCAGCGTCTACGGCGAAGGAGCCCCGGGGGAGCGGATCAAGCTGGCCGGCACGGCCCAGCGCGTGGTTTCCGGGGCCTGGCTGTTTTCCACGGTGCTGGTGGTCGGCAACGGTACGCCGCTGCGCCGGGTGCTGACCGACTGCTATGCCGAGCTGGGGCTCGGGTGGGATCCCCGGACCGCGGGCGCGGCCGCCGACCTGGTCCCGCAGCTGACCACGGACCGGGTGGAGGACGCCGTGCGGGCCGCGTACGCCGGTTATGCCGCCCTGGATGAGGGCGATTTCACTGCCCTCACGGACCTGGCCGGGCGACACTAGGGGCTCGGTGCTTCCTGCGTCCGGCGCCCCCGGCTAAGGTGGATGACTGTCAGCAGGCTTATCAGCACATACGTTACGAAGGAATTCCATTGGGTTCAGACACCGTTGAAAATACTGCCCTCCGGCTGCGCGCGGTCCTCGAAATCCTCGCCGCGGAGGAGCCCTCCGCCGCCGGGAAGATCAGCCGGGGCAAGGTTCTCGGCGCCGCCCTGGACCGGGTTCCGCTGACGGGCAGCGAGGCCGAAACCCTGGCCAGCGGCACCGCCCGCGGTGAACGGGCCCTGGTCAATGCCACCACCAAGCTGGTCAAGGCAGGCTGGATCCTCAAGGAAGCCCGCTCCGGCTGGAGCATCACCAACGCCGGCCGGCAGGCGCTGAAGGATTTCCCGGAGCCCGCCCACCTGGCCGCGGCCCTGAACGGCAAGCCCGTACCCGCTGCTTCCACCCCCGACCAGGCGTCGCCGGCGGAAGAAGTGGTGGAGGACGTGGTGGAGGAAGCGCTGCGCGACGCCGTTTCCGTCCCGGAAGTTCCGGCCGAGCAGCACGGTGCGCATCCCGAGTCCGTCCCCGAACCGTCCTTCCCGCAGCCGGAGTCCGTGGTCCTGGCCGGCGGCTTCCGGTCCGCCCTGGGCATCAATGACTGGGATCCGGCTGGAACGGACCTGCGCTTCGCCTTTGACCGGCACGATGAACTGTGGAAGCTCACCGTGGAACTGCCCGAGGGAACGTATGAGTACAAGGTTGCCCTCAACGGTTCCTGGGACGAGAACTACGGACACGACGCACACCGCGACGGCGGCAACATCGAAATGCAGCACGCCGGCGGACCGTTGACGTTCCTGTACGACCACGCGACCCACTCGGTCATCACCAAGCCCGAGGTCAGCGCCTAAGACCCGGGACGGGGTGCGCCGGCCGGGCCGGGTCCCTCAACCGGATCCACCAGGGTCCCGGCCGGCTCCCGGACCCACCAGACCCCCTCCGCGCGCAGTTCAGCCGGGGTGGAATAGCGGTACCGGTATACCCGGGCACGGATCCAGCGCGGCGGCACCCCGTTGAACGGGTCCCGCCGCAGCAGGCGCAGGGTCCGGCGGTCACCGGCGAGCAGCTTCCGCAGCAGCTCCGGGAACCATGCACCGTAGGAGCCCAGGGCCAGAAACCACATCAGCCAGTCCAGCCGCAAATGGTACGGCGCGAACTGGCGCGGCATCCGCCGCGGGTCCCCGGGTTTTCCCCGAAATCCGTACTCGCGCCAGCGGGCACCGGGCCCCGGCGGGTCATTGGTCCCCTCGATCACCACCTCGTTCCGGTGCCGGGTGATGCTGCCGAACGCGCCGTAAGCGTTGGAGAGATGCCAGCGGTTGAAGCTGGCGTTCATCAGCTGGTTGCGGCTGAACAGATTCTTCAGCGGCGCCCAGGCCCAGTAGAGCATCGCGGCGGTTGCCGCCAGGACGACGACGGCGTTGGCCACCGGCACAGCAGCCGGGTCATCCGCGAACCGGATGCCCGGCAGCACCGCCTGCACGGCCGAGTCGCTGACCGCAGTGAACGCGAGCAGGACAGTCAGGACGTTCAGCCACGCGAAGTTGCCGGAGAGGATCAGCCACAGCTGGGTGATGATGATGACCGCGGCGGCAACCGAGGCCACCGGCTGCGGGAAAAACAGGAAGAACGGCACCACCAGCTGGGCGAAGTGGTTGCCCAGCACCTCCACCTTGTGCAGGGGCCGGGGCAAGTGGTGGAAGAACCAACTGGCCGGATTCGGCATGGGCTGGGTTTCGTGGTGGTAATACAGGGCCGTGAGGTCCCGCCACACCTTGTCTCCGCGCATCTTGATCAGGCCCGCACCGAACTCCAGCCGGAACACCAGCCAGCGGAAGAGCCAGAGCACGGTCACCGGGGGAGCGACGTCGTCGGAGCCAAGGAACGCGGCCAGGAACCCCGCTTCCAGCAGCAGCGACTCCCAGCCGAAACCGTAAAAGGTCTGCCCGATGTTCACTATGGACAGGTACAGGCCCCAGATCAGCAGGAAAGCCGCCAAGGGCAGCCACCACGGGCCGGACTGCGGCACTCCGGCCACGAGCAGGGCCGAGACCGCCGCACCCGTCCAGGCCACTATGAGCAGGAACCGGTCCGAGTAGTGCCAGCGGAACAGCGTGGGGATGCCGCGGCCCGCCGTCCGCTGCAGGAACCGCGGCGCCGGCAGCAGCCCGTTTTCGCCCAGCAGTGCCGGGAACTGCGCAGCGGCATTCAGGAAACCGATCAGGAAGACGGCGGCGATACCGCGCTGCAGCACCTGGCGGGCGAACTCGTATCCTTCGGCGCTGAAGAGCTCCATGGCCATCCAGCCTAGCTGCCGCTGCCGGACGCAGCGGCACTACCCTCCCGCATTTTCCGGCTGCCCCCGATACTGGCGGTGCGCCGACGGGCAGATGGCCGTACGGAGACAGTGACCGGACAGAGAAACACCGAGCAGACAGGGGATCAGCCATGAGGATTGTGGTGACGAGTATTTTTGTGGACGCCCAGGACAAAGCACTGGATTTTTACACGCGCGTGCTGGGATTCGAGCCGCGGCAGGATGTGCCGGCGGGCGGGGCGCGCTGGCTGACGGTGGGCGTGCCGGGGGAGGAGGGCGGCGTGGAGTTGCTGCTGGAACCGGCCGGGCATCCCGCCGTCGCTCCGTTTACGCAGGCGCTGGTGGCGGACGGGATTCCGTTCACGTCCTTCGCCGTGGACAGCGTGCAGGATGAATATGAGCGCCTGCTGGACCTGGGCGTGGAGTTCACGCAGCCGCCGACGCAGATGGGACCAATGACGACGGCGGTGTTCTCCGACACGGTGGGCAACCTCATCCAGATCGCCGGCAGCAACGGCTGACCTTCCTCCGCCGCCGACTAGCATGCTGATAAGGCCCGCGCGGGTGTGCCAGGGGGAGGACCCATGCGGCTGTAGGGCTGTCGCGTTTTAGCTGGCCGCACCGGCTCCATCGGCGACGAATGGCTACCCATCGAGGTCTCGACGGCGAAAACCAGTGAAACCGATCAGTAGGAACACAGCGGTGACGGCGGAGATTCCTGCCCCGGCCCACCCGGCCTCGTCGACGGAAACGTTGGGAACGTGCCAGAACGGACTGATAGCAAGCACCCAGTCCCAGAGCCTGAACGTCGGGCCCAGCAACGTGAGCGCAAAGGAAATGAACACGCCCGCCCAAGACGCGATCACCAGCCGGGGGCGGGCGCCGACGACCGCTGCGGATACGGAGGTGGCCGTGCACACGGCCGGAACCGTCACCACGGCCTGCAGCAGAACCCTGCCGGCGTCGATGCCCAGTTCTCCGGAGGCCAGCACCGCGATGATGGCTCCGGCCAGGAGCAGGTAGATGGTTGGTGCGGCCAATGCGAGGATGACGTTCGCCGTGAAGTAACGGGAGCGCGGAACGGCGGCGGCCAGAACCGGCTCCAGCCTGCCCGCCAGCTCCTCGGTCCGCACCTTCTGCACGATCTGCACGCCCGGAATGGCGGCGAGAATACCGACCAGACTCAGGATCGTCGTCAGGAAGGCCGGCGCGAGAGCATCCGGCGTGGCGGCACCGGAGGCGAGAACCGAGGCGGCTGCGCTGTCACCGCTCAGGATGTCCTTAAAGGAGCGGGCAAAAAACCCGAAGACCACCCCGATAATCATGAATGCAACGGTCCATGTCAGGAGCGGGGCGCGGTTCAGCCGGACCGCCAGGCTCCACGGAGTTCCAACCCTGCCCCGGGCGGGGCCGGGTCCGGGGACGATGGCCCCCTGCCCGAAGTCGCGCCGGGACTGCAGCAGGAAGGCTATACCGAGCAGGACCAGAGTAACGGCCATTGCGGGGAGCAGCGGCCACCAGTGGTTGCCGCTGGCCGGCCGGGTTTCCGTCATCCAACTCAACGGATTTATCCAGGACGTCCAGTCCGGTGCCTCCACCGAATACAGGAAGCCGCGCAGCAGGAACAGCGCGCCGAAGGTACCCACAGCCAGCGAGTTGGCCGTCCGCGCATCGGATCCTAGCTGCGCCGTCACAGCGGCGACCGCAGCGAACATCCAACCGGTGGCAGTGAACGTTGCTCCCAGCAGCAGGGACGCATTCCAGCTGCCGCCGCACCAGGAAGTGACGACTCCGGCGACGCCTCCCAGAGCCACCGAGCCGATCAGGGCCAGGCTCACTCCCGCCAGCAGACGGCTGTTCCGGCCCAGTACACCGGATGCCAGAAGCTCCGCCTGTCCGGAGTCCTCCTGACCCCGGCTGGACCGGGTGACGATGAAAATCGATCCGAGTGCGGCGAGGAATCCGCCCAGGGCGAGGCTGCGCCAAGCGTTGAAACCGTCGTCGGTGCTCAGATCATAGGCCGGCCCGAAGATCAGGCCCAGTGCCGGGTTGGAGCCAATGGCAAGGGCTAGCCCGAGGCGGTCCTGCTGGGTGGGAAAGACCCATGGGTAGACGAGCACGGAGGACGCAGAGAGCGCCGTCGCGATCAGGATCCACGGTACAAAGCTACGTCCGTCGAACCGGACAGTAGCGCGCAGCAGGGGTCCGGTACCCGTCAGGGCGTTACTCATGGGCGCGCCCGTGTGGAGGGGGTGTCATCGTCGTACAGCCGCAGGAAGAGGCTCTCCAGCGAGGGCGGTTCAACGGTCAGCGATGTGATGCCGAACGGGGTGAGTGCTGCCATTGCCTCACCCACCCGTGCGGACTCCACCACGGCCGTGAGTTTGCCGCCGTCCAGGTGCACGTCCCCGAATGCGGTCAGCTGGCCGGGCTGTGGGTCACGTTCCAGAGTGGCGCGGACGGCGGCGGTGGTATGCCCGCGAAGCTGGGCCAGCGTGCCTTCCTCCACGATCCGTCCGTCCCGGATAATGCTCACCCGGTCCGCGAGGGTTTCGACTTCGGCGAGGATATGGCTGCTGAGCAGCACCGTGGTGCCGCGTTGCTTTGCCTCACCGATCACTTCCTGGAAGACGTTCTCCATCAGCGGGTCCAGGCCGCTGGTTGGCTCGTCGAGGATTAGGAGCTCGACGTCGGAGGCCAGGGCGGCGACGATGGCTACCTTTTGCCGGTTCCCCTTGGAGTACTGCCGGCCCCGCTTCGCGGGATCCAGCTCAAACCGCTGGATCAGTTCCGCCCGCCGCCCCTCGTCCAGCCCGCCGCGGAGCGATCCCAGCAGGTCGATGGCTTCGCCGCCGGTCATGCCCGGCCATAACGCGACATCGCCCGGTACATAGGCAAGCCGCCGATGCAGCGGCACGGCCTCCCGCCACGGATCCTTACCCAGGACATGCAGGTCTCCGGCGTCGGCCTTCAACAGCCCCAAGAGCACACGGATAGTTGTTGACTTCCCGGCGCCGTTTGGCCCCAGAAAACCGTGCACCTGCCCACGCTCAACCTGGAGGTTCAGCCCGTTCAGAGCCTGGAATCTCCCGAAAGACTTTTCCAGCCCCTGAACACTGATGACTAACTCCGCGCTCATAGCCTCCCCGTTCTCTAGCCATCCCTACAGCTAGTGTGCTGGCAAATCCGCCATGCGTTCATGGGTGTCGGCCAAATCCTCGTCCATGCAGTCATCTCGAACATCCGGCTGAAGTGGTTCTAGAACCCGGAATGCCTTGATTCAGCTCCTACCGGTCGACCATGGCGGCGATAGAGGAAATGAGCACGCCGGGGTCGAGTCCTGGATCGAGGGCGATCCGGACCACGTAGCCTTGGGCCGCAGACAGGACAGCATGGGCAGCCGCAGTGGCGGCCTCCCCAACATCCTGCTCGGCAGGAGTGGTGTGAGCACGCACCCAATCCAGGAGGCTCGCTTCAGCCGCCGATTGAATGGCCCGCAGCTGGTCCTGCACCATGGAGGCCGTTTCCGGATCCCGTGCAGCCTCGGCCCACACCTGAAGCAGAAGCCTTGCGCGTTCGCGATCGATGGAGGCAAGGATGGTTCGCACCACATCGCCGGGGGTGGCTGCAGCGCCCAGACCGGCGGTCCGCTCCTCCAACAATTCTGCGGCAACGCTCCGCATCAGGTCGGCCTTGCTGTCGTAGTGGGAGTAGATCGAGCCAGCGGAAAGCCCCGACTCCTTGATGATCTCCGCCATCGACGTCTCACTGAATCCGTTGGCTATGAAACAACGCATGGCAGCGGCCGCGATCTGCTCGCGGCGGGCGGCGCGACGGGAATCCGTAAGACGAGGCATCCAAACAGAATACCCGTTCTGTTACGCTGGGACCCAAACAGTATGGTTGTTCTTTTTGACTCTGGAGATTCCCATGACTACCCAGCTCCATTCCCCTCCCACCAAGTGGTCCAAGGCTGCCGGCCTCGGTGTCGCCGGCTCACTTATTGCCCTGCTCGTGGTCTTGGCATTCCTCTGGCCTTCGAAGGTCACGACGGCGCAGCACCTGCCCGTCAGCATCGCCGGCCCGGCCGCGGCAGTGACTGCTGTCCAGGACATCATCGGCGCACAGTCGCCCGAGACATTCGATTTTGTGGATGCAGCGGACCGCGATGAAGCTGTACTGCAGATCGAATCCCGCGAATCCTACGGCGCCATCATCCTGGGAGAGGGCACGACGGCGCCCGAGGTGCTGACTGCCCCTGCCGCCAGTGCCGCAGCCACCCAGTTGCTCAACGGTGCCGCTGCTCAATTGCAGGCCCAGCGGACCCAGCAGGCTCTTGCCACCGGGGGCGATCCCGCAGCAGCCACGGTCACCGTCACTCCGGTCGTGCCGCTCTCTGATTCCGACCCGTCCGGCAGCGGGCTGGCCGCTGCCTCATTCCCAATGACGATGGGCGGCATGATTGGCGGCGTCGTAATCTCGCTGTTGGTTGCCGGAGCCGCCCGAAGGCTGGCCGCCCTTGCCGGATTCGCCGTCGCAGCGGGTCTCGGCCTCACCCTTGTCCTGCAGCCGTGGTTCGAATACCTCCAGGGGCATTTTTGGATCAATGCCGCCGCGATGGGACTGTCGGTTCTCGCAACCGCTTCGTTCATCGTGGGATGCAAATCGCTGCTTGGGGCCAAGGGTATCGGCGTCGGTGCGGTACTCACTATGTTCATCGGGAACCCGATCTCCTCTGCGGCGACACCGTGGCAATTCCTAGCGGAGCCTTGGGGCCAGATCGGGCAGTTCTTCGTTCCGGGAGCGTCGAACTGGCTCGTTCGATCCCTGAGCTATTTCCCCCATGCGAACCTCGCCCCGCAGTGGTGGATCCTCATCGGATGGACCGCCGTCGGCGTCGTCCTCACGCTCACCGCCCATGCCCGGGCATCCGCAGCGACGTCCGCGCCGCACGGCCAGCGTGATGACGAGACCCGTGCAGTGGTGTCTGCGTAGGCGGTACGCAGAGGGTTCGGTTGCCCATCGCCTCAGCCACCAGCACCCTAGTCGTATCTGCGGACACCAGAAACAACACAGCCATCTACAGTCGGGCCTTGAGAGAAAGCACGCTGTAGACGTACCACCTGAGGAACGGCTTATTACATACGTAGAGTCGCGAAGTTTTAGGTGTAGGTCAGCGGAAGTCGCCAACCTGCCTCTCGACCGGAACGGTGCCCTCCACGACGACGCCGCCGGTGTGCGCGGTAGTGACGGTTTCAATCAGGACGATTTCGACCTCCTCGTCCGCGATCGGATTGTGCTGCACCCCGCGGGGAACGACGTAGAACTGGCCAGGCGTGAGTACGACCTCCTCAGCATCGGGCAGCTGGATGCGTAACCGACCTGAGACGACGAGGAACATTTCATCCTCCGCGTCATGGGCGTGCCAGACCAGCTCACCGAGCAGCTTCGCGACCTTCACGTACTGATCGTTCACGCGCCCAATGACCCGTGGGGTCCAATGGGTGTGGACCTGCCGGAGCTCAGCGGCGACATCGATTCCGTGGAGAGAAGTCTTGGGGCCATCATCGGCCCCAAGACGCGCGTACGACGAATCGACCCCACCGACGATAGAAGATCTCCGTCATCATCCGGGCTTGCAAGATCGGACTGTCCCGCAAGGGATTCCTTGCGGGGCTCGAGATGAGGGGTTTTCACCCGTAGAGGCGGGCAGGGTCTCCCGAGAGGGAGGCCTTGACGAAACGACTCGGTTCATCGACGAGGACTTCGATTGCCCCGGCCTCGACCCCGGCGAGGCTTCCTTTGGCCACGTTTGCCGGATCGATCTTGGGGCCGTCGACGCCGGCCATCATGTCCGTATCAGCTCCTGCAAGGTGCACACCCTGCACGAGGATGTTCCGGCCGGTCAGTTCCACGCGCACCCCATTAGTCATGTTCCACTCCGCAGCTTTAGCCACAGAGTAGGACCCGGACCCCTCAGTGGTCGCAACCCAGGACAGGACGGACAGGACATTCACTATCGCCCCTGTCCCCTGAGCCTCGATCACGGGTGCGAATGCTCGAATAACCCGCAGAGTTCCAAACAAGTGCGTTTCCAGGTCCGCCCTTATCTCGCCCATGGGTGAGGTCAGAAGGTCAGCGCCCGTTGTGATGCCGGCATTGTTGATCAACAGATCCACGTCCGATGCGACGACAGCAGCTTCCTTAATCGACACCTCATCCAATAGATCAAGGCGCAGCGGTATGACTCGGGAATCACGGATGTCGATCGTCTCCACGTCACGGGCCGTGGCGTACACCTTCCGGGCTCCGCCTTTGAGGAGTTCATCCACGAAACTCTTTCCAATGCCACGGTTCGCTCCGGTCACGAGGGCTGTAGCTCCATTGATGTGCATAGCTCTTCCTTCTGCTCGTTGATGAGGGCTCGTTCGCCCGCTAGCGCTACGTTAGAAGTTCACGTCGACGTGAAGTGCAAATCGCCAACATCGAACTAGTGACTGGGAGCTTTTGAGGATGAGAATCGGAGAGCTGGCAAGACGGGCAGGAGTCAGCACACGGGCACTGCGCTACTACGAGGAACAGGGTCTTCTCACACCGGCCAGGACCACGGCCGGGCACCGGATCTACACTGAAGCCTCGCTAGCGCGGGTCCAGCTCATCCAACTGCTTTTCACAGCCGGCCTGAGCAGCCGCCTCCTCGTCCGGCTTCTGCCCGCGATCGACGCCAAATACCTTGAACCCGACCTGGTAGCCCGTTTGGAGGCCGAGCGCGCGCGCCTCGCCGCTAATATTTCCGAGCTTCAGGCAGCTCACCGCCGGCTTGGCGTCCTCCTGGACATCAGCGCCGACCCGGACGACAGGGAATGCGCTACAACCCTCGACTAGACCACGGACGATGAGGTCTCGGGCTGCACGAATACGAGGATTAAGGTGCCTGCAGGCCTTGCCGCACAATGACAGTCGCGTCCAGGCGGGTTCCCCGTTACCGAACGCAGGCTAGAGTGCTCGGCATGAATGAACTTGTTCAAGCACAGCTTTCTGCCATCACGGAGGTTCTACACGCAGCAAAAACATTGGGGATCGAGATCTGGTTGCGTGGAGGTTGGGCGATGGACTTTTACCTCGGCCAGGTGACTCGTGACCACGAAGACATAGATTGGTTCGTCTGGCAGAAGGACTTGCCCGGGATTTCTGGGCTGCTTATCTCCCGAGACTGGGTTGATCTCGCCAGGCACCCACTCGATCAGCAACGCGATCTTTTTCGCGATGGGGTTGAACTCGGCTTTGCGCCACTGGCTCGGACTGATTGCGGTGATGTGGTCGTGGGTGGGGGCCCGTTCATGGGTGAACCATGGCCTAAAAACATGATCGGCAATAGCCTCTTTGGAGAGCTGGAAGGTATCCGCTGCCCCATCATCAGCCCAGAGTCACAGATCGAAATCAAGCGCATGATGCCGGTATGGGTCCCCGGGTTCCGACGACGCGACAAGGACATCCTAGACATTGCGCGATTAGAGTCAGCGCTGCACAGACCGCAATAGGGGCAGGAGCGCGCATCTCAGAACCGGAACAGTGAGTTGATGTCCTGTTTGGCGTCATCCACGTACACGTCGGTGCGTTCATCAAAGAGGCTAACCAGGTCCTTCAGTTGGGCCGAATCGGGCAGTACAGCCTCATAGGACCACGCCAGGTCAGTGCCTTCGGGCCGGTCGGTGACGGACCAGTAGGAAGCGGTGCCTTTGTAAGGGCAGACCGACTGCTTGAGGGACGGATGCAGGGCGTCCCAGTCGACGTCGCCGCGCGGGAAATAGGTGCGGACCGGCAGCATGGTCTCGTACACGAAAACCGGTTCGCGGGTTTCGGCCAGGAGCTGCCCGCCCAAGTGCACCCGCACGTTCCGTGAGGACTGCCGGGCATCCACCCGGTGGAAGGGATCGCGCGGGTGGCCTTTGATCTCCTGGTCCTCTTCCATCCAGCGGTCGAACGCGTCAAAGTCCAGCAGAACGTAGCCGCCAAGGTCCGGATCGTCCGGACGGAAACCCGCGCCCGGCAGGACATGGGATCCGGCATGCAGGTCCAGTCGCTGCCCCGGTGCCGTGTGCGCGGCGAAGGGGTAGCGGGGATCCATTAGTGCCTCCGGCGGCACATCAGCGAGCGGATCCCGGCCGGGGGGATCAGCGGGGATCAGCTCCGCAGCAATGTCCCGCGCCGGGACGGCGTACAGCGGCGTGACCCGCCGCGGCTCGTACGCCAGCACCGCACTGGTGGAATCCACAACCGTGTTGTCCCCGAGCTGTGCCCGGATGCGCCGCGGAGTGGGCTCGTACCGCAGCTCGGGCAGGAGTTTCCACATGGAGGGGCTTATTTGCAGTGCCATGTGCCCAGTGTCTTGCGGGAGGAAACCCGATTCAAGGGGCTGCGGATCGGGATGTTCCGGCGACGCCGGAAGGCCGGCCCCGAGGGACCGGCCTTCCCGCAGCGGGATCCCGCTAGTTGCTATGGCCAACGGTCCCTCGCCGAAGAACGCCCGCAGGGGTGGTTCTCCGCGTGCCGGTGCGGAGCACCGCCGGCGGCGGTGCGGAGAAGTGCGAGGTTGGGGGACAGCGCCGGGAGCAAGACGACAAAAGGCGGCGTGTGGGTTAGTTGTTTCGCCGCATCCGGGCCAATTCGGCCTCGATACGGCTATCCGATATGGCCGGACGGCGTGAGTAGGTGGGGATCCCCGCGACGACCGCGGCGATGAGAGTCCCCAGAATGGGCCAGATCGGCCAGAAGTAGCCACCCGGCGTCGTGAAGTACCAGATCGCGACCTGAAATACTGCGAGCAGCAGCCAGAGGCCGACCACTCCCTTGTAGACCGTCTTCGCGATGACGTGCCGCCGGGCAAGCTCGTACGATTCATTCGGTGTCGACATGGTGTTGCCTTCCGTTGTGATGGGATATTCGAGGTGGTTCATGCTGCGCCGGACGGTGGAGGACCATGTCGCCGGAGGAATCTCGGGATTGGATAGTTGACTATCTAATGTGTACGATAGTCCAACTATCCAATGGAGGCAAGATGCAGATATCCCAACTGGTCCAGCAGGCCGACGTACCGTTGGCGACGGTCAAGTACTACATTCGGGAGGGCCTGCTCCCTGCCGGGCGTGCAACCAGTGCAACCCGTGCCGACTACGATGAGAATCACCTGGAGCGGTTGCGGCTGATCCGCTCACTCACGGTCGTGGCCGGCTTGCCCCTGAACCGGGTGAAGAAGATTCTCGACGTGATCGATCACCCTGAAGGCAGTGTCTACGAGATGCTGGGGACGGCCATCGACGCTCTCGCGGGCTACCTGCCGGGCGAAGACGGCCCCGACCGCAGTTGCCCGCGCGCTGAAGCAGCCCTCGCTTCGCTGGGGAGTGCCTACAACGCCTCGGATGATCGGATGGCTGCCTTCGCGCAGCTCGAAAGCGCGCTCCGTGCTGTCGAGGAGGTCGGAATGCCGGCCGACACGGAGAGGTTACGGCTTTACGGCGACCATCTCATGGCGATCGCGCGCGCTGAAATAGAAGCGATGCCGACAGCCGACCCGGATGCAGCTGTTCAGTACGCCGTCCTGGGTACCGCGCTGTATGAACCTGTTCTCGCAGCGATCCGCCGCCTCGCCCATCAAAACCTCGCCGTAGGGGCTAAGTGAAGCGGGTGTGCCCGTACCGCCCGCGAAGAGTCCGCGGCGTCGACCCGGTGGTGCTAAAGGTGGCGGTGGACATAGGCCCAGCGACCGCCGAGATCCGTCCGCAGTGCCTCCATCAGCGGGTCGGCGAGATTCGACCAGGTGTGGTCAATGATGACTGCGAGGTGTGTCACGGCCATGCATGAGGAAATCTTCCAGTCTCCGAGCAGAGCAGTCCAGGAGCATCCCGTGCAGGTGAGGAGCGGTTCGGTCCCGCCCTGGTCCCAGTCACTTATCCGGGAGATGACTGACATCAGCAGGCGTCCGGGTCCGCCTTGGTCCAGCCGTTGGCTGAGCCAGTTTCGGACTTCCTGCAGGCGATCTTCCGCGCCGGCCCCATCCACCGACAGATCCAGCAGCTGTTCCCAGTGATCTCCCATGCCCTGACCCTAATACGGGGTGACTTCCGATGCTGAGAAGGTCGTACTCACGCCCGGTCAGTTCTACGTCGTTCCCCGCGGGGTGCAGCACAATCCGATCGCGGACGAGGAGGTCGAGATCGTGCTGATCGAAACCGTCACTACCGCGCACACCGGCGACGTCGTCGTGGAGGGCACCGTTCCGGTCGAGAGGCAGGTTGGCGGCTTCCGCTGAGCTACACCTAAAACTTCGCGACTCAACCGAGGATCCACCCAGCAGTCGCCCACGCCGGAAGGCCGGCCCCGAGGGGCCGACCTTCCGCTAGCGGAATCCCGCTAGTTGCTGCCTCCGTGGGCTTCGAGTGCCACCGGCTGCCACTCTTCCCAGGACGCCAGCCGCGACTCATAGTCGGCCTTGGCGATGGCCAGCGGGCCCTCGCCGAAGAACGCCCGCAGGGGCGGGTTCTCGGCGTCGACGATCTTGAGGATCGGCCCGCGGGTGGCACGCGGATCACCGGGCGTGCCCCGGCGGCTGGGGCGGTTCGCTGCCTGCTCCCGGACGACGTCGTAGGCGGCAATGGGCTGCGCATGCTTCGCGGAGCTGCCGCCCCAGTCGGTGGAGAACCCGCCGGGCTCGATCATGGTGACCTTGATGCCGAAGCCGGCAACCTCCTGCGCCAGCGCCTGGCTCAGTCCTTCCAGGGCCCACTTCGAGGCGTGGTAAATGCCCACGGACGGGAAGGCGGAAATGCCGCCGATGGAGGAGACCTGGATGATGTGGCCGCTGCCCTGCTCACGCAGGTACGGAAGGGCGGCCTGGGTCACCCAAAGCGCTCCGAACAGATTGGTCTCGATCTGACCGCGTGCTTCGGCCTCGGAAAGTTCCTCGACCATGCCGAACTGCCCGTACCCGGCGTTGTTGATGACGACGTCGAGCCGGCCGAAGTGCTCCTGTGCACGCTGGACGGCGGCGAAGACCGCGGCGCGGTCCGTGACGTCGAGCGAGAGCGGCAGCACCCGGTCACCGTAGGTGTCCACCAGTGCGGTGAGGCTGTCCGTGCTGCGGGCGGTGGCGGCAACGGAATCTCCGCGTTCCAGGGCCGCTTCCGCCCATTCGCGGCCGAAGCCGCGCGATGTTCCCGTGATGAACCAGACCTTGCTCATGTTGTGCTCCCTGCTAAGTGTCGTGGATATGGGTTCCAGCGGAAGGTGTCCCTGCCGCCGTGCAGTCATGGTGGAGGGAACCCGTTAGGCCGCCGAATAATTCCGTGGCATGCCCGGCGAGGCCGGACACGCGAAAAAGGGCATGCCCGGCCTTCCAGCCGGGGCATGCCCTTTTCCTTGGCGCAGGGTTTTCCCTGGCGCACTCAGGGGTCTGTCTTAGTGCCCCCGGGCGATCCACTCGTCCAGGTGCGGGCCTTCGACGGCGATGGACGTTGCGTCCCCGTGCCCGGTCAGCACCTTGGTTTCGGCCGGCAGGGTCAGCAGGCGTTCCTTGATGGACTCGATGATGGTGGGGAAATCGCTGTAGGAGCGGCCGGTGGCACCGGGCCCTCCGTTGAACAGCGTGTCCCCGCTGAAAACCACCGGTTCGGGAACATCTTCACCGGCAGCCAGCGAGAAGCACACCGACCCGGGGGAGTGCCCCGGTGTGTGCAGGGCGCGCAGGGTGTGGCCTGCCACCTCGAAGGTGTCCCCGTCCTCAATCTCGTCGTCCGGTCCCTCGTCCGGGAACACTGCGTCCCAGAGCATCCGGTCTGCCGCGTGCAGGAACACGGGGGCGCTGAAACGGTCCCGGGCCTGCTCGACGGCGCGGATGTGGTCATCGTGGCCGTGCGTGAGCAGGATGGCCATGACTTCGCGGTCCCCGACGGCCTCGGCGACGGCGTCGATGTTGTGCGCGGGGTCGATCACGATCACTTCGGCGTCGTCCCCGATAATCCAGACGTTGTTGTCCACGTCCCAGGTGCCGCCGTCCAGCGAGAAGGTCCCCGAGGTGACGACGTTGTCGATGCGGAACGTCACAGTTCCACCACCGAGCGCAGGACCTTGCCGTCGTGCATCTTGGTGAAGGCTTCTTCGATGTCGCCCAGGCCGATGCGCTCGGTGACGAACGCATCCAGGTCCAGCCGGCCGAGCTTGTACTGCTCCACCAGCATGGGGAAGTCCCGGGACGGCAGGCAGTCGCCGTACCAGGAGGACTTCAGGGACCCGCCGTGGCCGAAGACGTCAGCCAGCGGCAGTTCGATCTTCATATCCGGGTTCGGTACGCCCACCAGCACTACCCGGCCGGCGAGGTCGCGGGAGTAGAAGGCCTGCCGATAGGTTTCCGGGCGGCCCACGGCATCAATCACGACGTCGGCCCCGAAGCCGCCGGTGAGCGCGCGGATAGCCTCGACCGGGTCCTGCTCCTTGGAGTTGATCCCGTGGGTGGCACCCTGGGCCTTGGCCAGCTCGATCTTGGCGGAGTCGATGTCCACCGCGATGATGGTGGTGGCGCCGGCCAGCTTGGCGCCGGCAACAGCGGCAATGCCCACGCCGCCGCAGCCGATCACGGCGACGGATTCGCCCCGCTGTACGGCGCCGGTGTTAATGGCTGCACCGATGCCGGCCATCACGCCGCAGCCGAGCAGGCCCACCGCGGCGGGATCGACGTCGTCGTCCACCTTGGTGCACTGGCCGGCAGCCACGAGCGTCTTTTCGGCGAATGCGCCGATGCCCAGGGCGGGCGTCAGCTCGGTGCCGTCCTCAAGGGTCATCTTCTGGGTGGCGTTGGCGGTGTTGAAGCAGTACTGCGGCTCGCCCTTGCGGCAGGCACGGCATTCGCCGCACACCGCGCGCCAGTTCAGCACCACGCGGTCGCCGGGAGCCACTTCGGTGACGCCGGGGCCGACGGCGGAGACCACGCCGGTGGCTTCGTGGCCGAGCAGGAACGGATAGTCATCATTGATGGCGCCCTGCTTGTAATGCAGGTCGGTGTGGCAGACGCCGCACGTGAGGATGTCCACCAGGGCCTCTCCGGGCCCCGGATCCGGAACCAGGATGGTTTCCAGCGAAACGGGTGCGTTCTTTTCCTTGACGACTACGGCCTGAACCTTATGGACCATGGGGTGCTGCCTCCTGCGATGTTCGGGCGGGGCGCCGATGTCCGGCGTCCCGCCTTCCATCCTATGAAGCGTTTCGGCCGGGAGCGAAGCCGGGAATTACCCTTCCGCTTCCGGCGCAACCGTGCCTGGGCCTGCCGCCGGCGCCGATCCCGCCCTACGATGGGAGGCGGAAAAGGTCCGCAGCGAGCGCGGCATCGCGCCGGCGGAACCGCCTACCCCCCAAGGACGGCCCATGAACGCCTCAGCGTCCGGCAGCAGCGTACCCGCGTCCCCCGAAGGTCCGAAGAAGCGTTCCGGGACGGGGAGCCGGACCGGCCGGCTCATCTTCCTGCTGCCGGTGCTGCTGGTGCTGGCCTGGCTGGCGGTGGGCGGGATTGGCGGCCCGTACTTCGGCAAAATCAGCGAAGTGGCGGACAACAACCAGACCTCGTATCTGCCCGCCAGCTCGGCATCCACGCAGGTGGCCGCGCTGCAGGAGAAGTTCACGGACAGCGATGCCATTCCCGCCGTCGTCGTTTATGTGAACAATGACGGCCTGACCGAGGCGGACCGGACCTTCGTCACCGGCCGGGCCTCCGCGCTTTCGGGGGTCAGCGGCGTGGCGGGACAGGTATCCCCGCCGCAGTTCTCCACTGACGGCAAGGCGGCGGAAATCTTTGTGCCGGTGCAGGACAATGATGCCGCCGCGACCACGGTGGAGGATCTGGGCGGGGTTGCCGGCGACGGCATCCCCTCGGGCCTGGACAGCTACGTCACCGGCCCGGCCGGACAGCTGGCGGACATCACCGAGGCCTTCGGCGGCATCGATACCTCGCTGGTGCTGGTGGCGGCACTGGCCGTGCTGGTGATCCTGGTGGTGGTCTACCGGTCACCGCTGCTGCCGTTCCTGGTGCTCCTGACGTCCATCCTCGCCCTGTCGGCGGCCATCCTGGTGGTCTTTTACCTGGCCAAGGCCGGAGCGCTGACACTGAACGGCCAGGTGCAGGGGATCCTGTTCATCCTGGGCATCGGCGCAGCAACCGATTATTCGCTGCTCTATGTTTCCCGGTACCGGGAATCCCTGCGGGACCACGAGGGGCGCCGGGATGCCACCAAGGCAGCCCTCAAGGGAACGATCGAGCCGGTGCTTGCCTCCGCCGCCACCGTGGTGGCCGGGCTGCTGTGCCTGTTGCTCAGCGACCTCAATTCCAACAAGGCGCTGGGCCCGGTGGCAGCCATTGGCATCGGATTTTCTTTCCTGGCCGCGATGACGCTGCTGCCGGCGCTGTTGATGCTGACCGGCCGGGCGGCGTTCTGGCCGCGCCGGCCCGCCTTCGGCTCCCCGCATCCGGACCGGGACGGCAACGCAGGCAAGGGGTTCTGGCCCCGGGTGGCAAGGAGTATCAAGGCGCACCCGCGCCGGCTGTGGGTGGTTCCCGCCGTCGTGCTGCTGGTGGCGTGCGCGGGCCTGCTGCAGCTGCGCGCCTCCGGAGTGCCGCAAAGCGACTTTGTGCTGGGGGAGACTTCCGCCAAGGAGGGGCAGCAGGTTTTGGGGGAGCATTTCCCCTCCGGTTCCGGCAGTCCGGCGCTGATTGTGGCCCCGGAAAGTGAACTGGACACCGTTGCCCGGGCGGTCCTGTCCACTCCCGGTGTTGACGCGCTGGTGGTGGATGCAACCGGCACACCGGAGGGAACGCTGCCGGTGACGGCCGACGGCGTGCAGACCTCACCCATACCGGGAACTTCGGGTACGCCGAAGGTGGTGGAGGGAAAAGTGCTGCTGGAGGCCACGCTCAAGGAGGCAGCCGAATCGGACGCCGCCGAACAGACGGTCAGCGCCATGCGCGGGAATGTGGCCGGGATCGGGGACGTACTGATCGGCGGGGTAACGGCTACGACCATCGACACCAATGCTGCAGCCGCCCATGACCGGGACCTCATCATTCCGGTAGTGCTGGTGGTGATCCTGTTCCTGCTGATGCTGCTGCTGCGGGCTCTGCTGGCCCCGTTCCTGCTGATCCTGACGGTGCTGCTGTCCTTCGGGGCCACCATGGGCGTTTCCGCCCTGGTCTTCAACCATGTGTTCCGCTTCCCGGGCGCGGATCCGGCCGTCCCGCTGTTCGGCTTTATTTTCCTGGTGGCCCTGGGTGTGGACTACAACATCTTCCTGATGACCCGGGTGCGTGAGGAAAGCATTGGGCACGGCACGCGGGAGGGAGTGGTCCGCGGGCTCATGATCACCGGCAGCGTCATTACCAGTGCGGGCATTGTGCTGGCGGCAACCTTCGCCGCCCTGGGCGTTATCCCGGTGCTTTTCCTGGCGCAGCTGGCCTTCATTGTCGCCTTTGGCGTGCTGCTGGACACCTTGGTAGTGCGCTCGCTGCTGGTCCCGGCGCTGTCCTACGACATCGGAGACCGGATCTGGTGGCCCTCGCGGCTGGCCCGGAGATCCGGGCCGGCCGCGGAGGCGCGGCGCTAGAGTCCGAGCCGGGACTTGACCTCGGAAGCGGAGGGGTTGGTGGCGGAGGAGCCGTCCGGGAAGATCACGGTGGGAACCGTCTGGTTGCCGCCGTTCAGCGCCTCAACCAGGTCAGCGGTGCCTTCCACGTCTTCAATGTTGACCTCGGTGTAGCCGATGCCCTCGCGGTCCAGCTGCGACTTCAGCCGGCGGCAGTAGCCGCACCAGCTGGTGGAGAACATGGTGATGGTCCCGGTTTCCGGGGTGAAGGCTTCGGCTGTGGCGGCCACGGCGGTGCTCCTTTTGTCGATCGATTTAACTGGTTGCCTGTCTTTAACAGTAGTCGGGAGCGTCAACAGTATTCCGGCCGGCGGCATTCCCGCTGGCACACTGGAAGCATGTGCGGACGATACGTGATGGCCCGGGCCGCTGCGGACCTGGTGGCCGAAGCAGAAGCAGAGGCGGATGCCAACCTTGAGCTGCGCGCCTCCTGGAACGTGGCGCCGACGTCGGACGTCCCGGTAGTGCTCGAACGCCTGGTGGACGGGCGGCGGGCCCGGCAGGTGCACGTGGCCCGGTGGGGCCTGGTGCCGGGCTGGGCGAAGGATGCCTCGGTGGGGGTGCGGGCGTTCAACGCGCGCAGCGAAACGGTGCTGGAGAAGCCGACGTTCCGTGACGCCGTCGCCGCCCGGCGCTGCGCCGTTCCCGTGGACGGCTACTACGAGTGGATGGCCGGTCCCGGCAAGGTCCGGCAACCGTTTTACGTTTCCCGGACCGACGGCCGGCCCATTTATTTCGCCGGGCTCTATGAATGGTGGCGGGATCCGGCGAAGGACCCGGGGGATCCGGACAGGTGGCTGCTCTCGACCTCCATCCTGACCGTCGCCGCACCGCCGGCGGACAGTGCCGAACCGGTGCTGCGGGAACTCGCGGGCCTGCATGACCGGCTGCCGCTGCCCCTGTCTCCGGAGGCAATGACCGCCTGGCTCGACCCTGCAGCGCTCGCCGGGACGGACACCGCCGCGCTGCTGGCTGCGGCAACCGGTCAGGCGTATGCGGCGGCGTCGGACTGGCACCTGCGGAAGGCACACCACGGTGTGGGGAATGTCCGCAACGACGGCGCGTACCTGCTGCAGCCGGACCCGGCCGCGGCACGCGAGGACGTACTCTTCTAGCCCCGCGGCCCGTTCGCTGCGGACGCCTCCAAGGCAGCCTCGACCGCCGCCTCCGGGTCCGGGTCCGGTCCGGCGGGATCGAGGGTTTCCCGGTCCAGGACCGCAGGATTCTGGGTCACCAAGGTGACCCGGCCGTCGTCGTCCACGGATAGCCCGGGGTTGTGGCAGGCCTCCCAGCGCACGCCGTCGGGGTCGGTGAAGTAACCGGAATACCCGCCCCAGCTCATCTGCGTACCCGGGGCGGTGATAGTCCCGCCGGCAGCTGCGGCCTGGTGCAGCACCGCGTCCACTTCCGCGGGAGAGTCTAGGTTATGGCCCAGGGTGAAGGGCGCCTCACGGATGTCACCCATTGGCCCGGCTTCGGCCGCGAGGTGGTCGGCACGGAAGAAGGAGAGCACCAGGCCGTGGTTGACCTGGAAAAACAGCACCTCTTCCGGAACATACTGCAGCGGAGTCCAGCCCAGCCGGGACACATAGAACGCGTAAGTCACTTCGAGGTCCCGTACGCCTACGGTCACCACGGATACATGGGGGTTCACGTCTTGATCCTCCCATCCAGAGGTCAAGAATGCCGATTATGGCGCGAATCAGTGCCGGGCCCGCCGCGCAGCGGCAATTGCACACCGGTTGTCCCGGTGCTGGATATTCTTTAAGCATGGAAGCAGCTGAGCAGAAATCCGTTTCGGGACAGCTTGACGATGTCCGGGCAGCAATCGACGAGATCGACGAGGAAATCGTTGCGCTGATCTGGCGCCGGGAGCGGCTGGTACGCCTCGCCGGGGGACTGAAGGACAGCGACGCCGCCGTCCGCTCACCCAAGCGCATGGAAGAAGTAATTGCCCACGTCCGGCACGCCGCCGAGGAGCAGGACAGCGACTGCAACGTGGTGGAACGGACCTACAAGGCAATGATCGAAGCCTTCATCGACTACGAACTCAAGGTCCGGCACCAAACGGAAACCCAGCGCAAGCTGGACGCCTTCAGCAACAGCTAGGTGCCGCCGTCCGCGGCACACATCCGGTAGGTTGGGCCGCATGACCTCGACCGTGGCAAACGCGTGAGCCGGCCAACTCCGGCACCCGGCGACAACCGCTGGCGTCCCGTGGCCGCCGCGCTCGCTGACCCGCGCCGCCTGCGCCTGTATGCGCGCGCCGTCCTCGCAGCCGACGACGGCGCCCCGCTGGACCCCGCGGACCTCGCTGCGGACGAAGCCAAGTCGCTGGCGGTGCTGCAGCAGGCAGGCCTGCTGCAGGTGGACGGAAACCGGACCAAACCCGCACCGTCAGTGTTCCGGGACCTGCTGGCAGCCGGTGTGCGGCCGCCGGAGTCCTCGGCCCGCCGGTTCCTGGTCCGGGGCCGGATCGAGGCCTTCCCGCGCAAACGGGCAGACCGGCTCGAGCTGCTGCAGTTGATTGCCGGCGAAGTCTTCGAACACGCGGTGCCGCCGGAACCGGGGCTCCAGCCGGTCCTTACCGAGAAGGACCTGACACACCGCCTGGCCGCCTACACCTCCGACCCCGCCGCTATCCGCCGCTACCTCATCGACGAGGGCATTGTTGCCCGGGATCCCGCCGGTACCCAGTACTGGCTCACCCGGCCCCGCCCGGCAGAAGGAATGGAATTTGCCTGACTCTCCCGCCCGCACCGGGACAAGTGCACTCGCCGGGACAGCGGTACAGGGGGCATAGGAGGCCGTCGCGACCGTTGACTTGGCGGGCAAGGCGGGCGTCGAATGGGAAGTGCACCTGGACTGCCATCACTCGGCGGAAACTTCCAAGGAGATGCGCATGGCAGAGCAATTCACCGCCCGTGGCACAAGAGCAGCCCACCCCGCCGCGGGTATGACCGGCGCCATGGGTGCCCCTGTCAGTACCGTGTCGCTGGCGGCCCACTCCAGTGCGACGCTGGCCGCTCCGGGAACGGCTCCGGACGCGGCCCCTCCGGGAACGGCTCCGGCGGGTGCAGCCCCGGCAGACCCGGGCGGCGCAACGGCCGCAGGCGCGGGCGCCCCGGACCCGCACTCCGGCCGGCAGCCGTCCCCTGAACATTCCGGGCGCCGCATTGCCGTCATTTTCACGGGCCTGATGCTCGCGGTGCTGCTCGCTGCCCTGGACCAGACCATCGTTTCCACGGCACTGCCCACCATTGTGGGGGACCTGCACGGGCTGGACCACCTGTCCTGGGTGATCACCGCTTACCTGCTGACCTCCACCATCGGGCTGCCCATCTACGGCAAGCTCGGTGACCTGCTGGGACGCAAGAACATTTTCATTTTCGCCATTGTGGTTTTCCTGGTGGGCTCAGCGCTGTCCGGGCAGTCGCACAGCATGGCCGAACTGATCACCTACCGGGCCATCCAGGGTGTGGGCGGCGGCGGGCTGATCATCGGTGCGCAGGCCATCATCGGCGACATTGTGCCCGCCCGCGAGCGCGGCAAGTACATGGGCCTGATTGGGGCTGCCTTCGGCATCGCATCGGTCAGCGGACCGCTGCTGGGCGGATACCTGACGGACTCCTGGTCCTGGCGGTGGGTGTTCTACATCAACCTGCCCATCGGGGTCATTGCGCTCGCCGTCATCATCGGCGCGCTGCACCTGCCGCGGAACAGCGCCAAGGGTATTGCCCTGGACTACGCCGGCGCGGGACTGCTGGCCATCGGCAGCGCCGCTCTGGTGCTGTTGACCAGCTGGGGCGGCAACAACTACGCGTGGACTTCTCCGACCATCCTGACACTGGGCGCGGTTTTCCTGGCTGCCGTCGCGGTGTTCATCCCTGTGGAACTGCGGGCGAAGGAGCCGATGCTGCCACTGCGGCTCTTCTCCATCCGCAACTTCCTGATCTGCACGCTGGTGGGGCTGGCCGTGGGCCTGGCGATGTTCGGGTCCATCGCCTACCTGCCCACCTTCCTCCAGATTGTCAACGGCGCGTCCCCGACCATGTCCGGGCTGATGATGCTGCCCATGACGGCGGGCCTGCTGATCACCTCCGTCGGCACCGGACAGCTGATTTCCCGCACCGGCAGGTACAAGATCTACCCGATCCTCGGATCGGCTGTCATGGTTCTCGGACTGCTGCTGCTCTCCCGGATTTCCAGTACGACGCCGTACGGGTTCACTGCCTTGGGCATGTTCGTGCTGGGGCTGGGCATCGGAGCGCTGATGCAGAACACAGTGCTGATTGTGCAGAACAGCGTCCCGCCCACGGACATGGGCACCGGGGTGTCCACGGCCAACTATTTCCGGCAGCTGGGCGCGTCACTGGGTATTGCGGTGTTTGGGTCGCTGTTTATCCAGCGGCTCAATGACCAGCTGGCCTCGGCGCCTCGCGGAGCCGGGGATCCGGCGTCCGGCGGAGCGAACTCGATCAGCCCGGAAACCATCAAAGCCCTTCCTGCCGCCGCCCAGGACTTCATCAAGTCCGCCTTCGGTGAAGCGCTGCCGCCCATCTTCCTGCTGGGAGTGCCCTTCCTGGCCGCGGCATTCATCTTAACGCTCTTCATTGTGCAGCAGCCGCTGTCCAAAACCGCCCGTGTGGAAGCGGACGTGGAATAAGAAGCCAACCAGGAGTTGCCCCCTATGTCCCACAGAGCCCTCACGCCGCGGATCGCGGCAGTACCGCCCCGTCCTGTGCCCGCAGTGCCCAGGCACCGCGGGCAGGCCGTCCAGGAGGAGGTGGAGCCCGGACGGAACCTCGGCCTGGTCCTCACGGGCCTGCTGCTCTCGGTGCTGCTGGCCGCGCTGGACCAGACCATTGTGGCTACTGCGCTGCCAACCATTGTGGGCGACCTCAACGGGCTGGAACATCTGTCCTGGGTGGTGACCGCGTACATCCTTGCCGCCACCATCGGCCTGCCGATCTACGGGAAGCTCGGAGACCTGTTCGGGCGCAAAAGCATCTTCATTTTCGCCATAGCGGTTTTCCTGGCCGGTTCGGTCTTGTCCGGGCTGTCCCAGAACATGGGCCAGCTGATCGCTTTCCGTGCCCTGCAGGGTATCGGCGGCGGCGGGCTGATGATCGGGGCGCAGGCCATCCTGGGGGATCTGGTCTCGCCCCGGGAACGCGGCAAGTACATGGGCTTGATTGGGGCGGCGTTCGGGCTGGCCTCCGTGGGTGGCCCGCTGCTGGGCGGCTGGATCACCGATGCCTGGTCCTGGCGGTGGGTGTTCTACATCAACCTGCCCATCGGGGCGCTGGCGCTCGCCGTCGTGATCGCCTCACTGCACCTGCCCAAACCCGAGGGCAGGCGTCCGAAGCTGGACTATGCCGGCGCGGGACTGCTGGCACTGGCCAGCGCTGCCCTGATCATGCTGACCACCTGGGCCGGGACCACATATGCCTGGTCCAGCCCGCAGATCCTTGCCCTGGCAGCCGTGACCCTGGCCGCGGCCGGGGCGTTCATCCCGGTGGAGCGCCGCGCCCCCGAACCCATCCTTCCGCTTGGGCTGTTCCGCAACCGGAATTTCCTGCTCCCCGTGCTGGTGGGCATCTCCGTCGGGATCGCGATGTTTTCCACCATTTCCTACCTCCCGACCTTCCTGCAGATGGTCAACCGCGCCACCGCCACCCAGTCGGGCCTGATGATGCTGCCCATGATGGGCGGGCTGCTGCTCACCTCCATCGGCACCGGCCAGCTGATCTCGCGCACGGGACGGTACAAGGTCTATCCGGTGGCCGGCTGTGCCGTGATCATTGCCGGACTGGTCCTGCTGTCCCGGATCTCGGATACGACGCCGTACGGGTTCACGGCCCTGGGGATGCTGGTGATGGGCATGGGGATCGGGATGCTGATGCAGAACCTGGTGCTGATTGTGCAGAACAGCGTGCCGGGCAGGGACATGGGGGCAGCGATCTCCGGGGCGAACTATTTCCGGCAGATCGGTGCCTCGTTCGGCATTGCACTGTTTGGCTCCATCTTCATCCACCGGCTGGGCAACGAAATGGCGGCGGCGCCGCCCGGGGCAGGGGCCGCCGCGGGCGGAGACATCAACTCGCTCAGCCCGGCCATGCTGCGCAGCCTGCCCGCACCGGCGCAGGACTTTATCGCCGCCGCGTTTGGGCACGCGCTGCCGCCCATCTTCCTGCTGAGCGTGCCCATTGTGGCGGCAGCCCTGGTGCTGTGCCTGTTCATCAAGGAGATTCCGCTGTCCACAACAGTGCGGGTGGAGGCGAAGGAAGAGGCCTAGGAAATGCCGTAAGTGAACAGCATGTACAAGAGCCACAGGATCAGTGCCAGCACGGCGCCCTGCCACACCAGGGAGGGAATGATGTACAGCCGTGCCGCGAGCTTCTTTCTGCCGTTCTGGAGCGCTGCAATAAAACCGCCTACGGATGCGACCAGGGTGAGGATGCCGAGGATGGCAATGAGGTCAACAAGGCCGCCCCAGCCGGAACCATAGGCGTAGTCGCCCATACTGCCGGCCCAGACAATGAGGGGCATCAAGGCCAGGGCCCAGCCGAGGGTAACGATGACGATGCCGGCGATTGCCCCGCCGCCGAAGCGCTCCCGGGGTGCTTGGGGGAATTGCTGGTACGGGTTTCCAGCCGTTGGTGCCCCCGGGTACGGGTTTCCAGCCATGGACGCCCCGGGGTACGGGTTTCCCTGCATTGGGGCACCGTTATACGGGTTCTGGTAGGCCCCGGCGTACCCCGGCGGCGGACCGGGTTGCTGCTGCGCCTGTTGCTGCGTCTGTTGCTGGGAGGCCTGCGGGTCATGGAGGGGAGGCTGTCCGGCGGGCGGCATGCCGGTGTGCGTGGCAGGGTCCATGGTTGGCTCCATCGGTTGGGGACGGGAATCTGGAACCAGTGTGCACCAGGCGGGCGTGTTTAGCCCGTAACCCCTTGCCCGGGTGTGGATGAACGGTCTGTTAGCGGGGACCAAAATACCGGATCCGGCACCTCGTGGTGCCTATTGTCCGCCGCTGGTCGTACACTGAAGATGACGCTGTTCGAATATATGTTCGAATTAGTTGCCGGCTGTTAACCAACAGGGAAACCACCAAGGAAACCAACAGGGAAACTGCCGCCGGCAACCAGTGCAGCCAGTAAAAACCAGCGGGGATGGCGGCGTGCGGTATGCACGTGCCGGGCGGGGAGGGAAGCTGAATGGGTGTCTTCAGCGAAGCAATAGAGGTGGTGTGCTCGCCCGCGGGCAAGCCCCTGCGGCTGGTGTGGGGCGGGCACACCTACAAGGTGGGCGCTGATCCGGTGCGCTGGTATGAACGCCGCAACTGGTGGGAAGAGGAAACCCGGGCCGAACGCGGCCACGGCGCCGGACTGGTGGATACCGAGATCTGGCGGGTTCAGGCCCGTGTCAGTGAACACTCCGAGCTGCGCACCCTGGACCTCTCGCACCACGTGAACACCGACCGCTGGCGCCTGATACGGATCCATGACGCACTGAGACCCAGTGCCTGAGGGGACAGCACCAACCCCATGAGCTTTATCCACCTGCACGCAGCCACTGCCTTCAGCGCCCACTACGGAGTGTCCTGGCCCGAGGAGATGGCCGCTGCCGCTGCTGCCGACGGCGCCGATGCCCTCGCCTGCACCGACAGGGACGGGTTGTACGGCACCGTCAAGCATCTGCGCGCCTGCATGGAGGCAGGAATCGACCCCATTGTGGGAGTGGACCTCGCCGTCCTGGACGAACACCACACCGTCACGGGCCGGGTGGTTCTCCTGGCCCGCGGATCCAACGGCGGCGCCGGCTACCGTGCCCTGTGCCGGCTGATCTCCGCAGCCCACGCCGGCACCTCGGCTTCCCGGGCACGCACCGGCAAACCCGTAGGCGTCACCATGGAGCAACTGGCCGCCCATGCCCGGGGAACACTGGCAGAAGACGGAACTCCCATAGGGGAGGCCGGGCAGCCGGTGCTGACTGTGCTGGTAGGCCCGCAGTCCGACGTCGGCGTTGCCATGCGCAGCCGCAGCTATGCCGTGGCGCGTACCCTCTTCGCCCGCTGGCGCTCGCTGATCCCTGCGGGGGCGCTCGCCGTCGAGGTGGTGACGCACCTGGCCCCGCCGGGGGAGAACCTCAGCCTCGCCCACGCGGTGCGGATGTTCCGGCTGGCCGATGAGATGCGCGTACCCGCCATCCTCACCAACGCCGTGCGGTACGTGGATGAGGACGGCGCCGCCACCGCTGACGTGCTCGACGCCGCGCGCTCGCTGACCTCGCTGTCCCGGCTCCCTGACCTGCAGCCCAACGGGCAGGGCTGGCTCAAGGGCACACGCCAGATGACGGCACTTGCCCGGGAGATCAGCTCGGAAGCGGGCTACGGCTCCGGGGGAGCGGCACGGATGCTGGCTGACACTGCGGCGCTCGCCGATGACTGCCGGATTGACCCGGTGGCCGACATGGGCTGGAAACAGCCAGTGGTTCCGGAAGCGTCGGTGATCGGCATCAACGCCGAACCCATGACGGAACTGCGCCAACGCTGCGAAGCGGGGATCACCCGCCGGCTGCGCGTGCAGGACTCCATCGCCGAGGTCCAGATGCGCAACCGGCTCGAACACGAACTGGGCATCATTGAACGGCTCGGCTTCGCCTCATACTTCCTCACGGTCGCCGAAGTTTCGGCCATGATCACGGGAATGGGGGTACGCGCCGCGGCCCGCGGCTCGGGCGCCTCCTCGCTGGTGAACTATCTGCTGGGAGTCAGTCACGTCAACCCGCTGGACCACGACCTGATCTTTGAACGCTTCCTCTCCCGGGACCGCTCCACGCTGCCGGACATCGACATCGACGTCGAAAGCGCCGAGCGGCACAATGTGTACCACCGCATCTTCGAACGCTTCGGCTCCGAACGGGTCACGCTGATGAGCATGCAGAACGGTTACCGGGCCCGCGGAGCGGTGCGCGACGCCGGACTGGCCCTGGGTATGGATGAAGCCGACATCGGAGCCGTGGCCAAGCAGCTGTGGCGCTTCTCGGCGCGCAACTTCCGTGAGGCGCTCGCCGAAAAACCGGAACTGCGCGAAATCTCCGGCCAGGTGGAAAACAACAAGCAGTTGGACCTGCTGGTAGATCTCACCGAACGGCTGGACCGCCTGCCCCGGCACATCTCCATGCATCCGTGCGGGGTGATCCTGGGGGACAAGTCCCTGCTGGACCGCACCCCGGTGCAGCCCAGCGGACTGGGCTTGCCCATGTCCCAGTTCGACAAGCACGACATGGACCCCATGGGCATGCTCAAGCTGGACGTGCTGGGTGTGCGGATGCAAAGCGCCATGGCCTTTGCCGTGCGCGAGGTGGTGCGCGTGCATTCCTCGCGTGAGGAAGTGATTGCCGCCGGCGGTCACCGGGAGGCACCGGATGCCCCGGATCCGGAGTTCATCGAACCCAGCGGCCGAATCAACCTGGACGCCGTGCCGTTCGACGACGAACCAACCTACGAGCTGATCCGCAGCACCCACACCCTGGGCTGCTTCCAGATTGAATCCCCGGGCCAGCGCGAACTGGTGGGCAAACTCGCTCCGCGGGAGTTCAATGACCTGATTATCGATATCTCCCTGTTCCGCCCCGGTCCCATGAAATCCGACATGGTCCGCCCGTTCCTGGAACACCGGCACGGCTTTTCCCCGGAGGTGTACCCGCACGAGGCGCTGCGGCCGGTACTGGCGGAAACCCACGGGGTCACCGTTTTCCACGAACAGGTGCTGCGCACCCTGAACGTCTTTACCGGCTGCGGCCTGGCCAAGGCAGATGAGCTGCGCCGGCTGCTGGGCAATGAAGCGGCAGAACCGGGGGTGGAAGAGTACTTCCGCAGCAAGTCCGCGGCACGCGGCTACACGCAGGAGACCATCGACAAGGTCTGGGACACGCTCAAGGCTTTTGGCAGCTTCGGTTTCTGCAAGGCCCACGGGGCGGCCTTCGCCGTGCCCACCTACCAGTCGGCCTGGCTGAAGGCGCACCATCCGGCGGCCTTCCTGGCCGGGATCTTCGAGCATGATCCCGGTATGTATCCCCGCCGGCTGCTGGTGGCTGAAGCCCGGCGGATGGGCATCCCCATCCTGCCCCTGGACATCAACTGGAGCGGGGAGCAGTACCGGGTGGAGCGGACCGAAGAGGGAAAGCTGGGCATCCGGCTGTCCCTGGCCGGGATCTACGGGCTCTCCGCCGTTGAGCTTCGGCGCATTGCCGCCGGGCAGCCCTATGATTCCCTGGCGGACCTGCGGGCCCGGGCGCGGGTCTCCCGGCCCACGCTGCGCCGGCTGGCCCAGCTCGGCGCCTTTGATTCGCTCAGCAGGCAGACCGGCTCGGCCGGCAGCCGGGCGGACCTGATCCAGTACCTGGACGCCGCCCCGGCCAAGTCCGCCTCCCGCAAGCATGATCCGATTCCCGGGCAGCTGGCCCTGCCGCTGGGGGACACCGAGCTGAAGAACCTGCGCCACCAGCTGCCCGAACCGGGGCTGCGTGAGAAGGTCCGCACCGAACTGGACCTGCTGTCCGTGGACGTCAGTGCGCACCTGATGGAAAGCTACGGCCCGCTGCTGAAGCGGCTGGGAGTCACACAGGCAGAGGCTCTGATGGACCTGCGCAACGGCACCGAGGTGCTGGTGGCCGGGATCCGGGTGGCCACGCAAACCCCGCCCATGCGCGGGGGCCGCCGTGTGGTCTTCATCAGCATTGACGACGGCACCGGGTGCGTTGACTGCACGTTCTTCCACGAAGCCCAGGAGAAAGCCGGCCCGCTGCTGTTCGGCACGGAACTGCTGCTGATCCGCGGCCTGACCCGCCGCACGGGTGCCCGCGGCATCAGCCTGCAGGCGCTGGAAGCATGGAATCTGGCGGACACAGGCTCGCTTCCGCTGCCGGTTCCCCAGCGCGGCATGTTGGTGGGGCACAAGCGCAGCGGATAACATCGGTACGGGCGTAGAAGGAGCCGGCCGAGTCCAGGCCGTGCCGCAGACCCCGTACAAACAAATCTAGGAGACAACGTGTCAGTGCCAGAGAAGTTCACCCTCATCGTCGACGGCGAAGAGACCACGGTGGATACTGGCACCACCGGTGCGCAGCTCTTCTTCGAACGCCGCGACGTCGTCGTTATGCGCGTGAACTCGGTCCTCAAGGACCTGGACACCCCGCTGGAACAGGGCGACGTGGTGGAATCAGCCACCATCGAGTCCGAAGACGGACTGAACGTCCTGCGCCACTCCACCGCCCACGTGATGGCCCAGGCCGTGCAGCAGCTGCGCCCGGACGCCAAGCTGGGCATTGGCCCGTACATCAAGGACGGCTTCTACTTCGACTTCGACGTCGCCGAGCCGTTCACCCCCGAAGACCTGAAGACGCTCGAGAAGATGATGCAGAAGATCATCAACTCGAACCAAAAATTCGTGCGCCGCGTGGTCAGCGAAGACGAAGCCCGCGAAGCGATGGCCAACGAGCCGTACAAGCTGGAGCTGCTCGGCAAGAAGGACGGCGCCGAGGAAGCAGGCGAGGGCGCGAACATCGAGGTGGGCGCCGGCGAGATCACCATTTACGACAACGTGGACCGCAAGTCCGGCGAGACCGTCTGGTGTGATCTGTGCCGCGGCCCGCACCTGCCCAACACGAAGCTCATCTCCAACGCCTTTGCGCTGACCCGCTCCGCCGCCGCCTACTGGCTGGGCAACCAGAAGAACCAGCAGCTGCAGCGCATCTACGGCACCGCCTGGCCCACCAAGGACGCCCTGAAGGCCTACCAGGAACGCCTGGCCGAGGCCGAGCGCCGCGACCACCGCAAGCTGGGCACCGAACTGGACCTGTTCTCCTTCCCGGATGAGCTGGGCTCCGGCCTGCCGGTGTTCCACCCCAAGGGCGGCATCATCCGCAAGGCCATGGAGGACTACTCCCGCCAGCGCCACACCGAGGCCGGCTACGAGTTCGTCTACACCCCGCATATCACCAAGGGCCACCTCTATGAGGTCTCCGGCCACCTGGACTGGTACCGGGACGGAATGTTCCCTCCCATGCACGTGGACGAGGTCACCGACCCGGAGACCGGCGAGGTCACCAAGCCCGGCCAGGACTACTACCTGAAGCCGATGAACTGCCCCATGCACAACCTGATCTTCCGCTCCCGCGGACGGTCCTACCGTGAACTGCCGCTGCGGCTGTTCGAATTCGGCTCCGTGTACCGCTACGAGAAGTCCGGCGTCATTCACGGCCTGACGCGCGTGCGCGGCATGACCCAGGACGACGCCCACATCTACTGCACCCGCGAGCAGATGAAGGACGAACTGACCAGCACGCTGAAGTTCGTGCTGGACCTGCTTCGGGACTACGGCCTGGACGACTTCTACCTGGAGCTCTCCACCAAGGACCCCGAGAAATACGTAGGTTCAGATGAGGTGTGGGAAGAAGCCACCCGCACCCTCGCCGAGGTAGCCGAAGCCTCCGGACTGGACCTGGTGCCGGATCCGGGCGGAGCAGCGTTCTACGGCCCGAAGATTTCCGTGCAGGCCCGCGACGCCATTGGCCGCACCTGGCAGATGTCCACCATCCAGCTGGACTTCAACCTGCCCGAGCGCTTCGAGCTCGAATACCAGGCCGCCGACGGCAGCCGCCAGCGTCCGGTCATGATCCACCGTGCCCTGTTCGGCTCCGTGGAACGCTTTATGGGCCTGCTGACCGAGCACTACGCCGGTGCGTTCCCGGCCTGGCTGTCTCCGGTCCAGGTGGTTGGCATCCCCGTTGCCGAAGCGTTCAACGACTACATGTTCGACGTCGTCGACAAGCTCAAGGCCCACGGCATCCGTGCCCAGGTGGACACCGGCACCGACCGCTTCCCGAAGAAGATCCGCACGGCCTCCAAGGACAAGATCCCGTTTGTCCTGATTGCCGGCGGCGACGACGCCGAGGCCGGCGCCGTGTCCTTCCGCTTCCGTGACGGCAGCCAGGACAACGGCGTGCCCGTTGAAGAGGCCGTCAAGCGCATTGTCGAAGCCGTCCGGAACCACGACAAGTAGGGCGGCGGGAACACCATGGCAGAAACAGACGACACGGAAATAACGGACACGTTTGAACTCGCCGGCGTTCCCGACGCGTTCCAGCGGCTCTGGACCCCGCACCGCCTCGCCTACATCAAGGGCGGACAGAAGCAGGTCTCCTCAGAAGAGTCCTGCCCCTTCTGCGCCGCACCGGGGCGGACGGACGAAGAATCGCTGATTGTGCACCGCGGGAAGCATGCCTTCGTCATCCTGAACCTCTTCCCGTACAACGCCGGCCACCTGCTGGTCTGCCCGTACCGGCACGTGCCGGACTACACGGACATTGACCCGGAGGAAACGGCGGAAATTGCGGCCCTGACGCAGACCGCCATGCGCGTGCTGCGGAAGGTGTCCGGCCCCTCCGGCTTCAACCTGGGCATGAACCAGGGCGAGACCGGCGGCGCCGGCATTGCCGCGCACCTGCACCAGCACATTGTGCCGCGGTGGGGCGGGGACGGAAACTTCCTGCCGATCATCGCGCAAACCAAGGCCATCACCCAGACCCTGGGCGAGGTGCGCCGGCAGGTAGCCGACGCCTGGCCCGCAGACGGCTCCGGCCGGGACAGCGAGGACTGACGCGTGCTCAACAAATACGCACGGGGATTCTTCACTGCTGTTTTCACCCCGATGGCCACCTGGCTGCTCCGCCACCGGGTCACCCCGGACATGGTCACCATTGCCGGGACGCTCGGCGTGATGATCGGCGGCCTGGTCTTCTACCCGCTCGGTGAACTCTTCTGGGGCACCATCTTCATTACGGCGTTCATCTTCTCCGACGTCATCGACGGCATCATGGCCCGGCAGCTGGACCGCAAGGGCAGCTGGGGCGGGTTCCTGGACTCCACACTGGACCGCTTCGCCGACGGTGCGTTGTTTGCCGGCGTGGCCATCTGGTTCTTCACCGGCGGCGGCAACGACGCCATCGGTATCATGGCGGTCCTGTGCCTGGTCGCGGGAATGCTCGTCTCCTACATCCGGGCCAAGGCAGAGTCCCTGGGCTTCAACGCCAACGTGGGTATTGCCGAGCGGGCCGAACGGCTGGTCTCCCTGCTGGTGGCCACCGGGCTCGTGGGCCTGGGCGTCCCCGAGGTGCTGCTGCTGGTGGTGCTGGTCCTGCTGACCCTGGCCAGCTGCGTGACCATCGGCCAGCGGATGCACGCCGTCGCCAAGCAGGCACGGACGAACAACCCGGCGGCCTAACCGGGCTGCAGATGTTCAAAGGGCGGAACCGGTGAACCGGTTCCGCCCTTTGCGTCTGCCGGCCCTTGGAACTCCTAGGCCAGTCCGCGGCGGTCCAGCAGCGGCTGGATTTCCGCGTCACGGCCGCGGAAGTTCCGGAAAGCCTGCAGCGGATCGATGCTGTTGCCGCGCGAGAGCAGCTCGGTCCGGAACCGGTCCCCGTTTTCCCGGGTCAGGCCGCCGTTCTCCTTGAACCACTCCACCGTGTCGGCGTCGAGCACTTCACTCCAAATGTAGGCGTAATACGCCGCCGCGTAGCCGCCGGCGAAGATGTGCTTGAAGTAGCCGGTGCGGTAGCGCGGGGGCACCAGATCCAGGTCCACTCCCGCGGCGGCCAGGGCACGTGCCTCGAAGGCTTCGGGGTCTTCCACGGTTTCGCCGGGCGCCAGTTCATGCCAGGCCAGGTCCAGCAGCGTGGCACCGAGGTATTCGGTGGTGGAGAATCCCTCGCCCCAGGTCGAGGCGGCAAGGACCTTGTCGATGACGTCCTGCGGCAGCGGCTCACCGGTGACGTGGTGCCGGGCGAAGTTGGCCACCACTTCCGGCCACAGCATCCACATCTCGTTCACCTGGGAGGGGTACTCGACAAAGTCCCGCGGCACCGCCGTGCCGGAGAACTGCGGATAGGTCACGTCGGAGAACAGTCCGTGCAGTGCGTGGCCGAATTCGTGGAACGCGGTCACCACCTGGTCGAAGGTCAGCAGGGTGGGTTCGCCCGCGGCCGGCTTGGAGATGTTCAGGTTGTTGATGACCACCGGCGGTTCCTCCAGCAGCCGCGACTGGTGCACCAGGGAATTCATCCAGGCCCCGCCGTTTTTGGTATCGCGGGTGTAGTAGTCGCCCAGGAACAGGCCCAGCCCGGTGCCGTCAGCGTTATGGACTTCCCATACCCGGACATCGGGGTGGTAGCCGGCCAGATCCTTGCGTTCCGTGAAAGTCAGCCCGTACAGGCGGTTGGCGGCATGAAAAACGCCGTCGTGCAGCACACGCTCAAGTTCGAAATACGGGCGCAGGGCGGCAAGGTCGACGTCGAACTTCTCCCTGCGGACCTGCTCCGAGTAGAAGGCCCAGTCCCAGGCCGCCAGCTCATGGCCGTCGCGGCGTGCCGCTTCGCGCAGCAGCTCGGCTTCGGCACGGGCATTGCGCACCGCGGCCGGCGCCAGCTTGTCCAGCATCTCGTGGATGGCGTCCAGGGACGGGGCCGTCTGGTTGTCGGTGGCGTACTCCGCGTGGTTCGCGAAACCGAGCAGGGCTGCCTTCTCCGCCCGGAGCGCAGCCATTTCGGCCGCGACGGACAGGGTGTTGCGGTCATTGTCGCGGAAGCCGCGCCGCAGGGAGGCTTCGTGCAGGCGGCGGCGGGTCTCCCGGTTGGTCAGCGAGGACAGGGCGGGCTGCGGCGTGGGCAGCACCAGGGAGAGCAGGTACTTGCCCTCATGCCCTGCCTCGTTGGCTGCCGAGGCCGCTGCAGCTATGTCGTCGTCGGAGAGCCCGGCCAGCTCGGCAGCGGTGTCCACTACCAGGGCAGAATCGTTGGTGTCCTTCAGCAGCCGCTGGGAAAACTCCGTCCCCAGTTCGGAAAGCCGCGCATTCAGTTCCCGCATGCGCGCCTGCCCGGCGTCGTCGAGCTGCGCCCCGGCACGGATGAAGTGGCGACGGTATTCGGAGACCAGCCGCGACTGTTCGGCGTGCAGCCCGTCGACCTGTCCGGCGACGGCCTCTACCCGTTCAAAAAGCTGCCGGTTCAGGTAGATGGCATCCTCGTGGGCGGCCAGCCGGGGTCCGATTTCCTGCTGGATCCGCTGCACGCCCTCGGTGGCGTGGGCGGCGCACAGGGTGAAGAAGACGACGGCGGTGCGCCCGAGCTGCTGCCCGGAAGCTTCCAGCGCGGCGATGGTGTTGGCGAAATCGGAGGCCGCCGGGTTGCCCGCAATGGCCTCGATCTGCGCGGCATGTTCGGCGATTCCGGCCTCAAAGGCGGGCAGGAAGGTGTCCTCGGAAATCTGCGCGAACGGGGGCAGCTGATACGGGAGGGTGCTGGGAGTGAGGAAAGGGGTGTCCATAAGGCCCAAGACTGGCACACCGGCCTATTCCAAACCAATGTGACCCTCCCGTAAGATCGGGCCGATTCCCCGCTGCCCGCAGTCGCAGGCCTGGGGGCATATTCCCTGGGGGATTCATGAAACGCAACGCACGTGTGGGGAGCTCTGGCCTTGGTTCGAGCCGGGTTGCGGCGGCGACGGCGGGAATGCTGCTGGTTGCCCTGGTGCTGGGCGGCTGTATGGCCGCGGAGGACGGGGATGACGGCGAGGGGGAGCGTGTGGTGCCGGCGTCGTCGTCGCCCGCGGCAACCGCTGCTCCCGCCATCCCCGGCAAAGGGCCCGCGTGCCCGGCCGCGGACTGCTTCTCGCTGATGCTGGCCGGGGACCTGCTGGTCCATCCGCAGCTGTGGGACCAGGCCGCGGCCGACGCCGCCGCCACCGGGAAGGGCCCGCTGGACTTCGAACCGCTGCTGGCGGGGCAGGTGGACTACATTGCCGCAGCGGACCTGGCCGTCTGCCACATGGAAACGCCCGTGGCCGAACCCGGCGGCCCGTATTCCGGTTATCCGATGTTCAACGTGCCCCCGCAGATCCTCACTGCAGCGGCCGCTGTCGGCTATCGGGCCTGCACGACGGCCAGCAACCACACAGTTGATGCGGGCACGGCGGGGCTGAACCGCACGCTGGGGGTGCTGGATTCGCTCGGCTTGGCGCACACCGGGTCCTACGCTTCGCAGGAAGAGGCGGGCCGGCCGATGATCCTGTCCGCTCCGGCCGGCAAGGTGGCGGTCATCGAGGCGACGTACGGGTTGAACGGGCTGGCAGCTGAGTATCCGTGGCAGGTGGATCTGCTCGATGCCGAGGCGATGATCGCCAAGGCACGGCAGGCACGCGCCCAGGGGGCCGACGTCGTCGTGGGCGCCATCCATGCCGGTGAGGAATACGCGTCCGCGCCCAACAGCGAGCAGGTGGAAACCGCCCATGCCCTCGCGGACAGCGGGGAGTTCGACTTCGTTTACGGCCACCACACCCACTCCGTGCTGCCCATCGAAAACTACAACGGCACCTGGATTGCCTACGGCCTGGGCAACGCCGTCACGGAACTTTCGCCATGGTACGACGTGAACAACGAGGGCCTGATAGTGCGGGCCCAGTTCGCCCGCGACGACGACGGCGCGTGGTCCGTGAGTGATCTGGCCTGGGCGCCGTCGGTCATTGTCCGGGACCCGTATCGCTGGTGCTCAGTGGCTGCGGACCTGCCGCAGGGGGAGTGCGCGCCGGCCGGGCAGCGCGAAGCCGTCCGGGCGCGGACTGTTTCGGTGGTCGAGTCCCTGGGGGCGGCCGGCGCCGGGGCGCACGAGTGGCTGCTGTCGCGGGAGGGCTCGGGAAAGTAGCGGGGGAAGCGCGGGGCGGGGCGGACGGGGCGGACGGGAGGTACGCGGGAAGGCTGGGAGGCACGCGGGGAGGCTGGAGCGGGGGAGCGCGGGAGGCTCGGAGGGTCTCTACCTCCACAGGACAGTGCGTCTGCGGCGTTGTGAACAAGAAAAAGTATCCGGTTTGGAACGCCTCGCCCGCTCCATAAACTCGAACACATGTTCGAATTATTGACCCCTCGAGGGGCGGCTGCTGAGGTACCGGCCACGGTGGACCGGCCCAATGCGGCTCCCATCCCGGTTTCCGGGGCGATATCCGGGGTGGGAGCCGTAGAGACCGTTTCCGGCTGGATCCGCAGGTTGTCTAGCCCCGCCTCTTTGTCTGCGGTAGGCGGTGAGGCAGATGCCGGCCTAGTGGATCAGCTTCGCGTTCTGGAGGAACTAAAAGCGGCCGCCAGCGCTGCCCAGGCGAGGGTCGCCGTCGCGCTTGACGGATCAATCCGCCGGGCGCATGCGCGGGCCGGGATCCCCCGCAAGCAGCAAGGCAGGGGAGTGGGTGCCCAGATCGCGCTGGCCCGCAGGGAATCACCGGCCCGGGGCGGGCGGATCCTGGGCTTCGCCAACGCTTTGATTGAGGAAATGCCCTGCACCCTGCAGGCTCTGTCCGAAGGCCGGATCAGCGAGTGGCGGGCCACCCTGCTGGTGCGGGAGACCGCCTGCCTGTCCGTGGAGGACCGGCGGCTGGTGGATAAGGACATCGCGGGGGACCCTGCCGAGTTGGAGGGTCTGGGTGACCGCCGGCTGATCGCCCGGATCCGGAAACTGACCTACCACATCGACCAGCAGGCCATCGTCCGCCGGGCAGCGAAGGCGGAGGCCGACCGGTATGTTTCCTGCCGTCCGGCGCCGGACACCATGACGTACGTGACCGGTCTGCTGCCGGTCGCGCAAGGGGTAGCCGTGTATGCAGCACTGAGCCGGGAAGCGGACTCGCTGCGGGCACACGGCGACACGAGAGGCCGGGGACAGATCATGGCTGACACCATGGTGGAACGCATTACCGGCCTCTCACGGGCTGATCGCGTGCCGCTGGAGGTCCAACTGGTGATGACCGACCGCACGCTGCTGAGCGGATCCGCTGAGCCGGCGCACCTGGACGGATACGGGATCGTTCCTGCCATGTGGGCGCGTCATGCCGTTGGCACGGCCGCTGCAGCAGCAACCGGCCAGGCCCGGCAGGGCGGCGAATTGTCTGCCCGGGGCCGCTCCGACGGCGGGGAACAATCACCGGGGCTTTGGCTCCGGCGGCTGTATACGGCTCCGGCAACAGGTGACTTGATCGGGATGGATTCCAAAGCGCGCTGTGCCCCGGAATCCCTGGCCCGGTTCATCGAAACCCGGGACCAGTTCTGCCGCACCCCGTGGTGCGGCGCACCCATCCGCCACCGCGACCACATTCAGCCTCATCGTGCCGGAGGAAGCACCGATGCCGGCAACTTGCAGGGTCTGTGCGAGTCCTGCAACCAGGCGAAGGAGGCACCGGGATGGAAATCGGTGGTGATAAAGCACGGCGCCGGTCTGCCGGCTACGGCTTCCCCACCACGGCACACCGTCGAGATCACCACCCCCACCCGGCACCGTTAGCGTTCCACGGCGCCTCCGCTGCCCGGGTGAGACGGACACCATGAGGGGGGCGACGGCTTAAGCTGCAGCACCTGCAGCTTAAGCCTCGATTGAACTGGTACTTTCAGTCTTCGAACAACTCGCACGGCAGCCGAACAGGGACTCTTGGAGTTGCTCATCCGGCTAAGGGCCGAACGAACTTGAGGGGGTGTGGTTGTGAAAAGGTTCTATGTTGCGTCCAGCTTTATGAACATCGTCAATGTCCGCTACGTCGCGCACGCCTTGGAAAGCAGCGGCTACGTCAACACGTACGACTGGACCCGGGACGCCTCGGCGCGCGACGCGGGTACAGTCACCCTCGCCGATCTGCGCTCCATCGGGCAGCGTGAGCGGGATGCGGTGATAGGTGCCGACGTGGTTGTAATCCTGCTTCCAGGCGGGAAGGGCACGCATGTTGAGCTTGGCATCGCGATCGCTCAAGGCAAACGGACCATCCTGCATTCGCCGACCGAGGTCATGAACAACCTTGATATCACCAGCACGTTCTACCACCTGCCCGAGTTGGAGAAGAGCCACGGAACCCTAGACGACCTCATAACCATGATCATTGGTCAAGAAGTGACCGTCGCCGCGGTCTGACGCCCGGCCGAGCCTCCAGCTGCATGCCACGCACCCCGCCACGCCAGCGCCGGGTAGGTCCGCCCCAGCAACCATTCCTCGTACCATGAACGGCATGACTGGCGCACGGTTAATCGGGAGCACGCGAGAGGCTGCGTGGTTGCCGCCTGGCAGTTCTGCGGAAGTTTGGGTCGGTGGCGACTGCCGGAGCGACGATTCGGTGATCGTCATTCGGTTGCTGCTAGTGCGGCGCAACCAAGACGGCGCATCTGAATTTTTTTGCGTCTCGACAGCTAAGGGACCGAATATCCCGACTCGCTATTTGTATTCCGGTCTTGATCATGAGTCCGTGTCCCAGGGGCTTAAACGACTCTTGCAGGACATTTTCGGGACGACGGAAATTGCCACTCGTTGTATCGGCTTTATCCGGAATGTCGTCCCCGCACCTGACGAAACCTATGGATACCCGGCCCCCTGGGCTCATGTCCCGGTGTTTCTGGTCACTGATACCGCTCAGCCCGTCATAGACGGCGAATGGTATGGAGCTGGCCGAGCGCGGATCGAGCTGGCGCACCAGCATTGGTGGCCGATTGTTGAGGAGTACTTAACAACGAGGTAACCCGGCTACTTCCGGCAGCGTTCAAAGCGTGAGCATCCAACCAGCTGTATTGCACTGACCGTCATCATTGTTGCCGGCAGCTACTACGGATCCGTCAGCACGCAGGGCGAGGGTGTGCGTTGAGCCGGCCGCAACGGCAACCGCGTCACGCCATGATGCCGTATTGCACTGCCCCCGGCTGTTGTCTCCAGCGGCAAGAACGCGCCCACCGGCCGTAAGGCCCACTGTGTGCCGGCTGCCCGCTGACACAGCGACGACGTCGCGCCAGGCAGAAACGTCCTGGACCCCGGACACCCGCTCGCCAGCGGCGAGCACACGCCCGTCTGCGTCGACGGCGACGGTATGCAAATAACCCGCGGCGATCGCGCGCAGATTGCGCCACTCGGCGACGTCGCACTGTCCCCTGCGGTTATTTCCCACCGCTGTGACCGTGCCGTCGGCCCTGAGCCCTACAGAGTGCCAATCCCCGGCAGCGACCGCGACAATCTCATTCCAACCGTCAACATCGCACGCTCCCTCGCCCCGACGGCCCGCAGCCTGTGCTGTACCGTCCGCAAAGACTGCAAGCGTGCGTCGCCAACCGGCCGCTATGCCGACGACACCCGCCCAACCACCAACATCGCACTGTCCGTCATTGTTCCATCCGGTGGCGATCACAGTGCCGTTCGCGCGCAGTCCCACGGTGTGGGACCTACCGGTATTGGAAGCGGTGTGGACGTTTCCGGCGGCAACTGAACCGACGTCGGTCCACTTGCCGACGCGGCACTCCTCGGCATGAGGAATTCCCGCGGACACCACTGAGCCGTGGAAATTCACGCCGAATGAATGGCGCCGCCCTGCGGCGATAACCCCAACCTTAGGAATAAACGTGTTCACAGGGTGCACCCTATCTGGCAGAGACTGCAGGCGCCGTTTCAGGCGCCGTTTGCCCTCCCGAGGACACCCATGAGCGGGCAAGGGGCCTAATGCAGGAGTACCTGGTAGAGATTGTGGTCTTGCCATTTTCCGGCAATCTGCAGGTATCGCGGCGCCATTCCGATTTGCTGGAATCCCGCTTTCAGCAGCACCCGCTGCGAGCCAGTGTTGTGCAGAAGAGTGCTCGCTTCGATGCGGTGCAGCCCGAGTTCGTCGCGGGCCGTTTCGACGATCACCTGGACGGCAGCCGATGCCAGTCCTCGGCCGGCGTATGTGCCGTCCACCCAGTAGCCAAGACCGGCACTCTGGAAGGGTCCACGCACGATTCCTGCGAGGTTGAATCTGCCCACGACGGTGTCGCCGGCAAACAGGCCAAAGGGATACTGCGCGCCGGCTTCATTCGCAGCCAGGCGACCGGATATGTCATCGGCCTGCCAAACCTCGGTGTAGTAGTCCTCGGGGCGAACCGGTTCCCAGTGTGAAAGGTAGTCCCGGTTGCGCACGTACGCTGCGGTAAGTGCTTTCGCATCCGTCAGGCGTAAAACGCGCATGCTGACATCTTCACTAAGCTGATGCGTCCTAAACATCAGTCCACAGTAATACTCACGGCCGTCGGACCTGGACGACATTGAGCATTCAGGCGCGGGCCGACAGATAGGACGGGAGACGGGAAACGCGGGAATCAGAACGCGTGGGAGTCGGATTCCTCGATTGGTGCAGATTCATCGCTCATTTCCGCATGGCGGATAACCAGGGACGCGGTGATCAGCGCGGCCCCGAACAGCACGCACAGCCCCAGCAAGACTAGGTACATCAGCGATCCCAGCACTGCAGCGGGCGCTGATTCCACGATGGAGGGAAGCAAGAGGTTCGCGGCGTCTCCGACGCCGAAGTTCCTGTTGATGAATGGACCAAGAACTATCAGGACGACGGCAGCGATACCGAACCTGGTTCCAAACCTCATCGTTGACCTGGCCAGTGCTGTACCCGACATCTCACTCCTTGGTTGGACGGTTTTCCCACATGTTTGGGACTGAGTATGGGCGCAGGCTGCGGCGGTATCAATGCCGTGCCGGACGGAGACCCACCTACATGGAACAGGTAGCCGTGAGGAATCCGGCAAAATGTGGGTATGCCCCTTGATGATCTGCGTACCAGCCTCCAAGCACTTCCCGCATCACAACGGAGAGATGGGTATCTCGGGTTCCTGAACATGGCAGGGGATGCCTCACTGCGCAGGGACGGCGGCCCGGAGCATGTCACGGGGTCATGTTTCGTGTTTTCCCCCGCATTCGATCACGTTCTCCTGTGTTTTCATCGCAAGGGGCAGTTCTGGGTGCAGTTCGGCGGTCACATCGAACCGGAGGATGCATCGGTTGCGGACGCGGCGCAACGGGAGGCCCGCGAGGAGTCTGGAATCAGCGGTCTTCTACTGCTTGCCCGGGAGATCATGGATCTTGACCGCCACGATCTGCAGGGGGGTTTCTCTTGTTCGGCTCATTGGGATGTGGGGTTTGCCGCGGTGGTGAGCCCGGAAGCGGTGACTTCTGTGAGTGAAGAGAGCGAGGACGTCCGCTGGTTCCCGGTCAACGAATTACCGGCCCAAGTACCGGAAGGATTCAGCGCGCGCCTGGAACTCGTGCGGGATACGGCTAGGTCTTTGCCGGGGGCCCAGGTCAGCTAAGCGCTCAATCGCTCCTCGTGCTTGCGTCGGGCCCGGGCCGCGAGGAACAACAAGGACCCGATCGCTACGTAGACGGCGGCACTGAGCCAGATGGTCCCGCTTTGTTGGGTGAGGAGTGCGATGCTCGCAATGATCGCGAGGACCGGCATGAACCGTGGGGCGCTGAAGTGGTCATGGTCCACTTTGTCCTTTTTGAGGACGAGGACGCTGACGTTGGCAGACAGGAACACCAGGAGCAGCAGCAGCACGGTGGTTTCGGCCAACGAGGCGACATTTCCGGTGAGGGTCAGGACAATCGTTAGTCCGGCCACGACCACAATGGAGACCCACGGGGTGCGGCGGCCCGGCAGCACGCGGCTGAAGGCACGAGGGAGCAGTTCTGCTTCGGCCAATCCGTAGCCGACGCGGCTGGCCATAACCATAAACAGCAGTGCGCCATTGGCGATGGCGATCAGCGCGATGATGCTGAAGAGTCCGGGCGGGATTGCGACGCCGCTGGCGGCGACGACGGCGAGAAGGGGTCCGGTGGAATCGGCCAGGTCCGTCGGGTCCATAACAATGACGGCGCCGAGAGCGATCAGGAGATACACCACCCCGGCGGTGCAGATGGCGCCGAACAATGCGCGGGGGTAGGCCTTGGAGGGGTTACGTACTTCCTCGGCCATGTTTGCCGCCGCCTCAAAGCCGAGGAAGGAGAAAAAGGCGACGATGGATGCGGCGAAGGCGCCCTGGAGGGGAGGGACGTCCGGCGCGAATTCCAGGAGCCGGGATGGTTCCCCGTTGCCGGAGCCGAAAACGATGGCGCAGACGACGATGACGATGACGAGGCCGGATACCTCGATGACGGAGGCTACGAGGTTCGCGGTGAGGGACTCTTTGACGCCGCGAAGATTGATCAAAGTCAGCAGGATGATGAACACCACCGCTGCGGGCGCTGCCGGCACGTCGATGAGCGCGGTGAGGTAATCGCCCGCGAAGGCGTTCGCGAGGGCAGCGGCCGTGGTGATTCCGGAAGCCATCATCAGGAAGCCGACCAGGAATGACACGTAGGGGATGCCAAAAGCCCGGTCGGCGTAGCGCGCGGCTCCGCCGGCGTGCGGGTACTTGGTGATCAGTTCCGCGTAGGTTGCGGCAGTGAGCAGCGCGACCACCAAGGCGATCAGCAGGGGTATCCAGATCGCGCCGCCGACGTCGGAGGCCATGGTCCCCACGAGAGTGTAGATGCCGGCGCCGAGGGTGTCGCCCACGATAAACGCGAACAGCAGCGGTGCACCGATTGCCCGCTTCAGTCCGGTTTGTGGTTTTGATGTGGCTGTGCCGGTATCGTCCGTCATTGGACTATTGGATGGTGTTTGCCGTCCCAGCGCAACTACTTGGATGGAATCTTCAACACCTGAATTAACGAAGCACTTCCCTTGGGCTGGAACTCGGGAAGCGTAGCTTTGCCTTCCGTGCGACACACTTGGGCCCATGGGGGACATGTATGGGTATGGATGATCTTTCAGCGCCCGCTGATCGGGCGGACTCTTTCCGGGCTATGTACACAGCGGTGTACCCGGATGTGCTCCGGTTCGTGCAACGGCGCACAGGCGCGGCTTTGGCCGAAGACGTGGTGTCGGATGCGTTCCTCGTTGTATGGCGCCGCTTTGCCGAGGTTCCCCGGAACCACGACGACGCGCGGGCCTGGACGTTCGGAATCGCCCGGAACGTCATGTTGAACGCCGAGCGCAGCGAGCAGCGCCGGCAGGCCCTCGGCGTCCGGCTCAGTGACATTGGCGGTGAGCCTTACAGCAGCTCGCACGAGGATGCGGTGATGAGCCGGGTCGACCTCAGCCGCGCGTGGCATCTCCTGTCCGCAGTGCACCAGGAAGCACTAGGCCTGTCAGTCTTCGAGGACCTTTCCGCTCCGCAGGCGGCCGTGGTGCTCGGCATATCCCCGGTGGCCTACCGGCTCCGGCTAAGCCGCGCACGCCGCGCCCTGCGCCTGCTCATTGATCATCTTCCGGACCCTTCCAGCAGGTCAGCAGCAGCACCCGAAAGGACGGCAATGCCATGAAACGCCTTCAGGACATAGACACAATGCTGCGCAGCATGGACGCAGCGAATGAAGCCCCGGACGCCCGTCCGCAACGGGCGCAGGCCGACCTCGAGCACATCCTCGCTGGCAGCACTGCACGGAGGACGACGGCGACGGCGCCCGCGACGGTTCCGGCCAAGGTCGGGGTTGGGGAGCGGGCCAGGGCTGGAAGGAATGACCCATTCCGGGGGCAGAAGCACGGGGCGCCCGTCCGACGTCGGCGCGCCGTCGTCCTCGGCGGGTTGGCCGCAGCCGCCACGGCCGGGCTGCTCGTCCTCCCTTCGCTTTCCGGCGGTGATGCAGCATTCGCTACGTGGACAGCGAACCCGGTAACCCTTTCCGGAGCCGACCTCGATGAGGCCGCGGCGGACTGCATGGCATCGAACAAAAACACGGGGGACGGGATGTATGCACAGGACCTTGCCACCGCGGAGGTGGCTATCGCGGAGCGCCGCGGTGAGTGGATGACCGTGGTCCTTACCGGCGCCGACGGTTTCGAAGCGACCTGCATCACCGATGGTTCCGCGCCCCTGTTCGACGGGGGCATGATCGGCTCCATCGGCAGGCTCGGCGCCGAAACCGATCCCGCTGCTCGATCCCTCGCGCCCACCCAGCTGGGAACCGGGATGATCAGGAACAAACCAATCTCGATAGCTTCAGGGCGAGCCGGCGACGACGTCGTGGGAGTGACGTACATGAGTATCGCGGGTGAGGAAGTGGCTGCGACCGTGTTCAAAGGACACTTCGCCCTGTGGCTGCCCGGCGCCGAACTCCAGAACGCATCCGGTGGTGGCACAACCGTTAATGTCACCTACCGCGACGGAACCACCGGGACCCAGGAACTCAGCTTCTAGGCCCTGCGTCCCGCGCGCGAACTACCGCGGCCGCTGCCCGGCGTGCTGCCGGGCCATTTCGGAGAGCTTGGACAGCTCGGCCAGGTCCTCTTCGGAGCGCGGCGTCGGCTCAAAGCTGCCGAATTTCCGGATGGCGGCCTGCTGGATCAGGAAGTCGGCAATGGCCGGGTTCTTGGGCAGCAGGGAGCCGTGCAAGTAGCTGGCCACCACGTTCTTATACCGGGCACCCTCGGTGTTGTCCTTGGTGTTGTTGCCTTCACCCTTGCGCACCTCGGCCAACGGCTCGACGCCGGGGCCCAGGAAGGTCTGGCCGCTGTGGTTCTCGTAACCGTGGATCTCGCCGAACTCGCTGCTGACGGAGAGCACGTTGCCGATCAGCCGCACATCGCCGCCGTGCGTTTCCAGGTCCAGGATGCCGATCCCCGGGATCAGCGTGCCCTCGTGCGTCTTGAAGAACTTCCCGAACAGCTGGTACAGGCCGCAGATCACCAGCATCGGCAGGCCGTCGTCGGCCAGTGCCCGCAGCGTGGGCGCGAGTTCCTGGAGGTCCTGCTGGATCACCACCTGCCCGCTGTCCTGGCCGCCGCCGCCCACAATGATGTCCACGCCCTCGGGGAAGGTGTCCCCGGCGTTGTATTCCTCCACAACGGGGTTATAGCCGTACCATTTCAGGCGCTGCTTCAGCACCAGGACGTTGCCCCAGTCGCCGTAAATGTTCATTTCCCGCGGGTACAGCTGCAGGATTTTGATGGTGCGGTCCTCGGTCATGAGACCACCTCTACCTTCGTGATCTTGGAGAGTTCCCGGCGCACCGCCAGCATGGCGGTGTACGTGCAGAAGATCCGCATGGGAACCCCGGGTGAGTCCTTGATGAAACGCTTCAGGCCGTCCGTGATGTCCGGTTCGACGGTGCGTACGGGCACGTCGTCGTACTTCAGGCGCAGCGCCATGTCATAGGCGCGCACACCGCTGACCACGTCCACGCCGCGGTCGGCGAGGGATTCGAAGTCCACGTCCCATAGCCAGGACATGTCCCTGCCGTCGGCGTAATTGTCATTGATGGCAATCATGGTCGAGTAGCCGTGAGCCGCAAAAGATTTCAGCCCGAGGCGGAAACCGCTGGGGTTCTTCACCAGCACCAGTTCCAGCGGCTGCCCGTTGACCGTCAGTGATTCGCCGCGCCCGAAGGCCGGCTCAACGTTGGACAGCGCGGTGAACAGTGCCTCGGCGTCGGTGTCCTTGCCGGTGATGGTCCTGGCGAAGGCCAGCGCAGCAGCGGCATTGAAGATGTTGTAGACTCCCCGGAGCTTGAGGCCGGAGGTGCGGGTTGCGCCGTCGACCAGGAAATCGGCATCCGCCTCGCCAACACGGGTCAGGACGACGTCGGCTTCCTGCGTGGCTGCCAGGGCCTCGGCCAGGCTGCCGCGCATCTCGTCGTCATTGGGGAAGGTGCTGCGCAGCGAGGCATCCAGGCCGAAGTACACGGCGCGCTGGGTAGTCAGGGACTCGGCAATGCCGGCGACCCGGGGGTCCTCCCGGTTCAACACCACGGTCTCAGTGGTGGCACGGGCAATCTGCTCCAGCAGCCGAGTGGTCTTGTCGATCTCACCGAACCGGTCCAGTTGGTCCCGCAGCACGTTCAGCAGCAGGCTGTAGCGCGGCTGGATCAGCTTCACGAAGTGCACCGCGTGCGCCTCGTCCAGCTCCAGGACGGCGATGTCGGCATCCAGCCGGCCGCGCATATTCACCTCGCCCAGCAGGGCCGCGGCTACACCGCGGGTGAAGTTGCTGCCCGTGCGGTTGGTGAAGACCTTCAGGCCCTGGCTCTCGAGCAGCTCCACCACCATCTTGGTTGTGGTGGTTTTGCCATTGGTGCCGGAGACGACGGCGACGCCGAGCGGCAGGTCCGCGAGGGTGCGGCGGATGAAGTCGGGGTCGATTTTCTCCACCACCAGGCCCGGCAGGGCGGAGCCGCCGCCACGCAGTTTGGAGGCACTGCGGACCAGTTTTCCGACCAGGATGGAGAAAGAACTCATGGTTACTGAATATAGCGCACCGCCCTGTCCGCAGGCGGGCCGGGGCGGCGTGAGGCTGCACGCAAAGCTGGACGGGAACCGGTGTTTTTGACCCGGGCCGGAGCGGCAGCAGGGGCCGCAGGGGAAAGTGCGGCAGCGTTTCCGCCGCCGGAACGGGATTCGGTCGCTAGAATTATGGCAGTGCGTTCGGGAAGCCAGCCGGTGTCCCTGTCTGGGCGGGTATTCCCGCGGCCCAAGGCAGGCGGTGGGCAGCCGGACTTTTTATCCACAGGATCTTTAGGAGAAGCGTAGAGCATGTCGGGCCACTCTAAATGGGCAACCACCAAGCACAAGAAGGCCGTAATTGATGCCAAGCGCGCCAAGTCCTTCGCCAAGCTGATCAAGAACATCGAAGTTGCAGCACGTGCCGGCGGCGCCGACATGGCGGGCAATCCGGCCCTTGAACTGGCCGTTTCAAAGGCCAAGAAGACCTCTGTGCCCATCGACAACATCAACCGTGCCGTCAAGCGCGGTGCCGGCCTGCTGGGCGAGGCCGTCGACTACCAGACCATCATGTATGAAGGCTACGGTCCCCAGGGCTCGGCCCTGCTGATCGAGTGCCTCACGGACAACAAGAACCGCGCAGCATCCGAGGTGCGCCTGGCGGTAACGCGCAACGGCGGCAACATGGGCGATCCGGGCTCGGTGGCCTACATGTTCACCCGCAAGGGCGTCGTGAACCTGCCCAAGAACGGCCTCACCGAAGATGACCTGTTGATGGCCGTGCTGGATGCCGGCGCAGATGAGGTCAAGGAGTCCGGCGAGAACTTCGAGATCATCTCGGAGCCGCAGGACCTGCGCGCCGTTGTTGGTGCCTTGGAAGAAGCCGGCATCGAGTACGAAACCGACGAAGCCGAATTCGTACCCTCCATGCATGTGGAACTGGATGCCGATGCTTCCCGCAAGTTCCTCAAGCTCGTGGACGCCCTCGAAGAGCTCGACGACGTGCAGAACGTCTACTCCAACGCTGACATCCCGGCCGCAGTCATGGCCGAGCTTGAAGAAGACGACTAAGCGCCCATCCAGTGTCTTTACGCGTCCTGGGGGTGGACCCCGGCCTGACCCGCTGCGGCCTCGGGGTAGTTGAGGTCGAAGGGAACCGCCGGGCCACCCTCGTGGCCGTCGGTGTTGTAGGCACCGTGGCCGGAACCGCCCTGGATGCCCGGCTGCTGGTGATCTCCGAAGCCATCGAACTGTGGCTGGATACCCACCGGCCGGACGTCCTGGCGGTGGAGCGGGTCTTCAGCCAGCTCAACGTCAGCACCGTGATGGGCACCGCCCAGGCCTCCGGCGTCGTCATTGCCGCCGCGGCCCGGCGCGGCATCCCCGTGGCCCTGCACACACCCACCGAGGTCAAGGCGGCGGTCACCGGATCCGGTTCGGCCAACAAGGACGCGGTGGGCAAGATGGTCACCAAGATCCTGCGGCTGGACGAAATGCCCAAGCCCGCCGACGCCGCCGATGCCCTGGCCCTGGCCATCACGCACGCCTGGCGGCGCGGCGTCGCCGGCCCCGGACCCACTGCCGGTTCGGCATCCCGGGGCACCGCACCGAACACCGGCATGACGGCGGCGCAGCGGCTGTGGGCGGAAGCCGAAGCACGCGCAAAACGCGGAAGCTACTGAACAGCAGGGGAATGCGGGCACCAGCAAGTAGGGTATTCGTAGATATGTTCTATACAGCCTCTGGAGTTCCTTCATGATCAGTTCCCTCCGCGGGGTCGTTTCGCACGTGGGCCTCAATTCGGCAGTCATCGATGTCCACGGACTCGGGATGCTCATCCAGGCCACGCCCCAGACCCTCGCCACCCTGCGCACGGGAAGTGAAGCGTCCGTCCACACGGCCATGATTGTCCGCGAGGACTCCATGACCCTTTACGGCTTCTCCGACGCCGACCAGCGCGAGGTATTTGAAATCCTCCTCGGCGTCAGTGGTGTCGGGCCGCGGATCGCGCTGGCCGTCCTGGCCGTGCACACCCCCGAAGCCATCCGCGTGGCCGCCTCCACCGGAGACGACAAGGCCTTCAGTAAGGTCTCCGGCATAGGCCCCAAGGGTGCCCGGCGCATCGTCCTGGAACTGGCGGACAAGCTGGTGCCGCACGGAACAACGGAAAACCCTGCCGCCCCGCGCTGGCAGGAGCAGGTGCTGGCAGCCATGACCGGGCTGGGCTGGTCCGAAAAGGATGCCACGACGGCCATCGAGGACACCGCTGCCGAACACCCCGACGTCGCCGCAACCGGCAACGTGGGCGAGATCCTGAAGCTGACCCTGCGACGCCTGGGCACCGACGGCGCCCGCGCATCCTCACGCCGGAAGGCCGGCTGACATGTCCGCTGAATCACTGGTCGCCCCGGGCCCGGACCCGGACGACAAAGCCATAGAAGCCGCCCTGCGGCCCAAGAACCTGGATGACTTCGTGGGGCAGAAACGCGTCCGCGAACAGCTGTCCCTGGTCCTGGAAGCGTCCCGGCTGCGCGGCCGAAGCGCAGACCATGTGCTGCTTTCCGGTCCGCCCGGCCTTGGCAAGACCACCCTCTCGATGATCATCGCTGCGGAAATGAACGCGCCGCTGCGGATCAGCTCCGGACCGGCCATCCAGCACGCCGGCGACCTGGCCGCCATCCTGTCCTCCCTGACCGAGGGCGAGGTGCTGTTCCTGGACGAAATCCACCGGATGTCCCGGCCGGCCGAGGAAATGCTCTACATGGCGATGGAAGATTTCCGGGTAGACATTGTGGTGGGAAAGGGAGCCGGCGCCACCGCCATTCCCCTGGAGCTGCCTCCCTTCACCCTGGTGGGTGCCACCACCCGTGCCGGCCTGCTGCCGGGCCCGCTCCGGGACCGTTTCGGCTTCACCGGGCACCTGGAGTTCTATTCCACGGACGAGCTGGAACTGGTGCTGCGCCGCTCAGCCATGCTGATGGATATGAAGGTCAACTCGGCCGGGTTCGCCGAGGTGGCCGGCCGCTCCCGCGGCACGCCCCGTATTGCCAACCGGCTGCTGCGGCGGGTCCGCGACTGGGCCCTGGTCCACGGCATCGAACAGATTGACGCCCGTTCGGCCGGCGCCGCCCTGGATATGTACGAAGTGGATGTGCTTGGCCTGGACCGGCTGGACCGGGCAGTGCTGACCGCCCTGATCACCAAATTCAACGGCGGCCCGGTGGGCCTGTCCACCCTGGCCATCGCCGTCGGTGAGGAACCGGAAACGGTTGAAACAGTGGCTGAGCCTTACTTGGTCCGCGAGGGGCTGCTGGGCCGGACCCCGCGGGGCCGGATTGCCACCCGCGCGGCCTGGGAGCACCTGGGGCTGCAAATGCCCGAACACGTGGCCGCGGCCATGCCCGCGAACATGTTCTCCGGACCCGGCACGGCCACCGCGGCCGGAGCCGGTGACTGGACGCCTCAGGAAACTTAACAGGTTCCTTCCACGTTTTCCCCTTAGACTGGCCCTACGGCACGGTCCCGGCGCGATGCCCGGAAATGCCTGAACCTTCCCCAACAGAAATGGAACTCCCCACGTGAATCCCACTGATCTCCTTCTTCCCCTGCTCCTGGTGGTCTTCGTGATCATGATGTTCCGCAAGCAGAAGAAGACGACGCAGTCGGTGGCCCAGCAGCGTTCCCAGATGGTTCCGGGCACCGAGGTCATGACCCAGTTCGGGCTTTTCGGGCGGATCGTTTCCGTGGACCAGGAAGAAAACAAGGCCGTCCTGGAGCTGTCCCCGGGCAACACCGCTACCGTGCACTTGCAGGCGCTGACCAAGGTAGTCACTGTCCCGGCCGCTGAAGAAGACACGGAAACCGGAACCGCCGTTGTTCCCGACGACGCTTCTTCGCTGACCCTCGGCAAGGACCCTCACGGCAGCACGGACGCCACTGTCGCCCGTGACGCAGCTGCTCCTCAGGACGAGACTCCCGAAGAAACACTCAAGCGCCTGAACCGCGACGAGAAAAAAGAGAACTAGACTCTCCACGAGCCAAGCGGGGCATTGCGGTCCCGCTTGCCTCACCGGAGCCCGAACGGTTCCGGTGATCTTCGCCCTTAAGGAATATTCCCTATGCCCCGTACCGGCCCCGGCTCGGCCGCCAAAAAGACGCTCATCTGGTTGGGCGTCATTTTTGCGGCCCTTGCCCTTCTGCTTGGCGGAGGCTCCATGTGGAGCAACGCCAGCTGGACCCCGAAGCTTGCCCTCGACCTTGAGGGCGGCACCCAGATGATCCTGGCACCCGAGGTGCAGGGCGGTGACAATGAAATCACTGCCGAGCAGCTGGACCAGGCCGTGGAGATCATCCGCCAGCGCGTGGACGGCAGCGGCGTCTCCGAAGCGGAGATCAGCACGCAGTCCAACCGCAACGTCGTGGTCTCGCTGCCGGGTGTCCCGGATGCCGAAACCCGCGAACTCATCCAGGCCTCAGCCCAGATGGAGTTCCGCCCGGTCCTGGCCGGCGGCGGGGGACAGGGAGCAGCGGTCACCGACCCGACTCCCGCTGAGCAGCTGCCGACGCCGTCAGCCGAGCCGACGGACAAGTCGGACACCAACTGGATTACCCCGGAACTGCAGACCGAGTTCGAAACCACCGACTGCTTGAACCCGGACACCATCGCCAACGCGGAGCAGGCGCCGGCGGACCAGCCGATGGTCGCGTGCGAACCCGGCACGGCCGGAAAGTACATCCTGGGTCCGGTGGAAGTTCCCGGTGCGGATATCTCCACCGCCAGCTTCGGAATGGCACAGAGCAGCAACGGTGTTTCCACCGGGCAGTGGGCCGTCAACATCGACTTCAACGATGAGGGCACTGACGCGTTCCGTGGAGTCACCGAGCGGCTGATCACCTTCAAGGGCGATCCGCGGAACCAGTTCGCGATTGTCCTGGACGGACAGATCATCTCTGCACCCACGGTTAACAACGTGATCACCGACGGCAACGCACAGATCACCGGCACCTTCACCCAGGAGAGCGCGAAGGCGCTGTCCGAGCAGCTGAAGTACGGTGCCCTGCCGATCAGCTTCGACATCCAGAGCGAACAGCAGGTGTCCGCCACCCTCGGTGCCGACCAGCTGCGGATGGGCATTATCGCCGGCCTGATCGGCCTCATCCTGGTGGCCGTCTACTCGCTCTTCCAGTACCGCGCACTGGGCTTCGTCACTATCGCGTCCCTGGTGGTTGCCGGTGTGCTGACCTATCTGGCCATCGCCATCCTGGGCTGGAGCCAGAACTACCGGCTGTCGCTGGCCGGTGTGGCGGGCCTAATTGTCGCCATCGGCCAGACAGCGGACTCGTTCATCGTCTACTTTGAACGCATCCGCGACGAACTGCGCGACGGACGCGGACTGGTCTCCGCTGTGGACACCGGCTGGAAGCGGGCCAAGCGCACCGTACTGGCCTCCAAGGCAGTGAACATCCTGGCCGCCGTCGTGCTCTACTTCGTTGCCGTTGGCAACGTGCGCGGCTTCGCGTTCACCCTCGGACTGACCGCCGTCGCCGACCTGATCGTGGTCTTTATGTTCACGCACCCGACCATGGTGTTGCTGGCCCGCACCAAGTTCTTCGGTGAAGGACACCGGTTCTCCGGCCTGGATGCCAGCAGGCTGGGCGCGGTGCCGCTGTACCGCGGTGCCGGCCGGATGCGCGAGCCCGGCGATGCCCCGGCCCTGCGCGGCAAGAACAAGGCCGCTGCCAAGGAAGCCGAGCGCCGGATGACCATTGCCGAGCGCCGGCTTGCCGAAAAGCACGACTCCATGGCCGGCAGCGGCCGCAGCTCCGAGAAGGACGGCGAGTAATGAGCAAGCTCCCCAGTTTCGCCGCATTCGGCAATGACCTCTACACCGGAAAGCGGTCCTACAACTTCGTTGGCAAAGCGAAGCTGTGGTTCCTGATCGCGGGGGTTGCCGTAGTCATTTCCATCCTCATCCCGGTGGCCAAGGGTGGCTTCAACCTCGGTATCGAGTTCCGCGGCGGTTCCGAGTTCACGGTCTCCAACGTGGCCAACACCGATGTCGGCCGCGGTGAGGAAGCCGTAGCCGAGGTGGCCGGCACCGCAGACCCGAAGGTCACCAACATTGCCCCGGGCACCATGCGGATCCAGACGGAGAAGCTCAGCGACGACCAGACCATCCAGGTCAAGGAGTCACTGGCCGATACCTACGGCGTGAGCCAGGATGAGGTCACCTCCACGTTCATCGGTCCCACGTGGGGCAGCGACGTCAGCCGGCAGGCATTGGTTGGCCTGATCGTGTTCGTGGCGCTGGCCGCGGTGCTGATGGCTCTGTACTTCCGGACCTGGAAGATGTCGCTGGCTGCCGTCACCGGACTGCTGGTAGTCATGGTGGTGACCGCCGGTGTGTACGCGCTGAGCGGTTTCGAGGTGACGCCGTCGGCCATCATCGGGTTCCTGACCGTGCTCAGCTATTCGCTGTATGACACCGTGGTGGTCTTCGACAAGGTCCGCGAAAACACCAAGGACCTGGATAAGCGCACCAAGCGGACCTTCGCCGAGGAAGTGAACCTGGCCGTCAACCAGACCCTGGTCCGGTCCATCAACACTTCCGTGGTGGCAGTGCTTCCGGTGGCCTCCATCCTGTTCATTGGTGCCCTGCTGCTGGGTGCAGGCACCCTGAAGGACCTGTCCCTGGCACTGTTTGTCGGGATCATCCTGGGCACCATTGCCACCATCTTCATCGCAGCGCCCATGTACGCATGGCTGCGCCGCGACGAGGCCGGGATCCGCAAGCAGGCCAAACGCGTCGAAGAACGCCGCGCCGGCAAGACGCCGGCCGTCGCCGACGCCTAGTACCTCCGGGAGTCCGGGCCCGCACCGGAACTGCTCACGAATAAACCCCACGGTTCCGTACTCCCTGCCGGGAGTGCGGAACCTGCGGTTTAAGCGGTGCGGGCAGGCTTAGACTGGTTGACAGGGCACTTGTACTGAATTTTTCGAAGAAAGGTCGGCAGTGGGCAACAGCGCAACACCTGCCAATGGGGCAGGGAACAGCCGCGCCGCCGGGATCGATCCGGGGCCCGAGGCCGCCGCGGCTCCTGACGCCGCGGCGCCGGACACGGCTGTCCCCACCCCGGCTGACTCCGTGCAGGCTCCGGCCCGTGCAGCCGTGGCTCCCGTAGCGGCTCCCGCACCGGCTCCCGCTCCCGCAGGAGCCGCGGCCAAGCCCGGCGCCGGACGGACACCCCCAACAGGCCGCCGCGGCTCCACGCGCGCCCGGCTTGCCCGCCTCGCCGGACGCGGCAACCCCGGGTATTCACCCATGCTCGAACCGCTGCTGCGCACCGTCCGGGTGAACAACCCCAAGGAAGACCTGGACCTGATCCAGCGGGCCTACGTGGTGGCCGAACGCAGCCACGAAGGGCAGAAGCGCAAGAGCGGCGATCCCTACATCACGCACCCTGTGGCCGTGGCCACCATCCTCGCCGAGCTCGGGATGACCGGAACCACGCTGGCGGCGGCCCTGCTGCACGACACCGTGGAAGACACCAGCTACACGCTGGAGGAGCTGCGCCGTGAGTTCGGCCCGGAAGTGGCCATGCTCGTGGACGGGGTCACCAAGCTGGACAAGGTCACCTTCGGTGACGCAGCCCAGTCCGAGACGGTCCGCAAAATGGTCGTCGCGATGGCCAAGGACATCCGCGTGCTGGTCATCAAGCTCGCGGATCGGCTGCACAACGCGCGGACCTGGCGGTTTGTCTCGCCGGAGTCCTCCGCCAAGAAAGCCCGCGAAACCCTGGAGATCTTCGCACCGCTGGCGCACCGCCTCGGCATGAACACCATCAAGTGGGAGCTGGAAGACCTTTCCTTCGCCGCACTGCACCCGAAGGTCTACGACGAAATTGTGCGGATGGTGGGGGACCGGACGCCCGAGCGTGAAAAGTACCTGGGCACCGTCCGCTCCCAGATTGCCGATGACCTCCATGCGGTGAAGATCAAGGCGACCATCACCGGCCGGCCCAAGCACTACTACTCCATCTACCAGAAGATGATCGTGCGGGGGAAAGACTTCGACGACATCCATGACCTGATGGGTGTACGGGTCCTGGTCGACTCCGTACGGGACTGCTATGCGACGCTGGGCGCCCTGCACGCCCGGTGGAATCCTTTGCCGGGACGGTTCAAGGACTACATCGCGATGCCGAAGTTCAACATGTACCAGTCACTGCACACCACGGTGATCGGTCCGGGCGGCAAACCGGTGGAGATCCAGATCCGCACCCATGACATGCACCGCCGGGCCGAGTACGGCGTGGCTGCGCACTGGAAGTACAAAGACGGCAGCAAGTCGCCCGAAACCGCCGATGACATGGGCTGGCTCCGCAGCCTGGTGGACTGGCAGCAGGAAACTTCGGATCCGGATGAGTTCCTGGATTCGCTGCGGTTCGAGATTAATGCCCGCGAAGTGTTTGTCTTCACTCCCAAGGGCGAGGTTATGGCCCTGCCGGCCGGGTCGACGCCGGTGGACTTTGCCTACGCGGTGCACACCGAGGTGGGGCACCGGACCATCGGTGCCCGAGTTAACGGCAAACTCGTTCCGCTGAACAGCGAGCTGCAGCACGGTGACTGGGTGGAGATCTTCACTTCCAAGGCCGAAGGCGCCGGTCCCAGCCAGGACTGGCAGGGCTTCGTGAAGAGCCCGCGGGCCCGGAACAAGATCCGCCAGTGGTTCACCAAGGAACGCCGCGAAGAAGCCATTGAAAAGGGCAAGGACCTGCTGACGCGCGGAATGCGCAAGCAGAACCTTCCGCTGCAGCGGCTGATGACCCACGACGCGCTGGTGGCAGTGGCCGAGGAGCTGCACCACCAGGACATCTCGGCACTCTATGCGGCCGTGGGCGACGGGCATACCTCGGCGCAGAACGTCATTGAGCACCTGGTCGGCCTGATGGGCGGCCATGAAGGTGCCGAGGAGGATTTGGCCGAAACCCCGGTGGCCACGGCCGCCCGGCGCCCGAAGTTCACCGACTCCGGTGTCACCGTGCGCGGCACCGGCGACGTGTGGGTGAAGCTCGCGCGCTGCTGCACCCCCGTGCCGCCGGATCCGATCATCGGGTTCGTCACCCGGGGCTCCGGGGTGTCCGTGCACCGCAGCGACTGCCGCAACGTGCAGGAACTGCGGGCCACTCCGGACCGCATTGTGCCGGTGGAATGGGCGCCCACCCAGTCCAGCGTCTTCCTGGTGGAAATCCAGGTGGAGGCCCTGGACCGCAAGAGCCTGCTGTCCGACGTCACCCGGGTGCTGTCGGAAAACCACGTGAACATCCTCTCCGCCAGCGTCAACACCTCCAGCGACCGCGTGGCCATGTCGAAGTTCGTCTTCGAGATGGGGGACCCGAAATACCTCAGCCACATCCTCAGCGCCGTACGCAAGATCGACGGCGTCTTCGATGTGTACCGGACCACAGGGTCCCAGCGGCGGGTATAGCACCGGCCCCCGGGCACGCACTAGGCCGAGGCGGCCGCCAGCTTTTCCAGGGCGGCCGCCTTGCCCGGGACGCGTGACCCGGCTTCCATGGCGCGGCGCACCAGATCGAGCCGGCAGCCCAGGCCGGGATGCGCGGCGAGCCGCTGCAGCGCGGGCACGGCCTCCTGTCCCTGGACATGGAGTGCGACGTCGACGGCGGTCCGCAGCGGCGAGGTCACCGACACCGTTCCCACGTCCACCCGGTCGGCCGGCCCCAGGAGCACTTCGTGGAGGACCGCCGTGCTGAACGGCGGCAACGCTCCGGTCCGCCGTCGCCTGTCAGCCAGGATGTCCAGCCGCAGCGGGCGCGGTGCGCAGCCGTAGATCCAGGCCGCAGTGAGCCAGCCCAGCGACACCCGCTGCCGCAGGCCCGCGGGCAGTTCCCGGGATGCAGCCAAGGCGCGGACCACCGGGTCCGGTTGGACGTCCCAGCGCACGAAGGTCCCCGCGTAGACGTGCCTGAGCAACCCGTCCATCGCCATGGCCTGCAGCTCTTCGTGCCGGAAGGCGTCCCCGGCGGTGAACAGGGCTCCGCCGGTGGAAGTGATCCGGGGGAGGGCTCCCGGATAGGGAAACAAGGGCGCAGGCGCAGGCATGGACACCAGCGTGGCTGCTGCCGGGGCAACGCAAAAGCCCCGCCGGCACGTTGTGGATAACGTGCCGGCGGGGCTTTAGCTGCGCGGGAAGGCCCGCGCGGGCGTATTGTGCCTAGGCGAACCGTGTGCCTAGGCGAAGTCCTGTGCGGACTTCTGCAGCATGGCCAGCCACTGCTGGCGTGCCTCCAGGGCTTCCCGGGCATCGGCGATCTTCTTGGCGTTTCCTGCCTTCTCGGCGTCGGCCAGGTCCTGCTCGAGGGACGCGATGGTCGCTTCGAGCTGGGACAGGGCCGAAGTCGTGCGGGCCTTCGTTTCCGGATTGCTGCGCTGCCAGTGCTCGTCTTCGGCCGCCTTGACGGCTTCCTCGACCTTGCGGATGCCGGCTTCCATCCGGCCCATGTCCGCACGCGGAACCTTGCCGGCCTCTTCCCAACGTTCCCGGATGGACTGCAGCGCCTTCCGGGCAGCGGTGAGGTTGGTCACGGGCAAAAGGGCCTGGGCTTCCTTGAGGAGCTCTTCCTTGACCACCAGGTTGGCGGCGAATTCCTCGTCAATGACCTCGTTGGCTGCCTGGCGTGCGGCGAAGAACTTGTCCTGGGCTGCGCGGAAGCGGGCCCACAAGGCGTCGTCATCCTTGCGGCTGGCCCGCTTGGAAGCCTTCCACTCGTCCATCAGCTGCCGGTATTCGGCGGCCGTGTTGCCCCAGTCAGTGGACGTGGACAGCTCTTCGGCGCGGGCAATCAGGGCTTCCTTGGCGGCCTTCGCGGAGGAATTCTCATTATCCAGCTGGGAGAAGTAGGCGCGGCGGTGGCGGTCAAAAACCGTCCGGGCGGACCGGAACCGCTTCCACAGCGAGTCCTCGGTGCTGCGGCCCAGCCGGGGGCCGTTCTTCTGGGCGCTCTTCCACGCGTCGAAGAGCTCATTCATCCGGTTGCTGCTGGTTTTCCACTGGATGCTGGCCGGGTCCTTGGCGGCAATCTCTTCGGCTTCAGCAACAATGGCCCCGCGGGCGGCCAGCTCACGGGCCTTGGCTGCTTCGGCTTCGGCGCGCTCGGCAGCCTCGGCGTCCTTCAGTGCAGCTTCCAGCGACTCGATGCGGGCGTCCAGTGCCTTGACGTCGCCCACCATCTTGCGCTCGGCAACCTGCTCGGCAAGGTGCTTGAGGGTCTTGTGGATGTCGGCGGCCGGGGCCTTGACCTGCACCCGCTGTTCCAGGAGCAGCAGCTGGCTGGCGACGTCGTCGTACTTGCGCACGAAGTACGCCAGCGCCTCTTCCTTGGACGCGTCCGGGAACTGCCCGACGGCGGTTTCCTCACCGTCGACAATCAGGAAGACGTGGCCGTCCTCCTCCACCCGGGCAAAGCGGGCCGCTTCCTCCAGCGGAGTGGAGTGGGCTGCGGGCACGGCAACAACCGGGGCAGCCGCGGCGGCACGGGGGCCTACGGCTGCGGGGGAGGGCCGGCGCGATGCAAGGGCCGCGGGGCTGGGAGCGGCCGGACGGGACGTGTCCGGGGTGTCCTGGCCTGCTGTTTCGTCGGATTTCTGACTGTCTGTCACCGCTAAAAGTCTTTCACTCGATGGATGGCAGTGTGCGAAGCCCGCGCCGCCACTTAGTTCAGGGTGAACGAGTTAATCGTCACCGGGTCATTCGGAGTGCCATCGCTTGCCCCGGAGGCAACTCCGCGGGAAGCAATGGACTCCAGTACGTCAAGACCTGACGTTACCTTACCCATTATCGTGTAACCGCCGCTGGCCTGGGTAATGGTCGAATCCTTGTAAACGATGAAGAACTGTGTGCCGTTGCTGGTTACGCTGTCTCCGCGGGCCACCGCAATGCTCCCGGCGGGGTAGAAACCGTCGGCGGGCGTGTTCTCCACCGGACCCCACAGGAAGTCCTGGTCCGCTGCGCCGTCGCCGTTCGGGGAGCCGCACTGCAGTACGCCCATCTCGGGCAGGGTGGTCAGGCGGTGGCAGCTCTTGCCGTTCAACCATCCGTTGTCGGCCAGGGTCTTGAAGACCGAGGCGGCCTGCGGGGCCGCATTGCCGTCCAGTTCCACGCCTACCTCGCCCTGCCCCAGGGAAAGGGTGCCGGTGAACGTCTTGCCCGCCGCCAGGGACGGATCCGGGACCTCCAGGCCCACGCCCGCCTGCTCCTTGAGCAGGGCCAGCTCATCCGCAGTGGGGTTGGAGCTGAACCAGGCGATCTGCAGGGCAACGGCCAGGGCCAGCACCACCAGTGCAGCTGCTCCGGCAAATAGGTTGTCCCGCTTCCGTCGGCGGGCACGGGCGGCGGCAAAGGCACGCCGGGCCTCCATGCGGGCCACGCGGCGCCTGTTCTCGCGGCTGGTGCTGTTTGCTGCCACCGCTGCCTCCTCTGCTGCTGTATTGGCCCTGGGCGGGCCCGCGGGTTACCGGACGCGGCCGGCCCGCGGGTGCGGAACGCGGCGGTGTCCAGGAAAAGCTAAAATGAGTGCCGCACATAGTTTATGCACGTCAGCACCCGCATTCCTGCTTCCTCAAGGGGCGCCGGTGTCTTCTTTCCACCCACCGAAGGAGTTTGCCCCCATGGCACGCAAGGCCTCACTGTCCGGTTTCCCTGAATGGCTACCGCAGGAGCGCCTGGTTGAACTCCATGTCCTGGACGTGCTGCGCCGCACCTTCGAGCTGCACGGCTTCTCCAACATTGAGACCCGTGCGGTGGAAACCGTGGGGCAGCTGCTGCGCAAGGGCGAAATCGACAAGGAAGTCTACGCACTGAGCCGGCTGCAGGCCGAAGAGGGGGAGACCGCCGGCAAAGAGGATCCCAACTCACTGGCCCTCCACTTTGACCTGACCGTGCCGTTTGCCCGCTACGTAGTGGAAAACGCCGGCCACCTTTCCTTCCCGTTCCGGCGCTACCAGATCCAGAAGGTCTGGCGCGGAGAACGCCCGCAGGAAGGCCGTGCCCGGGAGTTCACCCAGGCGGACATCGACGTGGTGGGCGACGGAGCGCTGCCCTTCCGGTACGACGTCGAGCTGGCGTTGGTGATTGCCGAAGCCCTGGGCGCCCTGCCGATCCCCGATTTCCAGATCCGGGTCAACAACCGCAAGCTGGCCGAAGGCTTCTACCGGGGCATCGGGCTGGAGGATACGGCCGGGGTGCTGCGCAGCATCGACAAGCTGGAGAAGATCGGCGCCGCGCGGGTTGCTGAACTGCTGCAGGAAGAACTCGGGGCCACTGCCGAGCAGGCCGCTGCTGCCCTGAAGCTGGCCTCCATCCGGTCCGGGGACACCTCCTTTGTGGAGCAGGTCCGCGCCCTGGGCGTCACCAATGACCTGCTGGAGGAAGGCTTGGGCGAGCTGGCAGAGGTCATCAGCGAAGCTTCCCGGCGGGCACCCGGCCGGGTCCTGGCGGACCTGAGCATTGCCCGCGGACTGGACTACTACACCGGCACCGTTTACGAAACGGTGCTGGTGGGCCACGAAGCGCTGGGCTCCATCTGCTCCGGCGGCCGGTACGACGCATTGGCCAGCAAGGGCAGCCGGACCTTCCCCGGCGTCGGGCTCTCCATTGGCGTTACCCGCCTGGTGATGCGCATCCTCAGCCAGGAGTTCGCGCAGGCCTCCCGCAGCGTGCCCACCGCCGTGCTGATGACCCTGGCCACCGACGATTCCTGGTCCGCTGCCCAGGACACGGCATCGCAGCTGCGCAGCCGCGGAATCTCCGTGGAGGTGGCACCCAAGGCGGAGAAGTTCGGCAAGCAGATCAAGTATGCGGACCGCCGCGGCATCCCGTTTGTCTGGTTCACCGCCGAGGACGGCAGCCACGAGATCAAGGACATCCGTTCGGGCGAGCAGGTGCCGGCCGATCCGGAACTCTGGACGCCGCCGGCCGAGGACCTCGTCGTTACGGTTGCCCCGGCTCAGGGATAACAGCCGGAAGGGCAGGCGGCCGTTCGCGGTAGGCGACGGCCGCCTGCACCCGGGAAGACACCCCGAGCTTGGCCAGGACCCGGGATGTTTCGTCCGGACGGGTTTAGCTGACGCTTCCGGTGGAGCCTAGGCTTAACGGATGCCTATTAGCTCCGCACTTTCCCCCACGCCGCCCTGCGCGGAACTTCACCTGCACATTGAGGGCACGCTCGAACCGGAACTGATTTTTGAACTGGCCGGCCGCAACGGCATTGAGCTGCCGTACGCCTCCCTGGACGAGTTGCGTGCACGTTACCGGTTCACGGACCTGCAGTCCTTCCTGGACCTCTACTACGCCAACATGGACGTGCTGCGCACCGAGGCCGACTTCACGGACATGACCCGGGCGTATCTGCGCCGGGCGGCCGCCGCGGGGGTGCGTCACGTGGAGATGATGATGGATCCGCAGGCGCACCTGGTCCGCGGTGTTCCGCTGGAAACCTCTGTGGGGGGCGTATGCGCTGCGCTGGCCGGCAGCGAGGAGGAGTTCGGCATCTCCGCCGTCCTGATCGCCGCGTTCCTTCGCGACCGTCCCGCCGCCGAGGCGCTGGCGGTCCTCGAGGAGCTCCTCGCCATGGATGCGCCCATCATCGGTATCGGCCTGGACTCCGCGGAGGTGGGGAACCCGCCGGAGGCTTTCATCGACCTGTACCGCCGTGCCCGGGAAGCCGGTCTTCGGACGGTGGCCCATGCCGGAGAAGAGGGCCCCTCGCATTACATTGAGCAGGCGCTGGACCTGTTGCTGGTGGACCGGATCGACCACGGCATCCGGTGCCTGGACGACCCGGTGCTGGTGGAACGCCTGGTGCATGAAAAGATCCCGCTGACCGTCTGCCCGCTGTCCAATGTCCGGTTGAACGCCGTCGACAGCCTCGCGGCCCACCCGTTGCCGCAAATGCTCGAGCACGGACTGAACATCTCCGTGAACTCTGATGACCCCGCCTACTTCGGCGGCTACGCAGACGATAATTTCCGCACCGTGCAGGAAGCCTTCGGGCTGAGCAGGGCCCAGATGACCCTGCTGGCCGCCAATTCCATCGAGGCGTCCTTCGCTTCTCCCCAGCGCCGGGCGGAGCTTCTGCTGGAAGTACGCCGCTGGGAGGCCGCCGGTTAAAGTGTCGGGTGCGGCTTGGTGGACCGGGGCCGGCGGAAGCTGAGCCGCACCACCAGGCCCGCCACCAGGATCATGAGGGTCAGGCTGATGTACAGCGGCGGCAGTGCCAGGGCCAGCAGCAGGGCTCCTACCGTTCCGGCCAGGTTCAGTGCCCGGGGGGCGTACCGTGTGCGGTCCTTCAACGAGAACGCACACACCGTGCTGATCGCAGCGTAGAAGAGCAGCGCGAAGGATGCCATGCCGATCAGCGCATCCAGGTCGGCAAACAGGACGAGCAGGATCACGATTCCGCCTGCTGCGGCCACGGCCACCCACGGGGTACGTCCGGAGCCGGCCCGGCCGGGCCAGGTGCGGGAGAACACGGAGGGCAGGTCCCGGTCCGCAGCCATGGCCGCAGCCGTGCGGCCGGCCGAGTCCAGCAGGGACCACAGACCGCCCAGGGCTGCGGCGGACACGGCCAGGACCACGGCTCCCGTCCCCACGTTCGCACCGACGCTCTGCATCGGATCCAGCAGGGGAGCGGGCTCCGCAGACAGTGCCGCGGCACCGTAGTACGCCAGCATCGACTGCCCCATCAGCAGGTACAGGACAAACGACACGGCAATGGCTGCCGGAACCGCTATGGGCAGATTGCGTGAGGGATTGCGCACACCGGCACCCATGGTGGCCAGCCGGGTATAGCCGGAGAAAAGAAAGAACAGCAGGCCGGCCCCCTGCAGCACGCCTGACGCCGTCGGCTCGATATCCGCGCCCACCCGCACCGGCTGGTTTGGTGCCTCGTTGTAGAGCACCACCACCGTGAAGGCCAGGATGCTGAAGACAAACGCCAGGATGAACCGGGTAGCCCACGGCCCCCGGTTCACGCCCAGCAGGTTGACCGCCGCCATTACCGCAACCGCGCCCACCGCTCCTGCTTCGGGATGGTCCGGAAACACGTAGGCCCCGAACGCCGCGGCCAGCACGGCGGAGGACAGCAGCAGCCCCCACACCAGCGTCCAGCCGGACAGGAAGCCGCTGTAGGGACCCAGGAGGATCCGGGCGGCGGTACGGGCCGTCGCGTCCCCGCCCTGGTCCTCCGGAAGCCGGCGGGTTACCGCGCGGCTGAGCTGGAAGGTGGACAGGGCGCACAGGATGGCCACAACCGCGGATATGCCAAGGGCCGCCGCGAGGGCGGGGCCCGCTGCTGCGGCCGCCGGGGCGAAGGCTACGAATGCACCCGCACCAACAATGGATCCAATGCCGGCAGTAGTGGCATCAAAGCCGCCAAGGGGAACGCGCGGCTGGGTAATGCCGGACAAATGACCTTCCAATCGGTAGGGACTTGGCAGGGTGGGGGTCGGTTCACCGGTAAACTCTCAAGAAGACCGTGTATTCACAATGAGCGGAAACAGTGGTTTCCGCAAGTTTCTCGAAAGGACAGCTGTGCTGCGCACTCATGCCCTTGGTTCCCTGAGGGCCGAGCATATTGGACAGACCGTTACTCTCGCAGGCTGGGTCGCCCGACGGCGCGACCACGGCGGCGTTGCCTTCCTCGACCTCCGCGACGCCTCAGGCGTGGCGCAGGTAGTGGTGCGTGAAGAGGATGTCTTCCACGGCCTGCGCAATGAGTACGTCCTGCAGATCACCGGCACCGTCCAGAAGCGGCCCGAAGGCAACGAGAACCCGGCGCTGGCCACCGGCGAGATCGAGGTCATTGCGGACAAGACCGTCATCCTGAACACCTCGGACCCGCTGCCGTTCCAGATTGACGAGCACGTGGAGGTAGGCGAGGAAGCCCGCCTGCGTCACCGCTACCTGGACCTGCGCCGTCCGGCACCGGCTGCGGCCATGCGCCTGCGCTCCGAAGCGAACCGTGTGGCCCGCGAGCTGCTGCACGACGAAGGCTTCGTGGAAATTGAAACTCCCACGCTGACCCGTTCCACCCCCGAAGGCGCCCGCGACTTCGTGGTCCCGGCACGCCTTGCCCCGGGCTCCTGGTACGCGCTGCCGCAGTCCCCGCAGCTGTTCAAGCAGCTGCTGCAGGTGGGCGGGTTCGAGAAGTACTACCAGATTGCCCGCTGCTACCGTGATGAGGACTTCCGCGCGGACCGGCAGCCGGAGTTCACGCAGCTGGACATCGAGGCCAGCTTCGTTGAGGAAGACGACATCATTGCCCTCGGCGAGCAGATCGTGAAGTCGCTGTGGAAGCTGATCGGCGTCGAGATCACCACCCCCATCCCGCGCATGACCTACGCGGACGCCATGGCCCGCTACGGCTCCGACAAGCCGGACCTGCGTTTCGGCCTGGAGCTCACCGAACTCACCGAATTCTTCAAGGACACCACCTTCCGCGTCTTCCAGGCCCCGTACGTCGGCGCCGTGGTGATGCCGGGCGGCGCCTCCCAGGCCCGCCGCACCCTTGATGCCTGGCAGGAATGGGCCAAGCAGCGCGGCGCGAAGGGCCTCGCCTACGTCCTGATCCAGGAAGACGGCACCCTGACCGGACCCGTGGCCAAGAACCTGACCGACTTCGAGCGGGAGAACCTCGCCGACAAGGTCGGCGCCAAGCCCGGCGACTGCATCTTCTTCGGTGCCGGCGAAAAGAGCGAGGCCCGTGCCCTGCTCGGCGCGGCCCGCGTGGAGATCGGCCACCGCACCGGCCTGATCGACCCGAAGGACTGGGCCTTCGTCTGGGTTGTGGACGCCCCCATGTTCGAGCCGGCCTCCGCAGCTGTCGCCGCCGGCGACGTTGCAGTGGGCGGCGGCGCCTGGACGGCCGTGCACCACGCCTTCACCTCGCCCAAGCCTGAGTTCATGGACACCTTCGACACCGATCCCGAGTCGGCCCTGGCTTACGCCTACGACATTGTGTGCAACGGCAACGAAATCGGCGGCGGTTCCATCCGTATCCACCAGCGCGACGTGCAGGAACGCGTCTTCAAGGTGATGGGCCTGAGCCAGGAAGAGGCACAGGAGAAGTTCGGCTTCCTGCTGGAGGGCTTCAAGTACGGTGCCCCGCCGCACGGCGGCATCGCCTTCGGCTGGGACCGCGTGGTGGCCCTGCTGGCCGGCACCGACTCCATCCGCGACGTGATCGCCTTCCCGAAGTCCGGCGGCGGCTACGATCCGCTGACCGCGGCCCCGGCGCCGATCACCCCGCAGCAGCGCAAGGAGGCCGGCGTCGACTTCAAGCCCGAGGCCAAGAAGGACCCCGAGGCCAAGAAGGACAAGGAAGCACCCGTGAAGGACGCCTAACTTCGCACCGCACTGACGGTACCCGGCCGCAGCACGCGGCCGGGTACCGTGCTTTAACCCTGCAGACATATCCAGCCCCGCTGGACACTCCGGCACCGGCACCCGATAGTGTTTGGGCATGAGAGATCGCTGGTTCAAGCAAGTGGACGTCTTCGGCACCAAGCCCTATCTGGGCAACCCCGTGGCGGTGGTGCTGGACGCGGACGGCCTGTCCGACACCGCGATGGCTTCCTTCGCCCGGTGGACGAACCTCTCCGAGACTACGTTCGTGCTGCCGCCCACACAGGACGGCGCCGACTACCGGGTCCGCATCTTCACGCCCGGGGGAGAGATCCCCTTCGCAGGCCACCCCACGCTGGGCACGTGCCACGCCTGGCTCGAAGCCGGCAACATTCCGCACTATCCCGGCGTCGTCATTCAGGAATGCGGAGTAGGCCTGGTGACGCTGCACGCCTCGGCGGGAATGGCCGCCTTCGGCGCTCCGCCGCTGATCCGCTCGGGCGAGCTGGAGGACGCCGTGCTGCAGCAGACGGTGGACGCTCTCGGCATCACCCGGGAGCAGGTATCCGCCTCGAACTGGATAGACAACGGCCCCGGCTGGCTGGGGCTGCTCCTGAAGGATGCGGAAACCGTCCTGTCCCTGACGCCGGATCCTGCGGCGCTTGGGTCCCTGGCAGTGGGCGTGATCGGTCCGCAGCCCGACGGCGGCGACACGGACTACGAAGTCCGCGCCTTCGCCCCCGGCCACGGCGTCTTGGAAGATCCCGTCACCGGGAGCCTCAACGCAGGCTTGGCCCAGTGGCTGATCGGCTCGGGCCTTGCGCCGGAACGCTACACAGTCACTCAGGGCACGGTGCTGGAACGGTCGGGACTGGTGCGGATCTTTACCCGGGACCGCAGGATCTGGGTGGGCGGGGAAACTGCCACCTGCATTGACGGCACGGTAAAGCTGTAGCCATCGCCGTGTTTACGCTGGCATCCCTGCCCCGCGCCGTCGTCGGCGCCCCGATGGCGGGCGGGCCGTCCACGCCCGCGCTGGCTGCCGCCGTCAGCAACGCCGGCGGGCTGGGATTCCTGGCGGCCGGCTACAAGGACGCCGGGGCTGTGGCCGCGGAAATCGCCCGGGTGAGGCAGCTGACCCCACGTCCGTTCGGCGTGAACCTTTTTGTGCCGGACCAGGCCAATACCGGAGGCACGGGCACCTCCGGCCGGGTCGCTGCCGCCCTGGCCTACCGGGAGCAGCTGGCCAGGGAGTATCCGCAGTATCCACCGGACCTGCTGCCGCTGCCGGATCCGGAGGACGATGACGGGTGGGACGCCAAGCTCGAACTGGTCCACCGGCTGCAGGTGCCGGTGGTGTCGTTCACTTTCGGCCTGCCCGGCCAAGACGTTATGGCAGCACTGACGGAGGCCGGCAGCGCCGTGGCCGTTACCGTCACCACGGTTGAAGAAGCCGCACTGGCTGTTTCCGCCGGTGCCCGGATGCTGTGCCTGCAGGGCCCGGAGGCGGGCGGGCACCGGGGGACCTTCAATGCGGCGGGGGAGTCGCCGGCGCAGCCGCTGGCCGAACTCGTGCGTGCCGTGCGCGCCGCCGCGGGCCCCGGCGTCGAACTTATTGCCGCTGGTGGAATCGGCGTCGCTGCGGATGCGCAGGCCCTGCGCGGGGCGGGGGCCGACGCCGTGCAGATCGGTACCGCGCTGCTCCTGAGCCCGGAAGCCGGAACCAGTCCCGTGCACCGGGCCGCCCTGCAGGATCCGCAGTTTTGCGCCACAGCACTGACCCGTGCCTTCTCCGGCCGGACCGCCCGGGGACTGGCCAACAGGTTCATGGCCGAACATCCGGACGCGCCGGCCGCCTATCCGCTGGTCAACCAGGTGACGAAAACACTCCGCGCCAAGGCGGCAGCAGCAGGGGATCCGCACGGGATGAGTCTCTGGGCGGGAACCGGCTGGCGTTCGGCTGTGCCCCAACCTGCTGCTGAGACGGTGGAACGGATCAGCGCAGGTTGGCCGCCGCGCCCGGCTGGGGCAGGATAATCCGCACCAGCACGGAGGACGCGTCCCGGGCCGCCTGCGCCAGCACGGCAGCCTTCGGGTCAGGCACATCCAGCGGGCGAAGCCGGGGCAGGGCGGACCAGCGCGAAAACTCCCGCCGTGCGGCCACCTGTTCGGCGAGCATCCGGTCGCCGCCCAAAACCAGGTACTCCGGAGCCGCCGCCGCGAATACTGCCGCCGCCTGCTCCGCGGCCAGGGCCGTAAGGGCATCGGCTGCATTGGCGCGGCGGCTGTTGGGGGAACCGGTCTTCGAGGCCAACAGCCGGCCTTCGCGCGCTGCCCCGACGGCGTACCCGCCGCGCCGGACCAGCACCAGGCCCACGGTCCGGGCCTGCCCGGCGAGGGAGGCGAGGCGTTCGACGTCGTCCGCGCCCCGCCCGGGACGGCCGTCCGCCGGCCACGGCGCGAGCAGTTCCGCCTGCGCCCCGGACCCGGCACGCAGCAGCAGCCCGTCATCGCCGGGCTGTACCGCGAGCGTGCCCTGCGCCGCCTCGAACCTTTCCACCCAACCCGGCAGGCGCTCGGCGGAAACAAAGGTGGTGCGCGGGCCGGGCATGGCGGAGCCTGCTTTCAAGCCGAAGGGGTGGACCAGCTCAGGTTACGGCACGAGTAGCCTTGAAGCGTGAATGCTTTGTCGGGGAATGATTTGTTCAGTGCGGGCGGCGACGACGACGACGATGACTACGCCGACGGCTCCGCCGCACGGGTAAGGCCGCGCAGCCCGCTGGCCGTACGGATGCGGCCGCGGACCGTGGACGAGGTGGTGGGCCAGCAGCACCTGCTCGGTCCCGGCTCGCCGCTGCGTACCCTGGCGCAGTCCGCTGACGAGCACAACCCAGCCGGACCGTCCTCGGTGATGCTCTGGGGTCCTCCCGGAACCGGCAAAACCACGCTGGCGCACGTGGTGGCCCGCGGCGCCGGACGTAAGTTCGTGGAGCTCTCGGCCATCACCGCCGGGGTCAAGGACGTCCGCCGCGTCATGGAGCAGGCGCTGACGGATCGTGACCTGCACGGCGTCACCACCATCCTCTTCCTGGATGAGATCCACCGCTTTAACAAGGCCCAGCAGGACGCGCTGCTGCCCGGGGTCGAAAACCGCTGGGTGGTCCTGATGGCAGCCACCACGGAGAACCCCTCCTTCTCCGTGGTGTCCCCGCTGCTTTCCCGGTCCCTGCTCCTGACCCTGAAGCCGCTGACCGAAGCCGACATTGCAGCCCTGCTCCAGCGGGCGGTGGAGGATGAGCGCGGGCTGGCCGGGCGGGTAACCCTGAGCGAAGAGGCACTGGAGCACCTGGTCCGGCTCGCTGCCGGTGACGCCCGGCGCGGACTGACCGCGCTGGAGGCCGCAGCCGGCGTCGCGTACTCCGAGAAGGCCGACGGCGACGAGGTCCCGGAAGTGACGCTGAAGCACGCCGAGGAAGCCCTGGACGTAGCGGCGCTGCGGTATGACCGCGCGGGGGACCAGCACTACGACATCACCAGTGCCTTCATCAAGTCGCTGCGCGGATCCGACGTCGATGCGGCCCTGCACTATCTGGCCCGCATGCTGGAGTCGGGGGAGGACCCGCGGTTCATTTCCCGCCGCCTGATTATTTCCGCCTCCGAGGACGTGGGCATGGCCGATCCGACGGCGCTGCAGACCGCCGTCGCCGCCGCGCAGGCCGTGCAGCTGATCGGAATGCCTGAAGGCCGGATCATCCTGGCCGAGGCAGTGGTCCACATTGCCACCGCGCCCAAGTCCAACGCCGCGTACAACGGCATCAACTCCGCCATTGCCGATGTCCGGGCCGGACGCGGGCAGGGCGTGCCGGCTCACCTGCGCGACGCCCACTATCCCGGTGCCAAGCAGCTGGGCCACGGCAAGGGCTACATCTACTCCCACGATTCACCGCACGGCGTGGCCCGCCAGCAGTATGCTCCGGACGACCTGGTGGGGCGGAACTACTACGAGCCCACCGGGAACGGAGTGGAACGGGACATCTCGGCACGGCTGGACCGGCTGCGCGGAATCATCCGCGGCGAGAAGTCCTGATCCGGACTGCCCAATGCGCAAGTGTGCGCGGGCGCACGCGCTGCCGTGTTAGCATTGATGGTTGACTGGCAAGCCCAGGTACCGGTTTCCGCTTCCCCGTATTGAAAAGTATGGACGGCAGTGGTGTGTCCGGAGCCCGGGTCTGTAGCAGACGGCAGCGGTTGGCCGGAGCTCTCCCTCATGGAGGCCAGCATATTTCGCAGCAGTCACAGCAGGGATTTATTTCTGCCGTGGCCAAACCGCCAAACAGTGAAAGGTGAACGTGGCTAACAACACACGTGCACGCCGGCAGGCACGCGCATCGCGCGCCCTCGGCATTGCTTTGACCCCCAAGGCAGCTAAATACTTCGAGCGTCGGCCTTACCCCCCGGGTGAGCACGGCCGCGCCCGTCGCAAGCAGGACAGCGACTACGCCGTACGTCTGCGCGAAAAGCAGCGTCTGCGTGCTCAGTACGGCATCCGCGAAGCACAGATGACCCGTGTCTTCGAAGAAGCCCGCCGCACCGCCGGCCTGACCGGTGAAAACCTGATCGAACTGCTCGAAATGCGTCTCGACGCACTCGTGCTGCGTGCCGGCTTCGCCCGCACGATCGCCCAGGCCCGCCAGCTGGTTGTGCACCGCCACATCCTGGTTGACGGTGCCCGCGTGGATCGCCCGTCCTTCCGCGTTTCCGAAGGCCAGCTCATCCACGTGCACCAGCGCAGCGAGACCATGACGCCGTTCCAGGTTGCCGCAGCCGGCGCCCACCGCGACGTCCTGCCCGCCGTCCCGGGTTACCTTGATGTTTCCCTGGACAAGCTGCAGGCACGCCTCGTGCGTCGCCCCAAGCGTTCCGAAATCCCCGTGACCTGCGAAGAGCAGCTCGTGGTGGAATACTACGCACGCTAAATAACGGGATTACCCCGTTTACAGTCCAGCCCGCGGCCCCGTGCCGCGGGCTGTTCCGTTATCCGGGCACCCCCGCTTTCGTGGCGCAGGCGGCAAAAGTAAGTGCCGCAGCGCTGCAGTAGGTAAGGTACATATGGCAGAACCGGCGACGGTTGTGCCAGCCACTATGATTTTCTGCGCTAAAGGAGTCCCATGTCGGGTGGAGATATTGCCGGTCTGATAGCGGCCGGTGTGTTTGCGGTGCTGGTTGCACTGCTGGCCGTTCCCGTCTGGAAACTGGGGAAGGTTTTCGACGAGATGCGTTCGGCCATCCGGACCCTCAGCGACGAGACCACGCCGTTGATTGACGAGGTGACCACCACTGTGTCCACCACCAACCTGCAGCTGCAGAAGGTGGACGGAATTTCCTCGAACGTCTCCGACGCATCAGCGAACCTGTCCGCCCTGTCTTCGCTGGTCGCAGCCACCGTCGGTTCACCGCTGATCAAGGTCTCGGCCTTCACCTACGGCGTCCGCTCCGCCCTGGCATCCCGCCGCAGCGGACAGGCCGGCGAAGCGGTGCAGGGAACCCGCCGCGGCCGGCGCAGCCGCTAGTACCGCAGCCGTAACCAACCCCAAAGCACAGGAGCCAGTCATGATTAAGCGCGTATTTTGGATGTCAATCGGTGTCGCGATCGGCGTCATCGCCGTCCGCCGGGCCAACGAAGCCAAGGCCAGCCTCAAGCAGGCCGGCATCAACCGCGCTGTCGACTCCGCGGCAGGAGCGGTCCAGAGCTTTGCCGAGGCCCTGCGCGAGGGCATGAGCCAGCGCGAGGGCGACCTGCGCGCAGCACTGGGACTGGACAACACGGATAACGCCGCCGAGGCCATGAGGTCGGCCCGCCGCTAAGGCTGCCGCCAAGGCACCGAGGCACAGCACCACCGCATGCACCTGATCCTGCATGCTGAAACCGAATTACCGGAAGGGTAAAGAAGCACCATGAAGTCCCACGAGATTGCTCGCCGCTGGCTGGATTACTTCAGCGATAAGGGCCATACGGTGGTGCCCTCGGCGTCACTCGTCTCCAACGATCCCTCGCTGCTGTTCACAGTGGCCGGCATGGTGCCGTTTATCCCTTACCTGACCGCACGCGAGAAGGCCCCGTACAGCCGGGCCACCAGCGTGCAGAAGTGCATCCGCACCGCGGACATTGAGGAAGTGGGCAAGACCGCCCGGCACGGCACTTTCTTCCAGATGGCCGGCAACTTCTCCTTCGGTGACTACTTCAAGGAAGAAGCCATCACCTACGCGTGGGAGCTGCTGACTTCCGACGTCGAGAAGGGCGGCTTCGGCCTGGATCCCGAACGCCTTTGGGTCACGGTCTATGAAGACGGCGACGAGCGCGACGACGAGGCCCGTGCCATCTGGCGCGACAAGATCGGCATCCCCAATGAGCGGATCGTCGGTACCGGCAAGGCGGACAACTACTGGAACACCGGCCAGGCCGGTCCCGGCGGCCCCTGCTCCGAAATCTATTACGACCGCGGACCGGCGCACGGGCAGGAAGGCGGCCCCGCCGTCGACGAGACCCGCTACATCGAGATCTGGAACCTGGTGTTCATGCAGTACCAGCTCTCCGCCGTGCGCTCCAAGACCGACTTCGACGTTGCCGGCGAACTGCCGCAGAAGAACATCGACACCGGCCTCGGCCTCGAGCGCCTCGCCATGATCCTGCAGGGCGTGGAGAACATGTACGAGACGGACCAGGTCCGCCCCGTCCTGGACAAGGCCGCCGAGCTCTCGGGCAAGGCCTACACCAGCGCGGAGGACGCCTCCGACCCGCACCACACCGATGACGTGCGCATGCGGGTGGTGGCCGACCACATCCGTTCGGCCCTGATGCTGATCTCCGACGGCGTGAGCCCCTCCAACGAAGGCCGCGGCTACGTGCTGCGCCGCCTGATCCGCCGGGCCGTGCGCGCCATGCGCCTGCTCGGCGTCGAAACGGCCGTGCTGCCGGAACTGCTGCCGGTATCCCGGGACGCCATGAAGGGCACCTACCCCGAGGTTGAGGCCGATTTCGCCCGCATCAGCCGAATTGCCTACGCCGAGGAAAAGGCGTTCCTGCGCACCATTGCCTCCGGCACCGAGCGACTGGAAGAAGCCGTCAAGGTCTCCAAGGCCGCCGGCACCCCGCTGTCCGGCGAGGAAGCCTTCGCGCTGCATGACACCTACGGTTTCCCCATCGACCTCACTCTGGAAATGGCTGAGGAAGCGGGCCTGAAGGTGGACGAAGCAGGCTTCCGTTCGCTGATGTCCGAACAGCGCAAGCGTGCCCAGGCGGACGCCCGCGGCAAGAAGCACGGCCACGCGGACCTCTCGGTCTTCAACGAGCTCCTCGCCGCAGGCAACACGGTCTTCACCGGCTATGACGAGCTGAGCACCGAATCCAAGGTACGCGGCATCATTTCCGGCGGCTCCCGGGTGGACTTCGCCCCGCAGGGCTCGGAAATCTCCCTGGTCCTGGATGAGACCCCGTTCTACGCCGAGGCAGGCGGCCAGGCGGCCGATACCGGCCTGATCACCGGTGACGGCTTCGTCCTGGAAGTGTCGGACGTCCAGCGTCCGGTCAAGGGCCTGAGCGTGCACAAGGCGATCGTCCGTGAAGGCGAAATTGCCGCCGGCGCCAACGTGCTGGCCGCAGTCGACGCCCAGCGCCGCCACGAAGCCGAGCAGGCGCACTCCGGCACGCACATTGTGCACGCCGCCCTGCACCAGATCCTCGGCCCGGAAGCCCTGCAGCGCGGTTCCTTCAACAAGGCCGGCTACCTGCGCTTCGACTTCTCCTGGGGCGAGGGACTTTCCGACGCTGCCAAGTCCGAGATCGAAGAGGTGTCCAACCTCGCGATCCGCAGCAACTACCAGGTCGAGACCAAAATCATGTCCCTGGCCGACGCCAAGGCACTGGGCGCCACCGCGCTGTTCGGCGAAGCCTACGGCGACACGGTGCGCGTGGTGGAAATGAACGGCGACTGGTCCCGCGAACTCTGCGGCGGCACGCACGTGGCCTCCACCTCCCGGATCGGCAGCCTCACCCTGCTGGGCGAGCAGTCCGTGGGCTCGGGCAACCGCCGGGTGGAAGCGTTTGTCGGCATGGACGCTTTCCGCCACCTGGCCGCCGAGCGCGCGCTGGTCAACGAACTGTCCGAAATGCTGAAGGTCCCCTCCGTGCAGCTGCCGGACCGCCTGGCCGCCACCCTGGCCAAGCTGAAGGCGACGGAAAAGGAACTGGAGAAGCTGCGCCGCGAGCAGCTGGCCGCCTCCGCAGCGGCGCTGGTGGGCACCGCAGTGGACGTCGACGGCGTCCGCCTGCTGGCCCACAACGCCGGCGAAGTCGGCGGCGCCGATGATCTGCGCACCCTTGCGCTGGACCTGCGCTCCCGGCTGGGCAGCGAACCCGCTGCCGTGGCCGTGGCCGGCGTTTCCAACAACCGTCCCGTAGTGATCGTTGCCACCAATGAAGGCGCCCGCAGCGCCGGGGTCAAGGCCGGAGCACTCGTGAAGGTTGCGGCCGGCGTCCTCGGTGGTGGCGGCGGCGGTAAGGACGACGTCGCCCAGGGCGGCGGCTCCGACGCCGGCAAGATCGCGGATGCCCTCACGGCTATCCGCGGAGCCGTGGCCGGACGGGGCTAACTTGGCTGATTCTGCTGTTCCGCGGGGCGTAAAGCTCGGGGTCGACGTGGGCCTGGTCCGGGTGGGCCTGGCCGCCAGCGACCCCGACGGCGTCCTGGCCATGCCGGTCAGGACGCTGAAGCGGGACGCAAAGAAAAACAGCGACATCAAAGTGGTGCTGAACGAGGTTGCCGAACGGGGTGCGGTAGAGGTTTTTGTCGGCCTTCCCCGCAGCATGCGGGGCGGTGAAACGGCCTCAACCCAGATGGCACGGGACTACGCGAAGACGCTGGCCGACGCGTTGCTGGCGGCAGGCACCGGACTGGAAGTGCGGCTGGTGGACGAACGCCTGACCACGGTCACCGCGCACCGCTCGCTGCACGAAGCTGGAATGAACAGCCGGAATCACCGTACAGTGGTTGATCAAGCGGCTGCTGTCGCAATTCTGCAGCAGTCTATTGACACACAACGTTCCCTGAACCGGGACGTGGGGGAGCTGGTTACACCGAGCCGGCCGCATCGCCACCGTGATGCAGAGCCGGCCCCGACTGAGGAGTCCACAATTTCGCAGGACATCGAGCGCGAAGGCGGTATCACGCCGTGAGCCACAGATATCCCGAGTACCCCGCCATGGCGGAACCGGACCATGAGCCCGGATACGGCCACGGAGATGAGCTTCCCATGACGCAGTTCTTTGACGAGCCCACCGACCTGCCTACCCGCAGGAGCCAGCGGCCGTCCCGGGAGAAGCAGCGACGACGCCGCCGCCGCACCATCATCATGGTCACCGTGCTGGCCGTTTTCGCCGCCGTCGTGTTCGGCCTCACCATGTTCCTGCGGGACCTGCTGGGCATGAATGAGATCAAGGACTACGAGGGGGCCGGCAACGGCACCGTCGCGTTCACCGTCGCGGAAGGGGACGGGCCCCTGCTGATCGGCGGCAAGCTGGAAGCCGAAGACATCGTGGCCACCTCCAAGCAGTTCGTCAATGCCTTCACCGAGCAGTCGGACGGCCGGGAGATCCAGCCGGGCACGTACGAGATGAAGTACCAGATGTCTTCCTCCGCAGCGGTGGATGCGCTGCTGGGCGACGGCGACAGCCCGATCCACTACGCTGCCGTGCAGCGCGGGCTGCGCCAAAACGAAGTGTTCGAAGTGCTGAACACCTCCACGCAGATTCCGCTTTCGGAGTTCCAGGCGCTGGCTGACGCTCCGCAGCAGTTCGGCCTGCCCGCCCAGGCCGTGAGCCTGGAGGGCTACTTGTTCCCGGGCGAGTACCGGTTCGACGTGGGCATGGAAGCCACGGACATCATCAAGGAGATGGTGGACAACACGTTCGCGGAACTGAAAAACGCGGGGATCACCGATCCGGCCGAGCAGTACCGGGTCCTGACCAAGGCCAGCATTATCCAGGCCGAAGCGGGTGAAGCCGACTACGGCAGCGTTGCCGGTTCCATCGAAAACCGGCTGCACGCCGACAACAAGGAAACCAACGGGCTCATCCAGTCGGATGCCACGGTGACCTACGGGCTGGGCCGCAAGAGCTACGAGCTTACGTCCGACGAGAAAGCCGACAAGTCCAACCCGTACAACACGTACGCCAACCCGGGACTGCCCGTCGGGCCCATCGGTTCGCCGAGCACGGAGGCCATCGAGGCCGCCGCCCACCCCAGTGATGTCCCGTACTACTACTGGGTCACGGTCAACCTGGACACCGGCGAGACGAAGTTCTCCAGCACGCTGGCCGAACACGCCAAGTACGTGGAGGAATACCAGAACTGGTGCAGCACGCAGAAGCCGGGGCGGTGCGGATAGGTGGATCCGACCCTGCGGCGGGCAGCCGTCCTGGGGCATCCGATCGGCCACTCCAAGTCGCCGCTGCTTCACCGGGCGGCTTATGCCTTCCTGGGCTTCGCCTGCAGCTACGAGGCGATTGACCTGACCGCAGAGGAGGCCGCGGCGTTCGCGGCCTCCCTGCGGGGCCAGCCGGCCTGGACCGGGCTTTCCGTGACCATGCCGCTGAAAGCCGTCTTGGTTCCCGCAATGGACCGCACGGACCGCCGGGTTGCGGCCCTTGGGGTCCTGAACACCGTGACCTTCTCCCACGGAGCGGACGGCACCGTCCTCACCGGACACAACACCGACGTCGACGGCATCCTGGGCGCGCTCCGGCGTGCCGGGGCGCCGGAGCATCCCCGCGCCGTCGTGCTGGGCGCCGGCGGCACCGCCTGCGCTGCCGTAGCGGCGCTGGCCGAACTTGGTTCCCCCCGCGTGCAGGTCTGTGCCCGCCGCTTCCCCGAGCCGTCGCCCGGCAACGCCGGAGTGCGCGAGGCAGGGGAGCGGATGGGCGTGAGTGTCTCGGCCCGGGGCTGGGACGAAGCGGCCGCCGCCTGCGCGGAAGCCGACGTCGTCATCTCCACGCTTCCCCCGCACGGCGCCGACGCACTGGCACAGGAACTGCGCGGCATTGTCCCGGGAAGCATCCTCCTGGATGTTGCCTACGATCCCTGGCCGAGCATGCTCGCGCAGGCCTGGTCTGCACACGGCGGCCGGGTGGCTGCCGGCATCGAGATGCTGCTGTACCAGGCGGTGGAGCAGGTGAAGCTGTTCACCACAGATGCCTTCTTCGACGAGCCCGGCGTCACAAACGCCATGTGTGACGCAGTCGGTATCCCGCGGCGCTGAACGGCCCGGCCGGACATGGCAGTATTGAAAGCATGTTGCGTTGGTTGACCGCCGGTGAGTCCCACGGGCCTGCATTGGTTGGAATTGTCGAAGGTGTCCCCGCCGGAGTGGAAGTGGACAGCGCCGGGATCCAGTCCGCGCTGGCCCGCCGCCGGCTTGGCTACGGCCGCGGTGCCCGGATGAAGTTCGAACAGGACGCCGTCCGCATCCTCGGGGGCGTCCGGCACGGAAGAACCCAGGGCGGCCCGGTGGCCATCGAGATCGGCAACACCGAATGGCCCAAGTGGGAACAGGTGATGTCCGCTGACCCGGTGGACCCCTCCGTACTGGCCGATTCCGCCCGCAACGCGCCCCTGACCCGTCCCCGCCCCGGGCACGCCGACTTCACCGGAATGCAGAAGTACGGCTTTGACGAGGCCCGTCCCGTCCTGGAACGTGCCAGTGCCCGCGAAACAGCCACCAGGGTGGCCCTCGGCGCCGTAGCCGCTGCGTTCCTGTCCCAGCTGGGCATCCGCCTGGTCAGCCACACCGTGGGCATCGCCGGCGTCATGGCGCCGCAGGACGCAGCGCTCCCGCTGCCCTCCGACGTTGACGCCCTCGACGCCGATCCCATGCGCTGCTTCGACGCCGGCGTCTCCGCGGCCATGGTTGCCGAAGTGGACGCCGCGCACAAAGAGGGCGAAACCCTCGGAGGCGTGGTGGAGGTGCTGGCCTACGGCCTGCCGCCGGGGCTGGGCAGCTATGTGCACTGGGACCGGCGGCTTGATGCCCGGATTGCCGGTGCCCTGATGGGTATCCAGGCGATCAAGGGCGTGGAAGTGGGTGACGGGTTCCTCACCGCCACGCGCCGCGGATCCGCTGCACACGACGAAATCCTGCAGGACGCCTCCGGCCGCGTGGTCCGGTCCGGGAACCGGGCCGGCGGCATCGAAGGCGGCATGAGCATCGGTGAACTGCTGCGCGTCCGCGCGGCCATGAAACCGATCGCCACCGTGCCGCGCGCCCTGCGGACCGTGGACGTACGCACCTCCGAACCGGCCCGTGCACACCACCAGCGCTCCGACGTGTGCGCCGTTCCCGCCGCCGGCGTAGTGGCGGAAGCCATGGTGGCCCTCGTCCTGGCCGAAGCCGTGATCGAGAAGTTCGGCGGCGATTCCGTGCCGGAGACCGCCCGGAACCTGCGCGCGTACCTGGCGGCCATCCCCGAGTCCCTGGAATCCGCCGGCACCGATGTCCCGCAGTACTGACCGCCGCGGCAGCGCCCGCAGCGGACAGACCCGCCGCACCGGACGCCATGTGGTCCTGATGGGCTTTATGGCCGCGGGCAAGTCGGTGGTGGGCCGCGGCTACGCTGCCCGTGCCGGACTGCCCTTCGTGGATACGGACGAGGCCGTGGTGGAACGCCACGGTCCCATTGCAGACCTGTTCAGTTCCCGGGGGGAGTGCTATTTCCGTGAGGTCGAGGCCCGGACCGTGGCCGCCGCGCTGGAATCGCCGGAGCCTGCCGTCATTTCGCTGGGCGGCGGTGCCGTCCTGGATTCAGGCACGCAACAGCTCCTGGCCAACGTCACGGTAGTGTTTTTGGATACGGACCTGGCAACCGTGCTTCCCCGGATCACCAGGGCAGGCCACCGGCCGCTCCTTTCCCCGGACCCCGTCCGGCGCTGGCAGGAGCTGGCCAAGGTCCGCCGTCCCGTCTACGAATCCCTGGCCGACATCACCATTGACACCAGGGGCCTCACAGTTCCGGCCATCATCGACCGGCTGACTTCCGTCCTCACTAAAGGAGAAGACTAGATGCCCTCCGAACCGACGATCATTCCGGTGACCGGCTCCGCCCCCTCAGACAACTACGATGTCGTCGTAGGCAACGGCCTGCTGGGGCGTCTTCCGGACATGCTCGGAGAACGCGTGCGCCGTGTCCTGGTGATCCACCCCAGGGCACTGCGCACCACGGGGGACACCGTGCGGGACGAACTGGCAGCAACAGGCCTCACGGCCGTGACCGCTGAAATCCCCGACGCCGAAGAAGGCAAGCACATCCAGGTGGCCGCGTTCTGCTGGCAGGTCCTGGGCCAGAACGACTTCACCCGGTCCGACGCCATTGTTGCCGTGGGCGGCGGCGCCGTGACCGACGTTGCCGGTTTTGTGGCTGCCACTTGGCTGCGCGGCATCAAGGTGGTGCACATCCCCACTTCCCTGCTGGGCATGGTGGACGCCGCCGTAGGCGGCAAAACGGGCATCAACACGGCCGAAGGCAAGAACCTTGTGGGTGCGTTCCATCCGCCCGCTGGAGTCCTGGCCGACCTGGATGCCCTGGGCACCCTGCCGAAGAACGAACTGCTCAGCGGCATGGCCGAGGTCATCAAGTGCGGTTTTATTGCCGATCCCGCCATCCTGGACCTGGTGGAAGCCAACCCGGAGGCAGTGGGCGACGGCGGTTCCGACGTCGTGCGCGAACTCGTGGAACGATCCATCCGTGTGAAGGCCGAGATTGTTTCCGCCGACCTGCGCGAAGCCGGCCGCCGGGAATTCCTGAACTACGGGCACACCCTGGGACACTCGATCGAACTGGCCGAACGCTACCAGTGGCGCCACGGTGCGGCGGTATCGGTGGGCCTGGTGTTCGCCGCCGAACTGGGCCGCATGGTGGGGCGCCTGGATGACGCCACGGCGGACCGGCACAAGGAGATCCTGTCCTCGCTGGGACTGCCTGTCAGCTACCGGAAGGACCGTTGGTCCGCCCTGCTGGACGGCATGCGCCGGGACAAGAAATCCCGCGGCGACCTGCTGCGTTTTGTGGTGCTGGACGGTCTGGCGAAACCCTCCATGCTCGAGGTGCCGGACACCTCGCTGCTGTTCGCCGCCTACCAGGAAATTGCTTCCGAGCCGCAGGGCGGGATCCGGCTCAGCCTGTAGCTCCCCGGAAGCGGGTAGAATAGTCGTCGGACTTGAATATATAGACGGACAACGGAAGAGAAACTGTGGCGACGACCAACGACATCAAGAACGGCACCGTGCTGAAGCTTGAAGGCAACCTCTGGAGCATCATCGAGTTCCAGCACGTGAAGCCGGGCAAGGGTGGTGCGTTCGTCCGTACCAAGATGCGCAACGTGACTTCGGGCAAGGTAGTGGACAAGACGTTCAACGCCGGCATCAAGGTCGAGACCGCCACGGTGGACCGCCGCGACTACCAGTACCTGTACCAGGACGGCGAAGACTACGTCTTCATGGACACCTCCGACTTCGACCAGCTCACGGTTCCGGGCAAGATTGTCGGCGACAACGCCAACTTCATGATGGAGTCCATGATGGTCACCATCGCCATCCACGAAGGTTCGCCGCTGTACATCGAACTGCCGCCGTCGGTCACCATGGAGATCACGTACACCGAGCCGGGCCTGCAGGGCGACCGCTCCACCGGCGGCACCAAGCCGGCCACCATCGAGACCGGCTACGAGATCCAGGTTCCCCTGTTCCTGGAGCAGGGCACCAAGGTCAAGGTCGACACCCGCACCGGCGACTACCTGGGACGCGTTAACGAGTGAGCGCACGCAGTAAAGCACGGACCCGCGCACTGGAGGTCCTCTTCGAAGCCGAACAGCGTTCGGTTTCAGCCTTTGATGCCATCAGGGCCCGCCGCGAACAGACTGACCAGACGATCAACCCCTACACCATGGATTTGGTGGAAGGCGTGGTTGCGATGCAGGAACAGATTGACGAGTTCCTGAGCACGTATTCGCAGGGCTGGACGCTTGAACGCATGCCTTCGGTGGACCGCATCATCCTCCGCCTGGGTGCCTGGGAACTTCTCTACAACGACGAGATTCCGGACAAGGTCGCCATCAGCGAAGCCGTGGAACTGGCGAAAACGCTCTCCACGGACGAGTCCCCGGCCTTCATCAACGGCCTGCTGGGCCGGCTGCAGGAATTGAAGCCTTCGCTCCTGGCCTAGGGGGCAGGCAAGTCGGACACAGGCAGTACGTAAAAGGACCGGCCCCCGCGGGGGCCGGTCCTTTTGTATGCCTTACGCCTGTTTTCCTAGACCCGCGCGCCCGCCAGCATGGCCGCACGGATGCCGGTCACTTCGGCCAGCAGGGTGGCCTCGTACTCCTGGTTGGCTGCGACGTCGCGGCCTACGGCAATCTGCTGCCGGGTCAGGGCCAGCCGGGTGGAGCGGCGGATGAACTCCTTCATGGTGCCCGCTGAGCCGTTGAGCCTGGCCCAGCTCATGGCCTGACGGCGCCCGTTGCCGGTGGCGAGCATGCGCACTTCTGCCGGTGTGAACCACCCGGCCATGGCATATTCGTCCAGGCGCCGCAGCGTGAGCCGCTGCTCCTTGCGGCGCAGCATCCACACGCCGGTGACCGCCAGGGCAAACAGCGGGACCTGCAGCAGGAAGTAGAACACAAAGAAGTTGTCCTCGAAGAAGAACGTCGGGCCGCCGTTCCACAGCATGTGGCCCAGGATCGCCGGAATCAGGCCGAGGATGAAGGCCGGCAGAATCCAGCCGCGGCCGGCCCGGCTCGCGGCAAGGCCGAGGGCCAGGCCGGTGCAGGCAGTGAAGAGCACGTGCGCGAAGGGGGAGAGCAGTCCGCGCAGCACAAAGGTGAAGCCCAGGTCCGCGGCGCCCCAGTCGGAACCGACCATGGCCGTACCGAAATAGAGGATGTTCTCCGTAAAGGCGAAACCCGCAGCCACAGACGCTGCGAAGACGATCCCGTCCACGGGACCGTCGAAAATCCGGCGGCGGGCCAGCAGCAGGATCAGGATGCCCAGACCCTTGGCTGTTTCCTCAACCACCGGTGCCTCGAGAACAAGTCCGAGGATTTCGGCAGAGGTGTAGGGCAGGATGTCCAGCAGGGCGAGAGTGAAATACGGGCCGAGCAGCAGGGCGATCACCACCGATACGCCGGCGCCCCAGAGGAAGGAAAACAGCAGGGCGCTGCGCGGTTCCGGTTCCCAGCGGTCCACCCACCAGATGCCGAGGAAGCAAATGCCCAGCGGTATCAGCGCCAGGATGCCGCAGATCACGAAGGCCGGAGAACCGAAACGGTCGATCAGCCCCATGCCGACCCACGCCAGCGCCGCCGCGGACAGGACCGTCAGCACAATGGTGGCCGCCAGGCCCTTGTCGCGGCGGGGTTCCGGAGGTACCCAGAAGGGCTGCACCGGGGCCGGGCCGTAGGCAGGGGCGTACCCGGGAGGCCCGGGGTACTGCTGCGGGGCGGGTTGGAAACCGGGTGCGCTCATGCGTCGGGCCTGCTCATAGGAGACAGAATAGTCACACAACTGACGTTCCGGTTCCGGATCGCGGGGTGCGGCGCGCCCTGTGGTAGCTTGGGTGCGCATTCAACCTTTAAGTTCCGTCCTGTGAGGCGGGGAAGGAGGAAGCGGAAATGGACAATCATACTGTCCCGGTACCCAGCCGTACCGTTCTGTCTTCAGCTGACATAGACCGCGCGCTGACGCGCATTGCCCACGAAATCCTCGAGGCCAACAAGGGCCCTGAAGACCTTGTCCTGATGGGCATTCCCCGCCGCGGATACCCGCTGGCCCAGCGCCTGGCAGCAAAGATTGCCGCAGCATCCCCGGGAGTGGACCCGGCGGCCATTACCGGCCAGCTGGACGTCACCATGTTCCGGGACGATCTTTCCCGCCGCCCCACGCGGCCGCCGTATGCCACCCGCGAACCGGCCAGCGGCATCGACGACAAGGTGGTTGTCCTGGTGGACGACGTGCTCTATTCGGGCCGCACCATCCGCTCCGCCCTTGACGCCTTGGTGGACCTCGGCAGGCCCCGGATTGTCCGGCTGGCCGTGCTCGTTGACCGCGGGCACCGGGAACTGCCCATCCGCGCGGACCATGTGGGTAAGAACCTGCCCACCTCGTCGCGGGAGCAGGTCCGTGTCCGGCTGACCGAGTCGGATACTGCGGAATCCGGCGCTCCCGCCGTCGACGAAGTGGTTATCGAGGGCACTGCATGAGGCATCTGCTCTCCACACTGGACCTCAGCCGGGAAGATGCCCTGGCAATCCTGGACACGGCGGAGCAGATGGCGGCAGTGGGGGAGCGGGAAGTCAAAAAGCTTCCCGCCCTGCGCGGCCGCACCGTGGTGAACCTTTTCTTCGAAGATTCCACCCGCACCCGGATTTCCTTCGAAGCAGCCGCCAAGCGGCTCTCCGCCGACGTCATCAATTTCTCCGCTAAGGGCTCCTCGGTGTCCAAGGGGGAATCGCTGAAGGACACTGCCCAGACACTGGCGGCCATTGGCGCCGACGCCGTGGTGATCCGCCACGGTTCCTCCGGGGCGCCGGCCAGGCTGGCCAACTCCGGCTGGATCGACGCCGCCGTCCTGAACGCTGGAGACGGCACGCACGAACATCCCACCCAGGCCCTGCTCGATGCCTTCACCATGCGCCGGCACTGGGCGCGGCTGCACGGAAACCCGTCCGCCGGGACCGACCTGGCCGGCATGAAGGTGCTCATCGCCGGAGACGTGCTGCATTCCCGGGTGGCGCGGTCGGACCTCTGGCTGCTGCGCACCCTGGGCGCGGAAGTCACCCTGGTGGCACCTCCCACCCTGCTGCCCTTCGGCGTCGGCGCCTGGCCGTGCACGGTCAGTTATGACCTGGACGAGGCGCTGGAAAGCCGGCCCGACGCGGTGATGATGCTGCGCGTGCAGGGGGAGCGGATGGACTCGGCGTTCTTCCCGTCCGTCCGCGAATACTCCCGCCGCTGGGGCCTGGACGACGTCCGGCTGGACCGGCTGGACGCTCTCGGCCTGACGGACACCATCATCATGCACCCCGGCCCCATGAACCGCGGGCTGGAAATCTCCGCCCGGGCCGCGGACTCGCCGCGCTCCACCGTCCTGGACCAGGTCAGTAACGGCGTATCCGTACGGATGGCCGCCCTTTACCTGCTGCTCTCCGGTGAGGGCAGCCACGCACGCACAGCACAGGAGCATTCGCTATGAGCACCACCGGCACCTACCTGATCCGCGACGCCTCGGTGCTCGGCACGGAGCAGGCGGATATCCGCATCGAAAACGGCACCATCACCGCCGTCGGCCCCGGCCTGGACGCCGACGGCGCCGAGGTTCTCAAGGCACACGGCCTGATCGCCCTGCCGGGCATGGTGGACCTGCATACCCACCTGCGCGAGCCCGGCCGCGAAGACGCCGAGACCGTGGAAACGGGCAGCCGCGCCGCGGCCCTGGGCGGATTCACCGCCGTGCACGCCATGGCCAACAGCATGCCTGTCGCGGACACCGCCGGTGTGGTGGAACAGGTCCTGAGCCTGGGCGAACGCGCCGGCTGGGTGGACGTGCGCCCGGTAGGAGCCGTAACCGTGGGCCTGGCCGGGGAACGGCTGGCCGAGCTGGGTGCCATGGCCGATTCCCGTGCCCGGGTGCGGGTGTTTTCCGACGACGGCAAATGCGTCTCGGATCCGGTGCTGATGCGCCGGGCGCTGGAATACGTCAAGGCCTTTGACGGAGTGGTGGCGCAGCACGCGCAGGAACCCCGGCTCACTGAAAGCGCCCAGATGAACGAGGGCGAGGTGAGTGCCGTCCTGGGCCTGGCCGGCTGGCCGGCCGTCGCCGAGGAAGCCATCATCGCCCGCGATGTCCTGCTGGCGAAACATACCGGGTCCCGGCTGCATGTATGCCACCTGTCCACCGCCGGATCCGTGGAAATCATCCGCTGGGCCAAGGCGCAGGGCATCAGCGTCACTGCAGAGGTCACCCCGCACCACCTGCTGCTGACCGATGAGCTGGTGCGCAGCTACGATCCGGTCTATAAGGTCAACCCGCCGCTGCGCACTGCCGCGGACGTGCAGGCAGTCCGCCGCGGACTGGCTGACGGCACCATCGACATTGTGGGCACAGACCATGCCCCGCATCCCAGTGAGCACAAGGAATGCGAATGGGAGCAGGCGGCCATGGGCATGACCGGCCTGGAAACCGCGCTGTCCGTAGTGCAGCACACCATGATCGACACCGGGTTGATGGACTGGGCCGGCTTTGCCCGCGTCACGTCCTCCACACCTGCCCGGATTGGGAATGTCTCCACGCAGGGCCGTCCCCTCGCCGCCGGTGAACCGGCCCATGTCATATTGGTGAACCCAACTGCGCGCCGGACCGTTGACCCTCATAAGATGGCAAGCAAGGGACGCAACAGTCCGTTTGCCGGACTGGAACTGCCCGGCGTGGTCGAGGCGGTTTTCTACGCCGGCCACCCCACGGTCCTGTCCGGCAGGCTGAACACGCCCCACCCCGCTGCCGCAAAGGAATCTTGATGGAACTGCTGTACTTCTTCCTGGGCCTGGCCGCCCTCGTTGTCGTGGTCCTGGGCCTCTTTGCCCTGGGCTGGCGCGGCCGCCGACGACGCCAGCAGGACATGCCCCGCCCCCTGCCGGTGCCGGAGGACCTGTCGGAACCGGGTTTCCAGGCGCTGGGCCAGTACGTGGTCACCACCACCGCCGGCGACTGGCTGGACCGGGTGGCGCAGTACGGACTGGGCGTCAAGTCCAATGCCACCGCCGCTGTCTTCCCCGAAGGCCTGCTGTTTGCCCGGTCCGGGGCCGAGGATCTGTGGATCCCCAAGTCCGACCTGCGCGCGGTCCGGTTGGAGCGCGGAATGGCCGGCAAATTCGTCGAAAAGGACGGCCTGGTCACCGTGACCTGGCAGCTCGGCCCCAAGCGCGTGGACACCGGCTTCCGGACCCGCGCGGGCAGCGACAAGACCCCCCTGGTAAACGCCATAACGAAACTTCTGCCGGAATCGGCCGCCCCAAGCGAGGAACAACTGTGACAGTCCACGAGATCATCAATCCCACCCCCGCCGTCCTGATGCTCGAGGACGGGCGCACCTTCCGCGGACGGGCCTACGGAGCGCAGGGCACTGCCCTGGGCGAAGCGGTTTTCGCCACCGGCATGACCGGCTACCAGGAAACCATCACCGATCCCTCCTATGCCCGGCAGCTGGTGGTCCAGACGGCACCGCACATCGGCAACACCGGGGTCAACGGCGACGACGCCGAGTCCCGCCGCATCTGGGTGGCCGGCTACATTGTGCGCGACGCCGCCCGCCGTCCCTCAAGCTGGCGCTCCGAATCCACTCTGGACGAGCAGCTGGCGGAGCAGGGCGTCGTCGGCATCTCCGGGGTCGACACCCGCGCCGTCACCCGGCACCTGCGTGAACGCGGTGCCATGAAGGCCGGCATCTTCTCGGGCGACGACGCCGGCCGGCCGGACGCCGAACTGCTCGCCGAGGTCCGTGCCCAGCAGGGCATGGAAGGCGCGCGCCTGGCCGAAGAGGTCAGTGTGGATAAAACCTACCTGATCGACCCGGCGGACCACGGCTGGACGGGCGAACCGGTTGCCACGGTGGCTGCCGTCGACCTGGGTATCAAGTCGATGACCCCGGTCCGCCTGGCCGAGCGCGGCGTTCGGACCTACGTACTGCCCGCCGCTTCCACCTTTGAAGACATCTCGGCGCTGAAGGCCGACGGCGTGTTCATGTCCAACGGCCCCGGCGACCCGGCCACCGCCGACGCCCAGGTGGACCTGCTGCGCGAGGTGCTCGATTCCGGCACCCCGTTCTTTGGCATCTGCTTCGGCAACCAGATCCTTGGCCGCGCACTGGGCTTCGGCACCTACAAGCTGCGCTACGGCCACCGCGGCATCAACCAGCCCGTGCTGGATCGCCGCACCGGCAAGGTGGAGATCACCAGCCAGAACCACGGCTTCGCCGTCGACGCACCGCTGGACGGTCCAGTCACCGCACCGGAGTCCCGCTACGGCCGGGTGGAGGTCAGCCACGTGTCCCTGAATGACAACGTGGTGGAAGGCCTCGCCTGCCTGGACATCCCGGCTTTCTCCGTCCAGTACCACCCCGAAGCCGCCGCCGGCCCGCACGACTCCGCTTACCTCTTTGACCGTTTCGTGGAGCTTATGGCCTCCAGCAAGAACAAGGAGAGCATCTAATGCCCCGCAGAACCGACCTTAAATCCGTCCTGGTCATCGGCTCCGGCCCGATCGTCATCGGCCAGGCCGCGGAATTCGACTACTCCGGCACGCAGGCGCTGCGCGTCCTGAAGGAGGAAGGCCTGCGGGTCATCCTCGTGAACTCGAACCCGGCCACCATCATGACGGACCCGGAGTTCGCCGACGCCACGTACGTCGAGCCGATCACCCCGGAGGTGGTCGAGAAGATCATCGCCAAGGAACGCCCCGACGCCATCCTTCCCACCCTGGGCGGACAGACCGCGCTGAACACCGCCATCGCGCTGGATAAGAACGGCGTGCTGGAGAAATACAACGTGGAACTCATCGGCGCCAACATTGCCGCCATCGAACTGGGCGAGGACCGCGAAAAGTTCAAGGGCGTCGTCGAACGCTGCGGCGCCGAATCAGCTGATTCCATCATTGTGCACAGCATGGATGAGGCATTCGCCGCAGCCGAAAAGCTGGGCTACCCGATGGTGGTCCGGCCCTCCTTCACCATGGGCGGGCTGGGTTCCGGGCTGGCCTACAACGCGGAGGACCTGCGCCGCATCGCCGGCGCCGGCATCCAGTACAGCCCGACCTCCGAGGTATTGCTCGAAGAGAGCATCCTCGGCTGGAAGGAATACGAGCTGGAAATGATGCGCGACAAGAACGACAACGTGGTGGTCGTCTGTTCCATTGAGAACTTCGATCCCGTGGGCGTGCACACCGGCGACTCCATTACCGTGGCCCCGGCCATGACCCTGACCGACCGCGAATACCAGAAGCTGCGCAACATCGCCATCGCCGTCATCCGCGAGGTGGGGGTGGACACCGGCGGCTGCAACATCCAGTTCGCCATCGAACCGGATACCGGCCGCGTGGTGGTCATCGAAATGAACCCGCGTGTATCGCGCTCCTCCGCGCTGGCGTCCAAGGCCACCGGTTTCGCCATCGCCAAGATCGCCACCAAGCTCTCCCTGGGCTACACCCTGGATGAGATCCCCAACGACATCACGAAGAAGACCCCGGCGTCCTTCGAACCGACCCTGGACTACGTGGTCGTGAAGGTTCCGCGGTTCGCGTTCGAGAAGTTCCCGGCCGCGGATCCCACCCTGACCACCACCATGAAGTCGGTGGGCGAGGCCATGGCCATTGGCCGCAACTTCACCGAAGCCCTGCAGAAGGCGCTGCGTTCCCTGGAGCAGAAGGGCGCCACGCTGTCCTTCGATCCGGTGGACGCCGCCGACGTCCCGGCCCTGGTCGAAGCAGCCAAGCGGCCCACCACCGAGCGGCTGCAGCAGGTCCAGCAGGCCCTGCTGGGCGGCGCTTCCATTGAAGAGCTCTTCGAAGCCACCGGCATCGATCCCTGGTACCTGGACCAGCTGGCCCTGATCAACGAGACGGCCGAGCAGATCCGCGCCACGCCGTCGGTCAACGAGGACATCCTGCGCCTGGCCAAGCGGCACGGCTTCTCCGATGAGCAGATCGGAACGCTGACCAACACCCCGGAAGCCGTTGTCCGCGGCGTCCGGCACGCCCTGAACGTGCGCCCGGTCTACAAGACCGTGGACACCTGCGCCGCCGAGTTCGCCGCCTACACCCCGTACCACTACTCCTCCTACGACGAGGAGGACGAGGTGGCCGAACACGCCAAGCCGTCCATTATTATCCTGGGCTCCGGGCCCAACCGGATCGGTCAGGGCATCGAGTTCGACTACTCCTGCGTGCACGCGACCATGGCGCTGCGCGAAGCCGGCCACGAGACGGTCATGATCAACTGCAATCCCGAAACCGTCTCCACCGACTACGACATCTCCGACCGGCTCTACTTCGAGCCGCTCACCCTGGAAGACGTCCTGGAGGTGATCGCTGCCGAGCAGCGCACCGGCGGCGTACTGGGCGTGTTCGTCCAGCTTGGCGGGCAGACCCCGCTGAAGCTGGCGCAGGCGCTGGCCGACGCCGGTGTCCCCATCCTGGGCACCTCGCCCGAGGCAATCGACCTGGCGGAACACCGCGGTGCCTTCCAGCGGGTCCTGGACCAGGGCGGACTGACCGCACCGAAGAACGGTACCGCCGTCTCCTTTGAGGACGCGAAGAAGGTTGCGGACGAAATCGGTTACCCGGTGCTGGTCCGGCCTTCCTATGTGCTGGGCGGCCGGGGCATGGAAATCGTGTACGACGAGGAAAACCTGTCCCGCTACATCACCAACGCCACCGAAATCACGCCGGACCACCCGGTGCTGGTGGACCGGTTCCTCGAGGATGCGATCGAGATCGACGTGGACGCCCTCTTCGACGGCACCGACCTGTACGTGGGCGGGATCATGGAGCACATCGAGGAAGCCGGCATCCATTCCGGCGACTCCGCCTGCGTGCTGCCGCCCATCACCCTGGGCACCGACGTCATCGCCCGGGTCCGCGAAGCCACCCGGGCCATCGCCGCCGGCGTGGGCGTGCGCGGCCTGATCAACATCCAGTTCGCGCTGGCCTCCGACGTCCTGTACGTCATCGAAGCCAACCCGCGGGCCTCCCGCACGGTCCCGTTCGTCTCCAAGGCCACCGGAGTGCAGCTGGCCAAGGCCGCCGCCCTGATCGGCACCGGCGTCACCATCGCTGAACTGCGGGCCGCCGGAAAGCTGACCGCCGACGGCGACGGCTCCACCCTGCCGCTGGACGCCCCGGTGGCCGTGAAGGAGGCCGTGCTGCCCTTCAGCCGGTTCCGCACGCCCGAGGGCACTGTGGTGGATTCCCTGCTCGGCCCGGAAATGCGCTCCACCGGCGAGGTCATGGGCATCGACAAATACTTCGACACGGCCTTCGCCAAGTCCCAGGCCGCAGCCAACAGCGCCCTGCCCACCGCCGGCAAGGTGTTTGTATCCGTGGCCAACCGGGACAAGCGCTCAATCATCATGCCGGTGAAGCTGATGAGCGACCTCGGCTTCGAAATCCTCTCCACCGGCGGCACCGCCGATGTACTGCGCCGCAACGGCATCACCGCCACCGTGGTGCGGAAGGTTGCCGAGGGGACCGGCCCCAACGGGGAAGGCACCGTCGTCGACCTCATCACCGCAGGTGAGATCAACTTGGTGGTGAACACTCCCTCCGGCGGCCAGGCCCGCGGCGACGGTTACGAGATCCGTGCCGCTGCCACCTCCATCGGTTGCCCGGTGGTCACCACGGTGTCCGAGTTCGGCGCCGCGGTGCAGGCCATTGAGGCGATGCGCTCCTATGAATGGGATGTCACCTCGCTGCAGGAGCATGCCGCGCGCCTGAAGGCCGCCGCAGGTGCCTGAGGCACGCCGTCAGTTCGGCGCACGGCTGCGCTCGGCCATGGACCGCCGCGGGCAGCTGTGCGTGGGCGTTGATCCACATCCGGGCCTCTTGGCGGACTGGGGACTTAACGACGACGCCGCCGGGCTGGAGCGTTTCTCGCTGACCGTCCTGGAGGCGGTGGCCGGGCACGCCGCCGCACTCAAACCGCAGGTGGCCCTGTTCGAACGCCACGGCTCGGCGGGCCTGGCGGTCCTGGAGCGCTTGCTGGCGGCGTGCGCCGACGCGGGGATGCTCAGCATTGCCGATGCCAAGCGCGGCGACATTGGCTCCACCATGGCTGCCTATGCCGATGCCTGGCTGCGGGACGGCTCCGTCCTGGCTGCCGACGCCGTGACGCTCAGCCCGTATCTCGGCTTCGAATCGCTGCGCCCGGCCCTGGATCTCGCAGCAGGCAGCGGACGCGGTGTGTTTGTGCTGGCACTGACGTCCAACCCGGAAGGTGCCTCGGTGCAGCACGCCGGCAACGCTCACGGGGAACGCTCGGTGGCTGCACGCGTGGTTGATGCCGCCGCCGCGGAAAACGCCCGGACCCCGGATGGGCTGGGCCCGGTGGGCCTGGTGGTCGGCGCGACGGTGGGGGCCGGGGTGCTGGACGGGCTGGACATTGACCTGGCCGCATCCCGCGCGCCCCTGCTGGCGCCGGGCCTGGGTGCCCAAGGCGCCACGGCCGCAGACCTGCGCAAAACCTTCGGAGCGGCGTATCCCAATGTCCTGGCTACCTCCAGCCGCGGCATCCTGCAGGCCGGACCGGATCCGCGGTTGCTGCAGGCAGCGGCGGTACGGGCCGGCGCGGAGCTGGCAGCCGAACCGTAACTGCGCGCCGTCTGCGCCGAAAGCCCGCTCCATTGCAATTGGGCTTCGATTGCGGATAGGTTCGGTCCTACCAGCAGAGCCGCTGACAGCGGTACGTCGTCGTCCGGGAGTCCCTTTTGAACCTCAAGCCCCTGACCGAAGCCGAGCGTACCCGGGCCCGGGAAAAAGCCACTGCCGCCCGGGCCGTACGGGCCGAGGTCAAGTCACGCATCAAGTCCGGTGACCTCAGTATTGAAGAAGTGATCCTCTCCCGTTCGGGGGAGGAGGCCGTAGGCCGGCTGAAGGTCATGGACCTGCTCCGCGCCCTGCCCGGTGTAGGGGAGCGCCGCGCAGCTGGAATAATGGCTACGGTAGGTATAGCGACCACCCGCCGTGTCCGGGGGCTGGGCGTGCATCAGCGCAAGGCGCTGATCGAGCTGCTGGAGAACCACTAGGTTTCGACCGCTGCAGTCTTTCAGCGCATTTATCACGAGTGAATGAGGTTTACGTGTCGCAACCGCGGCTGACAGTTCTTGCAGGTCCAACCGCAGTTGGCAAGGGCACTGTGTCCACCTATATCCGGGACAATTATCCCGAGGTCTGGCTTTCCGTCTCAGCCACCACCCGGGCACCCCGGCCCGGCGAGGAAGACGGCGTGCACTACTTCTTCGTCAGCGCTGAAGAGTTCGACGCCATGATTGAACAGGACCAGATGCTCGAGTGGGCCGTTGTCCACGGCCGCAACCGCTACGGCACCCTGCGCCGCACCGTGGAGGCCGCCATGGCCGATGGTCGCAGCGTTCTCCTGGAGATTGACCTGCAGGGCGCACGCCAGGTCAAGAAGTCCATGCCGGAGGCGAATTTCGTGTTCCTGGCCCCGCCCAGCTGGGACGAAATGGTACGCCGTCTGGTGGGCCGGGGTACCGAAACCCCCGAAGAGCAGCAGCAACGGCTGGAAACCGCTAAACTGGAACTTGCTGCCGAGTCCGAGTTCGATCACACCGTCATTAATGATGACGTCCAGCGGGCTGCAGCTGAGCTCGTATCACTCATGGGAATCAGTCCGCGCCAGCGCTGACAAACCTCGAATCCCGTTCAAGAATTTTGGAGAACCCTGTGTCTGAAGGCATCATCAACCCGCCGATCGACGACCTGCTCGAAGCCGCCGATTCCAAGTACGCGCTGGTCATCTACGGTGCCAAGCGCGCCCGCCAGATCAATGCCTACTACTCCCAGCTCCATGAGGGCCTGTTCGAGTATGTTGGCCCGCTGGTCGAAACCAAGCTGAACGAAAAGCCGCTGTCCATCGCCCTGCGCGAGATCAACGACGGCATGCTTGTGGTGCGCCCGAGCGAAACCGCCGAGTAGACAGCACCACCAACGGGGGAAGGCAGCAGCGTGCGCGTAGTTCTGGGCGTTGGCGGCGGAATCGCCGCGTACAAAGCCGCGTCGCTGCTGCGGTTGTTTACCGAAGCCGGGCACAACGTCAGCGTTGTGCCCACTGAATCCTCCAAGCAGTTTGTTGGAGTTGCCACCTGGGAGGCACTGTCCGGCAATACCGTTTCCTCCTCGGTCTTTGACGAGGTGGAGAAGGTCAACCACGTTCGGCTGGGCCATGAAGCCGATCTGATTGTGGTCGCCCCCGCCACGGCGGACCTGCTGGCGCGCGCCGCCTCGGGGCAGGCCAATGACCTGCTGACAAATACGCTGCTGATGGCCAGGGGCCCGGTGGTGTTCGCACCTGCCATGCACACCGAAATGTGGGCCCATCCCGCCACGGCGGCCAACGTGGCGACCCTGCGCAGCCGCGGCGCCGTGGTCCTGGAACCGGGCGTCGGCCGCCTGACCGGCAAGGACTCGGGTCCGGGCCGGCTGCCCGAGCCCGAAGCGATCTACGCTGCCGCGTTGGCCGCGGTGGAGCCGGGCCCGCTTTCCGGTACCACTGTAACCATCACCGCCGGCGGCACCCGCGAACCCCTGGACCCGGTCCGTTTCCTGGGCAACCGTTCCTCCGGCAAGCAGGGGACCGCGCTGGCCTCGGCCGCCCTTGCCGCAGGCGCCAAGGTGCGCCTCATCGCCGCCCACATGGACGTCCCGGCCCCTGCCGGCGTCGAACTGGTTTCCGTGGAGACCGCGCTGGACATGCGTGCGGCAGTCCGCGAGGCTGCCGCCGATTCGGACGTGCTGATCATGGCCGCGGCCGTGGCCGACTTCCGTCCGGACCGGACGGTGGAAACCAAAATCAAAAAGAGCGACGACGTCCCCGACCCTGTGATTACCCTGGTCCGCAACCCCGATATCCTGCGCGAACTGGTGCAGGACCGGGATGCGTCCGCCACCGCCGCACCGCGGCTTATTGTCGGGTTCGCCGCCGAGACCGGTGACGCGTCAGCCGACGTCCTGGAATACGGCCGCAAGAAACTGGCCCGGAAGGGCTGCGACCTGCTGGTGCTGAACCGGGTGGGCCGGTCCCTGGTCTTCGGTCAGGACGAAACCGAGGTGACGATTCTCTCACCGCAGGACTCGGACCTGGAGCCGGCCGGAACCATCGCCGGTACCAAATCCGAGGTCTCGGCGCGCATCGTCGCACGGATTGCCGGCGAACTGGCTGCCCGCCGGTCCTGACCCCGCGGCCGGCCGGGTCCGGGAGTGTCCGGGGTGCCCGGTAGAGTAAATGCTGTGACTTCTACTTCTGCCTCTCCCAAGACGCAGTCCAACCTGCGCCTTTTTACCTCGGAATCCGTCACTGAGGGCCACCCGGACAAAATCTGCGACCAGATCAGTGACGCCATCCTCGACGGACTGCTCAAGGTGGACCCCGAGTCCCGGGTAGCTGTTGAAACCCTCGTGACCACCGGCCTGGTCCATGTTGCCGGTGAGGTGACCACCGAGGGCTACGTCGAAATCCCGCAGTTGGTCCGCGACACCATCCTGGACATCGGCTACGACTCTTCCGCCAACGGCTTCGATGGTGCGCGCTGCGGTGTGTCCGTCTCCATTGGCCAGCAGTCCCCGGAAATCGCCTCCGGCGTGTTCAACTCCCTGGAAAACCGCACCGGCAAGGTGGTGGACCCGTACGACGCCCAAGGCGCGGGGGACCAGGGCATTATGTTCGGCTACGCCAGTGATGAAACCTCGGTGCTGATGCCCACGCCCATCTGGCTGGCGCACCGGCTCTCCGAGCGCCTGACCAACGTCCGCAAGGACGGCACCCTCCCGTACCTCCGCCCGGACGGCAAGACCCAGGTCACCATTGGCTACGACGGCGACCGCCCAGTGTCCGTTGATTCCGTGGTGGTATCCACCCAGCACGCCGCAGACCTGGACCTTGAGCAGCTGCGGGCCGACATGGCCGCGTACGTCATCAATCCCGTGCTCGCTGGCAGTGACCTGGACGTCTCCAATGTGCAGCACATCATCAACCCGGGCGGCCCGTTCGTCATCGGCGGCCCCGTGGGAGACGCCGGCCTGACCGGCCGCAAGATCATTGTGGACACCTACGGCGGATTCGCCCGCCACGGCGGCGGCGCCTTCAGCGGCAAGGACCCGAGCAAGGTGGACCGTTCAGCGGCCTACGCCATGCGCTGGGTGGCCAAAAACGTGGTCGCCGCCGGCCTGGCCCGGCGTGCGGAAATCCAGATTGCCTACGCCATCGGCATGGCCCGCCCCGTAGGCATCTACGTGGAGACCTTTGGGACCGAAACCGTTGACCCGGCCCGGATCGCCGACGCCGTCCAGGAGGTCTTCGACCTCCGCCCGCTGGGCATCATTAACGGCCTGGACCTGAAGCGCCCCATCTACCAGCGAACCGCCGCGCACGGCCACTTCGGCCGCGAGGATGAAGGGTTCACCTGGGAGCGCAAGGACAAGGTCGAGGACCTCCGCAGCTACTTCAACGTGTAGCCGGCATGGCAGCGGACCAGTCCGGGGAGGCCGTGCAGCTGTCGCTGCTGCACGGCTTCACGCCGCCGGCCAAGGCAGTGGGCAAGGCCCAGCCGGCGCCTGCCCTGCCGATAGCGCGCGTCTTGCTGGACTCGCCCCTGCCGCACCTGGACCGGCCGTTCGACTATCTGGTTCCCGTGGAGCTCGACGCCGACGCGGTGTCCGGTGCCCGGGTCAAGGTCCGGTTCGGCGGGCAGGAGCTGCCCGGGTTCATCACCGAACGGACCGCGGAAGCGGATACCACGGCCCGGCTGATGCCGCTGGGTAAGGTCATTTCCCCGCAGCCGGTGCTCACCCCGCAGATCCTTCGCCTGGCTGAAGCGGTGGCGGCACGGTACGCGGGCACGGTGCACGATGTGCTGCGCGTCGCCATTCCGCCGCGGGCGGCCCGTGTGGACAAGGAATTCACGGCACGCAAGAACGCGGCGGCCGACGGCGAAACTGCTACGCCGGCCGCACCGGGTAAGGCTGACGGACCGGAAGGTGCCGGAGCGAATCCGCTGGCACGTTATCCGCACGGCCCCCGCTTCCTCACCCACCTGGCTGCCGGCCACAGTCCGCGCGCGGTGCTCTCCTCACTGGGCGGATACGGACCGCAGGACTGGCCTGCCGAAATCGCCGAAGCCGTCCGGTCCACGCTGATTTCCGGGCGCGGGGCCGTAGTGGTGGTGCCCGACAACAAGGACCTGGCCCGGCTTCAGGCTGCCCTGACCGCACGCATCGGAGCCGACGCGTTTGTGCGGCTGACTGCGGAGGATGGTCCCACCCCGCGCTACCGCAGCTTCCTAAAGCTGCTGCACGGTGACGTCCGGGTGGCTATCGGCACCCGGTCAGCTGCCTACGCACCCGTAACGGACCTTGGCTTGGCCGTGCTCTGGGACGACGCCGATGACCTGCATGCCGAGCAGCGCGCTCCCTACCAGCATGCACGCGATGTCCTGCTGCTGCGCACCGAACTGGAGAACTGTGCGCTCCTGCTTGCCTCGCATTCGCGCAGCACCGAAGCCCAGCGGCTGGTTGCCAGCGGCTGGGCCGCCGGGATCGCGGCCGAGCGCTCCACCGTCCGCGGGCACGCGCCCCGCGTGGTCAGCACCTCGGACTCCTTCACCATGGAACGGGATCCGTTGGCGGCCCGGGCCCGGATTCCGCATACAGCGTGGAAGGCCGCCCAGGACGGGCTGACCCGCGGTCCGGTGCTGGTCCAGGTGGCACGTACCGGTTTCTCTCCGGCCCTTGCCTGCCAGGACTGCCGGGAACCCGCGCGCTGCCGGCACTGCTCCGGTCCGTTGGGGCTGGCCAGCCGAAACGGCATTCCCGCCTGCCGCTGGTGCGGGCGCCCGGAGCCTATGTGGCACTGCGGCAACTGCGGCGGAACACAGCTGCGCGGTTCCACTGCCGGCGCGGGACGCACTGCCGAGGAGCTGGGGCGCGCCTTTCCTTCCACCACGGTCATTTCATCGGCTGGGGACCATGTGCGGGCCGAGATCCCTGATGCGCCTGCACTGGTGGTTGCCACGCCCGGAGCCGAACCGGTTGCGGCCGGCGGATACGCGGCGGCCATCCTGCTGGACGGCAACGCGATGCTCTCGCGGGAGTCCCTGCGTGCCGGGGAAGATACCCTGCGGCGCTGGTTCAGCGCCGCCGCGCTGGTTCGTCCGGCGGGGGAGAAGGGACTGGTGGTGGTGACGGCCGACGACGGCACAACCGTTGGGCACCTGCTGCGCTGGGACCCTGCGGGGGCAGCGGAGCGCGAACTGGCGCTGCGGCAGGAACTAGGCCTGCCTCCTGCTGTACGGTATGCGGAGCTGACCGGTTCGCGTGAGGCACTGGAAGCCTTTAGTACCCGGCTGGACCTGCCTCAGGGGGTCCGTTCCATTGGTCCTGCACCGCTTCCCTCCGCAGGTCTTCCGGGCGGCGTCCAGGACAGGGGACCGGAGGCCGGGCAGCTGGGCGGAGCCGGCGGCAGGTACCGCACGCTGCTGTTCTTCCCCTATGCTGCGGCCCCGTCCATCACGGCGTCGTTGCGGTCCGTCAAGGCCGCAGCATCAGCGCGGCGCACGGGCGACCCGGTGTACGTGCGGGTGGACGGCACCGACATCCTTTAAGCCGCTACAAGAGTTCACACAGCTACAGCAGTTCACACAGGACGGCGCAGCCCGCGAGCAGCACGAGGAGCGATAGCTGCGCGGCGTTGCCCAGCCGGGCAAGCCTTCCGAGAAGTCCGCGGGGCACGCCGTGGATCATCCAGCCGGGCCGATTGACTTTGGGAATATGCACAGGCCATCCCTTCTTCCTGGAGGCGGCGACTAAGAGGAGTCCCTTCCAGTATCCAGCCGGCCACGGAACGGTCCCTAACCTGAGCGGCGTGAACTTGGCAACAACCGCGTACAAGAGCGGGGTCCCGGGAGAGTTCCCGGGACCCCGCTTGGTTGTCACGCGCTGACGGCCTCGTGTGCCTCGGCGTCACGGGCTTCGCCTGCCTGCACCGCGATCTTCCTCGGCTTGGCCCGCTCGCTCACCGGGATGGTTACGCTCAGGACACCGTTCTCGTAGCTTGCGGAGATCTTCTCGGTGTCGAGTCCCTGCCCCAGGTTCAGCTGGCGCAGGAACGAACCGCTTTCCCGTTCCCGGGTGAGCCACTTGACGCCTTCGGCTCCGTGCAGGGTGCGCTGGGCCCGGATGGTCAGCAGCTGGCCGTCGATATCAACGTCGATGGATCCGGGATCGATGCCCGGCAGGTCGGCGGCCAGGACATAGTGGTCGCCCTGCCGGTAAAGGTCCATCGGCATGCCGCGGAGCGTTCCTTCACCGCGCAGTGCCTGTGCCATCCGGTCGAGTTCCTGGAACGGATCAAACTTCATAGCCATGTGGTATCAACTCCTCCATTCGATCGCTTGATTCAAGCGTTGTTCTGCCTTTGTTGTGCGTTTGTTGTGCGATTGTTCCAAAGTTGAGTGAGCATCACTCAACTTGCGGAAGCAGATTAGCACTCCACGGATCGGAGTGCCAACTACTTTTTCTGCGGCACAGGTAACGCAGGCACGGGAATTCAGAGCGCAGGTTTGAGCGTGGTTTCCACCCAGGCAGCGAAGCTTGTTTCGGTAACCCGGTGCGGGTCTCGGACCTGCACGTCGTAAATGCCGTTGTTCTGGGCGGCCCCCATGTCCGCTAGGCCCTGAACCCAGCCTTCACTCATGCCGTATTGGAGGAGCGTCGACCGGTAGGTATCGGAGCTGACCTGCGCAAAGTGCACGGGCCGGCCGATACTGTCCGAGATAATCCCTGCCATCTGCCGTGGGGTGAGCAGGTCCGGCCCCACCACGGGTAACGACTCCTGCCCCGTCCAGGTCCGGTCTGTCAGCAGTCCCACCGCAACACGGGCGATGTCGGGGGTCGCGACGGTCAGCAGTACTTTGTCCTGCTCGTTGGGCAGGGGGAGTATCCCGTGGTCCTTGATGGATGAGCGGTGGTTCAGGAGGTTGTCCATAAAGAAGGGCATGGCCAGGGAGCGGGTGTGCACGCCTGTTGCGTTGATGATCCCTTCCGCCTCCAGGGCAGCGGAGAGGTGCCCGGCCTCTGCCGTATACCCCCGCCCGAGGGTGGATACCACGACCGCACGCTTGACCCCTGTTGCGGTAATTGCAGCCGCCGACGCCGCGGCGAACCCGCGGTAGTGGCTCCGTACATTCGCTGCATGGACATCTGGCGGGGTGATGTGGAGTACGGCATCCGCCCCCTCGTAGGCAGCCATGGCGACCTCAGGGTTGCCGTGCGAACCCGCGAACACCTCGACGTTTTCGGCGATGCCGTCCGGCAGCGCCGCGGGGTTCCGGGCAATAACCCGCACGGACTGGCGCTCCGCGAGCAGGCCCTGAACTACTGCGTGCCCGATCTGGCCGGTTGGTGTGGTGACTACAATCATGGTTTCCTCCGAAAATGGGCATCCTGCTTGGCAGTATTGGAACCGGAGTTCCGGTTCCGCTTTGGTGTGCGCCACGATACGGAACTACAATTCCGTTTGTCAAAGGAGTGCCACATTGAATGATTCTTTACGTGCCGATGCGCGAAGGAACCGGCAGAAAATCCTGGCTGCGGCCAGGGAGCTGTTCGCCAGCCACGGCAACGATGTCCACATGGACAAAATTGCTGCCCATGCCGGCGTCGGCATAGGTTCCCTTTACCGGCACTTCTCCAACAAGCAGGAGCTGCTCACGGCGATTGTGCAGGAACGATTCGGCGGCATGTCTGAGCTCGCCCGCTCGGCGGAGGCAATCGAAGACCCCCGGGCGGCATTTGAGGCCGTGCTGGTGGGCTACCTGGAAGCCGCGGACGACGACGCCGGCTTCCAGCTCGCCTTGCTCGGTTCCGGGCCTTTCGAATGGGAGGGCGTCCAAGCCGAGAAGACGGAGTTTGCCCGCATCGTCACCCGGATCATCCGCAGGGCCGCTGACTCCGGTGCCGTGCGCGGGGATCTGACCTGGGACGACTTTCCGGTGATCACCTGCGGGATTATGTCGACCATGTATTTCCAGCCCGGCGGCGCCGATTGGCGCCGGCATCTGACCCTTGTCCTGGAGGGGCTGGGATAGCCTGCGGCCCCGCACTACCCCTGCCGGCGAGCCAGCCAGTCGTACACCAGCCGGGCTGTGTGCCGTCCGTGGATGCGCAGGAGGGGACTGGTGTCGACGTCGGGTTGGCTGCCCCAGTGGATCATGTAGTTCAGCAGGGCTGCCAGCAAGGCATCAATATAGGCGTCCGGCACGTCCCGGGTGAGTTCGGACCGGCGCAGCCAGGCATCGGCGTCGATACCGTCGGCCCGGGCGTAAGGCAGCACCCCCACCCAGTCGATCCAGGGTGCACCGGTGCCCAGGAAATTCCAGTCGCAGAACAGCGCACGTCCGTTGCTGATGAGGATGTTGTCGGCGCGCAGATCGCCGTGCAGGACGGCGTCTCCGGCCAGTGCCTCGGGACACAGGTCCAGTGCTTCCTGGAACCCGCCGGCCTCTTCCGCGCTGAGCCCGGGGAGGAACCATGGCGGCTCTCCGCCGTCGGCGACCGCCTTGAACCGGGTCGGAATCAGGGCCATATCCTCGGCCACCGGCGTCCCGCCTTCGGCCTGCGGGAAGTCGGTGAGCAGCGCTGCGGCAGTGACGCAGGCGGTTTCGACGGCGGCAACATCCGCTTCGGTCCAAGGTTGGCCCGGCATCCGTCCGGGCACGGCCTCGTACACCAGCACCTGCCAGTGAATGCCGTCGGCCACCAGCCGTTGCGCACTGCGCAGGGCAGGCATAGGCATCCCCGGGAGCATCAGGGGAACCACCTGGGACTCGCGGAGATAGGAAGGGTAGATGAAGGCGTCCGACGCCGCGGCCGCCTTGGCGAAGATACGGTCCCCGCTCTTGTTCCCGAGCACCGCAGCGAAGCCGGGGGTGAACCCGCCGCCTGCCGGCTCCACCAGTGACACCCCGCCGTCAAGGGAAGCGGCAATGCTGTCCCGGACAGCAGCAGGAAGCCGGCCCCAGGGGAGACGGCGTGCGGTTCGGCGGTAATCGGGAATAGCCAGGGGTTCCTGCATGGCCACAGCCTACGGGAGGGGGCGGCAACCTGCCGCCAGCTGCTGCAGCCGGGCGGCAGGCGCCAGCAGCCCCGAAGGCAATTAAGTTGTACACAACTGAGTTGTGTCCTACGGTGGAAGGCATGAACGAATCGCTGCAGCGCCAGGTCTGCTTCTCGCTGTACTCAGCCTCACGGGCCGCCACCGCGCTGTACCGTCCAATGCTCGAGGAACTTAAGCTGACCTACCCGCAGTTCCTGGTAATGACGCTGCTCTGGGAACAGGACGGCCAGAGCGTGAGTGACCTGGGGCAGTCCCTGGAACTGGACTCGGGCACGCTCTCTCCGCTGCTCAAGCGGCTGGAAGCGGCGCAGTTGCTTCAGCGCCGCCGGGCCGTTGAGGACGAGCGCCGGGTCCGCGTCTACCTCACAGAGGCAGGACGCGCCCTGGAACAGAAATCCCACGACCTTCCGGACCGTGTCGCAGCATCCGCCGGCCTGGATCCGGAGGAACTGCGCAGCCTCCAGGAAACCCTCGCCAAGGTCAATGCCGCGCTGCGGCAGTCCGTGGTCAAAGCCCAACAGTCCATCCACCCCAACAGTTAGGACCTCTCCATGAGCACGTACCCCGAAACAGGCCGTGAAATCCAGCTTGCCTCCCGCCCCGAGGGCTGGCCCGCAGATGAGAACTTCCGCTTGGCCGAAGTGCCGGTCCCTGAACTGCAGGACGGCCAGGTGCTGGTCCGTAACCTGCACATGTCCGTGGACCCCTACATGCGCGGACGCATGAATGACGTGAAGTCCTACGTCCCGCCGTTTAAGCTCGACGCCGCACTCGAGGGCGGCGCAGTCGGCGAGGTCGTGGAATCCCGCTCGGATGACCGCAAGCCCGGCGACATAGTGCTCCACGGCCTTGGCTGGCGGGACTACGCGGTGCTGGACGGCCGCCGCACCAAGGTCATTGACACGGATCTGGCCCCCGCCAGCGCCTACCTGGGTGTACTGGGAATGCCCGGACAGACCGCTTACATCGGCCTGACCAAGGTGGGGGAGTTCAAAGAAGGGGATGTGGTTTTCGTCTCGGGTGCCGCAGGCGCCGTGGGATCCCTCGTAGGCCAGATCGCCAAGGCGCTGGGAGCGAAGAAGGTCATCGGCAGCGCCGGTTCCGCGGAAAAGGTCCAGCGGCTGCTTGACCTCGGATTCGACGAGGCGTTCAACTACCACGAGGGCCCCGTCAAGGACGCCCTGAAGAAGGCAGCCGGTGCGGACGGTATCGATGTCTACTTCGACAATGTTGGCGGCGAACATCTCGAAGCAGCCCTCTCAGTGATGAACAAGGGCGGCCGGGTCGCAATGTGCGGGGCCATCTCCCAGTACAACGACAAGGGCGCCGCCACCGGACCCCGCAACCTTGCCATCGCCATCGGCAAGGAAATCACGCTGCGCGGCTTCATCGTCGGCAGCTACAGCCAGTATGTCGACGAGTTCAACACCGTGATGGGCGGCTGGCTGCGGGACGGCGTGGTCAGCTACGACGAAACCTTCGTGGACGGCCTGGAGAACGCACCGCAGGCCTTCATCGACCTGATGAAGGGTGCCAACAAGGGCAAGATGGTCGTTAACCTCTAACGGCAGGCGCTAACGACGACGTCGGCGGCCGGGGAACAGGCGTACAGCCTCCCCGGCCGCTGCCATCAGCTGCCGCGCGGAAGCCGCCCATCCGTAGTCGCCCGCCCGCTGCAGGCCGGCGTCGGACGCCTTCTGCCAGCGCTCCGGCACCGCCAGCTCACGGACGGCACCGGCGAACGCGGCCGGGTCGTCCGGATCCACCAGCAGGGCCGCGCCGCCGGATACCTCCCGGAAAATCGGAATGTCGCTGGCCACCACCGGGGTGCCCACCGCCATTGACTCGATCACCGGCAGCCCGTAGCCCTCGGCCTTGGACAGGGTCACCAGGGCCGTTGCCCGCCGCAGCAGGTGATCGTATTCCTCATCGGTCACCCCGTTGTGGAACCGCACCTGCGCCCCGGCCGGAACCAGGGCCTCCAGTTCCGTCCGCCGTGCATCGCTGATCCGGCTGAGCAGGTGCAGCGTGAACCCGGGCAGGTGCTCCATGCCGCGGATAACCGTTTCCACATTCTTGTACGGCATAAACGAACCCATATACAGCAGCGACGGTTCCGCAGGGGCATCCGCCGTCCGCGGCACGGCGCCTGGCTGCGGTGCATTGGCAAGGATCCGGACCGGCCGCCTGGTCAGCCGGTGCTGCTCCATCAGCGCCCGCGTGGTCTCGCTGATGGTGGCAACGACGTCGGCCCGGTTCAGCAGGAGCCGCTGCGGCCAGTACGCCAGGTGGTACAGCCGCCACAGGGCACGCACCGGCAGCGGCAGGAACGACGGCGGGGCGGGGTTCTGGTAGTAGATCAAGTCGTGCAGGGTAAGGATCAGCGGGTACTTCCGTCCCCAGCTGCCCATGGTCTGCATGGGGCAGAACACCGCATCCGCCCCCAGCCGGTTGATCCGCCGGGCCACGAACAGTTCGGCGGGGGACAGGGGACTGTTGATCCTGACCCACGGCAGGTCCGGCAGCAGGGCCAGCTGCCGCTCGTCCGAAATCAGCATCAGGACATCGGCGTGTTCACTGACCGCTTCGATCATGCTGGCGCCGTAGCGGCTGATCCCGTCGTGGTGGTCCGTGCGGGTAAACCGGGCGTCGATGGCCAGCCGCATCCTCATGTGTGCCTCCGGGACAGGAAATCGTCGATTATTGCTGCCGCTTCGGCCGGTTTTTCATAGTGCACCAGATGCCCCACCCCGGGAAGGATGTGCAGCTCAGCGTCTGGAATCATAGCCGCCAGTTTCCGCTGGCCCTTCACGGATCCGAGATCGTCCTGTTCCGCAGCGATCAGCAGCACCGGCATCGCCAGCTGCGCGGCGACGTCGCGCACCGTGGCGGAGATGGAGGCCCGGAACGCGTCCAGGACCACCGCGCGGTTGGCGAAGGCACTGAAATACGCATCGTGCTGGCCGTGGATCCATCGGCGCAGCCTAGGATCACGGGTCTTGGCCATCATGATGCTCATGCCGCGGACAATCAGCGGGCTGCGCAGCAGTGCCATGCCGGGCCTCTCCGGCAGGGCGGCACTGGCCCGGTAGTACAGCTCCGCCGCCTTGCTGGTGATGCCCTTCGGTCCCTCCAGGGCAGGCTCACAGATGGGGTTGACCAGCACCAGTTCGCTGATCAGCTCCGGGGACTGCGCCGCCAGGTGCGAGGAGATGATCGAACCGAAAGAGTGGCCCAGCAGCACCGTGTCCGGGCCCAGGTCCAATGCGGCGAGGGCCTCCCGGACAAAGGAGGCGTAGGCCGGAACATCGTGCCGGCCGGGCAGGGCGGAGCCAATGCCGAACCCGGGAAGATCGGGCACCAGGACCCGGTGGCGGGGGAGGGATTCCACTATGCGGAGCAGCCCGTGGTGGTCGCCGCGGAAGCCGTGGACCATCAAAACGGGAGGTGCGCCGGCGTCGTCGAGCGGGCTGAAGTCCCAGCAGAACTGCTCGGTGCCCGCCACGGTAAAGGAGCGGACGACGGCGGTGCGTGCGAGGGTCACGGCCGAAGCGGACATCAATTGACCTCATCCGGGTGGGAGCCGGACCGCTGGCCGCGGTCCAGGCCGTTAATCGCCTGCCGGTGCGCGTCGGTCAGCTCGAAGGAGAACAGGTCCAGGTTCCCCGCAATCCGCTCCGGGCTGCTGGCCTTGGGGATCACCACGTTGCCCTGGTCCAGGTGCCAGCGGAGGATGACCTGCGCCGGGGTCCGGCCCAGTTCGCCCGCTATTTGCCCGATGACCGGGTCGGCCAGGACAGCACCGCGTCCCAGCGGACTCCACGCCACCGTGCGGATGCCCAGCTGCTCATGGAGTTCGCGCAGTTCCTGCTGTGCCAGCCACGGGTGCAGCTCAATCTGGTTCACGGCCGGAACAATTCCGGTGGCATCCATCAGCTGCTCCAGGTGTGCCGGCTGGAAGTTCGAGACGCCGATCGCCCGCACCCGGCCGGAGGCGTACAGGCTTTCAAGGGCCCGGTACGTTTCAATGAACAGGCCTCGCCGGGGGCAGGGCCAGTGGATCAGGTAGAGGTCCAAGTAGTCCAAGCCGAGCCGCGCGAGGGAGTCGTCGAAGGCCTGCAGGGTGGAGTCGTAGCCTTGGTCCGTATTCCAGACCTTGGAGGTGACAAAAATGTCCCCGCGGGCGGCGCTGCCGCTGTCCGTGAAGGTATTGACGGCCTCGCCCACCCCGGTTTCATTGCCGTACAGGGCGGCAGTGTCCACATGGCGGTAACCGGTGTCGAACGCGGTCAGGCACAGGCCGGCCGCGCTGTCTTCCGGAACCTTGTAGGTGCCGAAGCCGATTTGGTCCATCAGGACGCCGTTATTGAGCTCGATTCGAGGTGCCGGCTGCATAAGATGACTTTACCGAGGTGGGCGCCCGCCAGCCGAATCGGACCTGACTACCTGTTTTGCCGTGCTGTAATTGGCGTGCCGCCAAAGAGGTCCGCTAAGGTAATGGCGCTTCTTGCAAAAGATTGGTTGCATAGAACCAAAGAAATCCGCCCACCCGTCTGGGGCGCGGAATGCCACAAATGATCGGAGGAGTCGATGGTGACTCTGGGAGAAGTTTTTATCAGTGAGCTGGCGGGAACCGCCATCCTCATCATTCTTGGCTGCGGTGTCGTAGCCAACGTTGCCCTGGCCAAGACGAAGGGTGCCGGCGGCGGTTTCCTGATGGTCAACTGGGGTTGGGCCATCGGTGTGTTTGCCGGTGTTTACGCTGCCGCCATTTCCGGCGCACACATCAACCCGGCCGTCACCGTGGGCCTGTGGGCCAGCGGTGCCGATGAATTTGCCCCCGGTGTCGAGGTGTCCTTCGGTGCGGCCCTGACCTACTTCGCGGGCCAGATGGCCGGCGCCATTATTGGTGCCTTCGTCGCATGGCTGGCGTACAAGAAGCAGTTCGACGACGAACCCGACGCCGCCAACATCCTGGGCGTTTTCTCCACCGGCCCGGCCATCCGTTCCTACGGCTGGAACCTCGTTACCGAAATTATCGGCACCTTCGTGCTTGTTTTTACGATTATTGCCTTCGCAGGTACACCGACCGAACTGGGTCCGCTGGCCGTGGCGCTGGTAGTGCTCGGCATCGGTGCCTCCCTCGGCGGCCCCACCGGCTACGCCATCAACCCGGCACGTGACCTCGGTCCGCGCATCGTCCACGCCTTGCTGCCCATCCGGCACAAGGGCAACAGCGACTGGGCCTACGCCTGGGTCCCCGTGGTGGGTCCGCTGATCGGCGGCGCCCTGGGCGGCTTCCTCGGCGCCCAGATTCCCCTCCCGGAAATTTCGCTGTAGCGCACCGGCCGCCGCCCGCGGTCACCCCATATACCCCCACCGCAAGGAGCAGAAACAATGCCTGATAATCCCAGGTACATCATCGCCATCGACCAGGGCACCACCAGCAGCCGGGCCATCGTCTTCGACCACGACGGAAACATCGTTTCCACGGGCCAGAAGGAACACGAGCAGATCTTCCCGCACGCCGGCTGGGTCGAGCACGATCCGCAGGAAATCTGGACCAACGTCCGCGAAGTAGTCGGCACCGCCCTCTCCAAGGCGAACCTGACCCGGCACGACATCGCCGCCGTCGGTATCACCAACCAGCGCGAAACCGCGGTGGTCTGGGACAAGAACACCGGCGAGCCCGTGTACAACGCCATTGTCTGGCAGGACACCCGTACGCAGCCCATCGTTGACGAGCTGGCGCAGAACGGCGGCCTGGACCGCTTCAAGAACACCGTGGGCCTGCCGCTGGCAACGTACTTCTCCGGCACGAAGATCAAGTGGATCCTGGACAATGTTGAAGGGGCCCGCGAGCGGGCCGAGGCGGGGGACCTCATCTTCGGCAACACGGATTCCTGGATCGTCTGGAACCTGACGGGCGGCCCCGACGGCGGCGCGCACATCACCGATGTGACCAACGCTTCGCGGACGCTGTTCATGAACCTTGAGACACTCACCTGGGATGAGGACATCCTCAAGGAATTCGGCGTGCCGAAGTCCATGATGCCCCAGATCCGTTCCTCGTCCGAGGTCTACGGCATGGTTGCCGGGTCGCAGCTGCTCCGCGAAACCCCGGTCGCCGGCATCCTGGGCGACCAGCAGGCCGCCACCTTCGGTCAGGCCGCCTTCGCCCAGGGCGACGCCAAGAACACCTACGGCACCGGCTGCTTCCTGATCTTCAACACCGGCGAGGAGATTGTCCGTTCCGAAAACGGCCTGATCACCACCGTGGCCTACCAGCTGGGCGACGCCAAGCCGGTGTACGCACTGGAAGGTTCCATCGCTGTCACCGGTTCGCTGATCCAGTGGCTGCGCGACAACCTGGGCATGATCAACAGCGCCCCGGAAATCGAGGAACTGGCCCGCCAGGTGGACGACAACGGCGGCGTGTACATCGTTCCGGCGTTCTCCGGCCTGTTTGCCCCGTACTGGCGTTCCGATGCCCGCGGTGCCATGGTTGGCCTGACCCGCTACGTGAACAAGAACCACATTGCCCGCGCCGCGCTGGAAGCCACCGCTTTCCAGACGCGCGAAGTGCTGGACGCCGTGAATGCCGACTCCGGTGTTCCGCTGACCGAACTTCGCGTGGACGGCGGCATGGTTGCCAATGACGCCCTGATGCAGTTCCAGGCAGACATCCTCGGCGTGGACGTGGTGCGTCCCAAGGTCATCGAGACCACGGCCCTGGGTGCGGCCTACGCCGCCGGCCTGGCCGTTGGATTCTGGAACGACACTGACGAGCTTGGACGCAACTGGGATGAAGGCAAGCGCTGGAGCCCCGCCATGGAAGATGCCGAGCGCGAACGGCAGATGCGCAACTGGAAGAAGGCCGTCACCAAGACCTTCGACTGGGTTGACGCTGACGTGAACTAATACCACGCAAAGCATGACGCAGAAGGCCCCGGCGGTTACCGCCGGGGCCTTCTGCGTTGTGCCGCGCAGGCGGCAGTGTGGCGAGTTCTCCATGTGGCCGGAAACCCCGACTACCCGGGACACCGCCATCTCCAGGCAGTTCAGCGCCGTGATGGTGGCCTCCGGAACATTGCACGAGCCCAGCGTCCCCGTGTTTCCGGGGGAGTTTGCCGGCGCAATCCGGCATTCGGCCGACTACAAGAACGCGTCCATGCTGGCCGGGAAACGTGTGCTGATAGTCGGAGCGGGCAACAGCGGCTGCGACATTGCCGTGGACGCCACTCGGGCCCGGGAAGCGCAGGAAGCCACTGAAGCTGCCGGTCAGAAGTAGGACACGCCGTTGGTCTTGAAAGGCAGTCCCAGGCCCCCGGCCACTTCTTCCAGCAGCTCCGGGCAGAAGAAATAGACCTTCGTCTCCGCAATCAGCGGCACGCCTTCCGCGGCACGCATCCGGACGACGTCGGCCACCACTTCCGCTGCGTCAGGGCTGTCCTTGGGCCGTTCCCAGAGCAGGATGACCTCCTCGCCGTCGAACTCGTGCACGGTGGCCCGGTAGATCTCGGGCGCCTCCGGGCCGAAGGTGTGGTCCAGGGAACCGGTGCGGATTTCCTCGTGTCCGGTTTCGCTGACATTGCCCACCACCTCCGTGCGGCCGTTCGCCAGGAACAGGCTGACCATGGCCTCAATGTCGTAGGAGTTGAACGCATCCGCCAGCCGGCGCAGCAGTTCGGCGTGCCCGGCCGAAGGCACCGCCACAGCCGCGGGACCGCCGGACGAGCCGTCGGAATGCGACGGCGCCTCCTGGGCAGCCGCCAGCGTGTTCCGGCCGCGGTGCAGGGCCGATTTCACTGCACCGGCGCTGGTATCCAGGACATCCGCGGTTTCGGCCAGTGAATAGCCGAATACGTCCTTGAGGACCACGCAGGCACGTTCCTTCGGGGGCAGGACATCCACCAGCCGGCGGAGGGCGGCCTCCACCGCCACGGCGGTGAGCGGATCGGCGACGCCGTCGTCCGCGCGGTCCATCTCCGGGGCGCTGAAGTCCGCCACAGTGTTCCTGGTGCTGCGCCGGACGGTGTCCAGCCAGGTGTTGGTGGCTATGCGGATCAGCCACGCCTGCAGGTTCCGGATCGGTTCGTGCCGCTGGGACGCCTCGGCCAATGCCTTGGTCAAGGTTTCCTGGAGCAGGTCTTCGGCGTCCCACACGTTCCCCGCCAGGCTTCGGCAGTAACGGTAAACGGAAGGGCGGACCGGCTCCAGGGCGAGCAGGAAATCGCGCCGGACCTGCCGCAGTTGGCGCGGAATGCCACCCAGTCCCGCACTGCCGCTTTCCGTGCCCGCCAATGACACTGCAGGGTTTGTATCCACTGACATTTCGCTCCTTTTCCCAGGCCGCCCCCGGCGGTCCTGAACCAACAATGGCATTGCGCCACAGCCTTTAACCGGTAGACGCACGGAGCAGGGGAAAAGATACGCTGCCGGGCAGAATTTCCCCCTGCGGCTCACCCCGGCATCCTGCTTCCGGAGCGCACGCTCTGTTGTAAAGTGGAGAAATGAGCGCAGTACTCCTCCTTAGCTAGCCGCGCACCGTCTGTGCGCGGCCGCCCCTTGCTTGTCGAGGGGCTTTTGTGTGTCTGGGGAGGACCAGGTTTTCCGGTGCATCGGCCCGGAGCGCGGATCAAGATTTTTTCATTCAGGACAGAGGCGAAACATAGTGAGCACGCAGTCACAGACTGATCAGCAGGAAGAGGCCGTCTACAGTTTCGCGGCCATCGAACAGAAATGGCCGAAGGTCTGGGAGGACCTTGGCGTTTTCACCCCTGCCGATGACGGCTCCCGCGAACGCCGCTACGTGCTGGACATGTTCCCTTACCCCTCCGGCGACCTGCACATGGGGCACGCCGAAGCGTTCGCGATGGGCGACGTCGTTGCCCGGTACTGGCGCCAGCTCGGTTATGACGTGCTGCACCCGATCGGCTGGGACTCCTTCGGCCTGCCGGCTGAAAACGCCGCCATCAAAAACAATGCGCACCCCAGCGACTGGACCTACCGCAACATTGAAACGCAGGCGGAATCCTTCAAGCGCTACGCCATCAGCGTTGACTGGTCCCGCCGCATCCACACCTCCGACCCGGAGTACTACCGCTGGACCCAGTGGCTGTTCACCCGGTTCTACGAGCGCGGGCTGGCCTACCGCAAGAACTCCCCGGTCAACTGGTGCCCGAAGGACCAGACCGTGCTGGCCAACGAGCAGGTAGTCAACGGCGCCTGTGAACGCTGCGGCACCCAGGTCACCAAAAAGTCCCTGAACCAGTGGTACTTCAAGATCACCGAGTACGCGGACCGGCTGCTCGATGACATGGAGCAGCTCAAGGGGCACTGGCCCGAGCGCGTGCTGGCCATGCAGAAGAACTGGATCGGCCGCTCGGAGGGCGCCCACGTCCGCTTCGCGATCGAGGCTGCCGAGGGCAAGCCCGAGGAACAGGTCACCGTTTTCACCACCCGCCCGGACACCCTGGCCGGTGCCACCTTCTTCGTGGTGGCTGCAGACGCTCCGCTGGCGGTTGAGCTGACCACTGACGGGAACATGGATTCCCTGCTGGCCTACCGCGAGCAGGTCAAGGCTCTCTCGGACATCGAACGCCAGTCCACCGAACGCACCAAGACCGGCGTCTTCACCGGCCGCTACGCCGTGAACCCGCTCAACGGGGAGAAGCTGCCCGTCTGGGCCGCGGACTACGTGCTGGCCGACTACGGCACCGGCGCCATCATGGCCGTGCCCGCGCACGACCAGCGCGACCTGGACTTCGCGAAGACCTTCGACCTGCCCGTGCGGGCGGTCCTGGACACCGGCGAAGAAGATCCCGCCGTCAGCGGCACTGCCACCACCGGCGAAGGCACCCTGATCAACTCCGGCGCCCTGGACGGCCTGCCGAAGTCCGAAGCGATCCCGGCCGCCATCGCCATGCTCGAAGAGCAGGGCACGGGCGAGAAGTTCGTGAACTTCCGGCTGCGCGACTGGCTGCTCTCCCGCCAGCGGTTCTGGGGCACCCCCATCCCCATCATCCACTGCGCCGAGTGCGGCGAGGTTCCGGTTCCGGATGACCAGCTGCCCGTCACCCTGCCCACCGGGCTGAAGGGCGAAGCCCTGGCCCCCAAGGGCACCTCGCCGCTGGCCTCCGCCGAGGAATGGGTCAACGTTGCCTGCCCCAAGTGCAGCGGCCCGGCCAAGCGCGACACCGATACCATGGACACCTTCGTGGACTCGTCCTGGTACTTCATGCGCTTTGTATCCCCGCATTTCACCGACGGACCCTTTGATCCGGAGGCGGCGAAGAACTGGATGCCGGTCGGACAGTACGTGGGCGGTGTCGAACACGCCATCCTGCACCTGCTCTACGCACGGTTCTTCACCAAGGTGGTCCACGACATGGGCCTGCTGGAAACCAGCGAACCGTTCGGTTCGCTGCTGAACCAGGGCCAGGTCCTCAACGGCGGCAAGGCCATGTCCAAGTCGCTGGGCAACGGTGTGGACCTGGGCCAGCAGCTGGACAAGTACGGCGTCGACGCCGTGCGGCTGACCATGATCTTCGCCTCGCCGCCGGAAGACGACGTCGACTGGGCCGACGTCTCGCCGTCGGGCTCCGCTAAGTTCCTGGCCCGCGCCTGGCGCCTGGGGCAGGACATTACGAGCGAACCGGGCATCGACTACTCCGGCGGCGACAAGAAGCTGCGGTCGCTAACGCACCGGACCGTCGCCGAGGCCACCGAACTGCTGGAGAACAACAAGTTCAACGTGGTGGTGGCGAAGCTGATGGAACTGGTCAACGCCACCCGCAAGGCCATTGATTCCGGTGCGGGCGGCGCCGATCCGGCAGTGCGCGAAGCTGCCGAAGCCGTGGCCGTGATCCTGAGCCTGTTCGCCCCGTACACAGCGGAGGATCTGTGGAGCCTGCTGGGCCGCGAAGCCTCCGTGGTGAACGCCGGCTGGCCCACGGTCGACGAGTCGCTGCTGGTGCAGGACACGGTGACCGCCGTGGTCCAGGTCCAGGGCAAGGTCCGGGACCGGCTCGAGGTTGCCGCGGACATCTCCGAGGAGGACCTGCGCGAAGCCGCGCTGGCGTCCGAGGCAGTGCAGCGGACCCTTGACGGGCGCGGCATCCGGACCGTTATTGTACGGGCGCCGAAACTCGTCAACATCGTCCCGGCCTAGGCCCCGGACAACCATGGACTGGCTGGAACGGCTCGCATCGCGGGCCAAGGGACGGCAGCGGGAAACCGCCGCCGTCCCCGGGCCGTCCGTGGGAGTGGTGACGGATTCCGCTGCCGCCCTGCCCCCGGGGTGGGCGGACGCAGCCAAGGTGGCACCGTTTGTGCGGGTTGTTCCCATGCCGGTCATGATCGGAGACCAGATTTACGGTGAGGGATCCGAGGAACTGATCCCTGCCCTGGCCCTGGCCCTGGCCCAGGGACACGAGGTGCGCACTTCACGGCCGGCGCCGGGCCGGTTTGAGGCGGCCTACGCCGAACTGGCTGCTGCCGGATGCAGCTCCGTAGTGTCCGTCCACCTCTCCGGCCAGCTGTCCGGCACAGTGGACTCCGCGCGGCTTGCCGCCCGCTCGGCAGCTGTTCCCGTGGAGGTTATCGACAGTGCGACGGCGGCCATGGGACTCGGTTTTGCCGTTGCCGCAGCAGCCGAAAGCGCCCGTGCCGGCTGTCCGCCCGAGGCCGTGGCTGCCTGCGCCCGGGCAGTGAGCGCGGATTCGAACATCCTCTTCTATGTGCCAAGCCTGGACCAGCTGCGGCGCGGCGGGCGTATCGGGGCGGCAGCCGGCTGGCTGGGGACCCTCTTCGCCGTGAAGCCGATCCTCGTGGTCCGCGACGGGAAGGTCCTGCCGCTGGAACGCGTCCGGACCGCCCCGAAGGCACTCGCCCGGCTCGCCGAACTGGTGCAGCAGGACATCGCCGCGCGGACCGGGAAGGTCCGTGCGGCCGTGCACCATTTCGGCAATGCCTCCGAAGCCGAACGGCTGGCCGGCCTCATCGGGGCAGCTTCACCCGAAGTCGAGATCCTTATCTGCCCGCTTCCTGCGGTTCTTGCCGCCCACGTGGGGCTGGGAGTACTGGCGGTCGCGGTTGTCGGGGACCGTGCGCCCATATCGGGTGAGCGCGGGGCACTTGCCGCACCGGTCAGCGCACCGCCGGAATCGCCGGCGTCGCCGTCGTCCTGAGGGGCTTCCTCCACAGGGGCGCCGGCGTCCCGGGCGCAGCGACGGAATCCCCGGTTGCAGGCACGCGGAGAGCTGGATGGGCCGTTTTCCACCTAGTTTATTCCCATGGCACAGCACCGATGGGAAACCACCTGGCAGGGGAGCGAACCGGAACCGGATCTGCCGGCTACTCCCGAGAACGCAGAGGATGCACCCGATGATTCTCCCGGCACGCGACGCCGGTGGGCCTTCACGCTGCCCGCCGCAGTACTGGCGGTGTGCCTGCTGCTGGGATGCGGGGCAGCCGTGTATCTGCTCAGGGACCGGAATCCGGTACCGGTTGCGTCCGTTGATCTTGAGGAGCCGGATGCCTCAACGCAGCCACCTGTTGGCGCCGGCAGTTCCGCAACGGGTACGGCACCGGCACCGGATGCCCCCGCAGAAGCCGCCCGCGTGTCCGGGCCGGCAACAGCGTCCGGTGGGGCCGGCGTAGTAGTGGTTCACGTCGCGGGAGCTGTCCAACGGCCCGGGGTGGTCCGCCTGGAGGCCGGAAGCAGGATTGTGGATGCCGTTGACGCAGCCGGCGGTTCAGCGGCGGATGCCGACCTTGCAGCGGTGAACCTGGCTGCGGTGCTGGAAGACGGTGCCATGGTGCTGGTGCCCCGGATCGGCGAGGCTGCTCCGCCCGCAGCTGGAACGGCAGCGGAGCGCGGAGGGGGTAGCGGGGGAGTGCCTGGGATTAGCGGCGGTACTGGGGCGGGTGCCGGCGCGGCGCCCGGAGCCGGTTCCCCCGGTCAACCTCAATACCGCCGACTCCGCGCAGCTGCAGGAGCTGCCGCGGGTGGGGCCGGTGCTGGCCGAACGGATCATCGCGTGGCGGACAGAGCACGGACGCTTCAGCCGGCCGGAGGATTTGGACGCGGTGCCCGGCATTGGGGAAGCCATGATGGCGGCGCTCCTGCCCCTGGTCACGGTTTAGCAGCTTCGGCATGGGTCAAAGGGGCACCTGGGACCGGTATGTGGCTTCCGCCTTGGGATCAGTATCAGCTGCGCCTGCTCCCGCTGTGGCAGCCGCACGTTCGCCGGCCAGGAATCAGCGCGGACAAAAGACAACCGAACCGCCGGCGCGGGTGCTGGAACTGCGGCTTCTGCCAACTGCCGCCGCAGCCTGGGCTGCTGCCTTCTGCGCAGTGCGGCTGGCCCCGGAAACCGGTTTGCTGCTGGCTGCTGCGGCAGCTGCTGGGAGTATTGCGGCGCTTGCCCTGGCAGCGCGCCGGCGGGCGGGCGGTGCTGCTCTCCTGCGGGGCGCCGCCGTGCCGATGGCCGCTGCAGCGCTTGTCTGTGCCGGAGCTGCCGGTGCTTTGACCGAGCGCAGCAGCGGTCCCGTTTCCGGTCTCATCGCCGGGGAAAGGTCAATCAGTGCTGACTTCCGTGCTGTGTCCGATGCCCGGCCGGCCGCAGCAGACCGCTTCACCGGGCAGTCCCGGTACCTTGTTGACGCAGTCGCCGAAACCGCCGCTGCGGACGGTAAGCGTTTCGGAACATCAGCGCCCATCCTCGTAGTGGGCGGTGAAGAATACGCCGCGATCCGCTGGGGCGACCGGTTCAGCAGTGCCGGAACCCTGCAGAAGCTGCAGCCCGGAGACCGGAACCTTGCGCTGATGCGTGCAGCCACAGATCCTGACATCCATCCGGGAGGCGGCTGGTACGGTGCAACGGCACAGCTGCGGGACGATTTCGTGCAGGCCGCCGCCCACCGGGGAGTATCCGTGGACGGACTGCTGGCGGGCATGGTGCTCGGCGACCGCAGCACCCTGGACCCGGATCTGAGCCAATCCATGAAGGCTACCGGCCTGACCCACCTGACGGCGGTCTCCGGCGCCAACTGCTCCTACCTGCTGGCCTTCATCTTCCTGGCCGCCAGGGCCGCGCGCCTGCCCCGTGCAGCCGCCGTGCTGCTGGCGCTGGCCGGACTGGCGGCGTTTGTCCTGCTGGTCCGGCCCGATCCGAGCGTGCTTCGGGCAGCGGTTATGGGCGGGCTGGGCACCCTGGCGGTGCTATCCGGACGCGGGCGCCTGCCGGTGGCCCTGCTGTTCCTGTCCATCACGGTCCTGCTGTTCATCGACCCCTGGCTTTGCACGAGCTACGCGTTCATTCTGTCGGTCTGCGCCACACTGGGACTGGTGCTCCTGGGGCCGCACCTGCTGCGGGTGCTGTCCCGTCGGCTTCCGCTGTGGTTCGCGGCAGCACTGACGGTGCCGGTCGCGGCGCAGCTGTTCTGCGCCCCGGTCCTGGTCCTGCTCCAGCCGCAATTGCCGGTGTATTCGGTGCCTGCCAATCTGGTGGCTGCACCGGTCGTCCCGGGCGTAACCATCACGGGAATGCTGGCCGTGGCAGTGGTCGGGTTGGCACCGGCCGCTGCCGGAATCCCGTTGGCGGTCGCGGCCGCAGGGGCCTGGTGGGTCGCCGGGACCGCCCGTGCCTTCGAATCCGTGCCGGGCGCCCTGGCGCCGTGGCCGGCAGGCGGACCCGGAGCCGTGCTGATGGGGACGGCCGCAGCCGGCGCCGCAGGCGGGATCCTGTACTTGTCCCGGAGGAACCGGCACCACGGGGACCTTCCGCGCCGGCAAGGGCCCTCACTGCCCTGGTTCCGGCACCGGAACGTTAACCGCCGGAACGTTAACCGCTGGAACGCTAACCGCTGGACCGTGGCCGGTGCGGTCATTGTCCTGGTCCTGCCTGCCGGGACGGTGCTGGTCCTACGGGGTGCGGGGGAGGGGCCGGCCGTGCCGGTGAAGGAGTGGGTGCTGGCTGCGTGCGATGTGGGGCAGGGCGACGGACTGGCGGTCCGCACCGGGCCGGGGAGCGCCGTCGTTGTGGATGCGGGCGGTGAGCCCGAGGACATGGATAACTGCCTGGACCGGCTGGGCGTGCAAAGCATTGACCTGCTGGTGATAACGCATGCCCATCTGGACCACTACGGCGGCACCGCCGGTGTCCTGTCCGGGCGCAGCGTGCGGGAGATTGGTTATTCCACGGCGTCGTCCACGCTGCCCCCGGAACTGGAGGAGGCACTGTCCGGCTCATCGGCGCCCCGAACCCGGTTGAGTGAGGGCATGACGGGTACCGCCGGCATGGTGCGCTGGGAAGTTCTCTGGCCGCCGGAAACAGCCTCAGGACGGGCAACGCCGGGTGCGGGGGAGGACGATGAGAACAATGCCAGCGCCGTCCTGCTGCTTACTGTTGCCGCTGCGGACCCGGGCCGGCCGCCCCTGACGGTGCTTTTGACCGGAGACGCCCAAACGGACGCCGCCGCTGCGGTCCTGGCATCCCACCCCGTCCTGCAGGCCGGAGTGGATGTGCTGAAGGTGGCCCATCACGGTGCCCGCAACGGCGGCGACGGGTGGCTGCGTGCAGCCCATCCGTCGCTGGCGCTGATTTCGGTCGGAGCGGACAACGACTACGGACATCCGGCCCCGCAGATTGTCCAGGGACTGGAAAGCGCCGGCGCAGCTGTAGCACGGACGGATGAGCTGGGGACCGTCCTGGTGGCACGGCGCCAGGACGCCCTCCAGGTCAGCGGGCTGCCGCCGTGACCGGACGGTGGATTGATGGCTTCGGGACGGTCACCGGCTCTCCGGAACCGGCGCGGAGCCCTGAGTTGGTGCCCGCGGACCGGCGTGAGAATCTTGGAGGGAGGATATCCGCAGTGCGGGTATGCTCAGATCCACTGATCCCGGCGGGTTCCGCAACCCCGCCGCCAGCACAATCCCAGGAGCACCTGCTGTGAATCCGGCCGTCCCTTCCAAACGCAGCTCCGGCAGCAAAACCTCCTCGCGCACGGTGTCGTGGCGGGAGGTCGAACCGGCCCCGGTTATCCTGCTGGCCGGCCCCGAAGATTACCTGGCGTCCCGGGCCCGGGACCGGCTACGGGCGGCGCTGCGGGAGAAGCAGCCGGACACCGAGCTGGTGCAGTTCGACGCCGCTTCCTACGCCTCGGGGGAACTCACCCTGCAGTCCAGCCCCTCACTCTTCGGCGAAGCCAAACTCATTGAAGCCGTGAACCTGGCCTCCATGAACGAAGACTTCCTCACCGAAACCCTTGCCTATTTGAAGGATCCGTCCCCGGACGCAGTCCTGGTGCTGCACCACAGCGGCGGCAACCGCGGCAAAAAGCTGCTGGACGCCGTGAAGGCTGCCGGTGCTCCGGTGGTGGAATGCCAGCCGTTCAAGAAGGATGCAGAAAAGCTCGAGTTCGTCACCTCCGAATTCCGGTCCGCCCGCCGCCGCATAGATCCGGCTGCCGCCCGCGCACTGGTGAACGCCGTGGGTTCCAGTCTGTCCGAGTTGGCTGCGGCCTGCCAGCAGCTGATCAGTGACGCCACCGGCGGGGTCACCGAAGAATTGGTGGAACGCTACTACGGAGGCAGGGTCGAAGCCACGGCCTTCAAGGTGGCAGACGCCGCCCTGGCCGGCCGGGCGGCCCAGGCGCTGTCCATGCTGCGTCACGCACTGGATACAGGAGTCGATCCGGTGCCGCTGGTCGGCGCCCTGGCCATGAAGGTCCGCGCGGTGGCCCGCGTGGTGAACCTGCGCGGTTCCTCCGCGTCCATGGCCAAGGAACTGGGCATGGCACCGTGGCAGGTGGATCAGGCACGCCGGGATGCGCAGAGGTTTTCCTCGGAGTCCCTCATCGAAGCAGTGCAGGCCCTCGCCGAAGCAGACGCCCAGGTCAAGGGCGCCGGACGGGACCCCGTGTACGCGGTGGAACGCGCCGTGACCGTAATTGCCCTGGCGGCATCGGGCCGGTAAAAGCCTGGACTTAAACCAAAGCGCGGCCGGTCCCGAAGGACCGGCCGCGCCGGAAGTCTTGCTAGCTTGCTGCTTAGAGCGCGCTGACCTTCTTGGAGATGGCCGACTTGCGGTTGGCAGCGTTGTTCTTGTGGATTACGCCCTTGCTGACGGCCTTGTCCAGCTTGCGGCTGGCGGTCTTCAGCGCTTCGGCTGCTGCATCCTTGTCGCTGGCCTTGACTGCAACATCAACCTTGTTGATGACGGTCTTCAGCTCGGACTTCACCGAGTTGTTACGCTGACGCGCCTTCTCGTTGGTGAGGATGCGCTTCTTCTGGGACTTAATATTGGCCACTTATAAACTCTCTTTGTATTGCGGACTTGGTCGGTGAGGGTATTTCAGACCAGACATTGACTGAGCGGCGTGGGGATACCGTAATGGCGCCTGAACTGAAGTGCCCGTCGACCTGCGCGGACACACAGCAATAAATGTTAGCAGAGATTCGGTGCCGGAATGCCAACCGGCGCTCAGCGCGCCGGGCGCACCTTTGCCAGTGCGCGGACTACCCGGCCGAACGCCCGCTCATCCATCACTGCGCCCTCACGGCGGATGCTCTCCGGTTCCAGGCGGAGCACCCGGTCCAGTTTAACTTCGCTGGGACGGCCCTTACTGTCCCACGGCCCGGTACCGACGTCCAGGTACCGCGGATCAGACGATCCAGTGTTGTTCCGGTCCCGGCTGGTCATCATCAGGCCCAGCAGCAGGGCACCGCTGCGGCCGATCAGCAGCACGGGGCGGTCCTTGCCCTGCGCCGGGTCTTCCTCGTAGGGGACCCACGCCCATACAACCTCACCGGGGTCGGGATCGCCGTCGGGCCGGGGTGCGTAGACCGGACTTACGGGCCCCGCATAGTCACCCGCGTATCCAGTAGGGCCCGACGCCGCGGCCTGCCAGGGCTGCGACGGCGCAGCCTTGGGTCCGGGGGAGGGCGCGGGGGACGGCCTTGGGGAGCGCCGGCCGGGCCCGGGCCGGGATTCTATACCGGTCCGGTCCCGGGACCCCTGCCCGGAAACGGTGCCGGCACCGGACCCGGCCTGGCCCAGCAGCCGGGCGGCGGAACGGACAAGGGAAGCGAAGGTGCGTGCGTTAAAGGGCATGGCACTACGTTAGGCGTCCGGCAGTCAACGGCGCTTCGGTTCCTGCTGGGGCAGGCAAACGTGGGAGACTGTTAATTCGACAGAAACACCCACCAGCAAAGCCTGGACACTGCCACCGCACGCAGGCGCACCCGCGCGGCGTCGGGCCTGTCCCGGAAACAGTAAAGGAACCGCCACAGTGTCACCTATGGCCCGCTTCTCGCCGGTGCCTGCCGCGACGGATCCGGCGATCATCAGAAACTTCTGCATCATCGCCCACATCGACCACGGCAAGTCCACCCTGGCCGACCGCATGCTCCAGTCCACCGGCGTCGTCGAGCACCGCAATATGAAGGCCCAGTACCTGGACCGGATGGATATTGAGCGGGAACGCGGCATCACCATCAAGTCCCAGGCCGTGCGCATGCCGTGGGAGCTCGACGGCGAGTCCTACGCACTGAACATGATCGATACACCGGGCCACGTGGACTTCACCTACGAAGTATCCCGGTCCCTGGCAGCCTGCGAAGGCGCGATTCTGCTGGTGGACGCTGCCCAGGGCATCGAGGCCCAGACGCTGGCGAACCTGTACCTGGCCATGGAGAACGATCTGACGATCATTCCGGTGCTGAACAAGATCGACCTCCCGGCAGCGCAGCCGGAGAAGTACGCCGAAGAACTGGCGAAGCTCATCGGCGGCGACCCGGCGGACGTGCTGAGGGTTTCCGGCAAGACCGGCGTGGGCGTCGAAGCCCTGCTGGACCAGATTGTCCGCGAGATTCCGGCGCCGCAGGGCGATCCCGATGCCCCGGCCCGCGCCATGATTTTCGACTCCGTGTATGACACCTACCGCGGCGTCGTCACCTACGTCCGTGTGATTGACGGGTCCCTGTCCCCGCGCGAACGAATCCAGATGATGTCCACCCGCGCCAGCCACGAGCTCCTGGAAATCGGCGTCAGCTCCCCGGAACCCACCCCGTCCAAGGGACTTGGGGTCGGCGAGGTGGGCTACCTGATCACCGGCGTGAAGGATGTGCGCCTGTCCAAGGTCGGCGACACGGTTACCAACCTGGCCAAGCCGGCTACGGAATCCCTGCCCGGCTACGCAGACCCGAAGCCCATGGTCTTCTCCGGGCTGTACCCCATCGACGGTGCCGACTACCCGGTGCTGCGCGAGGCGCTGGAAAAGCTGATGCTCAACGACGCCGCGCTGGTCTACGAACCCGAGACGTCGGCCGCGCTGGGCTTCGGCTTCCGGGTGGGCTTCCTGGGCCTGCTGCACCTGGAAATCACCCGTGAACGGCTCGAGCGCGAATACAACCTTGACCTGATCTCCACCGCACCCAACGTGGAGTACGAGGTGACGCTCGAGGACAAGAAGGTCGTCACAGTGACCAACCCCAGCGAGTACCCCGAAGGCAAAATCAAAGAGGTCCGTGAGCCGATGGTCTCGGCTACGATCCTGGCGCCGAATGAATTTGTCGGCGCCATCATGGAGCTGTGCCAGACCCGCCGCGGCGTGCTGGGCGGCATGGATTATCTTTCCGAGGACAGGGTCGAGATCCGGTACCGCCTTCCGCTGGCCGAGATCGTGTTCGACTTCTTCGACATCCTCAAGTCCAAGACCCGCGGCTACGCCTCCCTGGACTGGAAGGCCGACGGCGAGCAGGTTGCCGATCTGGTCAAGGTGGACATCCTGCTCCAGGGCGAGCAGGTGGATGCCTTCAGCTCCATCACCCACAAGGACAAGGCGTACTCCTACGGCGTGATGATGACGGGCAAGCTGCGCGAACTCATCCCGCGCCAGCAGTTCGAGGTCCCCATCCAGGCCGCCATTGGCTCGCGCATCATTGCCCGCGAGTCCATCCGCGCCATCCGCAAGGATGTGCTTGCCAAGTGCTACGGCGGCGACATCAGCCGTAAGCGCAAGCTGCTTGAAAAGCAGAAGGAAGGCAAGAAGCGCATGAAGATGGTGGGCCGCGTGGAGGTTCCGCAGGAAGCCTTCGTGGCTGCACTTTCCTCTGACGATTCCAAGGACAAATCCAAGAAGTGACACCCAGCGCATTGCCCCTCGGAGACCCGGCACCCGCCGACGGCCTCCTGCCCGCACAGGCCGCAGAAGGCGCAGCGGAGCGGAACTTCGGACTGTACGTCCACATTCCGTTCTGCTCCGTCCGCTGCGGTTACTGCGATTTCAACACCTACACGGCCACCGAGCTCGGCGGCGGCGCCTCCCAGGCGGCCTACGGGGCGACGGCGGCCCGCGAAGTGGTTTTCGCCGCGGACGCGCTCCGCCGGTCCGGGATGCCCGAGCGCCGGATGGAAACGGTGTTCTTCGGCGGCGGCACGCCCACGCTGCTGCCGGCCGAGGACCTGGCCATGATCCTCACTACCGCCGTCGACCAGTGGGGCCTGGCGCCCGGCGCTGAGGTCACCACCGAGGCGAACCCGGATTCGGTGACCCCCGAATCCCTGCAGTTGCTCGCCGACGCCGGTTTCACCCGCGTGTCCTTCGGGATGCAGTCAGCGGTACCGCACGTGTTGGCGGTCCTGGACCGCACGCATACCCCCTCGCGGGTGCCGCAGGCAGTGAAATGGGCGCGCGACGCCGGCCTGCACGTGAGCGTGGACCTGATCTACGGCACCCCGGGCGAATCCATGGAGGACTGGAAAATTTCCGTGGAAGAAGCCCTGAGCTACGAGCCGGACCACATTTCGGCCTATGCCCTGATCATCGAGGAAGGGACCAAGCTCGCGGCGCGGATGCGGCGCGGCGAGGTGCCCCCGATTGACGACGACGACCACGCCGACAAGTACGTGCTGGCCGACGAAATGATGACCGCAGCAGGCTTGTCCTGGTACGAGGTCAGCAACTGGGCGCGCACCCCGGCGGACCAGTGCCGGCACAACCTGGCCTACTGGCGCAGCGACGACTGGTGGGGGATCGGCCCCGGCGCACATTCGCATGCCGGCGGCGTGCGCTGGTGGAACGCCAAGCACCCCACCGCCTACGCCCAGCGGATCGCAGCGGGGGAGTCGCCCTCAGTGGGCCGGGAGACGCTTGACGCCGACACCCGGTACATCGAAGACATCATGCTGCGCACGCGGCTGGCAGAGGGCCTGGAACTGAACCGGCTGCGGGAGCCCGGCCGGCTGGCCGTCGCGGGCCTGATGGCCGACGGACTGGTGGATCCCCCGGCGGCGCTGACCGGGAAAGTGATCCTCACCGGCAACGGACGGCTGCTGGCCGATGCGGTGGTCCGCCGGCTGCTGCCGGACTGATCGCCGGCACAAACGAAAAAAGCCGGACCGGGCATAGTCCCGGTCCGGCTTTTTTATTTGGCTGAACTACTTGATGCGGCGCAGGTTGAACGGGTAGCGGTACGGCCGTCCCCGGTTGCACTCAATGCCGGCAATGACGGAGGACACAGCCACGTAGACCCAGATCAGGGCGTTGAGTACGGCGAAGAAGCCGCCCACCACGGGGATAAAGGACAGGGCCCAGACCACCAGCGCCGCAATGCTGGGCGGTAGCGTGAAGTTCAGTGCTTCCTTGGATTCCTGGGCAGTGAACGGGCCGCGGTCGCGGAAGACCAGGTAGATGATCAAGGACGGGACGAAGGCGAGTATGCCGCCGAAGTGCGCCATGGTTGCCCACTGCCGGTCCTCCGAAGCAGTCAGCGGAAGTGCGTTGGCCGGAGCGCCCTGATACACGGGTCGCTGCGCGGGCTCTTCCGGGCGGGGCGGGTGATTCTGGCGTGTGTTGGACACGGCGTAATTTCCTTTTGGCTCATGGTGACTCAGGGTCGGTCCGCTACTACGTATTCCTCAAGCGTACTGTCTGGTCCGCTTTATAACGGAACGGAGACGGCCGGTGCGGCGCACATCTCACCCCGGGACAGTCAGGAAGTCAATGACTTCTTCCACCCGTCCCAGCAGCGAGGGCTCAAGGTCCGCATAGGTGTGCACCTGCCCCAAAAGCTTCTTCCACCCCAGGGCGACGTCGGTGTGGTCCCGGTGCGGCCAGCCCAGGCCCTGCAGGATGCCGGTCTTCCAATCAAGGTTCCGCGGCACCACCGGCCAGGCACTCCGGCCGATCACCGAGGGTTTGATCGCCTGCCATACATCCACATAAGGGTGGCCCACAATGAGGACGTTGCCCGGCGCTCCGGGGCAGGTCATTGCCTCGGCGGCAATCCGGGATTCCTTGGACCCCGGGACCAGATGGTCTACCAGGATGCCGAGGCGGCGCCCGTGTCCCGGCCCGAAGTCGCGGACCGCCGAATAGAGGTCATCAACGCCGTGGAGGGGCTCGACGACGATTCCCTCCACGCGCAGGTCATCGCCCCAGACCTTTTCCACCAGTTCAGCGTCGTGCTTGCCTTCCACCCAGATGCGGCTGGCCCGCGCGGTGCGGGCGCGTTGGTTGGCCACCCGTACGGATCCGGACGCGGTACGGGCCGGTGCGGCCCTGCCCGGCGCGGCCGCGGACGCCGGCACCACCTCCACGGGCTCGCCCTCCAGCAGGAAGCCAAAGCCCAGCTCGAAGGACTTGGTTTTTCCGCGGCGGTCCTCCAGGACCATCAGGTGCAGCCCGCCGGATTTCTCCACCCGCACCACGGCACCCACCCAGCCGGAGGCAACATCCTCCAGGACCAGGCCGGGTTCGGCGCCGACTTTTCGCAGGGCCGTCCGGGCCGGGGCAGTGATGTCCTGCGGACCCCAGGAAAAACTGGACACGAAAATTGCCTCACTCAGATGCTCGGTTGGGCTGGAATGCCCGCAGGGGGTGAACGGGTTCCTCAATGCTAGCAACGCAGTTGATCCGTATTAGACTTAGCACTTGAGCAGTGGGAGTGCTAACCCGCCGCACCATCCGCCGATTCGCTGGGAGGGAAAAGCCATGAGTGAGCCACGCCGGCTCGAGGTCCTCCGCGCCATTGTCGAGGACTACGTCCATTCACGCGAGCCCGTCGGCTCCAAGGCACTGGTGGAGCGCCACCAGTTGGGTGTTTCCTCGGCCACCATCCGCAATGACATGGCGGCCCTTGAAGAGGAAGGGCTCATCACCGCCCCGCACACTTCGGCGGGACGCATCCCCACGGATAAGGGCTACCGCCTGTTCGTGGACCAGATTTCGGACGTGAAACCGCTCTCGGCCCCGGAACGCCGTGCCATCCAGTCCCTGCTCGAAGGCGCAGATGATCTGGATGACGTTATGGACCGCACTGTACGGCTGCTGTCCCAGCTGACCAACCAGGTGGCCGTGGTCCAGTACCCGCACCTGGGCAACGCCAAAGTGCGCCACATCGAATTTGTCCTCCTGGCGCCGGCCCAGGTGCTGGTTGTCCTGATTTCCACCACGGGACGGGTGGAGCAGCGGGTCATCACGGTTCCGCAGCCGGTGACCGAACCCGATCTCCTGGACCTGCGCCACCATTTCCTTGCCGCCCTTGCCGGCACGCCGCTCAGCAGCATCACCGGCCACCTTGCCGAAGCGCTGGCCACCGTGCCTGCCGCTTCCCGGAGGGTGGCCGCCGCGTTGGGCCACTGCCTGGAAATGCTCGCCGGAATTAACCGGGAGGACCGCATGGTTATGGCCGGAACGGCCAACCTGGCCCGCTCCACGGTAGACTTCCCGCTGACAATCGGACCGGTCCTGGAGGCTCTCGAGGAACAAGTCGTGATGCTGCGGCTGTTGTCCGAGATGGAGCAGGACGCCCGGGGTGTTGCCGTCCGGATTGGACGGGAAAACCCGCACGGCGGACTATCCGAAGCATCGGTGGTGGCCACGGGGTACGGACCCGACGCTTCGGCAAAGGTCGGCATCCTGGGGCCCACCCGGATGGACTATCCCACCACCATGGCAGCCGTCCGGGCCGTGGCGCGGTACCTCTCCCGAATACTCAATAACTAGGCCGGCCCGCACCAGCTGCGCGGCCGTCCCGCCGGGCCACCCGGCGGACCACAAACTACGCCTCCACCACCGGAGGCAGGCAATACAGGAAGCGATGTGCACGAGTGAGCGATCACTATCAGGTTCTGGGCGTCGGACGAGACGCCACGGGTGAAGAAATCAAGAAGGCGTACCGGAAGCTTGCCCGCAAGCTGCATCCGGACGTCAACAATGCTCCGGGTGCATCCGATGAGTTCAAAGCCGTAACGCACGCCTACGAGGTTCTCTCGGATCCGGAGAAGCGCCGCATTTACGACACCACGGGCAACGAGAACGGCACCGATAACGGCTTCGGCGGAGGCGGCTTCGGCGGCCAGGGCTTCGGTTTCCAGGACATCTTCGACACCTTCTTCGGCGGTGCAGCCCCCGGCGGCGGCCGGGGACCCGCCTCGCGGGCCCGGCGCGGCCAGGATGCGCTCATCAACGTGCGGATCGACCTCAAGGACGCCGTCTTCGGCGTCAACAAGAAGATCGACGTCGACACCGCCGTCGTCTGCCCCACGTGTGACGGATCGTGCTGCCAGCCGGGCACATCCCCGCGGACCTGCGACATTTGCCACGGCACCGGCCAGGTGCAGCGGGCTGTACGTTCCATCCTCGGCCAGGTCATGACCTCGGCCCCCTGCGGAACCTGCAACGGCTTCGGCACCGTCATTCCGGATCCGTGCCACGAATGCTCCGGTGAAGGCCGCGTCCGCAACCGCCGCACACTGACCATCAAGATCCCCGCCGGCGTCGCCACCGGCACCCGGATCCAGCTCAGCCAGCAGGGCGAGGCCGGCATGGCCGGCGGCCCCGCCGGCGACCTCTACGTGGAAATCAGGGTCAACAATGACCCGACGTTCCTCCGCGAGGGAGATGATCTGCACGCCACCCTCACCGTCCCGATGACTGCGGCGTCCCTGGGCACCACGGTCACCCTCGACACCTTCGACGGCGAACGTGAAATCACGGTCAAGCCCGGCACCCAGTCCGGTGAGGTCTCCGTCCTCAACGGACTCGGTGTTACGCACCTGCGCGGCCACGGCCGCGGCGATCTGCGGGTGCATGTGCACGTGGAAACCCCGCAGAAGCTGGACTCCGAGCAGGAAGAGCTGCTGCGCAAACTCGCCCAGCTGCGCGGGGAGGAATACAGCGAGGGCCGCCTGAACAGTTCGAACTCCGGCGTCTTCGCGAAACTGCGGGACCGGTTGGGCAACCTCTAGGATGACCAACCCCATTTTCTTCGGGGATCCGGAGCTGGTGGCAGCAGTCCGCCCAGGCGGCTCGTTCCGCCTGGAAGGACCGGAAGCCCGCCATGCCGTGTCCGTGAAGCGGATTGCCCCCGGCGAGCCGGTGGACGTTGTGGACGGTGCCGGACGGCGGATCACCGGCACCGTCACCGTGACCGGCCCGTCCCTGCTGGAACTGGCCGTGGAAGCGGTAACGCAGGAGCCGGCGGAGGCTGAGCGCCTTGTCCTGGTGCAGGCCCTCGCCAAGGGAGACCGTGATGAGCAGGCGGTCGAAGCGGCCACGGAACTGGGCGTGGATGCCGTGATCCCGTGGCAGTCGGACCGCAGCATTGTCCGGTGGCGCACGGAGAAAGCGGCCAAGGGCCAGGCCAAGTGGCAGGCACTGACCGCCGCCGCCGCCAAGCAGTCCCGCCGCTCCCGCATTCCCGAGGTTGAGCCGCTGCTTGACAGCAAGGCCCTGGTCCGCCGTCTCTCGGACCTGGACCTGGTACTGGTGCTGCATGAGGAAGCCGACGCACCCCTCGCCGGGGCATTGGCGGCACTCGGCGACCGCCGCGCTGGTCCGGCCGGGCCGGATGCGGCGCAGGCTTCCATTGCGGTGGTTGTGGGACCGGAGGGCGGTATCAGCCCGGCGGAGCTGGAACAGCTGCGTGCCGCCGGCGCGGTGGCGGTCCGGCTGGGCCCGCATGTGCTGCGGTCCTCCACCGCCGGTCCTTCTGCGCTGGCCGTCCTGAATCAGCTGCTGGGCCGCTGGTAGTCCGGCCGCCGTAGGGCGACTTACCCCTCGGGGGAGCCGGGATCGGAGATAACCGTGATCCGCTTGGAATCTCCGGCCGATTCATGTCCGCCGTAGAAGACACGGATACTGTAGTCGCCCGGTGCGAGGGTCGCGGAGAAACTGAACCTCCCGGTTTCCCCTACTGCGGCATGCAGGTCCACGGTGCCCGCAGCCACGGCTGCCGAGGACGGCCTGCCGTCCACCACGGGCTCGGCACGCCAGTACAGCTGGGAAGGCTGCGCCACCGCGGTGCCGCTGATCTCCACGTCACTGCCGCGCACCTGGGATTCCTGCGGATCGATGATCCAGATGGGAGCAGCCAGCTTGGTGTCCCGGCGAAGCGGCTCATCCAGCGGGACATGCCCGAACGCACGATAGCCCGCCTTGCCGTCCACCAGGATCACCACCGTGCTTTCCTGGCCCACCGCGGTGAGTTTCGCGTTGGCGGCAGCGGCGGTGGCGGTGTACACCAGCTGCTGCACGGCACGGTGGGCCATTCCGGAGTCGAGGGAGCCCTTGAACGCATCCGAGGAGATGTCCACCGTGATGACGTTCTTGCTGGAAATGGAAGCGGTGACGCTGTCAGCCGGATGCCATGGCGTGAAATAGTCCTGGTCCAGCGGTTTCCCCGCCGTCATTGCCCGGACTGCCTCGCCGACCGGATCGCCGGTATGGTCCGAGTGCAGGAACTCCCGGTAGAGGCTCACGGTTGTTTCGTTGAGGCCGAGCCAGTAGACCGGCATCAAGGTAGAAGCCGAGGCCGCCTCGGCGGGCGGGGAGATGGTCATGGCGGCACCTCCGCCGGTTTCGCCGGCGTTGGCCGACGTCGGCATGGTGGTGGTGGCATTCTCTGCCACCACGCCGCAGCCGCCAAGCATCACGGCGCCGGCTGCCAGCGCGGACCCGGCGAGCAGGAGCCGGCGACGGCACATGGAGGGGGATGAGGCACGGCGGGTTTTTCCGGTGGACATCAACCCTCCTTAAGGTGTCGCTAACAGGTACGTCATCCACCTTCGCACACGGTTTCGGGCCCACCGGTGCTGTTCGCGGGACCGCGGCCGGACTGAAACACGATTGAGACATCACCGTTGCGGCCCCGAGATAAAGCCCATGGTGTTCCGCCCGGGTGCGGGCAGATCAAGTAAGATTTACGTAGCCGGAGTTGCGTGGCGCAGGCACCAGCAGGGGCGCAGGAATCACGTGCAGGGAAATAAAGCCCCGTACTGCGGCGTTTTTAGTAAACGGGACGCGGAGTACGGCGCACCGAACCACCCAACAGCAGCACACCCAACAGCACTCAATAAGGGGCGATGAAAGGCCTGGAAAGGCCGTCTATATGACCGAATCTTCAATGGAAATCGGCACCATCCGACTGGACAACCAGACAATTGTCTTTGACTCCACGGAACACATGGTCCAGTCGCTGGGGGCCAACGACGAGGCCCTGCGGATCATTGAGGCGGCCAATCCCGAGGTGAGCCTGCTGGTCCGGGGAAATGAGCTTTCGGTTGCCGGACCCGCGGCCGATGTGGAGCAGACCGTCCGCCTGGTCAACGAGGTCCGTGTCCTGGCCCGGAACCAGACCCGGGTTACCCCGCAGGTCCTCGAGCAGCTGATCAGCATGCTCCGTGACCAGAGCACGCACCGCCCGGCGGACGTGCTTACCCAGAACATCCTCTCCACCCGGGGCAAAACCATCCGGCCGAAGACCCTGAACCAAAAGAACTACGTGGACGCGATTGACCGCAACACAGTGGTCTTCGGCATCGGGCCGGCCGGCACCGGCAAGACATACCTGGCAATGGCCAAGGCCGTTCAGGCGCTGCAGCAGAAGGAGGTCAACCGGATCATCCTGACCCGGCCGGCCGTTGAAGCGGGGGAGCGGCTCGGCTTCCTGCCGGGCACACTGAGCGACAAGATCGATCCGTACCTGCGACCGCTGTACGACGCGCTGCACGACATGATGGACCCCGAATCCATTCCGCGGCTGATGGCGGCAGGCACCATTGAGGTGGCGCCGCTGGCCTACATGCGCGGCCGGACCCTCAATGACGCGTTCATCATTTTGGACGAAGCGCAGAACACCACGCCCGAACAGATGAAGATGTTCCTGACCCGCCTCGGCTTCGGCTCCAAGATGGTCGTCACCGGAGACGTCACCCAGGTGGACCTTCCCGGCGGCACAGCCTCGGGGCTGCGTATTGTGCACGACATCCTGGGCGACATCGACGACGTCGCGTTCTCCGAACTCCAGGCGGTCGACGTCGTACGCCACCGGTTGGTCAGCGACATTGTCACTGCCTACAGCGAGTGGGACGAGGCAAAGCGCAGCCGCAGCGCCGCGCGCAGCGACGAAGGACAGTCCAACAGCCGCGGCAACGGCGGCCACGGGCGGGAGGCCCGTTCATGAGCATTGAAGTAAACAACGAATCCAGCGCGCCCGGAGTGGACGAAGAGGGACTGGCCCGGCTGGGCCGGTACCTGCTCGACAGCCTCTACGTGCACCCCGAAGCGGACCTGTCCATCATCCTCGTGGACGAGGATGCCATTGAAAAGCTGCATATCGAGTGGATGGACCTGCCGGGCCCCACCGATGTGCTCTCCTTCCCCATGGATGAGCTGCGTCCCGGAACAGCCGGACGAATCACCCCGGCCGGCGTCCTGGGCGACATTGTGCTGTGCCCGCAGGTAGCCGCACGCCAGGCCGCCGACGCCGGGCACGGCACCGACGAGGAACTGCTTCTCCTGACCACACACGGCGTTCTGCACCTGCTCGGATACGACCACGCCGAACCGGAGGAAGAGAAAGAAATGTTCGGCCTCCAGCGCCGCCTGCTCTCCGCCTACCTGGGTAAACAGGCCCCCAAGGAGACCCGAAGTTGAGCATTGGTGTCCTTGTTGTTATGGCCATGGCCTTTATGGTCCTGGCCGGGCTGCTGACCGCAGCCGAATCGGCGTACGGCTACCTGCCCCGCCAGGACGCCGAGGCGCTGCTTCACGGCAAGGCAGGCGCACCGCTGCGCCGCATCCTGGCACACCCCGTGGCGCACATGCACGCGCTGCGGTTCTGGCGCGTCTGGTTCGAAATGGCGATGGCGGTTTCCGTGGCCACGCTGTTCCAGCTGCTGCTGGACAACATCTGGCTGGCCGGGCTGCTGGCGACCGTCACCATGGCCGCCGTCGGCTTTGTCCTGGTGGGGGTGTCCCCGCGGCAGATTGGACGCAAGCACGTTACCGCCGTCGTGGTCCTCACCGCCGGACTGGTCCGCGTGCTGCGCGCCGTCCTGGGTCCGATCCCCGGCTGGCTGGTGCGGCTGGGTACGGCCGTGGCTCCCGGCACCCAGGGCCCGGATGCCGCCTTCTTTACCGAAGAGGAATTCCGGGAGCTGTTGGACCGCGCCTCCGATGCGGACATGATCGAAGACACCGAAGCGGAACTGATCCATTCCGTCTTCGAACTCGGTGACACCAAGGTCCGCTCGGTGATGGTTCCCCGCACCGACATGGTCTGCATCGAAGCCGGCAGCACCCTGCGCCAGGCCATGTCGCTGTTCCTGCGTTCGGGATACTCCCGGGTGCCGGTCATCGAAGACAGCGCCGACCACCTGGTGGGCATCCTCTACCTCAAGGACGTAGCCGCCCGGATCCACAGCGATCCCGAGCGCGGCTCCGTGGAAAAGGTCGAAGACTTTGCCCGCAGCGTCCGCTACGTGCCCGAATCCAAGGCCGTCAGTGAACTGCTCCAGGAACTCCAGCGGGAATCCACTCACGTGGCCGTGGTGATCGACGAATACGGCGGAACTGCCGGGCTGGTGACGCTTGAGGACCTCATTGAGGAGATCGTCGGCGAAATCGTCGACGAGTACGACTCGGAGCGCCCCGAAATCGAAAACCTCGGCGAAAACCGCTATCGCGTCAGCTCCAAAACCGGCATCGACGACCTCGGCGAACTGTTCGACGTCGAACTGGAGGATGATGAAGTGGACACGGTTGGCGGGTTGCTGGCCAAAGCCCTCGGCCGCGTCCCGATTGTCGGTTCCGAGGTGGTAGTGGAAGGCATCGTCCTCCACGCCGAACGCCTGGAAGGCCGGCGCAACCGGGTTTCACATGTCCTGGCCTGGAAGGCCGCTTCCCCGGAAGACTCCGAAGAATCCAGCGATGAGGGCCAGAACCCGGCCCCGCGCTCCCGCTCTACAGAATTGGTACCCCGTAATGACTGAACCGCAGTTCCGCGCAGGATTCGTGTCCCTGGTGGGCCGGCCCAATGCCGGCAAGTCCACCCTGACCAATGCGCTGGTCGGTTCCAAGGTGGCGATTACCTCCGCCAAGCCGCAGACCACCCGGCACACCATCCGCGGCATCGTGCACCGCGAAGACTCACAGGTGATCCTCGTGGACACCCCGGGACTGCACCGCCCCCGCACCCTGCTGGGCAAGCGGCTCAACGAGCTGGTGGCTGACACCCTGGCTGAGGTCGACGCCGTCGGGTTCTGCCTGCCGGCCAACGAAGCCGTAGGCCCCGGCGACCGCTACATTGCCGCCCAGCTGGCGGCCCTGAAACGCACTCCCGTGATTGCCCTGGTCACCAAGACCGACCTGGTGGACCGCGCGGCACTGGCCAAGCAGCTGATGTCTGTCACCGCGCTGGGCAATGAGGTGCTGGGCGAGGCGGGCTGGGCCGACGTCGTACCCGTCTCTGCTGCGGACGGTTTCCAGGTCGGTACCGTAGCGGACGTGCTGGCCGGCCACATGCCTGCCTCGCCGCCGCTGTACCCGGACGGAGAGCTGACGGACGAGCCCGAGGCCGTCATGGTGGCAGAACTGGTCCGCGAAGCCGCCCTGGAGGGCGTGCGGGATGAGCTGCCACACTCCCTTGCCGTGGTTGTGGAGGAAATTGTTCCCCGCGAAGGCCGCAGCGAGGAGAACCCGCTGCTGGACGTACGTGTGAACCTGTACGTAGAGCGTTCTTCCCAGAAGGCCATTATCATCGGCCGCGGCGGGTCCCGCCTGCGGGACGTTGGAACAACTGCGCGCCGCGGCATCGAGGCGCTGCTGGGCACGAAGGTGTACCTTGACCTTCACGTCAAGATCGCCAAGGACTGGCAGCGGGACCCCAAGCAGCTGGTGAAGCTGGGGTTCTAGCTCCGCTCCGGCCGGCTCTTCCGGCCGCCACGGTGCCTGCCCCCGCGTAACTCACAGGGTCAGCCCGTACACTTTGTACATTCGTTTGAGCATATCGATTCATGAAGGGGACCGGCTATGTCATCTCGCCGTGCCGCAACGGGCGGCGGCCCCTTGGGAAATACCAGTGCCAGGACAGGCGGTTCCGCGGAACCGGGTGGCAGGCATCTTTCCCGGCGGGCCTCCGCCGGGCATCCGGTCCTCAAGGGTATTGCCGCCCTCCTTTCGCTGGTCCTCGTGGCCGGCGTCGTTTTCGGCGTGGTGCAGGTAATGCGGCTGCAGGGCAACTTTGACACCGAGCCGCTGAACCTGGGTTCGGGTGACGCTCCGGTTGAGCAGGTGGATGCCAACACCGATCCCATGCAGATCCTGGTCTTGGGCACCGACAACCGCGACGGGCAGAACTCGAACAACTCCGACGTGATGATGCTGGTGAACCTCTCCGCGGACCGCTCCAACGTCACCGTGGTGAGCTTCCCCCGCGACCTGCTGGTCCCGCTGCCCCAGTGTGAAGATCCGGCCTCCGGCGTTGTTTATGACGCCATGGACTTGGGCCAGCTCAACGGCGCCCTGGGCAACGGCGGCCCGGGCTGCACGGTTGCAGCCATCAACGAACTGACCGGCCTGACCATCGACCACTTCATGATGGCCGACTTCGATGCCGTGAAGGAGTTGTCGAACACGCTCGGCGGCGTGGAGGTGTGCGTCAACCAGCCGGTTAATGACCCGCTTTCAGGTTTGGATCTTCCCGCCGGTGTCAGCACCGTCCAGGGCGAACAGGCACTGGCGTTCCTGCGCACCCGGCACGGATTCGGCAACGGCGGCGACGAAGGCCGTATCCGCGCCCAGCAGAGCTTCCTGGCCTCCATGGTCCGCAAGGTCAAGGACGAAGGTACGCTGAACAACCTGCCGAAGCTGTACTCCATGGCCGAGACGGTCACCAAGAACCTCACCGTGGACGAGGGCCTGGCGCAGATTCCGGACCTGGTTTCCCTCGCCACCCGGCTCAAGGACGTGGACCTGGGCAAGGTGGCGTTCGTGACCGCTCCGGTGGTGCCCTGGGAACTGGACCCGAACCGCCTCGTGCTTGACGAGGAAAAGGCGCAGCCGCTCTTTGACGCCCTGGTCTCCGACCAGGGTGTGACCGCAGAGCCCACCGCACCTGGAACCACCGGGACCCCGACGGATGCCTCTACTGACGCAGCCACCGGCATGCCGGTCACAGAGGAGCCCACGGTTCCGGTGGTGGATCCGGCAACTGTGCCCGTCACGCTGGTGAACGCCTCCGGCGCTTCGGGACGGGACAAGGCTGTAGCCGAAGTCCTGCTCTCGAAGGGGTTTGTCCAGGCACTGGCCGGCGGCACGGCGTCCACGCAGAGTCCGGCAACGCAGATCTTCTATGGTTACGGCTATGAGGAGATGGCGCTGGAAGTGGCCCGGACCCTGAATATCCCGGACGTGCAGGTGGTCCTTAGTGCGGCCTACACGGGTGTTTCCGTGGAGATCGGAGCGGACTTCGCCTCCGGCTCCGCCATGAAGGACCTGGGCGACGTCGGTGACCTGAGCGGCCAGACCGCTGCGCAGGTTACGTGCCAGTCCGCATTTGGAAACTAACATTTGAAGCGGGGGATCGCCTGCGTGTTAGTGTGATCACGTGCACGCAGAGATCCTTCTCCTTAGCTGCCGCGGCGAGGCTCCACAAGCACCTGCTTAGGCCGACCCCCCGCTGCGGAGTTCGTGTTGCCCGGCCACCGTTTCTGATGATCGACGAGAAAAGGCCAAACCAACACCATGCGCAACGCACAGCAGCCCTCGGACATGCCGACGTCCAAGTACGTACCGTTCCACGAGCAGATCAACGTGGACCTGCCGGACCGGACGTGGCCCGGCAAACTCATCACCAAGGCGCCGCGCTGGTGCGCGGTGGACCTGCGGGACGGCAACCAGGCCCTCATTGACCCCATGACTCCCGAGCGCAAGCACAAGATGTTCGACCTGCTCGTGAAAATGGGCTTCAAGGAAATCGAGGTTGGTTTCCCCTCCGCATCCCAGTTGGACTTCGACTTCGTACGGCAGCTCATTGAAGGCGACCGGATCCCGGACGACGTGACCATCCAGGTCCTCACCCAGTCCCGCGAACACCTGATCGAGCGGACCTACGAATCGCTCGAAGGCGCAGACCGGGCCATTGTGCACCTCTACAATTCCACCTCGATCCTGCAGCGGCGGGTGGTCTTTAACACCGACCGGGACGGGATCGTGGACATTGCGCTCAGCGGTGCCCGCCTGTGCAAAAAGTACGAGGAACAGCTGCGCGGCGTCGACGTCACGTATGAATACTCCCCGGAGTCCTACACCGGCACCGAACTGGACTTCGCCGCACGCATTTCCGACGCCGTCGCCGAGGTGCTGGAAGCGTCCCCGGACCGGCAGATGATCCTGAACCTGCCGGCCACCGTCGAAATGACCACCCCCAACGTTTACGCGGACTCCATCGAGTGGATGCACCGCAACCTCGCCAGTCGGGACTCGGTGATCCTCTCCCTGCATCCGCACAATGACCGGGGGACCGGTGTGGCCGCAGCGGAGCTGGGCTACCTGGCCGGGGCGGACCGGATTGAGGGCTGCCTGTTCGGCAACGGTGAGCGCACCGGCAACGTGGACCTGGTGACCTTGGGCATGAATATGTTCAGCCAGGGCATCGACCCGCAGCTCGACTTCTCCGACATGGACGAAATCCGGCGCACCGTTGAGTACTGCAACCAGCTGCCCGTGCCCGAGCGTTCCCCCTACGGCGGTGACCTGGTGTTCACGGCCTTCTCCGGCTCCCACCAGGACGCCATCAAAAAGGGCTTCGAGGCCATGGAGAAAGACGCCGCCGCCGAAGGCAAAACCGTGGACGAAATTGCGTGGGGCGTTCCGTACCTGCCGATTGACCCCAAGGACATTGGCCGCAGCTATGAAGCGGTTATCCGGGTCAACTCCCAGTCCGGCAAGGGCGGGGTGGCTTACCTGCTTAAGAACGAGCACAACCTGGACCTGCCGCGGCGCGCGCAGATCGAGTTCTCCGGCGTCATCCAGCGCCGCACCGATACTGCCGGCGGCGAGATCACCGGTGCTGAGCTGTGGAAGGTGTTCCAGGACGAGTACCTGCCGCACACCCCGGAGTCCGACGCCGCCGCGTGGGGACACTATGAACTGATCTCCGTGAACGCCGACACACCCGCGGACGGCCGCTTCAACCTGACCGCCACCCTGAGTGTTGACGGCGTCTCCCAGCGGCGGATGGCCAGTGGAACCGGTCCCATTGCCGCACTGCTGGAAATCCTGGGTCAGGACGGCATAGACGTGCGCCTGTTGGATTACACCGAGCACGCACTGTCGGCCAGCGGCAACGCGCACGCGGCGGCCTACGTGGAACTCGCTGTGGTGGAGCGGGTGCTGTGGGGTGTGGGAATAGACCCCAACACCACCATGTCCGCGCTGAAAGCGGTCATTTCCGCGGTCAACCGGGCCATCCGGGACCAGGGCTGATCCTGCCCTTCGCAACGGTGTCCGGACGCGCCCGGCGGCAGTGTCCGCCGGGACGTCCGGACGTGGGAAAATAGCCGGGTGGCCAAATCCTTCGCATCCCGCACCTACCGTGATGATGCCGTGGTCCTGCGAACCCACAAGCTGGGCGAGGCGGACCGCATCCTCGTGCTGCTGACGCGCGAGCACGGCCAGGTGCGCGCCGTGGCCAAGGGCGTGCGGCGGACTTCGAGCAAGTTCGGGGCGCGGCTGGAACCCTTTATGGTGGTCGAACTCCAGCTCTCGCACGGCCGGAACCTGGACATCGTCACCCAAGCCCAGACCAAGGGCGCCTACGGGCACGGCATAGTATCCGACTACGCCCGCTACACGGCCGCCGCCGCCGTCGCCGAAACGGCCGAACGGCTCACCGACATTGACGGCGAGTCGGCCAAGGCGCACTACCAGCTGGTGATCGGCGCCTTTGCCGCGTTGAGCCGCGGTGCGCACGCCCCGGAGCTGATCCTGGACTCATATCTGCTGCGCGCGCTGGCCACGGCGGGGTGGGCGCCGAGCTTCACCGACTGCGCCCGGTGCGGTGCGCCGGGTCCACACACCGCTTTTTCAGCGCCGCTGGGCGGAGCGGTCTGCCCGGTGTGCCGCCCGCCCGGCTCGGCGTCGCCGTCCCCCGAAACCATGACGCTGCTGGCGGCGCTGCTCAGCGGCGACTGGCCGGCAGCCGATGCTTCCGGACCACAGCCGCGGCACGAATCCGCCGGGCTGGTGGCCGGTTACCTGCAGTGGCACCTGGAACGGGTGCTGCGGTCCCTTCAACACGTGGAGCGTGTCTGACCTTGCGTTCAAAAACCCCCTCCGCCGTTCCGGCAATGCCGGTTATCCGGCCCACACCGCATCCCTCAGGCGCGGTGCCGCCGCCGGTGCCAGCGGAGCTGGTGCCCGCGCACGTGGCTATTGTGATGGACGGCAACGGACGCTGGGCCAACCAGCGCGGACTGCCCCGGACCGAGGGGCACCGCGCCGGCGAGGCGGCACTGCTGGACGTGATGGCAGGGGCCATCGAAATGGGTATCCGGCACGTCTCCGTCTACGCCTTCTCCACCGAAAACTGGAAACGCTCCCCGGAAGAAGTCCGCTTCCTGATGGGCTTCAGCCGCGACGTACTGCGGCGCCAGCGGGACCAGCTGAACGAATGGGGCGTCCGGATCCGCTGGTCCGGACGCCGCCCGCGGCTGTGGCAGAGCGTGGTGAAGGAACTGGAGACCGCTGAGGAGGCCACCCGCAGCAACACGGTATGCACGCTGAACATGTGCGTAAATTACGGCGGGCGGGCAGAAATTGCCGACGCCGTGGCCGCGATTGCCGCAGATGTGCAGAAGGGCCGGCTGCGGCCGGGGTCCATCAGCGAAAAGACCATCCAGAAGTACCTGGACGAACCGGACCTTCCGGACGTTGACTTGTTCCTGCGCACCTCGGGGGAGCAGCGGTTCTCCAACTTCATGCTCTGGCAGTCGGCCTACGCTGAAATGGTCTTTATGGACACGCTTTGGCCGGATGTGGACCGGCGGACCCTGTGGGAAGCGGTGGAGATCTATGCCCGGCGCGACCGCAGGTACGGCGCCGCCGTCGATCAGGCCGCCGTCGGCCAGGCCGCAGCCGACCCGGCCGCAGTAGATAAGGCCGCCGGGGCCTAGCCGCCGAACACAAACGCGGAGGCCCAGCGTTTGATGCCGGCGTATACGCGGGTCCGGACCGGCAGCGCGGAAAGCAAGGTGTCATGGAGGGCGCCGTCGAACCGGTACACAGTGACTTCCGGACCCAACAGCACCGCGCGCTGGACCATCAGGGAGACGTCCAGGACGCTGTCGGTGCGCAGCATCTGCGGATTCCAGGCGGGGGCGATGGTGGAGGCCGCAGAGGCGAGCATCAGGACGGGCACGTTGATGTCCAGTCCCCGGGCCACGCGTGCGTGCCCGGCCAGCACGGCCCGAATCCAGCCTGCCCGTACCGGGAAGCTGAAGGGCGGACGCCAGGCCGGGTCTACGGGCCACTCCCCGTCCATTTCGGCGCTGATGCTGCGGAAGTAGAAACCGAATTCGGGGATCTTCAACCGCGTTTTGGGCCGGCGGCGTGCCACCGGTTCCACCAGCCCGCTGGTGGCGAAGCGGAGCATGGAACTGCCGCTGATTTCCAGCCACGGGCTGTTCAGGATCAGGGCCCGGAGCCGGCCCGGGTTGCGGTGCGCCCACAGCGCGGCGACCAGCCCCCCGGTGGAATGCGCCATCAGCGTGGTCCGGACCGTTGCATCGGCACCGTACCGGGCCTGTACATCCTCGGCGACGGCGGCCAGCGCCGCTTCGATGTCGGCGTCATACTCGGCGAGGTCGCTCACGTAACCTTCGGATTGTCTCGGCCTCAGGCTCCTGCCGTACTTGCGCAGGTCAAGTGCATAGAACACCGCACCCTGTTCCGCCCAGAAGCGCGCAAGCTCCGCCTGGAAGAAGTAGTCACTCCAGCCGTGCAGGTAGAGAACGGTATCCACGGTCCCCTTTACCGGTGCCGCCTGCACCGGTACATAGGAGACCAGGGTGGCAACCAGCGGGCCTTCCTCGTCTGCCCCGAGGTCCAGCGTCATGCTGCGGAATCCCTCGCCCAGGACGTTGGGTTTCCAGTTCGGCTGAGCGTGGTGCATGCCTTCGACAATAGCGGAGCGTGCAGCAGCGGCGGGCAGGGTTTGGCCGGACGTGCCGGGTCTGGGATTCTTTGGAGTATGCGCATCTATCCCACCTTCTTCCGCCTCGTTTTCTCCGGCATGGACCCCGAGCGGGCCCACCGGATCGGTTTTGCGCTGATCCGCGCGGCAGCCCGGACTCCCGCAGCACCCGTGATGCGCCGCCTGATGCGGCCGGCGGCAGGTCTGCGCACCGAGGCCCTCGGCTTGTCCTTCCCCTCGCCCTTCGGCCTGGCCGCCGGGTTCGACAAGGAAGGTTCCGGCATCGGTGCCCTGGCGAACCTTGGCTTCGGCCACGTGGAAGTAGGCACGGTCACCGCGCAGGCGCAGCCGGGCAACGCCAAACCCCGGCTCTTCCGCCTGGTCGAAGACCGTGCGGTCATCAACCGGATGGGTTTCAACAACGACGGCGCCGCCGCCGTCGCCCCGCGCCTGGACAAAGCGCGGAGGGCGCTGGCCCGCACCTTCGGTGAGCCCCGTCCCGTGATCGGGATCAACATCGGCAAGACGAAAAAGGTGGACCTGGCCGACGCTGTGCAGGACTACCTCACCAGTGCACGCACCCTGGCGCCGCACGCGGACTACCTCGCCGTCAACGTCAGCTCGCCAAACACCCCCGGCCTGCGCCTGCTGCAGGACATCAGTTCCCTGCGGCCGCTGCTCACGCAGGTGGGCAATGCTGCGGACGACGCCGCGGGCCGGCATGTGCCGCTGCTGGTAAAAATCGCGCCGGACCTGACGGATGAGGATATTGACGACGTCGCAGAACTGGCGCTGTCACTGGGACTGGACGGGGTGATTGCCACCAACACCACCGTCACGCGGGAAAACCTGGCCACGGACCCGGAACAGGTGATCTCCTGCGGTGTCGGCGGACTAAGCGGCGCACCGCTGAAACGGCGTTCCCTTGAGGTCCTGCGCCGGCTGCACGCCCGGCTGGAAGGCAGCGGCTGCGCGATCATCTCCGTCGGGGGAGTGGAAACCGCAGCGGATGTCCGGGAACGCCTGGCTGCCGGGGCAACCCTGGTGCAGGGCTACACGGCCTTCCTCTATGAAGGCCCGTTCTGGGCGGCACGCATCAACCGGGCACTGGCGCGCGGCTAGGCGGCGCCCGGAGAGCAGGCCTGAAGAGCAGGCCTGGAAAGCAGGCCTGGAGAGCAGGCACAAAAAAGGGGGAAGGGCCGCCGTCGGCCCTTCCCCCATCCGCCAAGCGGAACGGGTCAGGAGGGGTACTGCCCGCGCGCCACCTGCGGCTTCGGGAGCCGGAAGCGGCGCAGCTGCAGGGAGCGGGACACCCCGTACCAGACATCGCCGGAGTTGGGACCGCCGAACTTTGAGGTGAGACGCTTGCGGATCTGGCGCCGCAGCATAAAGCTGTCGGCGATAACAGCCAGGATCAGCACCCAGAAGGCGGCCATCACGAACAGCTGGACATCTACGTTCTGGATGAAGCTGAAGATGACGAACACCAGGGCCGCGATCATGACGTATTCACCCACGTTGCGGCGGGCGTCGACAATGTCGCGGATGAACCTGCGGTTGGGGCCCTTGTCGCGCAGTGGAAGATAACGCTCGTCGCCGGTGTCCAGGGCCTGGCGGGTCTTCAGCCGTTCCGCCCGCATGGAGTCGCGGGCGGCAGCCTTCGCGGCCTTGCGGTCATCGGGGACCAGGGGGCGCCGGCGTGCGGCTTCCTGGTCCTTGCGGCGGGGTGTGGGAGCGCCTTTGCCGGCACGTTCCCTGGCGCCGGCTTCAGCGGCGACAGCCTGGTCCACAGTTTCCTGCGCGGTGGGCGCTTCTTTCTTTCGTCCGAACACAACCCAAGGATACCGTGAAAGATTGTAGGGTTTTGGCTATGACTTCCAACCCCGCACAAGACCCCATTCCCGCGCAGATCCATGAGGACGCCCTGCGCGCCAGCGTGGCCGCAGACTTTCCGCGGACCGTCGAGCAGCTCAAGTCCCTGGTCAGCATCCCGGGCATCGCGTGGGACTCTTTTGATCCCGAGCACCTGAACCGCAGCGCCGCCGCCGTGGCGGAGCTGATCCGCGAAGCCGGCATCGAAGACGTGCAGGTACTCCGCGTGGACAACAACGGCACGCCCGGCGGCCCCGCCGTCGTCGCCCGCCGCCCGGCCCGCCCCGGCGCTCCCACCGTCCTCCTCTACGCGCACCACGACGTGCAGCCGCCGGGAGATCCGGACCTCTGGGAATCCGATCCCTTCAGCGCCGAGGAACGCAACGGGCGGCTCTACGGCCGCGGCGCCGCAGACGACAAGGCCGGCATCATGGCGCACATCGGTGCCCTGCGTGCGCTGGAGGACGTCCTGGGCGAAGAGTCCGGCGTAGGCGTCACCCTGTTCATTGAAGGAGAGGAAGAAGCCGGTTCGCCGACCTTCCGCACCTTCCTGGAGACGTACCAGGACCTGCTGCGCGCAGACGTCATTGTGGTGGCGGACTCGGGCAACTGGAAGGTGGGCGTTCCGGCCCTGACCACCAGCCTGCGCGGACTGGTGGACGGCACAGTGGAAGTCCAGGTGCTGGACCACGCCGTGCACTCGGGTATGTTCGGCGGCCCCGTGCTGGATGCGCCCACGCTGCTCGCACGGCTGATCGCCACTTTCCACAACGCCGACGGCGACGTCGCCATCTCCGGGCTCGTCGCCGCCGACGACGCGGCCGTGGACTACCCCGAAGCCGATTTCCGCGCCGATTCCTCGCTGCTCGACGGCGTGCAGCTGGCCGGTACCGGGTCAATCGCCTCCCGCCTGTGGACCAAGCCGGCACTGTCCATCATCGGCATCGACGTCCCCACGGTCGCGATGTCCTCGAACACCATTCAGCCCAAGGCGCGTGCCAAGTTCAGCCTGCGCCTTGCTCCCGGCCAGAGCCCGGAAGCAGCCGTGGAAGCCATTGAAGCCCACATGCAGGCCAATGCACCGTTCGGCGCGAAGGTCACCTTCACACCGGGGGAGAAGGGCAACGCCTTCGCCACCGACACCAGTGCCAGTGCGGCCCGGACCGCACTGTGGGCACTGGGCCGCGCGTGGGGAGTGGAGCCCGTGGAGTCGGGCATGGGCGGCTCCATTCCGTTCATTGCAGACCTGGTGGAGCTGTTCCCGTCCGCTCAGATCCTCATCACCGGGGTGGAGGACCCGGATTCCCGGGCACACAGCGCCAACGAATCGCTGGACCTGAACGACTTCCGGAACGCGATCCTGGCCGAAGCACTGCTGCTGGCCCGCCTGGGTGCACGCGAAGCCTGATCGGCCGGCAGCCGGGGCGCACGGATGACCGGGGGAATGGATCAGTCCCCGGTATCTGTTAGATCGTTGGGGGATACCGGACGTACCATTGAGACACTGGTTTCGGCCTGCGGCAGGCGCGACGGCCTGCCAGCGGGAAACCAGCTGAGGAAAGAGAGAAACTATGAGCGTTTCCACCAGCGAAAACATCACCGCTGCGGCAGATACTGAGCTGCCCACGCACGAAGTGATGCTCTCGGACGTAGCCGCACAGAAGGTCCGCAGCCTGCTGGAGCAGGAGGGCCGTACGGACCTCCGTCTCCGCGTTGCTGTCCAGCCCGGCGGCTGCTCGGGACTTATCTACCAGCTGTACTTTGACGAGCGGGTCCTGGACGGCGACGCCGTCCGGGACTTCGACGGCGTCGAGGTCATTGTGGACAAGATGAGCGTTCCCTACCTTTCCGGGGCATCCATCGACTTCGAGGACACCATCTCGAAGCAGGGCTTCACCATCGACAACCCGAATGCGGGCGGCTCGTGCGCCTGTGGAGACTCCTTCCACTGACACACCGGCCCGACGGCCCTAAAAGCAGAGCTTTATTTCCCCGGCGCGGCGGCGATCTGTCACTGGATGGCCGCCCGTACGGGTAAGCTCTACACGTAGTAGTAAAACTAATGCCTGCAACCGGGAACTTTTTTGTCCCCGGCCGGGCAGCACTTGCACGCAACAAGAGGAAGGGCCGTCTGTGAGTTCGCAGGACCGAACCAGCAGCCGACGCGCCAGGATCTTAAAGATCTCAGCCGTAACGTCGGCCGGCGCGTTGTTTTTATCGGGGTGTTCATCGGAAGTCCAAAAGGGCTGGCTGCCTACGGACCGCGACACCACTAACCACACCGGCCGCATCATGGACCTTTGGGTCAACTCATGGATTGCTGCCCTGGCTGTAGGTATCCTCACCTGGGCATTGATCCTGTGGTGCATGGTCGCTTACCGCCGGCGCAAGAATGAGACCGGATACCCCCGCCAGCTCAGCTACAACCTGCCGCTGGAAATCTTCTACACGGCGGTTCCGCTGTTCATGGTTTTGGTGCTGTTCTACTTCACCAACCAGGACATCCAGGCGATCAACGAGCGCAGTGATGATCCCGACGTCGTCGTAGACGTCCGCGCCAAGCAGTGGTCCTGGGACTTCAACTACGTCAACGAAGACAAGTACTACCAGGGCACCCAGGTTAACCTGGACGGCCAGGAAGTCTCTGCCGACGAGTTCCCGACACTGGTACTGCCCGTCGACAAGACGATCGAACTGCAGCTGAACACCCGCGACGTCCAGCACTCCTTCTGGGTGCCTGCGTTCCTGCAGAAGATGGACATCTACCCGGGCCGCACCAACGTCATCACCTTGGAAACCGGCAAGACCGGAACCTTTGACGGCAAGTGCGCCGAGCTCTGCGGCGAGTACCACTCCGAAATGCTCTTCAACGTAGAGGTCCTCAGCGAAGACGACTACAACGACTACGTTGCCACCTTGCCCGACGGCCAGGTGACCGGCGAGTACGACCGCCAGTACAACTCAGAATCAAGCGAAGTTAGGAGGTAGGAGGACGCTATGACTACTCTCGAATACACTTCGGAAGATTCCGGCACCAGGGTTGCACCCCGCGTAGTACCCGTCTCCAAGGGACGAATCGTCGTCAACTGGATCACCTCCACTGACCACAAGACGATCGGGTACATGTACCTGATTGCCTCATTTATTTTCTTCTGCCTCGCAGGCGTGATGGCCCTGGTCATCCGTGCGGAGCTCTTTGAGCCGGGTATGCAGATCCTGCAGACCAAGGACCAGTACAACCAGCTGTTCACGATGCACGGCACCGTGATGCTCCTGATGTTCGCCACGCCGCTGTTCTCGGGCTTTGCGAACGTCATCATGCCCCTTCAGATCGGTGCCCCCGACGTCGCCTTCCCGCGGCTGAACGCACTGGCCTTCTGGTTCTTCCTGCTGGGCAGCAGCATCGCAGTGGCCGGGTTCATCACCCCGCAGGGTGCCGCATCCTTCGGCTGGTTCGCCTACACCCCGCTGTCGAGCACGACATTCTCTCCCGGCGTCGGCGGTGACCTCTGGGTCTTCGGCCTGGCACTGTCCGGTTTCGGCACCATCCTCGGTGCGGTCAACTTCATCACCACCATCATCTGCATGCGTGCCCCGGGCATGACCATGTGGCGTATGCCGATCTTCACCTGGAACACGCTGGTTACGGCCATCCTGGTTCTCATGGCCTTCCCGCCGCTGGCAGCAGCCCTGTTCGCCCTCGGTGCAGACCGCCGGTTCGGGGCGCACATCTTCGATCCGGAGCGCGGCGGTGCCATCCTGTGGCAGCACCTGTTCTGGTTCTTCGGCCACCCCGAGGTGTACATCATCGCCCTGCCGTTCTTCGGCATCGTGTCCGAAGTCTTCCCGGTCTTCAGCCGCAAGCCGATCTTCGGCTACAAGGGCCTGGTTTACGCAACCATCGCCATTGCTGCACTGTCGGTGACCGTCTGGGCGCACCACATGTATGTGACCGGCGCAGTTATGCTGCCGTTCTTCGCATTCATGACAATGCTGATTGCCGTGCCTACCGGCGTGAAGTTCTTCAACTGGATTGGCACCATGTGGCGGGGATCGATCACGTTCGAAACCCCCATGCTTTGGAGCATCGGCTTCCTGATCACCTTCCTCTTCGGCGGTCTGACCGGCATCATCCTGTCCTCCCCGCCGCTGGACTTCCACGTCTCGGACACCTACTTCGTAGTTGCCCACTTCCACTACGTGGTCTTCGGCACCGTGGTATTCGCGATGTTCGCCGGCTTCTACTTCTGGTGGCCTAAGTTCACCGGAAAGATGCTCAACGAGCGTCTGGGCAAGATCCACTTCTGGCTCCTGTTCGTCGGCTTCCACGGCACCTTCCTCATCCAGCACTGGCTGGGCGTCATTGGTATGCCGCGCCGCTATGCCGACTACCTGGTGGAGGATAACTTCACGGCCATGAACCAGTTCTCCACCATTGCCTCCTTCGTCCTGGGCGCCTCGATGATCCCGTTCTTCTGGAACGTGTACATCACCTGGCGCCACGGCAAGAAGGTTGAAGTGGATGATCCGTGGGGCTTCGGCGGATCCCTCGAGTGGGCTACGTCCTGCCCGCCGCCGCGCCACAACTTCACCTCGCTGCCCCGCATCCGTTCGGAGCGTCCGGCCCTGGACCTGCACCACCCCGAACTGCAGCAGCACGTTACCGACGAATCAGCTGCGGCCAAGGTCTTCGGCCCCGGTGACCGGAAGGAAAAGGTCAAATGAAGGTAGAGACTAAACTCTTCAGCTACCTGACACCGTTCTTCCTGGTTGTCGGCGTGATCTACGGCTACATGGTGGAGTGGACGGAACCCGTTGGTTACCTCGCCCTCTTCCTGACGGCAGCTATGTCGGGCATGATCGCCTTCTACATCGGCTTCACCGGCCGCCGCGTGGGTCCCCGCCCGGAGGATCGGCTCGACGCCGAAATCCATGAGGGATCCGGCGAGCAGGGCTTCTTCAGCCCGTGGAGCTGGTGGCCGCTGCTGCTGGGTATCTCCGCTGCCATCGGATTCCTCGGTATGGCAGTTGGCTGGTGGATCCTGTTCATCGGTGCCGGCCTTGCCGTCATTGCACTGGTTGGCTGGGTCTTCGAATACAGCCGCGGAAACCACGCCCACTAGGGCAGGTTTGAACACGGCAGCTTAGACAAGCAGCATCTCAGGGAGGATCCGCAGGAAACTGCGGGTCCTCCCTTTTTGCGTGCCTCCGGTGTGTAGGGTGCGGATATGGCTTCCCGACTTATGCTGCTTGATACCGCCTCCCTGTACTTCCGTGCCTTCCACGGCGTTCCGGACACCATCCGCCGGGCCGACGGAACCCCGGTGAATGCCGTGCGGGGACTGCTGGACATGATCGCCCGCCTGAGCACCGAGTATGGGCCGACCTACCTTGTGGCCTGCTGGGACAACAGCTGGCGCCCGGCGTGGCGGGTTGCCCTGCTGCCCGGGTACAAGGCCCAACGCGTGGCAGCCGCTTCCCCGGACGGGGACACTGAAACCGTGCCCGAGGGCCTGACCGCCCAGATTCCGATGATCCGGGAGATCCTTACAGTGGCAGGCATTGCCCTGGTGGGCGCCGATGACCACGAAGCCGACGACGTCATCGGCACCTACGCCCAGTTGGCAGGAATGCCGGTGGACGTGGTGACGGGCGACCGTGACTTGTTCCAGCTGGTCAGCGATGACCGGGAGGTACGGGTGCTCTATACGGCACGCGGGATGAAGAACCTCGAAGTTCTGACGGAGGCATCTGTGGTGGGCCGGTACCGGGTGCTGCCCAGCCAATACGCCGACTATGCGACGCTGCGCGGGGACGCTTCCGATGGGCTGCCCGGGGTGGCTGGGATCGGTGAAAAGACCGCGGCACAGCTGCTGGGGGAGTACGGAAGCCTGGACGGGCTGCTGGCGGCCGCGGCGGATCCGGGCAGCGGGCTGGCGGCACCGGTCCGTGCCAAGCTGGCCGCAGCGGGGGAGTACCTGCAGGCGGCGCCGGCCGTGGTGCATGTGGTGCGCGACCTTCCCGTTCCGGCGCTGGAGGCCGCTGGGGCGCGCCTGCATGCCCCTGGTCCGCAGGCCCGCGCGGAACTGGAACGGCTCGGCTCCGGCTGGAACCTGGGTGGATCCCTCAATCGGTTCCTGCACGCGCTGGCGGCCTATCCTGCGGAGCAGGGCGGGGGCACCTCCCGGTATCCTTAGACGGCACGTGTTTTCCCAGCCGAAGGGGCGGAGTAGAAGAATGCGGATAATTCTGGCCGGCCAGGGAGCTTCCCAGTGAGCAACCGCCGGCTTCTGCTGCTGACCGAATCCATCGATCCGGAAGCCGGCGTCGCCAAGCACATCCAGCTGCAGGCCATTCTCCGCCGGTTCGTGGAGGACCACGCCGGTGCGGGGGAGATCATCCCGTCCGAGCGGGAACTGGCGGAGCACTTCGCCGTCGCCCGTATGACCATCCGCCAGGCCGTAGACGCCCTCGTTGCCGACGGTCTCCTGGAACGCGTCGTGGGGCTGGGAACTTTCGTGGCACGCAAGAAGATGGACCTGCAGATCCAGCTGACCTCCTACTCCGAGGAAATGCACCGCCGCGGCATGGTTCCGGATGCCCATGTGCTCAGCTTCGAGCAGACCGGAGCGTCCCAGCTGGTGGCCCGTGAGCTGCAGATTGAACCCGGACAGCCGGTGGTGCGCTTCAGGCGCCAGCTGCTGGCCGACGGCGAACCCATGAGCGTGGACGAGAACTTCATTCCCGCCCACTACGTCCCGGGGATCCTCGAGGAGGAGGCTCCCACCTCGCTGTACAACATGCTGGGAGAACGGTACGGACTGGTGATGGAGTGGGGTGAGGACACCATCGAGGCCACTGCCGCATCAGCGTCCATTGCGCGGCTGCTGAATGTAGAACTGGGTGCACCGGTCCTGAAGATCCAGCGGCATGCCTATGTCTCCCGGGCGATGGTGGACTACTCCGTGTCCTACTACCGCGCAGACCGCTACAAGCTCTGGGTGCCGCTGCAGCGTCCCGGCGTACGCACCCCGCGCTCGTACCATCCCCGCCGCCTTCCGCGCGCCTAGGCCGCGGCACCACAATCCACAGCAGGAAGAGGAACACCGCAATGATAACCATCAGGATGTACAAGCGCGACGAAGCAGGAGTCCTGCACTTTCGTGAAGCGCTTTACGAGGAGGACGAAGGGCAGCTTATGCTGACCTCCGGGCCCGTGGGCCATGAAGGCAAAGCCAAGGTTCAGGACGTGGCGCCAGAGGCAGCCGAGGGGCTCCTGCATGCGTTCGCAGTGGCCTCGGAAGAGGACGGCTATGCGGAACTGGAGCCGGAGCAGCAGCACTGGGTCATCGCCCAGTACGCGCTGAAGTCCGCCACCGGTACTGAGCGGGACCGGTACCTTGAGCACAAGGCCACCCAGGCTATCTCCTCCTACTTCCTCTGGCGCGGGCTGGGGGAAGTGGACCACAGCGAGTTCGCGCCGCGGAAGCTGAACATCTACTGCCTGGTTCCGGATGTGAACAAAGCCGTGGCCGGACTGAAGGTTGTGCTGCGGGACCCGCTGCTGGACTTCACCAAGCTCACCATCGGTTCCGCGCCGGTCGCCGATCCCGATCAGCTGCGCCGCCGGTACCCGCTGCCCTCCAAGGAGCCGTTCACTCTCTCCTGATTGCCAGCCGGAACATCGCAGAGATACAAGGAAGGCCCCGCCGGACATCCGGCGGGGCCTTCCTTTACGCTAAGCGCCTTGCGGCAGTTAGTGCTGTTCGATCGACTGCTGGTCGTCAGCCTTGGCTTCGACCTCGGCAGGCGACTCGTGGTGGTGCGCGTTTTCAAGCTCCGACGGCGTTACCGGGGCAACGCGGTCTTCGAAGAAGAAGCGCGAGAGCTTGGCCCGCCGCTTCTCCTTGCCGGAGACCTTGCCGTTGGCGCCCGGCTGGGCCGGCAGTGCCTTGTAGGACTCGAAGTCCACCAGGCGGTAGCGCTTGTACTCGTCCAGCGGCTCGTGGACCTCGATGTACTCGCCGTGCGGGAGACGGACAATGCGTCCGCTCTCCACGCCGTGGAGGACAATCTCGCGGTCCTTGCGCTGCAGCGCCAGGGCGATGCGGCGCGTGATGATGAACGCCAGGACCGGGCCAACGAAGAGCAGGACCCGCAGCCAGTAGGTCACGTCGTTCAGCGACACGTGGAAGTGCGTGGCGATGAGGTCGGAGCTGGCAGCTGCCCACATAACCGAGTAGAACGTGATGCCGGCGACGCCGACTGCCGTGCGGTACGGAGCGTTGCGCGGACGGTCGAGCAGGTTGTGCACCCGCTTGTCCTTGGTCAGCCACGCTTCGATCCAGGGCCAGGTGAACAGCAGTGTGAAGACCAGGCCTGCAGGCACCAGGGCCGGCAGCAGGACGTTCAGGGAGAGCGTGTTGTCGCCCCACGGGAACGGGATGACCCATTCGAAGGGGAACCCGCCGATGAAGCCGGGCATCAGGCGCAGGGCGCCGTCAACCCAACCGATGTACCAGTCAGGCTGGGTACCGGCGGACACGGGGGAGGGATCGTACGGGCCGTAGTTCCAGATCGGGTTGATCGTGAAGAAGCCCGCAATGATGGCGATGATGCCGAAGACGATGAAGAAGAATCCACCGGCCTTGGCAGCGTAGACCGGGCCCACCGGGTAACCGACAACATTGTTGTTGGTCCGGCCGGGTCCGCGGAACTGGGTGTGCTTGTGGATGACCACCATGAAGAGGTGGATCGCGATCATCAGCAGGATCAGGGCCGGCACCAGGAGGATATGCAGGACGTAAAGACGCCCGATGATATCCGTTCCCGGGAATTCGCCGCCGAACAGGAAGAAGCTGATGTAGGTGCCCACTACGGGAATCGACTTGATGACGCCGTCGATGATTCGCAGGCCGTTGCCGGAGAGCAGGTCATCGGGGAGGGAGTAGCCGGTGAAGCCGGCCGCGAGGGAGAGGATGAGCAGGACGCCGCCCACCACCCAGTTCAGTTCACGGGGCTTGCGGAACGCTCCGGTGAAGAACACGCGGAGCATGTGCACGGAGACGGCCGCTACGAAGAGCAGGGCCGACCAGTGGTGCACCTGGCGCATAAAGAGGCCGCCGCGGATATCGAAGGAGATATTCAGCGAGGACTCGTAGGCGACAGACATCTCCACGCCGTTGAGCGGAACGTAGCTGCCTTCGTAATGCGTCTCCGCCATGGACGGATCGAAGAAGAAGGTCAGGAACGTGCCGGTCAGCAGCAGGATGACGAAGCAGTACAGCGCAACTTCACCGAACATGAAGGACCAGTGGTCGGGGAAGACCTTGCGGCCGAACTCCTTGACCATGGCCGAGCCGCTGACCCGGGAGTCAACGAAGTTGGTGACGCGGCCAAGACGGGTCTTGGCTTCGTAAGGCGTAGCGGAGGGGACACTCACGGTTAACCACGCTCCCAGTAGCTCGGTCCGACAGGCTCTTTGAAGTCACTCTGAGCCTGCAGGTAGCCGTCTTTGTCGACCTTGATGGGCAGCTGCGGCAGTGCGTGGCCGGCCGGGCCGAAGATGACCTTGCATTCCTGCGTGACATCGAAGGTCGACTGGTGGCACGGGCACAGCAAATGGTGCGTCTGCTGCTCGTAGAGGGCCACGGGGCAGCCCACGTGGGTGCAGATCTTGGAGTAGGCGACGATGCCGTCTACGGCCCAGTCCTCGCGCCCGGGGGAGGGGTTGAGGTCTTCCGGGTTAAGGCGCATGAGCAGGACTACTGCCTTGGCCTTCTCTTCGAGCTTGTGCTCTTCCAGTTCCGTCAGGCCTTCGGGGATGACGTGGAACGCCGAGCCCAGGGTGACGTCGGAAGCCTTGATCCGGGTACCGCTGGGGTCCCGGGTCAGGTAGGTGTTCTCGTCCCACATGGTGTGGCGCAGGGTATTGCCGGGCAGCGGGCCGAGGTCGCGGAAGACCGCGATCGCCGGCAGCGGTGCCAGGACCATGGCGCCGAGGAGCGTGTTGCGGATCAGGGGACGGCGCTTGATGCCCGTCTCCTCGATGATGTCGCCCACCATCTTTTCGGCAATAACGCGGTCCTCTTCGGGACGGATCTCGTGGCGTTCTTCCACGATTTCGTGGTCCGGCATCAGGGTCTTGGCCCAGTGGACAATACCTACGCCGATGCCCAGCATGGCGAATGCCGTGCCCAGACCCAGCAGGATGTTCTGCAGCCGCAGCGTGGCGATGCTGGCATCATCCAGGTGGATGCTGAAGTACCCCACGAAAAATACGATCGTGCCAATGGCCGAGATGACGAACAGGCTTGCGACCTGCCGTTCGGCCCGCTTTTCGGCGCGGGGATTTGTGTCGGCTAGACGAGGGCGGTGCGGGGGAAGTCCCGGATTCTGGAACTTCTCCTCTTCTCCCTGGCCAGCCGTAGCGACGGTGCCCGAGGTGTTCGGACTGCCGTGACTATGGTCGCCCATGATCCCCCTCATCCTTCTCTTGAAACTGCATTTATAGACCTATGTGTAACTGTGATGTCACCCGTGGGGGTGAGCGCGGCGGGTGGTTAGGAAGACCGGGAGGTCAACCAAATAGTGAAAGCGATGATGATTCCCAGACCTGCGGTCCAGATGAACAGGCCTTCGGAAACCGGTCCCAGCGAGCCGAGCTGCGCTCCGCCGGGAGAGCCGTTGGCCTCGATGTTCTTCAGGAACGTGATGATGTCCTGCTTGTCTTCGGGCGTGATGTTCGTGTCGTTGAAGACAGGCATGTTCTGCGGGCCGGTGACCATGGCCTCGTAGATGTGCTTCTCGCTGACGCCCTCCAGGGACGGAGCGAACTTGCCGCGGGTCAGCGCACCGCCGGCGGCGGCAGCGTTGTGGCACATGGCGCAGTTGACGCGGAACAGCTCGCCGCCGTTGGCGGCAGCCTCTTCGTCGCTGGTGTCCGGTTCCAGGTACTCGGAGTCCGGAACGGAGGGACCGGCGCCGATGCTGGAGACGTAGGCGGCGAGGTCTGCCGTCTGCTCTTCATTGAACTGGACGGGCTTCTGCTGGGCCTGCGGGCCCTGCATGGCCATCGGCATGCGGCCGGTACCGACCTGGAAGTCAACCGACGCAGCGCCGACGCCCACCAGGGAGGGTCCGTTCTCGGATCCGGTGGCTTCGATGCCGTGGCACGTTGCGCAGTTGGCGACGAACAGCTTCTCGCCTTCGCTGACGTCATCGGCAGTGTAGGTGGTGGTCGCGGCCTGGGCCTGGTTGGCGCCGTTGGCTACGGCGTAGAGACCACCCGTAACGAGGAGTCCCAGCAGCAGCAGCGCTACTGCTGCGAGGGGATGACGCCGCCTTTGCGATAGTGCCTTCACTTCGTAGTTCCTAACTTATGTGGTCTTTGGGAAACAGGTGCCACTTTGAGGTATTTCTTGGGTGCGGTCCTCAAGCAGTGTTACTTGAGGAAGTAGATGATGACGAACAGGGCAATCCAGACCACATCAACGAAGTGCCAGTAGTACGAGGTGACGATCGCCGAGGTTGCTTCGAAGTGTCCGAAGCGCTTGGCGGCGTAGGCACGGCCGATGATGAAGAGGAACGCGATCAGGCCGCCGGTCACGTGCAGGCCGTGGAAACCGGTGGTCAGGTAGAACGCGGAACCGTAAGAGTTCGACGAGAGGGATACGCCTTCAGAAACCAGCGTCGCGTATTCGAAAGCCTGTACGGAGACGAAGATCGCTCCAAGTACGAAGGTCAGCAGGAACCACTCGGTCATGCCCCAGCGGGAAAGCTTCAGAAGCCCTCCGGTGCGGCGTGCCTGGAGTCGTTCTGCAGCGAAAACGCCGAACTGGCAGGTGAAGGAACTGGAAACAAGGATCACCGTGTTAACGAAAGCGAACGGGACGTTCAGCTTCTCCGTCTCCATGGCCCACAGTTCGCTCGAGGTGGAGCGAAGCGTGAAGTACATGGCGAACAGGGCAGCAAAGAACATCAGTTCACTGGAGAGCCACACCACGGTTCCTACGGAAACCATATTGGGGCGGTTCAGCGTGGGGTGAGCCGGGGTACTGGGGGCATGGGTCGCTGTTGTCACATAGACATTATGGCGGTAAAACCGCCTACTTCTCCAACAGATCAGGGCCAACGGCGCGTCCCCGGCGCGCACTGAAGCCCCGGATCCCTGTATTGGCGCGGAATCGGAGCTTCAGAAAGAAATCAGCAATTTCTACGAATCGTAGATAACCTAGGGGGTGTGACTACGAATCCGAGTTCGACATACACCTGGCCGGGCCTGATTACGGCGCTGATCGAGGGCAGGCACCTCACTACCGCGCAGACCCGCTGGGCGATGTCCGCGATCATGGCCGGCAACGCCACCGACTCCCAGATTGCGGGGTTCCTGGTGGCACTGCGCGCCAAGGGAGAGACGGTTGACGAACTCACCGGGCTGGTCGAGGCCATGCTGGCAAGCGCCCGGCCCATCGATATCCCGGGGGAGACCCTGGACATTGTCGGTACCGGCGGTGACCGCCATAACACTGTGAACATTTCCTCCATGGCGGCGCTGGTGTGCGCAGGGGCGGGCGCCAAGGTGGTCAAGCACGGCAACCGGGCGGCCTCGTCGGCGTCCGGTTCCGCCGACGTCATCGAGGCGCTGGGAGTCCGTCTTGACCTTCCCGTTGACCGGGTGGCGCGGGCCGCCATGGAAGCAGGCATCACGTTCTGCTTTGCGCAGGTCTTCCATCCGTCCATGCGCTTTGCCGCCGTACCGCGGCGTGAGATGGGCGTGGCCACCGCCTTCAATTTCATGGGTCCGCTGACCAATCCGTCCCGCCCCAGCGCCTCCGCGATCGGCGTGGCCGATGCACGGCTGGCACCCCTGATGGCCGGAGTATTGGCCCGGCGCGGCGTGCGCGCCCTGGTGTTCCGCGGCCAGGACGGTCTGGACGAGATGACCACCACGGGTATCTCGACCGTCTGGGAGGTCCGTAACGGGGCCGTGGAGGAGTCAGTGGTGGATCCCCTGGATCTCGGGATCAGCCGGGCCACGCTGGAGGACCTGCGGGGCGGTGACGCTGCGTCCAATGCAGCGGTGGTCCGCAGTGTGCTCGCCGGAGACAAGGGGCCGGTGCGCGACGCGGTGGTGCTGAACGCTGCAGCTGCCCTGGTGGCACTGGATGAAGACGCAGCCGGCCCGCTGCTGCACCGGCTGGCCCGCGGGCTGGAACGCGCCTGCGCCTCAATTGACAGCGGCGCGGCCCAAACCGCACTGGACCGCTGGGTGGCGGTAACGCAGTAGGGCCGCGCCGTGGTTCGGCGGGCGGGGGACAAGCGGGGGACCGGCGGGGAACAGGCCCGGATATTAGCTGTCGAAGCCCAGTGAGAACGCGGCGTCGAGGTCGTGTTTGGAGTAGGCCCGGAACGCGATCTGCGTGGTGGTTCCGATCACCCCGTCCACCTTGGACAGCCGGTTGGCAATGGCGTCGGCGAGGTCCTCGTGCCGTTGCACACGGGCAATGGCAATAAGGTCGCATTCGCCGGTGACGGAGTAGACCTCGCTGATGCCTTCGATCTCCGAGATTTCCTCGGCGCATTCCGGGATCCGGGCCGAGTCGGTCTGGATGAGTACAAAAGCTGTGATCATGGCGGGGGCCTTTCCTGCGGCGGTGTGCGGGCGCGCGGTGCGCCCGCGGGTCGTTACCTCGAGCCTAGTGGATCCGCCGGGATCGCACGCGGGCACCGGCGCGCCAGAGCAGCCGCTGGCCCAGCAGGAACACTGCCAGCACAGCGAGGGTAACCAGCATGAAGCTGGTGGCCGTACCGCCGCCGGTTAGTGCCCGGATGCCCAGGCCTGCAACTACCGTAACCAGCCAGATGACGACGCCGGAGGGCCACAGTGCGACCGGTCGGCGCCAGGCGCGCGCAGCAGCCCATCCGAGCAGGCACGCGGCAGCAAAGGGCAGGGCCGTGCCGAGGATGCCGGCAAGCGCCAGCCCGTGCTCATGGCTGCGCCGGCCCAGGGCGGCGAACACAACAATCAGGACCAGGTCCGCCGCGAGGACCAAGGGCCAGGACCGGATGGTCTTTTCAGTGGAAGTACCAGCGGAATTTGCGGCGGCAGCGTTTCCGCCGGACGTATGCGGTGCGGTATTGCTCATGCGGTGCCCTCCCGGGCGGCGGTGGCGCGGTTTTCGCGGACGTACGGGCCAAGGAGTTCGCGGACCCGGCCCTCGACGATTTCCCGGCCGGTGCCCGATTCCAGCAGCCGGGTGGAGGAATGGACTATGGCGTTGATCAGTTCGGCGGTCACATGGGGATCCCGGACGCCGAGCATGGTCAGGGTTTCCACCAGCGGGGTCAGCAGCTGGCGGTGCATCATGGCGCTTTGGTTGTTCAGTTCCTCGCCCGGTGCGACGGCGGCAAGGGCGTTGCCCACGGCGTGTTCGCCTTCGGCTACGAGGGCGATGTTGGTCAGGACATAGGCCATGATCCGGTCCGCCGGGTCCGGCTCAGCGTCCATGGCTTCCGTCACCCGCCGGGTCCAGCGCGGAAAAACGTCCTGGACCAGTGCGTGCAGGAGGTCCTGGCGGGACTTGTAGTACTGGTAGGCGCTGGGCCGGGCGAGGCCCGCCAGCGCGGCCACTTCGGCCATGCTGGGGGCCTCGCCGGTGCGGGCCAGGAGGGTGCGCGCCGCATCCAGCAGCGCCCGCTGCTGTGCCGCCCGGTGTTCGGCCACCGTGGGGGCAGAGATTCGGGGCACTTGGCCCTCCTGTTCGTGCTGGTTTAGCTTGAGAGACGCCCGTCCACCATTTCGACTACGCGGTCGCAGTGGTGCAGGACGTCGTGATCGTGCGTCACCATAACTGTAGCAACGCCGCGCTCATGGGTTTCCCGGGCCAGCAGGGCCACCACGTCCTGGCTCCGGGCCCGGTCCAGGGCTGCGGTGGGTTCGTCCACCAGCAGCAGGGTCGGCCGGTTGACCAGTGAGCGGGCAATGCCCACGCGCTGGCGTTCCCCGCCGGAGAGCTGGTCCGGCCGGCTCTTGGCCTTGTGTTCCATGCCCACCCCGGCCAGCAGTTCCATCGGGTCCAGGCCGTCGCTGCTGCCGGCCAGTTTCTGCATCAGCTTCAGCTGTTCGACGGAGTTCAGTGCGGGAATCAGGTTTCCCGACTGGAACACAAAGCCGATTTCGCGCAGGCGGAACCTGGCGCGGGCGGCCTTGCCGAGGGTTGCGAGGTCCACGCCGTTCACCTGCACGGTGCCCGTGTCAGGCGCGGTGAGGGCGCCGGCTACCGCTAGGAGGCTGGATTTGCCAGCCCCGGACGGTCCGACGACGGCGACCATTTCCCCGGGCCGGACGGCCAGCGAAACATTGTCCAGGGCCTGGACTGTGCTGCCGCCGTCGCCCAGCGCCAGGTTCGCGGAGGTGATCAGCAGGCCGCCGGTTCGGGTTCCGGAGTTTGGCTGCTGTGTGGTTGCGGTGCTCATCGTTGTCCTCCAAGGGCAGCCAGGGGATCTACGCGGGAAATGCGGACAATGGCCAGGGCGGCGCCGGCCAGGCCCAGCACGATGGTCAGGACCGTGGCCAGCACGATGGGTGCGGGTTCCAGTGCGAACGGCATGGCGGTCCCGCTCAGCCCGGCGCCCATGGCGAGGCCGGCAAGGATGCCGACAACCGTGGAGACCACCAAGATGATGGTTGCCTGCAGCAGGCCGTCACGGAGCAGGTACCCGGTGGAGGCGCCTACGGCGCGCAGGACTGCGAGTTCGTGTTTGCGCTGGATGGTCCAGACCGTGAAGAAAGCACCAACGACCAGGGCGCAGATGGCGTAGAGGAACACCTGGATCATCTGCAGGGTCATGGTTTCGGCGGAGTAGCCGGGGGAAGCATTGAAGGATTCGGACAGGGTGGACGTGACTGTTCCGGCGGCGTCGTCTCCTGCCGCAAAGTCGATGTCCGCACCGTCGGCTGCCTTCAGGGCAACCGTGCTGGCAGTGTCGAATTTCACGCCGTCCATTTGTGCCTTGGCGGGGACTCCGGGAACACTCTGGCCGCTGGCCAGGTACTGCCAGGTATCCAGCGGAAGGTAAGCGAGGTCAACGTGGCCGAACGTCGCCTGGCTGTCCGTGTAGCCGACCACGGTCAGTTCGACGCCGATGCGTTCGAGGGTCACCACGTCACCAATGTTCAGGCCGGCATCTGCCGCGGTGGAGGAGACCACGATTTCATCCGGTGCGGACAGGCCGCGGCCTTCGCCGACCTGCGGGGCCAGGAACGAGTCGGGTTCGATGCCGAACAGGGCCAGATCCACCTGGGTGCCGTTTCCGGTGGTGCCGTTCATCATGGCAGTGCCCATCAGGGCCGCTTCATCCACGCCGGGCTGTTCGGCCCACACTGCAGCCTGGTGTTCGTCCACCACGCTGCGGGAGAAGGCATTGTCGGTCTTGGTGCCCTCGTTGAAGGCAAACGCAGTTGCCGGCATGGATTTGAGGCCGGAGACGCCGTCGTTGACGAGACCGGAGGACAAGCCGGACAGCAGGACCATTAGCACGGCGATGAGGGCGACGACGCCGCCCATCAGTCCGAATCTGGCCCGGGCGAAACGCAGTTCACGCAACGCTAAAAACATCGGTACCCCTTGAGTGGTATTTTTCTGGGCATGATGCCGACGGGCTGTTGGCATCATGCCAACATCATGTCAGAAAAGTACCGGGGGACGCGAATGCTGCCGTTAAACACCTCCGGCGCCGGGGGATACCCGGCGCCGGAGGTGTTTGCCGCAGCGGTGCGGCAGGGGACGGACTAGGACCAGATGTCGTCGCCGCGCAGCGTCGCGTCGGCGCCGCCGTCGGTGTAGATGGTCTGGCCGGTGGTGTGGGTGTTCTCCTCGGACGTCAGCCAGATGAGCAGCCGGGCAATGACCTCGGGCTCGGAGTGGCCGTTCAGCGGCATGGGGACGTTTTCGTCCACCATGGCACGGCGTTCGGGCGTGGCCAGGAGCTCGCGGGTCATGGCGGACAGGACGGTGCCGGGGGCCACGGCGTTCAGCGGGATGCCGGCACCGGCAAATGCCGGGGTGATGCTTTCGCGGCGGACCCAGCGGCTGAGTGCGCGCTTGCTGGACGGGTAGTTAAGGTAGCCGGTCTGGGGGCCCTTGTCTGCGAGCTCCTTGCCGATCCGCAGCGCTTCCTCCTCGCTGCCGGCCAGCAGCGCCTCAACCAGCTCGGGGGAGTTGGGCTGCAGGCTCGCCATGGAGCTGACGACGGCGGCACGCGGGGCGCTGCTCTTGGCCAGGACGGGTGCCAGTGCGGTGAGGAAGTCGGTAACACCGAAGAAGTTCACGGCCACGGTGATGGGGGCGGGGGCAGAGATGCCTGCGCAGGCGATCACGGCGTCGACAGTGCCGCCGGAAAGGTCAAGGACCTTGGCTACGGCAGCGGAACGGCCCTCGGGGGTGCTGAGATCGCCTTCAACGTCGGCGTTGCGGAGGTCAACGCCAATGACTTTGTTGCCGGCCTCCTTCAGCAGGTTGGCGGTGGCTGCTCCGATGCCGGAAGCGGATCCTGTAACGATGTAGGTTCTAGTCATGTTTACAGTGTAAACCCGGACTCACCCGGTGCTGCCCACGCGTTCAGCGCAGCAGCTCCTGCCAGTCCGGAGGCACCCGGCTGGCCGGCCCGGGAACCGACTGGTTGAACGGGTGGTGCTCCGGCGGGGCCAGCTCGGGGCCGGCGAAAACAGAGGAATCGGCGTAGTTCCAGAACCAGTCCTCGCCCGGCTCATAGCTGCGGATGATCTGGTGCCCGGTCTGCTGCTCGTGCGCGGTGGCGTGCTGGCCCGGCGAATTGTCGCAGCAGCCGATGTGCCCGCATTCGGTGCAGCGGCGCAGGTGGTACCACCAGCCCTGCTGCTGCGTGCATTCCACGCAGCCCGGGCCGCTGGGCGGAACCGAAACGTTGATCCCGGGGATTGGCTCCATGGCGGATCTCCTTACAACGGGTAGCTGTTCTTGCCTACCCTCCACGGTAGCCATCCCGCCTTCCCTCCGACAGGCCCCGGAAGCAGCCGCCGGTCAGCCGAGCCAGGCCGTGGTGTCCGGCGGCAGCAGACCGCCCTCGAGCGACGCGCTGGTGTGCAGCACCGTGCCGGCGGGCAGGGCCACGGCCGCGGTACCGAAGTTGGTGATGCTCTGCCAGCCGCCGGGCCGGGTGAAGTGCAGGACGGAGGCAGCGCTGGGCACCCACGCAAGTTCCTCGGCACCCTGCCGCTTGCCGCGCAGTTCCAGGGCCCGCCGGTAGAAGTACAGCGTGGAATCCGTATCGGCGTCCTGCAGCGACACAGCCGCGGGCCCAAACCATTCCGGCTGGGGCAGGTGGGGTGCGCCGGTGCCGAAGCCGAAGGACGGCTCCTCCGTGGTCCATGGCAGCGGCACCCGGCAGCCGTCCCGGCCCTTTTCCACCCCGGCGTTGCGGAAGAAGGCGGGATCCTGGCGGTCGGCGTCGGGGATGGCTGCCACCTCGTGCAGGCCCAGTTCTTCGCCCTGGTACAGATAGGCGGAACCGGGCAGGGCCAGCATCAGGAGGGTGGCCGCGCGGGCCCGGCGCAGCCCCGCCGCACGGTCCAGTTGCTCTTCGGGGCCGCCGGCCAGGACCCATGCCTTGCCGTCCTGGCCCTTGGCGCTGTCCGCCGGCGCGGCCGGCAGCCCGTAGCGCGTGGCATGCCGCACGACGTCGTGGTTGGACAGGACCCAGGTGGATGACGCGCCGGTCTCCGCCGCCTGGACCAGATTGTCGGTGATGACCGTGCGGAAGCGGGCGGCGTCGAAATCCGCCTGCAGCAGGTCGAAGTTGAATGCCTGGCCCAGCCCCTCGGGGCTGGCGTAGCGGCCGCGGCGGGATGCATGGACCCAGGCTTCGGCCACCGCGGTGCGCGGCGGAGTGTATTCATTGAACAGGGCGCGCCACTCGGTGTAGATGTCATGGACCTCGTTCCGGTCCCAGAACGGATGCGCGCCGTCGGTTCCGTCGCCCTCGGCAACGAGCAGTGCGCTGGAGGGCAGCGGTTCGCTCAGGTCCTTCGCCAGGGCATGCGCCACGTCAATCCGGAAGCCGTCCACTCCGCGGTCGGACCAGAAACGCAGGGTGGCCAGGAATTCATCCTTTACCGCACGGTTGTCCCAGTTGAAGTCCGGCTGCTCCGGAGCGAAGAGGTGCAGGTACCACTGCCCGTCCGGCACCTGCTCCCAGGCGCTGCCGCCGAACACGGACTGCCAGTCTGAGGGCGGCTGGGCGCCGTCGGGCCCGGTGCCGTCGCGGAAGATATACCGTTCCCGGGCCGCGGAACCCCGGGGCGAGTCCAGCGCTTCGCGGAACCAGGTATGCCGGTTGGAGGAATGATTGGGGACAATGTCCACAATCAGCTTGATTCCGGCACCGTGCAGGGCAGCGGCCATGTCGTCGAAGTGCGCCAAGGTGCCCAGGCGCGGGTCGACATCACGGTAGTCGTCGACGTCGTAACCTCCGTCGGCGAGCGCCGAGGGGTAAAAGGGACTGAGCCATACGGCGTCCACTCCGAGGGCCGAAAGGTAGGGCACCTTGGCGGTTACGCCCTGCAGGTCGCCCAGCCCGTCACCGTTGGAGTCCGAGAAGCTGCGCGGATACACCTGGTAAACCGCAGCCTGCCGCCACCAGTCCGGATCCGTCAGGGGATCGGCGTTGGATGGGAAGGGCTGCGGGTTTGAGGTCAAGGTGATCCTTTGGCAGAGACTGTGGATTTGGAGAGACTGTGGATTTGGAGAGACTGTGGATTTGGAGAGACTGTGAATATGGACAGACTGTGAAAGGGCAATGCGGGAAACGCGTGTGGTTGGACTCTACTCCTGCCCCCGGAGCAGCAGGAGCCGGCGTTCATGCCGGTTCTCCGCCAGTTCCGCGGCGGCGCGGAATTCGGCCCTGGCCTCCTCGACCCTGCCCAGCCGGGAGAGCAGCTCGCCACGCACGCTGGGCAGCAGATGGGATCCCCGCAGGGCCCCCCGGGCGTCCAGACGCTCCACAATGGCCAGGGCCGGCTCGGGCCCCGACGCCATGGACACTGCTACGGCACGGTTGAGGTCGACGACGTCGCCGGGGCTGATGCGGCCCAGCGCCTCATAGAGGTCAACGATGGCCGGCCAGTCCGTCTCGTCGGCACGCCCGGCGGTGGCATGGCATTGCGCGATGGCTGCCTGCAGTGCGTAGCTCCCGCGGGACCGTCCGGCCGCTGCTGCCAGGGCGTCCGCGCGGGCCAGCGACGCGCGGCCCCGCTCAATCTGCGCCCGGTCCCACCTGGTGCGGTCCTGGTCCGGCAGCAGCACCGGCTCACCGCCGGCCCCGGTGCGGGCGGCGAAACGGGAGGCTTGGAACTCCATCAGCGCCACCAGCGCGTGGACCTCCGGGACCCGGGGCACCAGGCCGGCCAGGATCCGTCCGATCCGCAGTGCCTCGTTAGCCAGGTCCGGCCGGATCCAGGTCTCACCGGCCGTTGCCGCATACCCCTCCGTGAACATCAGGTAGACAACATGCATCACACCCCGCAGCCGCGGACCCCACTCATTGGGTTCCGGGACTTCGAACGGGACCCGGGCGGCGGCCAGGCTCTTCCGGGCACGGAGGATCCGCTGCTGCATGGTGGCCACGGGTACCAGGAACAGCCGGGCGATTTCCTCCGTGCGCAGTGATCCCACCACCCGCAGGGTCAGCGCTACCTGGGCCTCAGGCGCAAGCACGGGATGGCAGGCGGTAAACAGCAGCCGGAGCACATCGTCGGGGAGCGGATCCCAGTCAACGGCGGCTTCATCTTCCCGGGCGCGGGCCAACTGCGCGTAACGGTTGCCGAGCTGGTCCTCCCGCCGCCAGCGGTCGATGGCGCGCCGCCGGGCCGCCGTCGTAATCCAAGCGCCGGGGTTCCGCGGAACGCCGCGTGTGCCCCACTGTTCCAGTGCCTGGGCAACCGCTTCCTGGGCCGCGTCCTCGGCCAGGCCCACGTCCCCGGTGGCACGCGCCAGGGCAGCAACAATCCGGGCACCTTCGATGCGCCACAGCGCGTCGAGGCGGCGCCGGATTGCCGCTGCCTGCCCGGGACCGGCTGCTACCGGTGCTCCGTGCGCAGCTTCTCCTCGTCCCTGCGCCATCCTTCTTCCTTCCGGATGTACTCGTTGTCAGCGAAATCCGAGAAGTCCGCAGCCTCCGTTACCCGCCGCACTTCCAGCTTCGATCCCGGTCCAAGCGGGCAGCGGCTGGCCCATTCCGCCGCTTCTTCGCGGGAGGCGGCGGAGATGATCCAGAACCCGTTGAACAGCTCATGGGTTTCCCCGTAGGGGCCGTCTGTGATCAGCGGCGGATCCTCGGAAAAGTCCACAACAAAGCCGCTGTCGGTGGAAATCTCGGCCAGGCCTTCGCCGGCCAGCAATACCCCTGCGTTGATCATTGACTCGTTATAGGCGCCCATCCGGTTAATGACTTCCTCGAAGGGGACATCCTTGTAGGCCTGCACGCCCGCGTCGGTGGACCGCATAATGAGCATGTACTTCATGGTGGACTCCTTCTTCTATGCGTTGCCGTTCCTGCAACTGTGAGGACGCGGTGTTGCGTCTTCTACTATGGCGTCGAACGAGCGGCGGAGATATCGACAGCCGCGGAAAAATCTGTTCCGCAGTCCCGCGGCGTTCGGTTCCGAAACCAAGGACGTGAGGATATGGACGAGCTTCCTGGCGATGCCGGCGCGGACCGGGCGATTAAGGCACGGCTTAGGGCCATCTGGTCGCTGGGGAACTACGCGGCCGTTGCCGCCGAAACCATTTCTCCCCTGGGGCCTGTCCTCGTCCGGGCCGCCGGCATCCGGGGCAGCGACCGGGTCCTGGACATTGCGGCGGGGACCGGGAATGCGGCAATCCCGGCAGCTGAGACGGGAGCTGATGTCACCGCTTCGGACCTGACGCCTGAGCTGCTGAATTCCGGTAAGCGCCTGGCGCTGGCCCGGTCCGTCCGGCTGACCTGGTCCATGGCGGACGCCGAGCATCTCCCGTATGCCGATGCCTCCTACGACGCGGTGATCTCCTGTGCAGGCGTGATGTTCGCCCCGCATCATCGCCTGGCTGCCGCCGAACTCGTCCGCGTGTGCCGGCCGGGAGGACGGATCGGGCTGATTAACTGGACTCCGGAAGGATTCGTCGGCAGCATGTTCGCCGCTTTGAAGCCCTACTCGCCGGCGCCGCCGCCGGGAACGCAGTCACCGCAATTGTGGGGAAACCGTGAGCACGTAGAGTCCCTATTGGAGGGGCAGGTACGGGAGTTCCGCGCCGAACGCCGCACCGTGCTTATTGACCGGTTCGCCACGCCGGAGGACTTCCTGGGGTTCCTTAAGGCGAACTACGGACCAATTATTGCGGTGTACGAATTCCTTGCGCACAATCCGGACCGGGCGGGCGCACTGGATGAAGAACTGCTGGCCCTCGTGAAGCGGTACAGCGCCCAGGCCGGCGGGATGGCCATGGACTGGGAATATCTGCTGGTGACCGCCACGCGGTCCTGACACCGGCCGCCCGGGGGAGGGGACTCAGGCAGGTGCCGCGGCCACGCCTTCGCCGGCGGGCAGCGGCAGGCGCATCAGGACCTCGTCACGGAAGTCGTCTGCGGCCAGCCGCAGGGCCCGGGGCCGGCGGCCGTACTCGACCCAGCCCAGGCCCGAATAAAAGGACTCCAGCCCCATGCCGCCGCGGACCTCGAGGATCAGTTCGTCCAGCCGCAGTTCCTCACGGGCATATCGGGCGGCTTCCTGCATCAGTGCGGAGCCAATGCCCCGGCCACGTGCCTCCAGCGCGCTCTGTACCCGGGTTACGCGGGCCCAGTGGCTGGTCAGGGTGCCCGGGTAAACGGTGAGGACCAACCACCCGGCCAGCACGCCGTGTTCTTCCGCAATCAGCAGCCGGGAGCCTTCGGGTGCGAGGGCGGCAACGAGCGCTGCCAGCGCCGGCTCGACGTCGCCGGTACCCACCGGCAGCAGCGGGAAGCCGACGGCGCCGCCTGCGTTGCTGACATCCGTCCAGCAGTGCAGCAGCTGGCGGCGCATGGCAGGGGAAAGGCTGCCGGGGGAGTCGAGCCAGGAAAAGGCCAACGTCATTCGCCGGCCCCTGAGGCCCATCCCGGGTACCCGAGTGAGATGCGGGAATCGCCTGCCAGCACGCCCAGGTCCCGTTCGAGCTGCCCTAGTTCGGGTGCGCCGATCCGACTTGCCCATGCAGCGCGGAGGCCGTCAAATACTGCTTCGCCTTCCCTAAGCATCCGGTGGCCCAGGGGAGTGACGGTTAGCCGCTTGCGCCGGGCATCCTGTTCATCCGTGCGGCGTTCCGCGTAACCGCGTTCCAGCAGCACCGCGATGGTCTTGGCGGCCGCCTGCTTCGTGACCGCCGTCGCGCGCCCGAGTTCAGAGGCGGTGTCGGCTCCGGCGTCAATGGCGCGCAAGGCAAAATCATGCACCGGCCGGATGTCGGCATAGCCGCGGGCCGCCAGCTCGGCGGTCGCGTCCTCCACCAGCTGCCGGTAGGCAGCGAGCAGCAGCAAAGCAAGGTCCGCACCGGTCCGATTCACGAAAACAGCATACGCGGACTATGGATTAGACAACCCGCTTGTCTTACGATGGTGGACAACTCGGTTGTCTATTGGAGGACGCGCCATGAACATGAGTCCAGCCGCCACCAGGCCCGGCGCCCGCCATGCCACCGCCCAGGCCGGCGAAATTCGCCTCCATTACGTCTCCGCCGGCCGGGAAGGATCACCGGTCCTGCTGCTGCACGGTTTCCCGGAAAGCTGGTGGGCGTTCCGCGCATTGATCCCCGTGCTGGCCCGCAGCCACCGGGTGTTTGCCGTAGACCTGCCGGGCTTCGGGGATTCCGCTGCAGTTCCGGACACGGGCCTCGACAGCAGAGCCGTGGCGGAAACACTCCATGAATTCCTGCGTGCCCTGGGCGTCGGGCCGGTACATCTACTGGCGCAGGACATCAGCGGGGGAGCGGCGTTCCGTCTTGCCGCCGTACACCCCGAGGCAGTGGCAAGTTTTACGGCGGTGGAGGCCGGGCTGGCCGGGTTTGGACTCGAAGCCCTGGCCGATGTCGCCCATGGCGGTTCCTGGCATATCGGCATGCTTGCCGCCCCCGGAATACCGGACTTGCTGCTGACCGGCAGGGAAGTGGACCTGCTGGCCGCCTGGGCCTATCCGTCCATGACGGCAGTGGAAGGCGCCGTGACCAGCACGGATATTGCTGAGTTTGCCCGCACGTACTCCCGTCCGGGCGGCTGGAACGGCGCCGCGGGCCTCTACCGCTCCATGCTTTCGGAAGGGGCGGAAATCAAGGCCCTGGCGGCGTCGCGGCCCCTTGCGATGCCGGTGCTGGCCGTGGGTGCCGGCGGCGGGCCGTTCACCGAACAGACCTTCGCACCGCTGGCCACCGCATCTTTCACGGCTGTGCAGCTGGACGGCGTTGGGCACTATGCGGCCCAGGAGGCTCCCGAGGCCCTGGGGGCGGCGCTGCTGGAGTTCCTCTCCGGCGTGGACGGCTAGCCGGACCCCGGGCCGGCGACCGAAACTTCTGCGGACGGCAGGGCCTGCTGCAGGCAGTCGGCAATCCGCCCGGCATCGTCTGCGGTTGCGTCAGCAGTCAGGGTCACACCCATGTGCGAAGCTGGATAGTCCGCGGACACAAACGCCTCCTCAACGCGCGGATCTTCAAGGCACTGCTCATAGGCGCCGGGCCCGGGATCGATGACGCTCACGGACCACCGGCTGGGCCTTCCGCCGGTGCCCTCGGATTCGGCGCCGTCGGATCCAGCGCCGTCGGATCCGGAAGCGCCCGCGCCGCAGCCGGCCAGGGACACTACGAGAGTGCTGACGGCTGCGGCAACGGGAAACCAGCGATGCGCGCCCATGATGCCTCCCTTGAACGCCGGGTGTTTGCCGGAAGCCTACCTGCTGGGGCCGCTGCCGGGAATGAAGCCTCCGGCCGCCCCCGGGGGACCCCCTTCTAAACGCTAGTTGACATAATGTGGATTATCGGCACTTTGCGGTACGCGTCGGAAGTGGCCAGAAGCACTAATATCGCTTTTCCGGGTTATATGCCGATTCGGTACTCAAATCAGCACAAATCCCCCGGTTTTGGACGTTTCTGTCTCCCGGAGACCTTTGGGAATGCTTTTTGCAGCGGACGACTCGTTTTGCGCCGCTGTGCGGGGCTGCAGCATGCCGGGCCGGTTTCCTCCGGCGTGTTGGCGTACCCGGGCGGCCGGGCCAAAATCCGCTGACCTGGTTGGACATTTTCCGGTCCCCGGACGTTTCCCGTACAGGTTCATGATGAGTTGACATAACTCCCCCGCCAGCCCGCCGCCGCTGTTCATCAAGTTGACATAACCGTTGCGTGCAGCGCTGGGACGTGCCATTCCCCTGTGCCCGTCCCCCGTGCCCGTCTTCTGTGCCCGTCCCCCGTGCCCGTTCCCGTGCTGCACTGCGCGCCCGGGGTCCCCGGATTACCCGGGTACCGGCGGTCCTGCCGAAGGAACTACCGCCGGCACTACGGGAGAACGGGACGTTGGTCACTTTCGCCGCCTATTTCGTCAACGAACGGCCGCCACGCCTGTACGGTTTGGTGCAGCGACTTTCGTTGCCCTATATGATCTACGCTTCAACCCCCCCAAATCAGGAGATAAGCACAACAAAATGGCTACCGATTACGATGCCCCGCGCGTCAAGGAAGAAGACCAGCACACAGACTCCCTGGAGGGTCTGAAAGCTCAGCAGCGCGGCGGAGCGATGACGGCTGTCATCGATGTCGAAGAGTCAGACGCCATTGATGGTTTTGACCTTCCCGGCGCAGACCTGTCCGGCGAGGAACTGCTCATCAAGGTAGTTCCCCCGCAGGCAGACGAGTTCACCTGCATGTCCTGCTTCCTCGTACGCCACCGTTCGCAGATTGCCCGCGAAAAGAACGGCGAGGCTTACTGCGTGGACTGCGAAGGCTAACTCCTGCCCCGCAGCACAGCCGGGTTCCGCCGTTGAGGCGGGACCCGGCTTTTTGTTTGGCTCTCCCCCGCCGGCGCATACAATCCACGGGTGACCTCCTCCCTCCATGCCGCCCTCCCGCCGTCGTCCCGGGCGCTGTCATCCGCAGAACAGGACCTGGCGGACCCGGACGCATGACCGGAACAGGCGCCGCCCTGCCCGGGATCCACCCGCTGCCGCGTCAGTCCCCCGGTCCCTCCACGTCCTGAACCACCTCGTTGCGGCGCAGGAACCAGGGCCGGTAGGGCGGGTCGAACCGCGCAAAACGCGGGTTTCCCAGCAGGCTGAACCCCTCTGCCCCGACGGCGGCCTGCAAGGCGGCCAAATGGGCTTGGTAGTTGGCTTCATTCCAGCGTCCGGAGAAGGCGGCCGCCGCCCCCGTTTGTCCCGGTACCGCCACAATGCTCACAGCGGGATCTTCCGGCACCGGGGCGGTGAGGGCGGTCAGGTCCCCAGGGAGGACAAAAGCCACCGTAAAGGCTCCCGCGATGGGGCTCGGCTCCAGGAGCACCGGGGCTGTCATCGCCAGGTTTTCGCTGAACTGCACTTCGCCCGGCGGATAGGGGTCCAGTCCCGCCCGGGAGGAGTTCCGGCCGCTGATGTACCGGTACAGGTAGCGGAAACCGGTGTTGCCGGCCCCCTCGAATCCCGCGTTCACAGTGACCTGGGCCAGCACGTGCGCCGGATAGTGGCGCAACTCGAATCCTGGATACCGTCCCAGCACGGTGTAGGGCTGCTGCTCAGTCATGATGGGCCAGACGCTACTCTCCGGTGCGGCGCACCAACAGCGTAGCGGCCATTAGGATGAATCCGTGCCCACCGAATCCTCCGCCCTGCTGCGTGACCTGGTCCTTCCGATGCTGGAGCAGGAGCTTGTACCGATTGTCCAACTGGGCCACCCCGCCCTGCGCCGTGCGGCGCTGCCCTTCGACGGTGAGCTGGATGCCGAGGAGCTGGAGGCGCTGATTGCGCTGATGCGGCGGGTGATGCATGCTGCGCCCGGTGTAGGCCTGGCCGCGCCCCAGCTGGGCATCCCGCTGCAGATCGCCGTACTGGAAGACACCTACGACGTCGGCGCGGAAGCGGCGGCGGTACGGGACCGCCAGCCGCTGCCGTTCTTCACCATCATCAATCCCCGTTACGAAGCCGACGGCGAGGATAGCGCCGAATTCTTCGAGGGCTGCCTGTCTTTCGAGGGGTACCAGGGCGTGGTGCGCCGGCATGCGTCCGTGGTGCTGGACTACACCGACCCGCAGTCCCGCCAGCACATGGAACGGTTCAGCGGCTGGCAGGCGCGGATTGTCCAGCACGAGACGGACCATCTCTACGGGACGGTGTACGTGGACAAGGTGCTCACCCGCTCGCTGTGCAGCAACACCGAATACGCCCGGCGCTGGGCCGCGCCGGACATCGAGGAGTCCCAGCGGGTCCTGGGCTTCTAACCCGGCCCCGCTGGGACTCCTGCTGCCTAGGCGCCGGCCGGCTCCGGCTGTCGGGCGTTCTGCGGTGCGGGATTCTGTGCCGTGGGCAACCAGCGCGCCCACCAGCGCAGCAAATGCTCGAACCGGCGGCGGCGGTGCCAGGGGGTGCCGCTGCGTGATAGTTCGTGGTTTTCGCCCGGGAACAGCAGCAACTCGGTGGGCACGCCGCGCAGCTTCAGCGCCGTGTAGTAGCGCTGGGCCTGCTCCACGGGACACCGCAGGTCCTCCTCGGAGTGGACCACGAACGTGGGGGTCCGGACGGCGTCCACGTGGGCCATCGGACTCTGCTCCAGGACGTGCCCGGGATCGGTGCCCGTGTAACCGGCGCTGAAGAACCACCCAATGTCCGCTGAGCCGGTGAAGGAGAGCGGATCCAGGAAACCTCGCTCCACCACGGCAGCGGTGAAGCGGTGGTCGTGCGCGATGGTCCAGGCCGTGAGGTAGCCGCCGTAGGAGCCGCCCATGATGCCTACCCGGGTGCCGTCCAGTTCCGGGTGCCCGGCCAGGGCGCCGTCCAGGAAGGCCAGCACATCGGCCAAATCGAGGGTGCCCATAGCCGCTTTGATGCTGCGTCCATGGTCCTGCCCGTACCCGGCGGAGCCGCGCGGATTGCACATCAGCACGGCGTAGCCGGCCTCCGTGTAAATCTGCGTTTCATCGAAGCAGCCCCACCCGTACTGTGCAAACGGTCCGCCGTGTATGTTCAGCAGCACCGGATGGGGGCCGGGCCCCCCGGGCAGCGCCACCCAGCCATGGACCGGATAGCCGTCGGATGAGGAATGGGTTTCCTCCGCCGGAACGGTCAGTGGAGCATGCCGGCGCAGGGCCGCCGAGAAGTCGGTAAGCCGCCGCAGTCCGTCGTCGCCGACGACGGCCAGGTCACCGGCCGTCTGCGGATCCGTATAGCAGGCCACCACGGTGCCGCCGGCCGAGCCGGCGGAGGTGACAACCCGCGGGCCGTCCACCATGGTGTGCACCCCGCCCCGGGGATCCACGGACAGCAGCTCGCCTGTGCCCCGGGACCGGTTAAAGACCAGGGCTTCGGCGCTGTTGTGCGGAACCACGGTGCCCTCGGCCAGGTCCACGTTTTCCGGATCCGTCAGCCGGCGCACCGCGGACGGGTCTGCTGCCGGCGCGGCGTACAGCGAGGTATTCCGGGCCACGAAGTCGGTGCCTGACTCCGATACTTCCTGCCCGAGGTAGAACAGCCAGTGCCCGTTGGTGCTTTGCACCGGGTCGGACACGGCCAGCGGGCTGCCGCCGCCCAAATTGGTCAGCTTCGTGAGGCCGGTTCCGTCAAGGCTGATGCTGTATGCATCCGCCACCAGGGTCTCATCGTCCCGGGCAGCAGTGAACAGGATCCGGCTCCCGTCGGCGCTGAATACGGGCTGCAGGTGGTCGGTGGCTCCGGTGGTCAGCTGCACCGCCTCGGGCAGCCCGCGGCTGCCGCCGTCCTCGCCGAGGTCCTCTTCGCGGTCTTCCCCGGCCCGGGCTTCCCGGCTCCGTCCCCGGGGCGGAATGTACGGTTCCGCATCCAGATCGGGCAGGTCCACGAGGAAGGCCTGGACGGGTTTGTCCTGCGTGTAGCCCACGCCGTTCATCCGGTATTTGAAGGTGGTGATCAGCCGGGGATCCTCGGCACCGGCGGCCACGCCCTCAACAGTGCCGTACCGGCCCGCTTCCGGCACCCGGGCGGAAAACACCGCGCGGACCCCGTCCGGCGAGAACGCGAACCAGCTGACGCCCAGGGCGGCATCGGTCAGCTGCACCGGTTCCCCGCTGCCGGCACCCAGCACGTACAACTGGGCCGGCTCCCCCGGTGCTGCACGGAGGAACCCCAGGACACTGCCGTCCGGACTGTACTTCGGGACGGTGTCGCGGAAGCCCCGGGTGAGCCTGCGCGGCGCCCCGCCCGGTGTCAGCGGGACCCGCCACAGCTGGCCGGTATAGGCATCAGCGGCGAAGTCGGGCCGGGTCACGGACACCACGCAGTGCAGGGCGTCAGGGTGCAGGGCGGGAGCGGACAGTGAATTAAGGAGAGGCAGGTCACATGGTTTCACGAGTGGAAGCCTAATGTTCCCTGCCGTTCCCGGCCAACTGCCGCCTTAGGATGGTTTTATGCCTTCCCTGCCGCCCCTGGAGTGTCCCGTCTGCGGCAGCACCCTCGAGCCCGACGCCGCGCTGCGGACCCTTGCGTGCCCGGCCGGGCACCGGTACGACGCCGCCAAACAGGGCTATTTCAACCTGCTCACCGGTGCGGGCACCAAGTTCCAGGCCGACACTGCCGCCATGGTGCAGGCCCGCGCCGATTTCCTCGCCGCCGGCCACTACGCGCCCCTGGCTGCGGAACTCGCCCGGCTGGTTTCCCCGGCGGCCCCGAACGCTGCCACGGTGCTCGACGCCGGTGCCGGCACGGGTTATTACCTCGGCGAGGTCCTGGCGGCCCTTCCCGGAGCAGCCGCCGTGGCCATGGACATTTCCAAATTTGCGCTGCGCCGTGCTGCCCGGTCCCTGCCCGGTTCCTACGCCTTGGTGTGGGACGTGTGGCGCAGGCTGCCGCTCCCGGATGCCTCGGTGGACGTGGTCCTGAATGTCTTCGCACCGCGGAACCCGGCCGAGTTCCGCCGGGTCCTGGACTCCAGCGGCGTGCTGGCTGTGGTCACCCCCGGCCCGGACCATCTGCAGCAGATCCGCGCCGCAGCAGGGATGCTGGACATCGGGGCGGAAAAAGCGGAACGGGTTGCCGCCGCAATGGAGCGGTGGTTCACGCCGCTGGACACGGTCCGCTGCACCTACGAAATGCAGCTTGAGGCCGCGGACCTGCGCAACGTCGCCCTCATGGGCCCCTCTGCCCGGCACCTGGATCCGGCCGCCCTGGACCGCACCGTGGCGGGCTTTGCCCTGCCGTTTGGGGTAACCGCGTCGTTCTCCCTGCAACTCTTCCGGGCCCGCTAGCCCGGGCGGGACGCAAACGTTACCCAACCGGCACGGTTATCCCTAGGTCTGTACCGTCTCTTCGGGCAGAATGATCTCAACGCGCCGCTGCGCCGGGAGAACCCGCGCACACCCGGACCGCCGCACCAACCGGCAAGACGCCCCGCGCGACGCCCGGGCACAGCGGAGCAACCCGGTAAGCCGGAACCCGACTACACGCGGATACATCCGAAAGAACATCCGAAAGAAAAGGGGATAACGGATGCAGGAAGTCTACGAATGGATGCTCAGCTACGGCTGGGCCCTGTGGCTGGTGCTTTTCCTGGGCTTCGCCGCTATTGAGGCCCTCACTCTGGATCTGTTTTTCGCGATGCTCTCCGTTGGTGCGCTGGCGGCCATGCTCAGTTCGCTGCTCGGTGCCCCGCTGTTCCTGCAGGTTGTGGTGTTCGCCCTGGTGTCCGTGCTGATGATCGCACTGGTGCGTCCGCTGGCACTCAAGCATCTGCAGCACAGCAGCAAGGACCAGCTCTCCAACATAGACCGTCTCGTCGGCGGGCCGGCGCTGACGCTGGAGCCCGTGACCGGGCTCGCCGGCACAGTGAAGATCGGCGGGGAAACCTGGTCCGCGCGCAGCGCCGCCGGGGATACGCTGGCGGCCGGGACGCAGGTACGGGTGGCCCGGATCGAAGGCGCCACCGCCGTCGTCGAGGCTTCGGCCGGTAATACCCCGGACCGGCCCGCCGGAAGCGGAACGACCCCGGAACCGGGCCGCCGCGAAACAACCTAACTAATCGTGCCGGCGGCACCACCGCCGGACCAACCGCAGGATCCGCGGATTCTGCCAAATCCCAAAGGGGGGAACATGGGTACCGGAACCGGCGTCCTAGTAGTTGTTCTTGCCGTGCTGGTGATCTTTGTATTGGTCATCCTCGTCAAGGCTGTAAAGATTGTCCCGCAGGCCCGGGCAGGGGTGGTGGAACGGCTGGGCAAGTACCAGAAGACCCTGAATCCCGGCCTGACTATCCTGATCCCGTTCGTGGACCGGCTCCTGCCGCTGCTGGACCTGCGTGAACAGGTGGTGTCCTTCCCTCCGCAGCAGGTCATTACCGAGGACAGCCTGGTGGTCTCCATCGACACCGTGGTGTACTTCCAGGTCACCGATGCCCGGGCGGCCACCTATGAGATTGCCAACTACATCCAGGGTGTGGAGCAGCTGACCATTACCACCCTGCGCAACGTAGTGGGCGGCCTGAACCTGGAAGAGGCGCTGACGTCCCGCGACCAGATCAACGGCCAGCTGCGCGGCGTGCTGGATGAGGCCACCGGCCGCTGGGGCATCCGCGTCTCGCGCGTGGAGCTCAAGACCATTGCCCCGCCCCTGACCATCCAGGATTCGATGGAAAAGCAGATGCGTGCCGAACGTGAACGCCGGGCCACCGTGCTCACCGCGGAAGGCTCCAAGCAGTCGCAGATCCTCACGGCCGAGGGACGCCGGCAGGCAGCCATCCTGGCCGCCGAAGGCGATGCCAAGGCCGCGATCCTGCGGGCCGACGGCGAGGCCCAGGCCATCGCCAAGGTCTTCGACGCGATCCACAAGGGCAACCCGGACCAGAAGCTGCTGGCCTACCAGTACCTCCAGACGCTGCCCAAGCTGGCCGAAGGCACGTCCAACAAGGTCTGGATCATCCCCAGCGAACTCGGCGAAGCGCTCAAGGGCGTGGGCAGCGCCCTGGGCGACTTCGTACCGGATGCGAAAAAGCACTCCTCCAACGGCAGCTCCCCCGTGCAGAACGGGTCGGGGCCCGCAGCGGACGCAGCCGGGGTGGCCTGACCCTCCCCTGTGTTCGCCGATCGGCTGCCGGTACCGGTACAATAGGTTGTTTGCCGGGCAATGGCCGCGGCGCCGATACGGGACCGCCGCCGGGAACAGCAGCAGCGCCGTCGGCGTTGTAAGAACTGTGAGGGTGGAAGGGGCCGCCGGCCGGACCGCCCGCAGGGGCGGCAGCGTGCAGATGACCGGCATCAGCACCGTCATCAGCACACCGGAACGAGCACCGGCCCGGCGCCGGCACAACAGAGGATCCGCCAGCGGATCCAGCGGATTGAAGAGGGAGAAAAGATGAGCGATCGTAGCCTGCGGGGTATGCGCCTTGGTGCGCAGAGCATGGAGACCGAATCCGGTGTGGAGCCGGCTCCCCGCCAGCGGGTGGAATACCGCTGCGAGGATGGCGAGCGTGTTTTCGTAACTTTCGCCGCCGAAGCGGACATTCCGCCGGTCTGGATTTCCAAGACCGGCAAGGAAGCGCTCCTGGTCAACGGCGAGAAGCCCGACACCAGCAACGACAAGCCGGTGCGTACGCACTGGGACATGCTGCTGGAGCGCCGCAGCATCGAGGAGCTTGAGACGATCCTCCAGGACCGGCTGAACATCCTGCGTGAACGCCGCGGAGAGCGCACCAGCGCCTGACCCGGTTCGCCGGTTCGCCGGTACGGCAACGTACCGGCCGGCGCAGACATAGTCACACGCAAAAAAGCAGGGCGGCTGCCAGTCGGCAGCCGCCCTGCTTTTTTGCGTCTGGGCCCGGGCCCCGCGGACTAGGACCGGCCGGTGAGCTTCTTCCAGCGTGCCGTGAGTCCCCAGCGGGTCACGTTGGTCATGGCCTCGACCACAATGTTGCCGCTCATCTTCGAGGCACCGAATTCCCGTTCCACGAAGGTGATGGGCACTTCGGTGATCTTCAGGCCCAGCCGTGCCACGCGGAAGGTCATATCGACCTGGAACCCGTAGCCCACGGACTCCACGGCGCCCAGATCCAGCTGTTCCAGCGTGCCGCGGCGGAACGCGCGGTAGCCGGCGGTAATGTCACGGACGGCAATGCCCAGCATCAGGCGCGAGTACGTGCTGCCGGCGCGGGAGAGCAGCTTGCGGCGCAACGGCCAGTTCACCACCGAACCGCCGGGAACCCAGCGCGAGCCGATCACCAGGTCCGCACCGGCCTTGGAAGCTTCAAGCAGCCGCGGCAGTTCCTCCGGACGGTGCGAACCGTCGGCATCCATCTCCACCAGCACGTCATAACCGCGCTCCAGGCCCCAGCGGAACCCGGCAATGTAGGCGGCGCCCAGGCCCTCCTTGCCCTTACGGTGCAGTACATGCACCTTCGGGTCCTTGGCAGCAACCTCATCGGCGTAGTCGCCGGTGCCGTCCGGGCTGTTATCGTCCGCAATCAGTACATCCGAGTCGGGCACCGCATTCCGCAGCCGCGTGAGCGTCTTGGGAAGGGACTCAATCTCGTTGTAAGTAGGGATGATGGTCAGGACACGCACTCGGTAAGCCTTTCGTGGACGCACGCCGCGCTGTTGGCGGGCTAGACGGGGTTGCTCCCCCGGCTGACTACCTAGTATATGGGAGCGCGCGGCCGGCGTGCTCCGGCGGGAGCCCGGTCACAGCCGGGCCCGGACCGGGGACAGGCGGTGCGGCACGCACAATCGGGCGGGTCCTGCCGTCTTCGGGCCAGTACCGGACGGCGCCGGGCCTGTTTTCTACTGACGGTTGAACCCACCCGATTGCTGTGGTGCAAGGCCCTGTCACCAGCCGCCCGCGGAACTTTCGCCCCGGCACGCGCTGAACGGGGCCGTGGCAGCCGAAGAACCGGAAACGCGTAGGGGCAGTGCACAGGGCCCGGGCTGGAACAGGTCCAGCGCCGTGCCCGGCATGTCCCCCAAACGGCCGGTCCCGACTGCAGTAGTCATAGCCTACGTCCTCGCTTCCCGCTGTCAATGCGGCCGCTGACTAGGACGTTTCCGGTATCACCGCAGGTCAGGGCCGGGCCGGGCCCGCCCAGGCGGGACCGTGAATTTACCGCCTAGGCCAGGTCCGGGGCGCGGTAGAGCTCGTTGCCGTTATGGACCGTCTGCAGGCACCGGGGTTCGTCACCGTTGTCCAGTGCGGGCAGCAGCGGAGTTCCGGCCCGCGGATCGGTGCTCCAGGCCGACACATTGGCGTCCGGGGTCTGGACCATCAGTTCCTGCACCTCCCACAGCGCGAAGGAAGCCGGTGCGCCGGGAGCCAGCTGGCCGCGCATGAAGTTCTTCTCCCCCGCTGCACGCCAGCCGGCACGGGTGTGCCCGATGAATGCGGCCCGGGCGGAAACGCGTTCACGCGGATTCGAGTGCGCCACGGCAGCACGGACCCCGGACCACGGATCGAGGGGAAGGACGGGAGTGTCGGAGCCCAGTGCCACCGGCACTCCTGCCGACAGCAGGGAAGCCAGGCGGTTCATGCCCTCACGGCGCGGACCCACCCGCTGCTCGTAGAGGCCGCCCGGGTGGCCCCAGGCAGCGTCGAAGCCGGGCTGCAGGCTGACCGTGACACCGAAGCGCAGCAGCTCGGCGATGGCCGCGTCATCAGTCATTTCAGCGTGCTCGAGCCGATGATGGGCGGCGCGCAGGGCCGCTTCGCCGCCGGCGTCGGACAGTGCCTCGGCGGCCAGGCGCAGGCCTGCCAGCGCGGTATCCATGCCCGCGTCTCCGATCACGTGGAAGCCGCCCTGCAGTCCGGCCCGCGTCATCAGTTCCAGGTGCCGGCCCACCTGTTCCGGTGTGAGGTACAGCGTCCCGCGGGTATCGGCCCGGTCGGTGTACGGCTCCCGCAGGGACGCGGTGCGGGCACCGAAGGACCCGTCAATGTTCAGGTCCCCGGCCAGGCCGAGCAGCCTGCCCTCGAAGAACTCCATCAGCCCGGTGGCCTGGGCTTCTGTTTCCACCAGCTGGCCCCAGTAAGGCAGCACCTGCGGCATCGGCTCCTCGGCCGGGGCACCGTCCAGGCCCAGCAGTTGCCGCAGATCCTCCGGAGGAGCAATGTGCGGTGCGGCCATTTCAGTGACGGCCACCACGCCGCGGGAAGCGGCGTGCTTCAGGGCAGCCCGCTGGAACGCCGAGCGCTGGGCCGGGTCGGCGCTCCGCGACACGGTGCGCGCAGCCTCATGCGCGGCGCGGACCACAAAACCGTTGTCCCATCCGTCGTACTCCTGCAGGCGCATATCGGCCGCCAGGGTTCCGGATACGGCGGCGCAGTGCACGTCGCTGCGGGAAAGATAGACGGGCCGGTTGCCGGAGGCGGCATCCAGTTCCGCCGCCGTGGGGAAACGGCGTTCCGGCCAGCGGGACTCGTCCCAGCCCGCACCCAGGATCAACCCGCTGCTGGCCGCGGCATAGCGGCTGACGGCCTCCAGCAGGTCCGCCAGCGATGTGCAGCCGCTCAGGTCAAGGGTCGCCAGGGACATGCCCAGTTCGGTGGCGTGCACGTGGGAGTCCACAAAACCCGGGGCCACCAGCGCTCCGTGCAGGTCCACCACATCCATCTTGCTGTCCTGGATGGAGGTGGCGGCCTGCTCGGACCCCACCCAGGCGATGGTGTCGCCGTCCACGAGCATGGCGGTGGCAAAGGGATCGCCGGCACTGTAGACCGAGCCGTTGCGGTAGAGCGTCAGCTTCGGGGCGCTCGGGATGGTACTGCCGTTCAAGGACTCACCTGTTTTCTGTAGAAACTGTTGGGGGAAGCGGAAAGGAGGCTAGTCGCCGACGTTTGAATAGGCGACGACGCCGCGGCGCACCAGGCCAATGGCCTCGCGGAGGCGCCGGTACATTGCGGAGGGAAGGTCGGGCACCTTGGCGAGCTGGTCGAGCAGGTCGATCACCTGCTTGGCCCAGCGTACAAAGTCACCTGCCGCCAACTCGGTGCCGTTCAGGGCCACCTGGAGGTGCTTGCCCTTGACCCACTTGTACATGGGCCAGACCAGGCCCAGCTCGGGCTCGCCCGTGAGCGGCAGCTTCGAGGCTTCTTCCAGGTCCGTCAGCTCAGACCACTGCCGGATGACGGCATCCACGGACACTTCGAGCGAGACGCTGGGCATTTTCGGGCGCAGGCCGCGCTCCTCGCGCTTGGCCTGGTACACCAGCGCGGTGGCCAGGCAAGCCAGCTCTGCAGCGTCCAGTTCGTCGAACGCGCCGTTTTCCAGGGCGAGGGCAACCAGGAGGTCCTTTTCACCGTAGATGCGCCGCAGTTTCTGCCCGGCGGGCGTGACCCCGGCGGTCCCGGATCCGTCCACCGCAACGTATCCGTACCGGCTCAGCACATCGCACACCCGGTCGAAGGTTTTGGCGATGGTGTTGGTGCGTCCGCGGATCTGTCCCACCAGGTTGTCCGTCTCCCGGCGCAGCTTCCACCAGCGCTCGGCCCAGCGGGCATGGTCTTCGCGTTCGCTGCAGCCGTGGCAGGGGTGGGCCCGCAGCTTCCGGCGCAGTTCGGCGATGGCCTTCTCCTGCCGTTCCGTTCCGGCCGTGCGCAGCTCGTTGGCCCGGGCGGCGGCGGGGCGCGGCGGCCGGTGGTCATGCAGGGCGTTCCGCAGCGACGCGGAGAGGTCCCGGCGGTCCTTGGGTGAGCGGGAGTTGAAGGACTTGGGGATCCGGATGTGGGACACGGATTCGAGCGGGCCGTCCAGGTCCCCGGAGCTGATGCGCCGGATCTGCTTGTCCTCGGTCAGTACCGCCGGCCGTACCTCGCGGGCGGAAGCATCCACGTCCAGCACCACGGCATGGCCGGAATTACGCCCGCCGGGGATGTAGACAATGTCGCCGGGCCGCAGGTTTTCCAGCGACGCCGCGGCGGAGCTGCGCTTGTTCCGCGCCCGGACCTTGGACGCCGCGTCTTCCAGGTCCGACAGCTGGCGCCGCATGGCAGCGTATTCGCTGAAGTCGCCCAGATGGCAGGTCATGGCTTTTTCGTAGCCGGCCAGCGACTCCTCGCGGGAGCGCACCTGCTTGGCCAGGCCCACCACGGAACGGTCCGCCTGGAACTGTGCGAAGGAAGACTCAAGGATCTCCCGTGCACGTTCGCGGCCGAACTGGGCGATCAGGTTGATGCTCATGTTGTAGGTCGGCCGGAAGCTGGAGTTCAGCGGATAGGTGCGCCGGGACGCCAGGCCGGCGACGGCGGCCGGGTCCGTGCCGGGTTGCCACAGCACTACCGCGTGGCCTTCAACATCGATCCCCCGCCGCCCTGCGCGGCCGGTCAGCTGGGTGTATTCACCGGCGGTGATGTCAACGTGCGCTTCACCGTTGAACTTATCCAGTTTCTCCAGCACCACGGACCGGGCGGGCATGTTGATGCCCAGCGCCAGGGTTTCCGTGGCGAACACGGCGCGGACCAGGCCGGCGGCGAAAAGGCGTTCCACCACTTCCTTGAACGTGGGCAGCATCCCCGCGTGGTGGGCGGCGAACCCGCGGACCAATCCCTCGCGCCAGGTCCAGAAGCCCAGCACCTCCAGATCGTCTTCGGGGATGTCCTGGGTGGCTTCATCCACCACCCGCGCTATCTCGTGGCGCTCTTCTTCATCGGTGAGCCAAAGGCCCGAGTCCACGCACTGCCGGACGGCGGCCTCGCAGCCGTTGCGCGAAAAAATGAAGGTAATGGCCGGCAGCAGGCCGTTGCGGTCCAGCTGGGCGATGACCTGCGGGCGGGAGGCACGCTGGATCCGGGTGATCGGGGGTCCGGCCTGCCCGTGTGCGCCGGGACGGCCGCCGCGGTGCCGGTCGCTGCGCCCGCCGCGCGCGCGGGCTCCGCCCCAATGGCCGCGCTGGCTGACCCGTGACTCAGCCCGGGCCAGCTCCATCAGCTCGGGGTTCACCCGGTAGCGTTCCTTGATGCCGGGTGATTCGTCTGCCGCCTCGTCGAAGGACACGTCGGATTCGAACAGGTCGAAGATCTCCCGGCCCACCATCACGTGCTGCCACAGCGGAACGGGACGGTGCTCGGAGACCACCACATCGGTGGAGCCGCGGACGGTGTCCAGCCAGGCGCCGAATTCCTCCGCATTGGACACGGTGGCACTGAGCGAGACCACCTGGACGTCGGAGGGCAGGTGGATGATGACTTCCTCCCAGACCGCCCCGCGGAACCGGTCGGCGAGGTAGTGGACCTCGTCCATGATGACGTAGCCCAGGTCCATCAGGGTCTCCGAGTTGGAGTAGAGCATGTTGCGCAGCACTTCGGTGGTCATCACCACGACGTCGGCGTCGGGGTTGATGCTGGTGTCACCGGTGAGCAGGCCCACCCGTCCGCTGCCGTACGCTGCTGCCAGCTCGGTGTATTTCTGGTTGCTCAGGGCCTTGATGGGGGTGGTGTAGAAGGCTTTCAGGCCCTTCTGCAAGGCAAGGTAGACGGCGAACTCCCCCACCACCGTCTTGCCGGCACCGGTGGGTGCAGCTACCAGGACCCCGCGGCCGGCCTCGAGGGAGCGGCAGGCCTCGGACTGGAAAGCATCCAGTTCGAAGCCCAGCGACTGCTCAAAGACCCCCAGCTCCGTCTTGGCGTGTTCGGAACGTTGTTTTGCGGCAAGGTACCGCTCCGAAGGAGAAGTCATGTACCCAGCCTATGCTCTATGCAAACTGCCCGATGCCATATCGCCGGTGGGCGAACACGGCGGCCCTACAGTTTGTCGATGGGGGTGGCTTTGTCCGCATCGGCTTCGACCGCGGCTTCACGTTCGGTCTCCCGGCGGGCACGCCGGCGGTCGTTGATCAGGCACAGGACCACGGCCAGCGCGAACAGGGCCAGCAGCGGGGCTGCCAGATAGAACATGCTCAGGGCATCGGCGCCCGGCGCGGCCATGGCCGCAAAGAGGCAGATCACGAAAACGGTGATCCGCCAGTACTTGATGATGGTCCTGCCCCGCAGCAGCCCGGCGATATTCAGCCCGACCAGGAAAACGGGGATCAGGAACGCGATGCCGAAGGCCAGCAGCAGCCGCAGGACAAACGCCAGGTACACCGACGCCGTTATAACGTTCGAGCCGCCTTCGGGCGTGAACTCGGTCAGCACCCGCACGGCGTTGGGGAGGATCAGCCAGGCCAGGTACACGCCGGCAAGGAAGAGCGGAACGGCTGCTGCCAAGAACCCCAGGGCCGCCCGTCGTTCCTTGCGCTTGAGGCCCGGTGTGATGAAGGCCCAGGCCTGGTACAGCCAGACCGGGCTGGAGACGAGCAGGCCGACGAAGACGGAGACCTGGATCATCTGGTCGAACGGGGTGGCTACACCCTCGAAGTTGATCGTGGTGAAGCGGCCGTCACTGTTGCCCGCGTCAATGAGCGGCTTGGTCAGGGCCTCGAAAACAGGGAGGTACAGGAAAAAGCCGCCCACGGTGCCAAGCACCACGGCGATGGCGGATTTGAAGAGCCGGTTGCGGAACTCCCGCAGGTGCTCCTTGAGCGCCATCCGCCCTTCGGGGTTGGATTTGCGCCCTTTGCGCAGCGCCACGGCTGCTAGCGGCTGGTTGGCGGGTTACCCGCGGGGCCGGCGGAACCGCCCGGAGTACCCGACGGCGGGGTCTGCCCGGGGAAGAAGGTCTGATCGGCAGCCTTGGGCTGCTGCTCGGGGTTGACCACCCGGCCTTCCATCGGATCCGCGGGGGCCTTGGGATCGTCGTCCTTCATCTGGCGGACCTCGGATTTGAAGATGCGCAGGGACTGGCCCACGCTCCTTGCCAGTCCCGGCAGCTTCGGAGCGCCGAAGAGCAGGATGGCCAATACGATAATGGCAATAAGCTGCCAGCCTTCAAGCCTCATGGCGTTGTCCTTTCGTTAAACAACAATCCTATGTCAGAGTTCCGGGAAGTCGCGCCATGCACGGGGCTGCCCTTTGGCTGTGCGGCGCTCAACCCGGCGCTGCCGGCGCGCCTGGCGGCGGGCGGTCTTGCCCGCTTCGTAGGACTTCCGGGCGGCGGCCGGTTCCGTGAAGATGCCAGGCTTTTCATCCTCGACCACCATGGACGGAACGGTGTCCGGTGTGCGCAGGGAGAACTTGGCCGTGGCGGTTTCGACTTCTCGGAGGACACTGAGGAACCGCTGGAACAGCCGGTAGCCAATGAGGGCATAAAAGCCAGCCGCGCCTGCCGCGAGGGCAAGCCAAATCAGTATCCAGGACCACCAAGGCATAGTTCCAGCATAGTGGAGTATGTATTCCGTGTCGGACTGCCCGTTAGCCGGCCGGATAGTTTCCGGCAGCTTCCTGAAGCCAGGACTGCGCCGCCTCGCGCAGTTCAGCCGGTGCAGCAACCGCCGCCCCGCCGCCAAGCCTGCCCATAAAGGAGGGAATCCAGGCGGCGTCCGCCGTCCGCAGTTCCACCGCGGTGCGCCCGTCCGGCAGCGCGGCCCGGCGCTCGGCGTCGTACGCCTCAGCCACCCACAGGGAGGCCGGGTCCAGTACGAGTGTGACCAAGGTGTCCTGCGGGCCGGGCGTGAACAGGCTGTCCGGGAAGGACGCATCCGTCTCGGGTGCATGGGTGAGGGCAGGGCCGGTGTCCCGGACACCGAGGATCCGGTCAACACGGAAATTGCGCAGCGCTTCGGCCCGGTGGCACCACGCTTCCACGTACCAGATGTTGTCCACGGAGAACAGGCGGCGCGGATCAACCGTGCGGAGGGTGACTTCGTCCCGGCGCGGAACCAGGTACCGCAACTCAAGCTGACGGGCACCGGCAATGGCCAGCTGCGTTTCAACCAGCACGTCTGCCCCGGCGGTGTCGTCAAGGCGTGCCGCCACGGCCGTGCCCACGGCCCCGGCTTCGCCCGCAGCTTCCGTCAGTTTCCCGACGGCGCCTGCCACTGCGGCCGAGGAACCAATGCCCGGCAGCGCGGACAGCGTGTCCAACCCGACAATGAGCGCTGCGGCCTCATCCATGCCGAAGCGCACCGGCTCGGAGAGGTTGTCTGCGTTCTCGATATAGATCCGGTCGTCATCGAAACTGACGTCCATCAACCCGTTGGGGTAATGCCGGGGCCCGCTGACAAACAAAAGGTCCAGGTCCTTGGCCAGCTGTTCCTTGCTCACTCCGAAGGCGGCAGCTGTTTCGTCCATGTCCGCACCCTGGTTGGCCAGGACGTACGGGACCAGGTCGAGCAGCCGGGTGAGGTGGTCCTGTGCGCCGTATCCCGGCCGGCGGGCCGGTGCGGACTGTTCCGCCAGGGTGAATTCCGGCAACGGGCGGCGCTGGGCTTCGAGGGCGCCGGTGAGCGCGTTGCGGACTGCGTCCACGTATTCGGGCGGGTCGACGGCGACGGCGGCGGCCCCGAGCGCGGCGGTGTCGGCGGCAAGCGAGTCGAGGTCGCGCACCTGCAGCAGGAGCCTGTCCCGGCCTCCCGTACCGGGAACCACCGACTGTGCCTGGAGCCGCAGGGCCGTGCCGGTGCCGGGAAGCAGCTCCACCTCAGCCGGGCGGACGGTGAAGAGATCATCGAGGGAAGCAAGCGAAGCATCGATGTCAAAGTCTTCGGGCACGGTGTAGCTGCCCGGACGCAGCCGCACTGGTGCCTGCATGCGGGATAGCCGGAAGATCCGCTCGGCACGGCGGTCAAGGTCGTACCCCACTAGGTACCAGTGCCCGAAGCGGCTGCCCATCCCCCAGGGCTGGACCCGGCGGACCGAAACGGTGTCGGACCCGGACGCGCGGTAGCTGAAGGTTACCGGGACCCGGGTGGTGGCGGCACGCCAGATGTCATCGAAGTACGGGTCATTGGTCCGGATGCTCGGCTGCAGCGGGATGCGGCCGGCGTCGTCGGGAAGGACCCCGCGGGCCTGGAGCTTGCGCAGTGCCCGTGCTGCCGCGGAGCCGAGCGAGGCCTGGTCCCACATCCGGGCGGCCAGGGCCAGGACCGCGGACTCTTCCGGGGTGAACTGGACGCCGGGAAGCCGGTACGCGTCGTGCCGGATCCGGTAGCGCTGGACGGTGTTGTCCTCGTATTCCTCGCTGGCGGACTCCACCGGGATGCCCTGCTCGCGCAGGAAGGCCTTGTCCCGGTCAAAGAGTTTTTCGCGGGCCTCGGGCGTGGCGGCTTCGCCGTACAGTTCGATCTCCTCGAACAGTTCATGCTTGGTGAAGCCCCTGCGGGTGGAGAGCAGCGCAATAACGAGGTTGAGCAGGCGTTCGGTTCTCTTGGCGGACACGGAGCTAATCTACCTTTCTTCCGTGCCGGTGGACGAAGAAAGGCGGCGCCGGCCTCCATGTCGGAGGCCGGCGCCGCCGGAACGCAGGGCTAGCGGACGCCGAGCAGGTCCACCACAAAGATCAGCGACTCGCCCGGAGCCACGGCGGAACCTGCGCCGCGGTCGCCGTAAGCCATGGATGCCGGGATTTCCAGCCGGCGGCGGCCGCCGACCTTCATGCCCAGCAGGCCCTGGTCCCAGCCCTGGATGACCTGGCCCACGCCTACCCGGAAGTCCAGCGGAGCGCCGCGGTTCCAAGAGGCATCGAACTCTTCGCCGGTGGAGAAGGCCACGCCCACGTAATGGGTGGAAACCGTGTCTCCGGCCTTCACTTCCTGGCCGTCGCCGACTACGAGATCCTCAATCACGAGGTCCGTGGGTGCGTCGTGGGCCGGAAAATCGATCTCCGGCTTCTGGCGGTCGTATTCACGCTTTCCGAATGACATTGGTGCTCCTCGCATCGGTACAACTGGTGTGTCTGGTGAGTCAGGTGTTAAAGCTACTTGACTTCCTGGATGTCCACTACAAAGGCCAGCGGGCCGGAAGGGCCGCTCTGGGCTGGATCGCCGTAGGCCAATTCGGACGGCAGGACCAGGAGGACCTTTGAGCCCGCCTTCTGGCCGGCCAGGCCGTAGGTCCAGCCGGACACCACGTTGGCCAGCGGGAACTCCACCGGCTCACCGCTTTCGTAGCTGGAATCAAAGGTCTTGCCGTCCCGCAAGCCCACGCCCAGGTAGGCGGCCTTGACCGTGCCGGTGGATTCGAGCACCGGACCGTCGCCCTCTTCGAGGACCTTCACGATGAGGCGGTCGGGTTCCTCCACACCCTCGGGAATGGTGATCGACGGCGTGCCGTCTTCTCCGAAGCTGACCTGCGGGAGCTTTCCTTCGCTGTCCAGGGCTGCAACGTCTTCGGGACTCATGAGCAGCGTGCCTTCGGCATTGCGTGCTGCCGCTTCATCCTGGCTGAGGGAGGGCACGGTATCCACGGCGTCCATGACCGTGAAGACCAGGAAATTGGTTTCAAGTCCGGCTTCTTCGTCGCCCGGAACGTAGTAGGCGAAGTCGGAGCCGACGTGGGCGCCGAGCAGGGCGTCGTAGAGCTGGGAGTTGGAGGATTTCAGGGCCTCGTCCACGGCGATGCCCTGGGCATCCTCCGCGGTGTAGCTTTCATCGACGAGCGAGCCGTCTTCGGGGTTGATGATCGCCAGGCGAAGCATGGCGGTCTGGTCCGCTGCCACTTCCTTGCCGTCACCATCGTTGATGCGTGTCAGGGTGGGTTCGTCCGCGCTGAGCGGCTTGTCGAAATCGACCGTGGGTGCGGTGCCTTCTTCGCCCCCCTGGATCTTCACGGAGGACAGCGGGCCGCTGTCATTGCCGTCGCCGCCGGAGCAGGCGGTCAGGAACAGCAGGAAAGGCAGGAGTATCGCTAGTACTTTACGCACAGTACTTCTTTCAGTGGTGGACATGATCAGTGTGGAACCGGGGCATGGCGCTATCCGGACCGCAACAGGCCCCACACTAACCGGTCCGCCTGAATGAATCCTAGGTGGCGCAGGCGGCAGGCGCGTCACAGGGTAGAGAGCAGGGCCTCCACCCGTTCATCGACTGAGGCAAAGGGGTCCTTGCACAGCACGGTCTGCTGCGCCCGGTCGTTGAGCTTCAAATGCACCCAGTCCACCGTAAAGTCCCGGTTCGCGGCCTTGGCCCGGCGTACAAAGTCACCGCGGAGCTTGGCTCGGGTGGTCTGCGGCGGCTGGTCCACGGCTTCCTTGATGTCGCTGTCCTCGACCACCCGCGCCGTTTCCCCGCGTGCCTGCAGCAGATAGAACAGGCCGCGGCGCCGGGAGATGTCATGGTAGGTCAGATCCACCTGGGACAGGCGCGGGGAGTTCATTTCCAGCCCGTTGCGCTCACTGTACCGGTCCACCAGCTTCTTCTTGATGGCCCAGTCGATCTCGGTGTCGATGCTGGAATGGTCCCCGGACTCGATGGCGTCCAGCGTGCGTTCCCACAGGTCCACCACCCGCCCGGTATGCCTGTTGTGTTCCCCGTTGGCGGAGACGAAGTCCTTGACCCGCTGCAGGTAAATCCGCTGCAGGTCCAGCGGGGTCATGGTGGAACCGTTGGCCAGCTTCAGCGGTTGCCGGCCGGAGAGGTCATGGGATGTTTCCCGGATGCTGCGGATGGGGTTTTCCAGCCGCAGGTCACGCATCAGCACTCCGGCTTCGATCATCCGCAGCATCAGGTCCACCGAGCCGGCCTTGAGCAGCATGGTGGTTTCGGACATGTTCGAGTCCCCGGCGATGACGTGCAGGCGCCGGTAGTGCTCGGCGTCGGCGTGGGGTTCGTCCCGGGTGTTGATGATGGGGCGGGAACGCGTAGTGGCGGAGGAGACACCTTCCCAGATGTGGTCCGCGCGCTGGGAGAAGGCATAGAGGGACCCGGACTGGGTCTTGAGCACCTTGCCGGCACCCACCAGCAGCTGGCGGGTGACCAGGAACGGGATGAGGACGTCAGCCAGCCGGGAGAACTCCAGCCGGCGCGGAATCAGGTAGTTTTCGTGGCTGCCGTAGGAGTTGCCGGCGGAGTCGGTGTTGTTCTTGAAGAGGTAGACGCTGCCGTTGAAGCCTTCTGCCCGCAGCCGTTCCTCCGCCTCGTCCACCAGGTCGTCCAGGATCAGTTCCCCGGCCCGGTCGTGGGCCACCAGCTGCGCCAGGTCGTCACATTCGGCGGTGGCGTACTCGGGGTGGGAGCCGACGTCGAGGTACAGCCGGGAGCCGTTGGTGAGGAAGACATTCGAGGAGCGTCCCCAGCTGACCACCTTGCGGAAGAGATAGCGTGCCACTTCCTCCGGGGACAGCGGGCGTGAGTCCGGGCCCGAGTAGGCGATGCCGAACTCGGTTTCCACCCCGTAGATCCTGCGGTCCATCAGTCTCCTTCCGCGCCGGACAGCAAGCGGTCCAGCTCAACGGTGTTTATCCTGCGGAACGCCCTGACGGTGCCGCGGGTCGAGAGCGGGTCCCGGTCCAGCACTGCCACTTCCAGCAGCCCGGCCCCCAGCCGGTCCGGAGGCTGGCCCCCGCCGTTGCCCTCCGGGGTCCGCGTGGCGGAGAGGGCGGTAACAGCTGTGCGGATGGCGGAGACGAAGCCGGCGTCCTGGTTCCAGGACCGGGCCAGGGCCTCTTTGACAATGTCGGCCTGCCCGCCCATCACGGTGTAGTTGCTTTCGTCGGCGATGGCACCGTCGAAGTTGAGCCGGTAGAGGCGGTCCGAATAGGGGTCCTCCCCCACCTCCACCACGGCTAGTTCAACTTCGAAGGGCTTGCCCTCGGTGGTGAACACCGAGCCCAGGCTCTGCGCGTAGACGCTGGCGAGGCCCCGCGCGGACACATCCTCGCGGGAATAAGAATAACCGCGAACGTCCGCGAACCGGATGCCGGCCTGGCGCAGGGACTCAAACTCGTTGTACTTGCCGACGGCGGCGAAACCGATGCGGTCATAGATTTCGCTGAGCTTGTGCAGGGACGGCGAGGGGTTTTCGGCCACCAGCGCAATGCCTTCCCTGCAGGTCAGCACCACCACCGACCGTCCCCTGGCAATGCCTTTCCGGGCAAAGTCTGCCCGGTCCTTCATCAGCTGTTCGGGCGACACATAGAACTGCTGGGTCACGGCTACGCCTCCAGCCCGGCGGCGGAGCGCCGTTGAACGAGCTCACGGGCAAGTTCCTGCAGTTCCCGCTCGGGGATTTCCCGATTGCCGGCGCTGTTGACCACGTAGACCACCGGCCACAGCCGGCGCACCATGTCCGGTCCGCCGGTGGCAGAGTCGTCATCGGCGGCGTCGTAAAGGGACTCCACCGCCACGGCCACCGCCGACTCTTCGTCCAGGTTCGGCTGCCACAGTTTTTTCAGGGCGCCGCGGGCAAAGACCGAACCGGAGCCCACGCTGTGGTGCTCATATTCCTCGTACCGGCCGCCGGTGACGTCGTAGGAGAACAGCCGGCCCGCCCGGCGCTGGGTGTCGTACCCGGCGAACAGCGGAACCACTGCGAGCCCCTGCAGGGCCAGCGGCAGGTTCGAACGGACCATGGCAGCGAGCCGGTTGGACTTTCCGTCCAGGCTCATGGGCGTGCCCTCGATCTTTTCGTAGTGCTCCAGTTCCACCTGGAACAGCCGGATCATATCCAGGGCCAGCCCCGCGGTGCCGGCGATGCCCAGCACCGAGTAGTTGTCCGCGGGAAAGACCTTCTTGATGTGCCGGGAGGCGATCATGTTGCCCATGGTGGCCCGCCGGTCTCCGGCCATCAGCACCCCGCCGGCGTAGGTGAGCGAGACGATGGTGGTGGCCTGCGGCGCCAGCGAAGCCGCGGAACCCTGCGATGAGGGCCCCAGGGACCGGGCGGAGGGCAGCAGGCCGGGGTTGTGGCGTTCCAGATGGTCGGTGAACGATGCGGAGGCGGCGGTGTCGATGGCGGCGGCGGGGTCCCGGGGGGCCATCCGTCACTGACCGCCCTTCTGGATGAAGCCGCGGACAAACTCTTCGGCGTTGCTCTCCAGCACGCCGTCGATTTCGTCCAGCAGATCGTCCACGCCTTCGGTTTCGGCGGATGCTTCCGCTTCGGCGGCAGGCGGCGGGGCGGTTTCGGTTTCTTCTTCTACGGGATGCGTTCCGGTGTTTTTGCGGTCCTGGGTTGCCATGATGCTTAGCCCTTTCTTGCCCGGGGGTTGAATCCTAGTCCTATGGTGCCACGGTGCCCTCTGAACCGGTCAGGAGTCTGGCCACAAAATCCTCGGCATCGGCCGAAGCGCGGAACAGTTCCTCCGTAAGCTCGCGGGTACCGCGCAGCGGTTCGCGGGTAGGGATGCGCTGCAGCCGCCGCCGGGAGGGCAGCTCGAAGATGATCGAGTCCCAGCTCGCACCGATGACTTCCCGGGGGAACCGGGTCAGGCAGTTCCCGCGGAAATACGCGCGGGTATCTTCCGGCGGGTGGGTGACGGCACGGGCAATTTCCGCATCCGTCAGGATCCGCTCCATCTGCCCGCGGGCTGCCAGCCGGTAGTACAGTCCCTTTTCCGGCCGCATGTCCGCGTACTGCAGGTCCACCAGGTGCAGCCGTGCATCGGACCAGGACAAACCGTCGCGGTCCCGGTAGGCCTGCAGCAGTTTGAGCTTGGCTGCCCAGTCCACTGAAGCGGACGCCTCCAGGGGGTCCCGCTTCAGTGTTCCCAGCAGGGCGGACCAGCGGGCCAGGATGTCCTCGGTGTCGGCATCGGTTCCGCCGGTGGCGCGGGCATGCTCCGCGGCAGCTTCGAAGTAGATCTCCTGGAGGTCCAGCCCGGTGACCATACGCCCGTCCTTCAGCTCCACCAGCTGTTCCAAGGCCGGATCATGGCTGATGGCCTGCAGCGAGCCCACCGGGTCCCGCAGTTCGAGGTCCGGGGCGGTACCGGCCTCGATCATGGACAGCACCAGGGACGTGGTGCCGGTCTTCAGCAGCGCGGACACCTCGCTGAGGTTCGCGTCCCCGATTATCACGTGCAGGCGCCGGTATTTCTCCGCCACGGCATGCGGCTCGTCACGGGTGTTGATGATGGGACGCCGGATGGTGGTTTCCAGCCCCACCTCCGTTTCGAAGAAATCCGCCCGCTGGCTGAGCTGGAAGCCCTGGCGCTGGTTGTTGGTGCCGATGCCCACCCGCCCGGAACCGGCAATCACCTGGCGCGAGACGAAGAACGGCACCAGGCCGCGGACCAGGGCACCGAAGGGAACGCTCCGGGGCACCAGGTAGTTCTCGTGGGAACCGTAGGACACCCCCTTGTTGTCGGTGTTGTTCTTGTACAGGTGAACCGGCGCGAACCCGGGCATCCGGCCAATGTGCCGCATGGCCGCCAGCACCACGGCGTCGCCGGCCTTGTCCCACAGCACCGCATCGCGGGGGCGCGTGACTTCCGGAGAGGAGTACTCGGGATGGGCATGGTCCACGTACAGCCGCGCCCCGTTGCCGAGCACCATGTTCATCAGCACCGGGTTGTCAGTGGTCTGCTCGCCATACAGCGCCGCCGGTCCCCCGCCTTCCATGGCAATCTGTTCGGCGTCCAGTACGGGCGGTTCGTCCGTCAGTTGGGTCGGGTCCGCGGCCGCCCGGGGCACGGCGAAACCCCGGGCGTCGTTCAGCGGCGCCTCGTCGGTATAGTCCCACCGTGTGCCGGAAAGGTTGCCCGCCCCGGAGCGCAGCGTGGCCGCGTAGGCGTTGACGATCTGGCTGGACAGGACGGTGGCATTGGCGGAGGGCAGGGACGGAGCGAGCACGCCGTACTCGGTCTCCGTCCCCATCACCCTGCGGACGGTCACAGATACTGTCCCGGGTTGGCCGCGGTTTCGATGGTCCGGCCGGGTTCCTGGCCGGCCTTGCCCTGGACAATGGTGCGGATGTAGGTGATGCGCTCGCCCTTCTTCCCCGAAATCCGTGCCCAGTCGTCCGGGTTGGTGGTGTTGGGCATGTCCTCGTGCTCGCGGAACTCGTCCACCACGGCGCGCATCAGGTGCTCAATGCGCAGGCCCCGCTGGTGCAGCTGAAGCAGGTCCTTGATGGCGTACTTCTTCGCCCGGTCCACGACGTTCTGGATGACGGCGCCGGAGTTGAAATCCTTGAAGTAGAGCATCTCGGTGTCGCCGTTTGCGTAGGTGACCTCCAGGTACTCGTTTGCCTTGTCCTCGGCGTACATTTTTTCCACGGTGCGCCGGACCATTTCCCCGACTGTTGCCACCGGGTCGTAGCCGTGCTCCGCGAGGTCTTCCCGGTGCAGCGGAAGGTCCGGTGTGAGGTACTTGCCGAAGATTTCTGCGGCGCCTTCGGCGTCGGGACGCTGGATCTTGATTTTGACGTCCAGCCGGCCCGGCCGCAGGATGGCCGGATCGATCATGTCCTCCCGGTTGGAGGCACCGATCACTATGACGTTCTCCAGCTTCTCCACGCCGTCGATCTCGCTGAGCAGCTGCGGAACAATGGTGGTCTCGACGTCGGAGGACACCCCGGTGCCGCGCGTGCGGAAGAGGGAGTCCATTTCGTCGAAGAAGACCACCACGGGGCTGCCGTCCGAAGCCTTCTCCCGGGCGCGGCCGAAAATCAGCCGGATGTGCCGCTCGGTCTCCCCCACATACTTGTCCAGCAGTTCCGGGCCCTTGATGTTCAGGAAGTAGCTGCGGGCGCCCAGTGTCCCGTTCTGTTCCATGACACGGGCGGCCAGGGCGTGGGCCACGGCCTTCGCGATGAGCGTTTTGCCGCACCCCGGAGGGCCGTAAAGCAGGATCCCCTTGGGCGGTTTCAGCCCGTGCTCGCGGTAGAGGTCCGGATGCATGAACGGCAGCTCCACGGCGTCGCGGATCTGTTCGATCTGCGGGCCCAGCCCGCCGATATCGGCGTAGGAGATATCCGGAACTTCCTCCAGGACCAGGTTCTCCACTTCGCTGCGCGGAATTTTCTCCAGCGCGTAGCCGATGCGGGTATCCACGGTCAGCGCGTCCCCCACCCGCACCTTGTCCCTGCTGAGGGGGCCGTTGAGCCGGACCACCCGTTCGTCGTCGGCGCGTCCGATGACCAGGACCCGGTCCGGGTCCAGCAGTTCCTTGACCGTGAACAGTTCGCCTGCCCGTTCAAAACCGAGCGCCGCGATGACGGTGAGGGACTCGTTAAGCAGCACCTCCTGGCCCGGGACGATTTGTCCCAGGTCCAGGAGCGGTGAAACCGCCACCCTCAGCTTTCGCCCGGACTGGATGATGTCCAGGCTTTCCTGCACCGATGCCGTGGTGGTCACTCCCGGCTCGGCGTCCCGGCGCTGGTTCACTCCGATCACGGTGCCGAAGCTGAACGGTGTGGCGCCCTCATTCTCCAGTGCATCCTTCAACCGGATGATTTCGGATTTTGCGGTTTCAAGCATGGCTACGAGCCGCGCGTTGTTGTGCGTCAGGGCAGCAAGCTGCCGGTCCAGGTTCCGGAGTTTATCCCGGAGCACATTCAACTGGCGTGCTTCGGCCGCTGTTCCGGCAGAAGCCGGAACAGTGTGGGATTCCCCGGTCCCGGGTGCGACGTTTTCGGGTTCAGCCATGGTACCGACCGCCTTCACATAGCTCTGGGTCTGTCCTTCGACAGTAACCCAGCGCTGCGTGAGATACACGGGGTCCGGCGTCTTGTGTTTCGCCGGCTACCCGTTAAGGGGTGTCGGTCTCCTGCTGGAACTTTTCGGCGTTTTCGAGGGCTCCGCGCTGCACTGTGGAGCTCGCGTCCTTGGCCGCCCGGCGCAGCTTGTGGGCTGATACTTCGCGTTCCCCCACTGCTGCGGGTGTCCACGCGTTGAGGTCCTCTTCGCTGAAATTGGTCTTGGACGCGCGGCGCTTGGCCACCAGTCCGGTGGCGCCTTCGGCCAGCCGGCGGGCGGTCAGCAGGAAGCCCGTGTGGGCCACCATCCGGTGGTCCGGGCGGACTGCGAGGCCTTCAAGGTGCCAGCCGCGGACCATGGACTCCCAGCCGTCCGGCTCGGTGAAGCGGCCGTCGGCGCGGATGGCCTCCGCCGTGCGGGAGAGCTGGGTGACCGTGGCAACGTAGGAGATCCACACCCCGCCCGGGGCCAGGACAGTGGCGACGGCGTCGGTGCACTCCCACGGGGCGAGCATGTCCAGGACCACGCGGTCCACGCTGCCCGGCTCTTCGGCCTTGACCACTTCGTCCTGGAAATCCCCCAGGGTGATGTTCCAGGCCGGGTGCGGGCCTCCGAAGAAGGTTTCCACGTTGCCGCGTGCGATCTGCGCGAACTCCTCCCGGCGCTCGAACGAGTGCAGGCTGCCGTTGTCGCCTACGGCGCGCAGCAGCGAGATGCTCAGCGCACCGGATCCAACGCCGGCTTCGACTACCCGTGCACCGGGGTAGATGTCCGCCATGGTGACGATCTGCGCGGCGTCCTTGGGATAGACCACTGCGGCACCGCGGGGCATGGACAGTACGAAGTCCGAGAGCAGCGGGCGCAGGACCTGGTACTGGTGGCCGGCGGTGTTGGATACTACGGAACCTTCGGGCAGCCCGATCAGGGTGTCGTGCTGAAGGTACCCGCGGTGGGTGTGGAAGGCGCCGCCTTCGGTGAGGGTGATGGTGTTGCGCCGGCCCTTTTCGTCGGTGAGCTGGACCCGTTCCCCGGGCTTCAGCGGTCCCCTGCGGATATCGGCGCCGTGGGGTGCAGCGCCGGGGGCCTGCTCCTGGTTATCGGAGTTCATGGATCTTCCTTTGGTTCTCTTGCGGGTATGTAACGGGCAACGGCGGTGCCGGGCCCGTAAGGAGGTGTGTGGCGGCCGGCCCTAGCGGGGCGGGCGGGCGGGTTTGCCGGTCACGGCGGTGACGACGGCGGCCTGGCGCAGCAGGCCCGTGACGGCGCCGTCACTGTCAATGACCGCGTATTCGCTTCCCTGCAGTTTGGCCAGGTAGGAGACGAGTTCCTGGCCGGCCGCGGCTTCGGGCACATAAGCGCCGGGCGCCAGCGGGCGGGCCACGGACTGCACGGGTATCTGTTCTGCCGTGCCGGGGGGAACGGAGGCCAGGGCATCCCGGTCCACCACCGCTTCGGGCTGGCCGGTGGCGGCGGTGACCACCACGGCGGTTCCCGGGTGCTGTTCGGCCAGATGCCGGGCGGCAGCCGCCGTAGAACCGGCGGGCAGGGAGACCGCAGGTTCCATCAGCGCGGAGGCAGCAACCCGGGGCAGGCGCAGGCGCAGCCGGGCATTGGTGATGGCCGCTCCCGCCCCCATCCACAGGAAGCCTGAGAGCAGGGCAGCCACCAGGACCAGGCTGAGGGTGGGCGTATCGCCGCGCACATAGGGCGGAATGAACAGCAGCCCCAGGATCAGGACAACAATGATCCGGCCGGCCCAGCCTGCCGCAATGGTGCCCCGTTCCTGCGAGCCGGTGGCTTTCCAGACGGCGCTTTCCACAATCCGGCCGCCGTCCAGCGGCAGGCCCGGAAGGACGTTGAAAACGGCCACGAGGAGGTTGGCGTAGGTGAAAACGGCTGCGACCAGCCAGCCCACCGTGCCGGAGGGAAGGATCCTCAGTACCCCGTAGCCGGCCAGGGCCAGCAGGAAATTCGCAGCCGGTCCGGCCAGCGCCACCAGCAGGGACCTGCCCGGTGTGGAGCGAAGGTCACCGAACTGGGTGTGTCCGCCCCACAGGGTCAAGACGATCTTCGTGGTGGGCCAGCGGTAGGCACGCGCAATGAGTGCGTGGGCAACCTCATGCGCGAGTACCGACAGCAGGAGCAGGATGGCGTAGCCAAAGGCAACAGCGTAGGCGCCGGCCCCGAGGTTCGGGAAGAACTGCCGCACCTGGGGCCCGAACACGGCCACAATAAGCGCGGCAACCAGGAACCAGGAATAGGCCAGGATGATCGGCACCCCGGCAATGCTGCCCAGCGCGATGCCTTCCCGGCGGGCGGTGCCGCCGGGCCCGCTGCTGCTCACCTGGCGGGCTCCGGAACGGGACCCGAAAGCAGGAGCAGCAGGTCGCGGATGCCGCGCCCGGCCAGGGTGTCCCATTCGTGCCGGACGGTCCCTGCCGGCAGCGGTACGAAGTTGGGTACTCCCAGTGTGGGAAGTCCGGCCGCCTGTGCGGAGGCGGCACCGGGCAGGGAGTCTTCGACGGCCACGATGCCGGTTTTCTCCAGTCCGGGAAGGGCTGCCGCCATGGTGTCGAAGGCCAGCTGGTAGGGCGCGGGGTCCGGCTTGCCTGCGCTGACCATGTCTCCGGTGACCACCACATCGAAGGTGCCTGCCGGCAGGGCCCGGACAATTTCCCGGGCCAGGACGGGTTCGGACATGGTCACCATGGCGCAGGGAATATCCGCCTGGCGCAGTTCTGCCAGCAGCTCACGCGCGCCGGGCCGCCAGGGTACAGCGAGGCGGACCTGCTCGGTGACCTGCCCGATCAGCCGGTCGATGATCTCCCGCACAGCCAGGGGCACGCCGGCGTTGCGGAGCATTCCGGCTGAGAATTCAAGGGCCTGGCCCACCATTGCCTCCGCCTGCGCTTCGGTCCACTCGATGCCGTAAGCGGCCGTGAGGTCTTTTTCGGCGGCGATCCAGTAGGGCTCTGTGTCAACGAGGGTGCCGTCCATATCCCAGAACACGGCCTGCAGGGTCGGGGCGGCATGGCTGCGGGCGGAATGGCCTGCGGGAAGTGTGGGCATGCCCTAAGTCTAAGGGGCGGCGCGGACCGGCGTTTCTTTTGCTCTGCGCGAAGCGCCCTGACCCGGTCCTGACACAGGGTGAAACGGGGCATAGTGTGATTGTGTGAGCACTACCGACGGCTTCCCGGCAACCGGGCTGCAGGACTTTTTTGGCGATGAGACTTCCCCCGAACGCGTCACCGTGATGCTGGCGGCGTTCGAGGGCTGGAACGATGCAGGTGAAGCTGCCTCGGACGCGCTGAAATTCCTCCACCGGCACTGGGACAGCGAAAAAATTGCCAGTATCGACGCCGATGAGTACTACGACTTCCAGTTCACCCGGCCGGCCATCAAGCGAACGGCCTCCGGCGGTCACCGGATCAAGTGGCCGACCACCCGGATCTCCCGTGCCGAGGTCCCGGACAGCAACCTTGACGTCATCTTCGTGACCGGGGTGGAACCCTCCTATAAGTGGCGGGCCTACACCGCCGAACTTATTGCCCTGGCCAAGGAACTGGACGTGGACTGCATAGTGCTTGCCGGCGCACTGCTGGCCGATGTGCCGCACTCGCGTCCTATCCCGGTTACGGCCACCTGCGAGGAACCGGACCTGCAGGAAAGCCTGAGCCTGGAGGAGTCCGCCTATGAGGGACCCATCGGCATCGTGGGCGTGGTCTCGGAGATGGCAAACCTCGCGGACATTCCCTCCGTCTCGCTGTGGGCGGCCGTGCCCCACTATGTGGGGCAGGCGCCCTCGCCCAAGGCGCAGCTGGCACTGCTCAACCGGATCGAAGAGCTCCTGCAGGTTCCCCTGGACACCCGCCTGATCACCGAAGAGGCCGAGGCGTGGGAACGCGGGGTGGACGAGCTGGCCACCGAGGACCCCGAAGTGGCCGCCTACGTCCGCCAGCTGGAAGAGGCCAAGGACACCGCCGAGCTCCCCGAGGCCAGCGGTGAATCCATTGCCCGCGAGTTCGAGCGTTACCTGAAGCGGCGCCGCCGGGACTGACCTGCGCTAGAGGCGGATGCCCAGCAGGGCATCCAGTGCGGCGGAGACCAGCTCTCCCCCGGCCGGTGTCCCCGCAGGGACGGTGGCCAGTGCCGCCGCGGCCCAGGCATCGGCGGCCTGGAGTGCGGCAGGGGCATTAAGGTCATCGGCCAGTGCTTCGCGGATCCGTGCGAGCAGGCCTTCGGCCGCGCTCTCGTCCGTGAACTCCAGTGCGTGCCGCCAGCGGCTGAGGCGTTCCTCCGCCGACCGCAGCTGATCTTCGGTCCAGAACCAGTCGGTGCGGTAGTGGTGGGAGAGCAGGACCAGGCGGATGGCAGCCGGTTCCACCCCCTCGGCGCGCAGACGCGAAACCAGGACCAGGTTGCCCAGGGACTTGCTCATTTTCTCGCCATCCAGGCCCACCATGCCCGCGTGCGCATAGTGGGAGGCCAGCGGGGTTCCGGCACTCGCGTAGGCGTGCCCGGCACTCATTTCGTGGTGCGGGAACACCAGGTCCGAGCCGCCGGCCTGAACCGTGAAGGGGCGGGGCAGGAACCGCTGGGCAATGACCGAACACTCAATGTGCCAGCCGGGCCGGCCCTGGCCCAGCCGCCCGCCGTCCCAGGACGGTTCCCCGGTCCGGGCCTGGCGCCACAGCAGCGGATCCAGGGCGTTGCGCTTGCCCGGACGGTCCGGATCTCCGCCGCGTTCGGCGAACACCGGAAGCATGGCTTCGCGGTTCAGGTGCGAGACCTGGCCAAGCCACCACGCATCGGGGTCTTCCGGGGCGAGCCGGGAGGCGGCGTCGACGTCGAAGTACAGATCGCCGTCGGGCTCCCCCGCGGTTCCGGGAACCCGGTAGGCCAGGCCGCGGTCCATCAGGTCCTCCACCACCGGAACAATCCACTCCACGGCCTCGACGGCACCAATGTAGTGGTCCGGGGCCAAAACGTTCAGGGCCTCCATGTCATCACGGAAGAGCTGGGTCTGTTCCTGGGCCAGCTTGCGCCAGTCGGCACCGGTGGCGTTGGCGCGTTCCAGCAGCGGATCGTCGACGTCGGTGACGTTCTGTACGTACCGGACGGTGTATCCGGCGTCGCGCCACTGGCGGTTCAGCAGGTCGAACGCAACGTAGGTGGAGGCATGGCCCATATGGGTCGCATCGTAGGGGGTGATCCCGCAGACGTACATGCTCGCGTCTGAATCCGGCTGCACGGTCACCGGCGCCTGCGCGGCGGTGTCGTAGAGGCGGACGTTGGTCGACGTACCGGGCAGAGTGGGCAGGGAGGGGGATTTCCAGGCAATCACGCTATCAACTCTACTGGGCGCGGCCTCCGGCCGCTGACGGTCCCGGACCGGCCGGGCGGCCGTCAGGCGGCAATAAAGCCGAAGCCGAGAAGCAGGTAGATCAGCACGCCCAGCAGGATGCGGTACCAGACGAAAAGACTGTAGCTGCGGGTCGAGACGTAGCGAAGGAACCAGCCGATGATGACGAATCCCACAACGAAAGCGACAACGGTGGCAGCGCCGGTCTGGGCCGCCGAGTACGGCATCGGCTCATCCAGCGCCTTTACCAGCTGGAACAGTCCGCTGCCGAAGACGGCGGGAATGGCCAGGAGGAAGGCGTAGCGGGCCGCGGCTTCGCGGGTGTAACCCATCAGCAGCCCCGCCGTGATGGTTCCGCCGGAGCGGGAGACGCCGGGAATCAGGGCCAGCGCCTGGGCGAACCCGTAGAGGATGCCGTGCTTGTAGCTGAGCTGGTCCAGGGAACGCTGCTGGCGTCCGACGGCGTCGGCGATGGCCAGGATGATGCCGAAGACAATGAGCATGGTGGCCACAAGCCACAGGCTCCGGAACGTGCTTTCGATCTGGTCCTGGAAAAGCAGGCCCAGCACCACGATCGGGATGGTGCCGATAATGATGAGCCAGCCCATGCGCGCATCGGGATCGCTGCGGGGCACCCTGCCCGTGAGGGAACCGAACCAGGACTTGATGATCCGGACTATGTCCTTCCAGAAGTACACGGCCACGGCCGTCTCGGTGCCCAGCTGGGTGATGGCGGTGAACGCCGCCCCCGGATCCCCGGCACCGGGCAGCAGTTCCCCCACAATGCGCAGGTGCGCGCTGGAGGAGATGGGCAGGAACTCTGTCAGGCCCTGGACCAGGCCCAGGAAGATCGCTTCAAACCAATTCACACTAAGACTCTATGGCACCGGAGGGCGTCTCCCGGGCACTGCGGTGCGGTCAGCGGCTGGCCGGGCGCCCCAGCGGATTGCCGTTTTCATTCCCGTCATCCCCGGGAATCCCGTCCGGGGTTATCGGGTCCGTGTCGTCCTCGAGGGCCTCGTAGTCGTCTTCGTCGTCTTCGTAGATTTCCAGCGGGGTGACCTCCCCGTAGGCGTCATAGAGCACTTCCTCGTAGACTTCGAAGGCATCGGCGATCGCGAGGTACGCGCTCTCGACGACGGGATCCTTTTCGCCGCGGCGGCTGGCAGCCGCCGCAAGGTGCTCCTCGAAGGCCGTGACCAGGGACTGGAGCGCGATGCGCGGATCTATGCTCATTCCCTAGACGTTAGCGGTAAAGTAGGCAAAATTGGAGGGAAATGCGCGAACAAATTCTTGCACCAGATGTCTCCCGTCGGCGCGAAAACACCCGGGACTATGAATACCTGGTGGTCTCTGTTGAGCCCACCGAATCCCTGCCCGAAGCCCGGCGCCGCCTGATTGAACACGCCGAGTACGGCAAGTGGGAACTGCACCGCAGCCGGATCTACAGCGGCGGCGGACGGCGGTTCTGGCTGCGCCGAAGAATCCTGCGAGTCCAGCGGACCGCCTAGGGCCTACTCCACCGGGCCCAGGACGGCATTAGCCACGGAGGCATGCACCGAGTCCTCGCTCGAGGGATGGAACATGCCCGCCAGTACATCCCGGTACAAGCGCTCCAGCTCCTGTCCCCGGGAGTAGCTCCGGCCCCCCGCCACCCGCATGGCGGTTTCAACGACGCCGCGGGCGGTTTCGGTGCTGCGGTACTTCAGGCCCGAGAGCAGCGGGAACCAGTAGCTGCCGTGGTCCGTGCCCTCTTCCAGGTCCCGGGAGAGGGCGTCCAGCTCCAAGCCTGCGCCGTCCATCCGCAACGCGGCGTCGGCAACCTTCCACCGGGTATCCGGATCAGCCGACGCCGGAACGCCGTCCGGTGAGCGGCGGCCACGGGCTGCGTCAGCGGCCAGCTGCACGGCGCGGTCCCCGATCCCCGTGTAGACCGCGGACAGCAGCGTCTCGAAAAGGCTGAAGATGCCGAAGACGAACGCGTCGCGGTGCGGGCCCACCGGCGTCGTGCGGACCATCCGGGCTGCCGGTACCACCGCGTCATCCAACCGTGTGGTGCAGGACTGGCTGGCCCGCATGCCCATGGTGTTCCAGTCATCGGCGAGGGTGATTCCTGCGGTCCCCCGGTCCGCGAAGCCGAAAACCAGCCGCGGGTCTTCCGGGGCGGAGGTGTCCTTCCCGAAGATGCCCAGCCGGGTCCACGCCGGGGAAAGGCTGGTGAAGATCTTGGTGCCCGTGAAGGCGTAGCCGCCGTCCCCCGTGGGCCGTGCCGCTGTGTGGGAGTCAAAGAGCACGGCGGGATTGCCGGGCTCGGAGACGCCGAAGGCAAACAGCTCCCCCGCTGCCGCTTCCTTCAGGACAAAGGCCAGGGAGTCATCGCCCTGCCGGGCCAGCAAGTGGGCTACTCCGCACCAGACCTGGTGCATGTTCACGGCCAGCGCGGTGGCCGGGGCTGCTGCCGCCAGCAGGCGCTGGCTCGCAACGACGTCGGGAATGCCCAGTCCCGCCCCGCCCTCGGCTACCGGCGTGAACAGGGCGAGATACCCTGCTGCCCGCAGCTCTTCCAGGTCTTCGGTGAAGAAGCTGTTGGTTTCGTCGTAGCCTGCGGCGCGGGACCGCAGGCGCTCAAGCAGATCCGGGGTGAGGATGTCGGTGGCGGGCACGGGGGTTCTCCTTGCTGGGTCAGTAACCGGGTGCGGTCAGTAACTTGTGAGCAGCCGCGACAGGACCCGGGTGCCGAACTTGAGTGAATCCACCGGCACCCGCTCGTCCACGCCGTGGAACATGCCGGTGAAATCCAGGTCCTCGGGCAGGCGGAGCGGGGCGAAACCGTAGCCCGTGATGCCCAGCCGGCTGAGGGACTTATTGTCCGTGCCGCCCGAGAGTGTGTAGGGAAGCACGGGCGCGCCGGGATCCTCGGCCTGCAGCGCACCGACCATGGAGTCCACCAGGTTGCCCTTGAACGGCACCTCCAGGGACACGTCCTGGTGCTCATAGCTGATGTCAATGCCGTCGCCGGCCAGTTCCCGGATGGTGGCCAGCACCTGTTCCTCCTGCCCGGGCAATGTGCGCGCATCAATCAGCGCCTCGGCAGTCCCGGGAATGACGTTGTGCTTGTAACCGGCCTTCAGCACGGTGGGGTTGGAGGTGTTCTGCAGGGTGGCACCCACAAAACGCGCCACGGTGCCCAGTTCGGCCAGGATGCGGTCCGGGTTGTCCGGATCGAATTCGACGCCGGTCAGTTCCGTCACACCGTCAAGGAAGGCCCGCGTGGTGTCCGTCAGCTCAATGGGCCAGGGGTGGCTGCCGATATTGGCGACGGCGCGCGCCAGCCGCGTCACGGCGTTGTCGGTGTTGATCTGGGAGCCGTGCCCGGCGCGCCCGTGGGCCACCAGCCGGAGCCAGGAGATGCCCTTCTCCGCCGTCTGCAGCAGATAGGTCCGCCGGCCGCCGATGGTGGCCGAGAAGCCGCCCACCTCGGAGATAGCCTCCGTGGCGCCGTCGAACAGTTCCGGCCGGTGTTCCACAGCCCAGCGTGCTCCGTAGTCACCGCCGGCTTCCTCGTCAGCGAAGAACGCGAAAACAATGTCCCGGCGGGGCTTGGTGCCCGTGGCTGCCATGGAACGCATCACGGACAGGATCATGGCGTCCATGTCCTTCATGTCCACGGCACCGCGGCCCCAGATCAACCCGTCGCGCTCTTCGCCGCTGAACGGGTCCACGCTCCAATCCTGTTTCTGTGCCGGCACCACATCCAGGTGCCCGTGCACCACCAGGGCGGGCAGGGATGAATCACTGCCCGCCATCCGGGTCACCACCGACGCGCGGCCGGGCGCGGACTCAAAGAGATCCGCCGAGAGCCCGGCTTCCTCGATCAGCCCGGCCGTGTATTCAGCCGCGGCGCGCTCCCCCGGTCCGGAGTTGTCGCCGAAGTTGGAGGTGTCGAACCGGATCAGCTCCCGGCAGATCCGGGCCACCTCGTCTTCGGCGCTTACTGCTGCGCCGGGCCGGACTGCACGGGAGTCGTCCCCGGCGGAGGAATTGGAGCGGGCGTCTTCAGGCATGGTGTCCCCTTCGGTATGCTGTGCTGCCAGCTTAGCCAGAGAGGGCGTGAGGTGCGCCGCATTTCGCCTTCCGGCGATGCCCAACCTGCCTGCGGCTTGGGTCGATTCGTTGTTCGGTGCGAAACCGTGTTAGAGTTTTTCCCGTTGCTTCCACAGGTTTTGAACAACACTGGAACCTGTGGAGATCACCCAAGCGCGGGTGGCGGAATGGCAGACGCGCTAGCTTGAGGTGCTAGTCCTCTAACGAGGGTGGGGGTTCAAGTCCCCCTCCGCGCACAGACAAACCCCCGGAATCTTTCGATTCCGGGGGTTTTTTGTTGGCCGCGAAAAGCACGTTGATGTGATGTTCGGCACCACTGGACGAACGGCTTAGATGCTAGGTGCCGGGTGCGGAACAGTATCCGTCCCGTTTGCGGGTCAATCATCGCAGGGCCGCTGCGGGGCGTGTTGCCCGGATGAACGCACCGGTACCCTCGATGCCATGGACGGCGGCGCGGTTTTCAATCTCCTGCTGGTTGTGTTCTTCATCCTGCTGGGCGGAGTTTTTGCGGGTGCTGAAATGGCCCTGGTGTCCCTTCGGGAAAGCCAGATCAGCGGCATTGAACGCAGTGGCCGGCAGGGGGCGCGCACCGCGCGTCTGGCCCGCAACCCGAATCTTTTCCTCTCCGCCATCCAGATAGGCGTGACGCTCACCGGTTTCTTCTCAGCGGCCTACGGCGCTTCCGCCCTGGCACCGGCGGTGGTGCCGCTGCTGCGCCGGTGGGGACTGTCCGAGGCGGCAGCTGACACTACGGCCTTTATTGTGCTGACCCTGTTCGTGGCCTACCTGTCCCTGGTGCTTTCGGAACTGGTACCCAAGCGCCTGGCCATGCAGAACGCGGTACGGTTCGCCAGGATCCTTTCGCCCGCACTGAACCTGTTCGCGGTGCTGATGCGCCCGGTAATCCGGTTCCTCTCGGTCTCCACCGATACGGTGGTGCGCCTGCTGGGCGGCAACCCCAACGTGAAGACGGTACCGGTGAGCAGCCAGGAACTTTGGGACATGGTGGCAGCCAGTCCCATGCTTGCCGAGGACAGCAGGCGGATCCTGTCCGATGTGTTCGGAGCCGGTACGCGGTTGGTGCAGGAAGTGATGCGTCCGCGCACCGAAGTGGTTTTCCTCCGGTCGGATCTGTCGCTGGAGCAGGCCCGGGAAGAGGTGCGCGAACTGCCGTACTCGAGGTACCCGGTCATCAGCGGGTCCGTGGACGACGTCGCCGGGTTCATCCACGTCCGTGACCTGATGCCGGATCCGCAGGACCCGGAACGGGACGTGCGCACCGTGGCGCAGATCCTGCGGCCCATCCTGTTTGTACCCGGCACGGCCACGGTGCTGCCCTCCCTGACCCGGATGCGGCGGGAAAACAGCCACATAGCCGTTGTGGCAGACGAATACGGCGGTACGGACGGGATCATCACCTTGGAGGACCTGATCGAGGAACTCGTGGGCGAAATCTACGACGAATACGACACCGGCCGGGACCCGGAGGACCGTTACCGGCGCGAGAAGGGCCAGCTGGTGGTGGACGGCGCGCTGATCCTCCAGGAGTTCGAGCGGCTCACCGGCGTCGCCCTGCCGGAGGGACAGTACGAGACACTTGCCGGCTACATCCTCGAACAACTGGGCCGGATGGCCCGCCCCGGCGACACTGTCCAAGGGCCCGGCTGCCGGTTGGAGGTACTGGGCGTGCGCAGGCGGCGGATTGGTGCGGTGCGGGTAATTCCCGAAGCCGCCCACTGACCGGCGTCCACTGAACGGCGCCCCCCGTTGCCTTTACCGGGTGCCACCGCGCACAATACCGAGCAACGTGGTTTGGACCGATTGTCCGGGAGGGCAGACATGGCCGATATCAAGTCTGAAACGGACCGGACCGAACTCAAACGGGTCATGGGCACGAAACTGCTGCTGCTGTTCATTGTGGGCGACATCCTCGGCACTGGCGTTTATGCCCTGACCGGCCAGGTGGCCGGGGAAATCGGGGGCGCGGCGTGGGCGCCCATCCTGCTGGCCTTCGCGGTGGCCACCATTACCGCCCTGTCCTATCTGGAACTGGTCACCAAGTATCCGCAGGCCGCCGGAGCCGCCCTGTACACGCATAAAGCCTTCGGCGTGCATTTCCTGACGTTCCTCGTGACCTTCGCGGTCCTCTGTTCCGGGATCACCTCGGCCTCGACCGCTTCCAAGTTCCTGGCTGAAAACTTCATGGTGGGGTTCCATCTGGGCTGGGGGCAGGCCGGCGTCACCTGGGTGGCGGTGATCTTCATGCTGCTGCTGGCGGCCGTCAACCTCCGGGGTGCGGCCGAAAGCGTGAAGTTCAACATTGTGCTGACTGCCATCGAGCTGACCGGCCTGCTGATTGTCATCCTGATCGGGTTCTGGGCCATGGGGCAGGGAAACGCCGACTTCTCCCGGGTGGTCGTGTTTGAAACCGAAGCGGGCAAAAGTGTTTTCCTGGCCCTCACCGGCGCAACCTCGCTGGCGTTTTTCTCCATGGTCGGGTTCGAGGACTCAGTGAACATGGCCGAGGAAACCCATGACCCCGTACGGATCTTCCCTAAAGTAATGCTGACCGGCCTGAGCATCACCGTCTCCGTCTACCTGTTGGTGTCCATCGCAGCCGTGGCCGTGGTGCCGGTGGGACAGCTGTCCGAAAGTGCCACGCCGCTGCTCGAAGTGGTGCGCGCCGGCGCCCCCAACCTGCCCGTCGACGCGGTCTACCCGTTCCTGTCCATCTTCGCCGTGGCCAACACCGCCCTGATCAACATGCTGATGGCCAGCCGCCTGCTGTACGGCATGGCCCGGCAGGACGTCCTGCCGCGCGGGCTGTCGCTGGTGCTGCCGGGACGGCGGACCCCGTGGGCGGCGATTGTGTTTACGACGGCGATCGCAGTGGGGCTGATCATTGTGGTCACCAACTTCATGGGCAAGGGAACGGTCACTGCGCTTGGCGGGACCACCGCCCTGCTCCTGCTGGGTGTCTTCACGGTGGTGAACATCGCCTGCATCGTGCTGCGCCGTACGCCGATTGACCGGCCGCACTTCCGCTCCCCCACCGTGATGCCCTTCATCGGTGCCATCACCTGTGCCTTCCTGGTGGGTCCGTGGGCCCAGGATGCCGTGGAGTACCGCATCGCGGGCATCCTGCTGCTTCTGGGCCTGGTCCTTTGGGTTCTGACCTGGTTCTGGAACCGCACCGTCAAGGCCCGCAAAACCCGCTTCAGCGACCCGTCCCAGCTCAGTTGATGCTTCGCCGGCGGCACGCGGCCGGCGAAGAACCGCCAGGAAGAAGGAGACCATGACCGTCGTCGTCGGATATGTACCCACACCGGAGGGGGAAACAGCACTGCGTGCCGGGGTGCGGGCAGCCCGGGAACTGGCCATGGGGCTGGTAGTGGTGAACGTGGAGAGCACCCGCGGGGCCCGGGACCCGGGCGAATCCCCCGGCTACCTGCAGGAGCTGGCCACGGTCCTGCAGGAAAGCCGGCTGCCGCATACCCTGCTGCATCCGGTGGGTGACTTTGACGCGTCGGAAGAGATCCTGAAGGCCGCCGAGGGCCATGGCGCCCAGCTTGTGGTGCTGGGCATCCGGCACCGGACACCGGTGGGGAAACTGTTCCTCGGCAGTACGGCCCAGCGGGTGCTCCTTGAAGCGGACTGCCCGGTCCTGGCGGTGAAGGCCGGGCAGGCGTGAGCTACAGCCTGGCCAGCACCGCTTCGATTCCGGTGAAGGTCTCCGCGAAGGACGTGGACAGCGGAGACAGGCCGATGCGGATGCCGTCGGGATTGCGGTAGTCCGGAATGACCCCCTGCTCCCACAGGGCGGCGGTGACCGCCTTGAACGCGGGATGGTCAATGGTGATGTGGCTGCCGCGGCGTTCCGGATCGCGCGGCGAGGCCAGCACGACGCCGCGCGGTGCCAGCAGCGCGTCCACAGCGGCAACGGCGTATTCGGTCAGCGCCTGCGACTTTGCCCGGACGGCTTCCATGCCGGCCTCGCGGATCAGGGCCACCATGTCCTGCATGGCAAGCATGCCCAGAATGGGCGGGGTGCCGGAGACCAGGCGCCGGATGCCGCTTGCCGGGACGTACCCCGGCGCCATCCCGAACGGGTCCTCGGAGCCGAGCCAGCCCTGGATGGGCTGGGTGAACTCCGCCTGGTGGCGGGCGGCGACGTAACCCCAGGCAGGTGCGCCCGGGCCGCCGTTGAGGTACTTGTAGCTGCAGCCGACGGCGTAATCCACACCCCACGCGTCCAGTTCGGCAGGGACCGCGCCGGCGGAGTGGCACAGGTCCCACAGCACCAGCCCGCCGGCGTCGTGCACCAGCGCGGAAATGGCTGCGGCATCGGCGAGGTAGCCGGAGCGGTAGGCGACGTGGCTGAAGACGGCCAGCGCGGTATGCGGGCCCACGGCCTCGGCCACGGCTTCGGCGCTGACTCCGCCGTCGTAATCCGCGCGCACCCAGCGCAGGGTCAGCCCGCACTCGCGGGCAACCCCCTCCAGTACGTACCGGTCCGTAGGGAAGTTGTCGGCATCGAGCAGGATCTCGGTTCGGCCCGGCCGGGCGGCGACGGCCGCCCGGGCCAGCTTGTACAGCAGCACGGTGGTGGAATCCGCCACGATGCACTGGCCCGGTGCCGCACCCAGCGCCACCGCCCCCAGTTCGTCGCCAATCCGCCCGGGAAGCTCCAGCCACTCCTCGTCCCAGCCGCGGATCAGCCGCTGGGCCCACTGTCCGGTGACAAAGTCCTGCAGGTGTTCGGCGGTCGCCCGGAGCGGCCGGCCCAGGGAGTTGCCGTCAAGATACGCGCTCACCTCCCCGGCCGGAAGGAAGCGGTCCCGGTAACCCGCGAGGGGATCCGCGGCATCCAGTTCCTTGGCGGTAACCAACAGGGAGGCGGCATCAATCATGGGAGGAACCTTAGCAGTTGGGGAAGTGCCGGATTGGCGGCGGGACGGGACGGGCCCCGCCGAGCTCCGCTGCTGCGGAGGCCGACGGGGCCCGGGGTGCTGCTGGGAAGTACTGCGGAGCCTGGGGAAGCCAGGCCCGGCCAATCAGGCCCGGGTGGCGGCAGCGAACCCGTCCCCGGGGGCGGCTGCCTCCAGCGGACGGACGGTGCCGGCGAAGTGCCGGCGCATCGAGCGCGGATTCCAGCCCGTGAAGGTGGAACCGGCCCAGCTGCTGCCCGCGTCGTCGTCGTGGATCGACACTGCAACAGTGGCCGGCAGGAACACCGGGGACTCAAAGTCGATGGTCCACTCGAAGGGGCCCTCCTGAGTCTGCACCGCATCGGAAACCACCCGCGAGGCCAGGTACATGCCGTGGGCCAGGGACCGCTTCATGCCCAGCGCCTTGGCGGACAGGCGGCTCAGGTGGATCGGGTTGAAGTCCCCGGAAACGCGGGCATAGTTGCGGCCGGCGTCGGCACCCAGCCGCCACATGGCGGTAGGCAGCGGCGGAACGAACTCGGGCCGTGCCGCGGACTCGCCGGGCCGGTCCGTCTTGGGAAGGAAAACACCCTTCGCCAAGTAGGTGGAACGCCCGCGCCACAGCACTTCGGCGTCCGCCCCCGTAACCTCGGCTACCAGCTCCACAGAGGTGCCGGACCGGTGTCCGCCCAGGTTCTCTGCCCAGGCGGTGACTGTCAGCGGCTCGCTGTAGTGGATTGGACGGTAATGCTGGACCACGTTGCGCAGGTGCACCATGCCCAGCAGGGGCAGCGGAAAGTCATCGCGCGCCATGAGGCTCATGGCCACCGGGAACGCGAAGGTGTGCACGTAACCGGTGGGCAGGTAATCCGTGGCACTGTGCAGGACCAGGCGCTGGAAGTCGGTCAGCTTGGCCAGGTCGACGGCGGCGCCGGACACCACGTGCCGGTCCGCCGGCAGCGTCGTGCTGCCTTTAGCGGAGGACATCCTGGCCTTGGCGGCACTGCCCAGTGCGCCGGCATAAAGCTTGCCGAGGGCCGGGATTTCACGCAGCTGGGTGAAGCTCATGCGCCCACCATGTTCTGCCCGCATACCCGAACTACCTGGCCGTTGACCCCGGCCGCGGAGTCCGAAGCCAGGAAGGAAATGGTTTCGGCCACATCCACCGGCAGGCCGCCCTGCTGCAGGCTGGACAGGCGGCGTGCCACCTGCCTGGTCAGGGCCGGAATAGCAGCAGTCATGTCCGTTTCGATAAACCCCGGAGCGACGGCATTGATGGACCCGCCGCGCGGAGCCAGCAGGGGTGCGGTGGCCCGGACCATGCCGATGACGCCGCCCTTGGAAGCGGCGTAGTTCGTCTGGCCGCGGTTGCCGGCAATACCGCTGGTGGAAGCCAGCGACACGATCCGGCCCTCGGGGCTGAAGCCGCTGGAGGCCAGGAAGGCCTGGTTCATGCGCAGCTGGGAGGCAATATTGACGGCGATGACCGAACCCCAGCGGGCTTCGTCCATGTTGGCCAGCAGCTTGTCGCGGGTGATCCCGGCGTTGTGGATCACGATGTCCAGGTGCCCGTAGCGCTCGACGGCATGGGTAAGGATGCGCTCTGCCGCGTCATCGCGGGTGATGTCCACCTGCAGCGCGGTGCCGCCGATTTCGTTGGCAACCTTGGCCAGCTGTTCGCCGGCGGCCGGCACGTCCACCACAATCACGGTGGCGCCGTCGCGGTGCAGCACCTTGGCAATGGCTGCGCCGATGCCGCGGGCGGCACCGGTTACCACGGCCACCTTGCCGGCCAGGGGTGCGTTCCAATCCGCCGGCAGCGAGCCTGCGTCGGAGCCGACGGTGATGAACTGGCCGCTGACGTAGGCGCTTTTGCCCGAGAGGAGGAAACGCAGGGCAGCGGCCACTGAGGGGGCCGACGCCTGCACGCCGTTGGCGAGCACGATGCCGTTGGCGGTGGCGCCGCCGCGCAGTTCATGCGCGATGGAACGCAACGTACCGTCAATGCCCTGGCGGGCGGCGGCGGCGGCCGGATCCTGCGCTTCTGCTGCGGGCCGGGACACTGTGAGCACCCGTCCGCCCGGGGCGAGGTCGCGCAGGGCGGCGCCTGCCGCCAGTGTGGGTTCGGCCAAATCGGTGGGATCGGCGGCATCATCCAGGACAATCAGGATGGCGCCGAGCTTTTCCTTCGGAGTGGCATGCCGGCGTACGTCCTGGTCCCAGGCAAGCAGCAGCTGTGAGAGGTCATCCGCGGTTTCGCCCTTGCCGAGCACCAGCACCGGCCCCGGTACCAGCGGCTTGGCCGGGTCGAAGCGGCGCAGGATGGCCGGCCGGGGCAGGCCGAGCTTCTTGGACAGGTCTTTGGTGAAGCCGGTATTGACCAGCTTGAGGTAGGTATCAGTCATGGCTAGCGCGCCTCCAGGATCGCGACGAGGCCCTGCCCGCCGGCAGCGCAGATCGAAATAAGGCCGCGGCCCGAACCCTTTTCATGGAGCATCTTGGCCAGCGAGGCCACAATGCGTCCGCCGGTGGCAGCGAAGGGGTGGCCGGCGGCCAGCGAGGAACCGTTGACGTTGAGCTTGCTGCGGTCGATGCTGCCCAGCGGTGCATCCAGGCCCAGGCGGGTGCGGCAGAACTCTTCGTCTTCCCAAGCGGCCAGGGTTGAGAGCACCGTGCCGGCGAAGGCCTCATGGATTTCGAAGAAGTCGAAGTCGTCGAAGGTGAGGCCGTGGCGGGCCAGCAGGCGCGGGACGGCGAAGGCCGGAGCCATCAGCAGTCCGTCCTTGCCGTGCACAAAGTCCACGGCGCCGGCTTCGGCGTCCACAATGTTCGCGAGCATCGGCAGATCGTGTTCGCGGGCGTAGTCCTCCGAGCCCAGCAGCACTACGGAGGCACCGTCGGTCAGCGGAGTGGAGTTGCCGGCGGTCATGGTGGCGGCATCCCCAAGGGACTTGCCGAAGGCGGGCTTGAGCTTGGCGAGCTTCTCCATGGTGGTGTCCGGACGAAGGTTCGCGTCCTTGGACAGCCCGCGGTACGGGGTGACAAGGTCATCGAAGAAGCCGCGGTCGTAGGCGGCAGCCATGTTGCGGTGGCTGTTGTAGGCCAGCTCGTCCTGTGCCTCGCGGGTGATCTTCCACTGCGCGGTGGTCAGGGCCTGGTGCTCGCCCATGGACAGGCCGGTGCGGGGCTCGCCGGTGGACGGGGCATTCGGGGACAGGTCCTTGGGGCGGATCTTCGCGACTGCGGCCAACTTCTGCTTGGTGGTGCGGGCGCGGGAGAGGTCCAGCAGGGCCCGGCGCAGGCCTTCACTGACGGCAATCGGGGCGTCCGACGCCGAGTCCACGCCGCCGGCAATAGCGGATTCCAGCTGGCCGAGCTTGATCTTGTTGGCCAGGCTGACCACTGTTTCCAGTCCGGTGGCGCAGGCCTGCTGGACATCGTAGGCGGGGGTCTCCGGCGACAGTGCCGAGCCCAGGACCGCTTCGCGGGTCAGGTTGAAATCGCGGGAGTGCTTCAGGACGGCGCCGCCGGCTACTTCGCCAATCCGCTCGCCCTGCAGGCCGAAGCGGGCAATAAGCCCGTCAAGGGCTGCCGTGAGCATGTCCTGGTTGGAGCTGTAGGTGTACTTTCCGCCCGAACGGGCGAAGGGGATCCGGTTGCCGCCGATCACCACGGCCTTGCGTACCGCGGGTGCGGTCTCGTTGGGCCGGGCGGTGAGGGGTTCGGGCTGTGCAGCCATTCGTCGTTCTCCTTGGGAGTGCTTGGGGGTTGGGTGGCACGGTGGGGTGTGACGGTAGTTACTGTTACCCAGCGTACCTGATACGCTCAGTATCGTGAACAACGCACTAGAGGACTCCTCCGCGGCAGCCCCCGCCGGTGACGGCCGCGCGCTTCGCTGGGAAGCGCACCGGGCCGAACGCCGCCGTACGCTCATCAAGACCGCGCGCCGTGCCGTGCACTCGCTGGGCTACGCGGCCTCCATGGAAGAGATCGCGGCGGCCTCCGGTACCTCCAAATCGGTGTTCTACCGCTACTTCGGAGATAAGGCCGGGCTGCAGAAGGCCATGGGCGAAATGGCCGTGGCCCGCATGCAGGAGAAAATCCTGGCGGCCGGCCGCACCGCTTCCTCACCGCGCTCCGGGCTGCGGGCCATGGTCTCGGCGTACCTGCAGATGGCGGAAACCTCACCCAACGTGTACCTGTTCGTCACCGGCCGGCTGGCCGAGGGCGGCCCGGACCAGCAAGTGGACACCACGCTTTCGCACTTCTTCGAAACCATCACGTCAATGATGGATTCGGCCATGCGGCACTACCTCGCCGGCCGTGAAGTGCCGCCGGAGGCCAGCGGCACCGCGCAGTACTGGCCCACAGCTGCGCTGGGCATGATCCGTGCGGCCGGAGAACGCTGGATCGCCGCGCCGCCGGGCGAAGACAAGCCCACCGAAGAACAAATGACCGAGCAGCTGACCGTCTGGCTCTTTGACGGCATCGGCTACGACCAGGGGCACACACCCCTCCCCCGGATTTCCTGAGCACGCCCCACCACCACAAGAAGGAAAAGCAATGACGCAAACACTTTCCCCCGCCGAACGCCAGCTGCCGGCCAGCGCCACGATCAGCGACAACGATGCCGCTGTGGTGGACACCGCTTCCCTGGGCCGGGCACTGCTGGGCAAGTGGGCGGACATCCGCCTGCAGGCCCGCGAGCTTGCCGGCCATGATGAGCTGCACACCCCCGCCGGATTGAGCCACACCGAGCACCGCGAACGGGTTATGGGCCAGCTGAAGGTCCTGGTGGACACCAAGGCCGTTCACCGTGCCTTCCCCAAGTATGTGGGCGGCGAGGACAACCACGGCGGCAACATTGCCGGGTTCGAGGAACTCGTGGTGGCCGATCCGTCGCTGCAGATCAAGGCCGGCGTGCAGTGGGGCCTGTTCGGGTCCGCCGTCCTGCACCTGGGCAACCGGGAACACCATGAGAAGTGGCTGCCGGGCATCATGAGCCTGGAAACCCCCGGCTGCTTTGCGATGACCGAAACCGGCCACGGCTCGGATGTCGCCAGCATCGCGACCACCGCCGAGTACGACGCCGCAGCGCAGGAATTCATCATCAACACGCCGTTCCGCGCAGCCTGGAAGGACTACATCGGCAACGGTGCCGTCCACGGCAAGGCCGCCGTTGTGTTCGCCCACCTGATCACCAAGGGCGTGGACCACGGCGTCCACGCGTTCTATGTGGAACTGCGCGATGACAACGGTTTCCTGCCCGGCGTGGGCGGCGAGGACGACGGCGTCAAGGGCGGACTGAACGGCATCGACAACGGCCGGCTGCACTTCTCCAACGTGCGCATCCCCCGGACCAACCTGCTCAACAAGTACGGCGACGTAGCCGAAGACGGCACGTACACCTCCGCCATCGCCAGCCCCGGCCGGCGCTTCTTCACCATGATCGGCACCCTGGTGCAGGGCCGCGTCTCCCTGGACGGTGCGGCCGTTGCCGCCAGCAAGATGGCGCTGAAGACCGCCATCCAGTACGGCACCGAGCGCCGGCAGTTCAACGGTGCATCCGACATCAAGGAAGAGGTGCTGATGGACTACCAGCAGCACCAGCGCCGCCTGCTGCCCCTGCTCGCCACCACGTTCGCGGCCGCCTTCGCCCACGAGGAACTGCTGCAGAAGTTCGACGACGTCTTCTCCGGCGCGCACGACACCGACGCGGACCGCCAGGACCTTGAGACCCTTGCCGCCGCGTTGAAGTCCCTCTCCACTTGGCATGCCCTGGACACGCTGCAGGAATGCCGCGAAGCAACCGGCGGTGCGGGTTTCCTTGCCGAGAACCGGTTCACCGCACTGCGCGCGGACCTGGACATTTACGCCACCTTCGAAGGTGACAACACGGTGCTGCTGCAGCTGGTCGCCAAGCGCCTGCTGGCTGACTACGCCAAGGAATTCGCCGGCGCCGACTTCGGCGTGCTGGCCCGCTACGTTGTGGGCCAGGCCGCCGACGTCACCGTGCACCGCACCGGCCTGCGCCGCATTGTGCAGACCGTGGCCGACTCCGGTTCGGAGAAGAAGTCCGCCGTGGCGCTGCGTGATCCCCGTGCCCAGCATGACCTGCTGGCTGACCGGGTAAGCACCATGGTCGCCGAGGTGGCCGGCGCGCTGAAGGCCGCCCGCAACATGCCGAAGGAAAAGGGCGCGGCGGTCTTCAACGAGAACCAGCACGCCCTGATCGAAGCAGCGCGCGCCCACGCCGAACTGCTGCAGTGGGAAGGCTTCACCCGGGCGCTGGACCGGATTGACGACGCCGGCACGCGCCAGGTCATGACCTGGGTCCGCGACCTGTTCGGCCTCTGCCTGATCGAAAAGAACCTGGGCTGGTACCTGATGAACGGCCGGCTCTCGGCGCAGCGGGCCCGGACCCTTGGCCCCTACATCAACCGCCTGCTGGCCAAGATCCGCCCGCACGCCCTGGACCTGGTCGATTCCTTCGGCTACGGCCAGGAGCACCTGCGCGCCAAGATCGCTTCCGGTGCGGAGAAAGCCCGCCAGGACGAGGCGATGGAATACCAGCGCCTGCTGCGTGCCAGCGGTGCCGCTCCGGTGGATGAGAAGGTGCTGATCGCCCGCGAAAAGGCTGCCTCGAAGGCGTCGAAGAAGTCCGGGAAGAAGTAAGCCCGAAGTACGCCGGAAAACATAAAGGCGCTGCCGCAGAAATGCGGCAGCGCCTTTTGCGTGTCCGGGCTTTTTGCGTGTCCGGGCTAGGCCAGCACGGACCGGTAGACATCCAGGGTGGCTTCGGCAATGGATTCCCAGGAGAACTGGTCGGTGGCACGGAGGCGCCCGGCCTCCCCCATGCGGCGGGCCAGGTCCGGATCGGCCACCACAGTAGTCAGGGCTGCGGCGAAGTCGCGGACAAAGGCTTCCGGGTCCAGCGGGGTGCCGGTGCCGTCGGTGACCTGGTCAATGGGTACCAGCAGCCCGGTGACGCCGTCCTCGACCACCTCCGGGATGCCGCCCGTGGCACTGGCGACGACGGCGGTGCCGCAGGCCATGGCTTCAAGGTTCACGATGCCCAGCGGTTCGTAGACGGACGGGCAGGCGAAGACGGTGGCAATGGAGAGGATCCGGATCAGCTCGGCCCGCGGAAGCATCCGCTCGATCACGATGACGCCTGTACGGGTGCGCCGCAGGTCCTCAATCAGGGCGGCTGTTTCGGCCGCGAGCTCGGGCGTATCCGCGGCACCGAGGCAGAGGACCAGCTGGACCTCCGGCGGCAGCAGCGCTGCGGCGCGCAGCAGGTAGGGCACGCCCTTCTGCCGGGTGTTCCTGCCCACAAAGACCACGCTGGGACGGTCCGGGTCAATGTCGAAGGCGCGGACGCCGTCGGGGTCGATAACCGGCTGCCACTGCTCAACGTCAATGCCGTTGTGGACCACCTTGACCTTGCCCGGATCCACGTCCGGGTAGCTGCGCAGGATGTCCTGGCGCATGCCCTCGGAGACGGCGATGATCGCGGCGGCGGCCTCGTAGGCGGTTTTCTCCACCCAGGAGGACACAGCGTAGCCGCCGCCCAGCTGTTCGGCCTTCCACGGCCGCAGCGGCTCCAGGCTGTGCGCACTCAGGACATGCGGGATGCCGTACAGCAGCGAGCCCAGATGGCCGGCCATGTTGGCGTACCAGGTGTGGGAATGGACCAGGTTGGCGCCGGCCAGCCCGCCCAGGATTTCAAGATCCGTACCCAGGGTCTGTACGGCCGGGTTGGCGCTGTCCAGCTCCGCCGGCACGGGGTACGCGGTTACTTTCGCTCCATGGAAATCCTCCGGGCGTTCGGCCCCGAAACAATGCACATGGAGATCTACTTCTCCGGCCAGGACACGGCTAAGCTCGGCGACGTGAACGCCTGCTCCTCCGTAGATTTCCGGCGGGAATTCCTTCGACACAATATCTACTCGCACTAAACCAACGTAGTGCACCGGGCAACGTGTGATCTAGTGTGAAGTCAGTAGACTTATTTTTTTGCGGAAGAGGTTCAAGACAATGGCGCCTAAGAAGGTCCTGGCAGTAGTCCTTGCAGGTGGGGAGGGCAAACGGCTGATGCCGTTGACGGCGGACCGCGCAAAACCCGCGGTTCCCTTTGCCGGGCGGTACCGGCTTATCGACTTCGCACTGTCAAATCTGGTGAATTCCGGGTACCTGCAGATAGTGGTCCTCACCCAGTACAAGTCGCACAGCCTTGACCGGCACATTTCCGAGACCTGGCGGCTATCCACGCAGCTGCAGAACTATGTGGCCTCGGTTCCGGCGCAGCAGCGCGTCGGCAAAAGCTGGTTCCTGGGCAGCGCGAACGCCATCTACCAGTCCATGAACCTGATCGATGACGCCCAGCCGGACATCGTCGTGGTGATCGGTGCGGACCACGTGTACCGAATGGACTTCTCGCAGATGGTTGAGGCGCATATTGCCTCCGGAGCCTCGGTCAGCGTGGCCGCCGTGCGGCAGCCGCTGCATCTGGCGGATCAGTTTGGCGTCATCGAAACGGACCCGGCGAATCCCGGCATGATTTCCGCGTTCGTGGAGAAGCCCGAGACCACCCCCGGGCTGCCGGATGATCCGGACAGCTTCCTTGCGTCCATGGGCAACTACGTCTTCAACACCGACGCCCTGGTCGAAGCCCTGCAGGCCGATGCCGAGCGGCTGATCACCAAGCACGACATGGGCGGGGACATCATCCCCTGGTTCGTGGAGCGGCAGGACGCGGCCGTATACGACTTCACCCGGAACGTGATTCCCGGTGCCACCGGCAGCGATCACCAGTACTGGCGGGACGTAGGCACCCTGGACTCCTACTATGACGCCAACATGGACCTGATCTCGCCGCTGCCCGCCTTCAACCTGTACAACCTGAAGTGGCCCATCTACACCCGGCAGAGCGTCTCCCCGCCGGCGAAGTTCGTGCGCAGCGCCTCGGAGCAGGCCGGTACCGCGTTTGATTCGATTGTTTCCGACGGCACCGTGATCTCCGGCGGCACCGTCACCGGATCCGTGCTGGCGCAGGACGTCTATGTGGACCACAACGCCGTCGTCACCGACTCGGTGCTGATGGACAAGGTGTATGTGGGTGAGGGTGCGGTGGTCCGCCGCGCGATCATCGATAAGAACGTGCGCATTCCGGCCGGCGCCACCGTGGGTGTGGACCGGGAGCTGGACCTGCGCCGCGGGTTCACTGTGACCGAGTCCGGACTGACCGTGCTGAGCAAGGGCCAGCGGGTGCCGGTGGAGGCTCCGGCCGAATAGGTCCTGCCGGCCTCCGGGGGCACCGGGTGTGAGATACGCCCGGTGCCCCCGCGCCCGATACGGGGACGGGACTGCTTCTCCGGTATCCTCGAAGTGCGCACCCAATGCGCCGGTCCCGTGTATCCGCCGGGGCCGATGAGCAGAAGGTCCACATGAGCACCCCAGAAGTCCCGGAAGAATTCAGCCCGGAAGATATTGAAACCGCCTTGAAGGTCTTGGCCTCCATCCATGTCCTGGATGAGAAAGACCCCGACTACGTTGCGGTCCGGCGGGCCACCGCCAAAATGTTCAAGTCGGTGAAGAAGCACCGGAAGAACGAGAAGCGTTCGGCCGTGGCGGACGCGGACCGCGCCGTCGTCGCCCTCACCGCCACCGGCGCAGCAGACCGGATTGATGACGAGACCCGCGGTGCGCAGCTCACCAGTGCAGCGCATGGTCCGTCCGCCGGGACGCTGCTGAAGCCGCGCAACTGCTACATCTGCAAGCAGCCCTACACCGTGGTGGATGCCTTCTACCACCAGCTCTGCCCCGAGTGCGCCGCGTTCAGCCACACCAAGCGCGACGCCCGCACCGACCTCACGGGCAAGCGGGCGCTGCTGACCGGCGGTCGGGCGAAAATCGGCATGTACATTGCCCTGCGGCTGCTGCGGGACGGCGCGCACACCACCATCACCACCCGCTTCCCCAAGGACGCCGCCCGCCGTTTTGCGGCCATGGAGGACTCCGGGGACTGGCTGCACCGGCTGCGCATTGTGGGCATTGACCTGCGCGACCCGGCGCAGGTGATCTCCCTGGCCGAATCCGTAGCCGAGGCCGGGCCGCTGGACATCCTGATCAACAACGCCGCCCAGACCGTGCGGCGCTCGGCGAACGCCTACCGGCCGCTGACCGACGCCGAGCTGGCGCCGCTGCCGGACGGCCCCATGCCGGAGCTGGTCACCTTTGGCCACACCTATGACGCGCACCCCACCGCCCTGGCCGGGTCGGTCGCAGCGCATCCGGTGCTGGCCGCCGACGCCGTGACCTCACTCGCGCTGACTGCAGGCTCCTCCTCGCTGGCCCGGATGGAAGCCGGAACCGCCATCGATGCCGGCGGATTGGTGCCTGACACGGCGCCGATCAACAGCTGGACCCAGGTTGTGGACCAGGTGGACCCGCTGGAAATGCTCGAGGTCCAGCTGTGCAACGTCACCGCCCCGTTCCTGCTGGTTAACCGGCTGCGTCCGGCCATGGCAGCCTCGCCCGCCCGGCGCAAGTACATCGTGAACGTCTCCGCCATGGAAGGGCAGTTCTCCCGGCGCTACAAGGGTCCCGGGCACCCGCACACGAATATGGCCAAGGCCGCATTGAACATGCTGACCCGCACCAGTGCCCAGGAAATGCTGGATACGGACGGGATCCTGATGACCGCGGTGGACACCGGCTGGATTACGGACGAGCGCCCCCACCCCACCAAGGTGCGCCTGGCCGAGGAGGGCTTCCACGCCCCGCTGGACCTGGTGGACGGCGCAGCCCGGGTGTATGACCCGATTGTGATGGGCGAGAAGGGTGAGGACCAGTACGGGGTCTTCCTGAAGGACTACAAGCCCTCACCCTGGTAGGCGCCGGGCGGCAATCCGCTGCACCGCCTTGCCGAGCTCCGAGAACACCAGCACAGTGGCACCCACTGCCAGGCAGAGGAACCACTGTGCGGAGGTGAGCGGAACGGTATCGAAGAATCCCTCGAAGATGCTCAGCTGCACCACCAGCACCTGCAGGACCACCACGGCGGCCAGGGACACCCAGACAGCACGGTTGGTGAAGGTGCGCAGCGAGAACACGCTGCCGGTCTCGGAGCGGACGTTGAGCAGGTTGAAGACCTGGTAGAACACGAACGTGGTGAAGGCCATGGTGGTGGCGAAATTGGTGCTGCCGGCACTTTCGGGGAACCAGTGCGGTGCGCCGACCAGCACGATGCAGGTCCCGGCTGCCATCACGATGCCCAGCAGGGTCAGCACGGCGATCCGCCGCCCGGTCAGCAGCGGCTCGTCCGCCCGCCGCGGGGGCCTGTTCATCACCTCTGGGTCGGTACGGTCCACCCCCAGCGCCAAGGCCGGCGGTCCGTCCATGATGATGTTCACCCACAGGATCTGCAGGGCAGTGAACGGCGCCCCGCCGCCAAAGCCGAAGGTGGCAGCGGCCAGGAAGATCAGCACGAACCCCCACGCAGTGGTCAGCTGGAACCGGACGAACTTGAGGATGTTGTCATAGATCCCCCGGCCCTCCTCGACAGCGGCCACAATGGTGGCGAAATTGTCATCGGTGAGGATCATCTTCGCCGCACCCTTGGACACGTCGGTGCCGGTGATGCCCATGGCGATGCCGATGTCCGCACGCTTCAGTGCCGGTGCATCGTTGACGCCGTCGCCGGTCATGGCAACCACGTACCCGTCTGCCTGCAGCGCCTTGACGATGCGGATCTTGTGCTCGGGCGAAACCCGGGCCAGAACCCCGAGCCCGGGGGCTTCCCCGCGCAGCTGCCCGTCATCCATGGCATCGAGGGCTGTGCCGGCGACGGCGCGGCCCCCGATCCCCAGGTCCCGGGCGATGGCCGACGCGGTAACCAAGTGGTCTCCGGTGATCATGCGGACGTCTATGCCTGCGGCGTGGGCCCGGGCGATCGCCTCGCCGGCCTCTTGCCGCGGCGGATCCATGATGCCCGCGACGGCGTACAGCACCAGGTTCGCTGCCTCCGCCGACAGCGCCTCGGGACCGGCCGGCAGCGGTGCATCCATTACCCGTCCCGCCACTGCCATGGTGCGCAGCCCCGCCGTGGCGAGGGCATCGACGTCGTGCCTGATGCGTGCCCGTTCCTCTGGACCCAGGGGAACGGGACCGTCCGCGGTCATAAGGAACGCCGCACGGTCAAGGACCACGCCGGGTGCGCCCTTCACGTTGCAGTGCACGGCGGTGCTGTCGGAGGTCCGGTTGAACGTGGCCATGAACTTGTAGTCCGAGTCGAAGGGCACCTCGGCAAGGCGCCGGTGCGTGGCGCGGGCGCCGGCCACGTCGATGCCGCCCTTTTCCGCCAGCACCACCAGTGCCCCTTCCGTGGGGTCTCCCGTCAGCCGGCCGTCCTCCACCGACGCGTCGTTGCACAGCGCCATCGCCAGGTACGCCTCGGTGAGGACGGGGACGGGCTGCCCGTCCGGGCTGAGGATTTTACCGTCCGTGGAGTAGCCGGAACCGGTGACCCGGAAGCGGCGGCCATCCGGAGCATAGAGCCGGCGGACCGTCATTTCGTTCAGCGTGAGCGTGCCGGTCTTGTCGGTGCAGATCTGCGAGGTGCTCCCCAGCGTCTCCACTGCTGCCAGCTGCTTGATGATGGCTCCGCGCGCGGCCAGGCGGGAGGCACCCATCGCCAAAGTGAAGGCGACGACGGCGGTAAGTCCCTCCGGGATGGTGGCCACCGCCAGGGACACCGCCGTCAGGAACAGGTCCTCCCAGCTGTCCCCGCGCAGCAGCCCCAGCACGAACACCAGGGCGACCACGGCCAACGCAATGTAGGTCAGGACTTTCGCCAACTGGTCGATGCTGCGCTGCAGGGTGGTTTTTTCCTCGGTGGTGCTGCCCAGCAGGTGGGCGATGGTGCCGATCTGGGTGTCCATGCCGGTTCCGGTCACCAGCAGCTCGGCCCGCCCGCGGGTGACGTCCGTGTCCATGTACAGCAGGTTGGTCCTGTCCCCCAGAGGCAGCCGGGGATCCGCCAGCACCCCTGTCCCCTTATTGACGGGCTTGGACTCCCCCGTCAGCGCGGCCTCGGCCACCTGCAGCCGCACGGCTTCGAGCAGCCGCCCGTCGGCGGGCACGCTGTCACCGGCTTCCAGCAGCACGACGTCGCCGGGTACCAGGTCAGTTCGTTCCACAGTTGCCGGGGTTCCCCCGCGCAGCACCCGGCAGGTGTCCACGGATGCACTGCGCAGCGCCTCCAGGCTGGACTCGGCTCGCTGCTCCTGCACGTAGTTCAGGACGGTGTTCAGGATGATCACCAGCAGGATCACCACCGGCGTCTCCCATTCGCGGGAGACCACCGCGCTGACAACTGCGGCAATGATCAGGACAACGGTCAGCCGGTCGGACAGGAGCCGGAGGATTTTCCGCCAGACGGGCACCCGTTTTCCTTCAGCGAGCTGGTTTGGACCGTAACGCTCCGCGCGCTCCCGGACCTGGCCGGCGTCGAGGCCGCCGCCCGGATCGGTGCCCAGGGCGGACGCCACCTGGCCGGCGGTAAACAGCCAAGGGGCGGACAGCTCGTTTGGGGCGGCAGGAGTGTCACCGGGACCGCTGCCGTTGGCCTGCAAACTCATGGGCTCCCCCGAGGGGTCTTGAAGATGGTGCCACCCATGGTAGCAACGCGGGCAGGGCGGCGGACGCTTTGGCAAAGCATGCATACTGCGGCAGGGTGTAACCGTGCCATCCTCCGCTCCTCCCCCGCCCGTTCCTCAGCCGCCGGCCGGCCGCGCCGCCCTGGTCCCCGGACTCATCGCCGCCGGTACGGCCGTCGCCGCCGCCTATCTGATCTCCGCACTGGTGCCCGCTGTGCCGGTGCTGACGGCAGCTGTGCTACTGGGGCTGGTGGCCGCCAATCTGCCGGGGGCGGCACCAAAGGCTGCCGGGACGTGGAAGCCCGGGCTGGCCCTGGCTGCCCGGAAGTTCCTGCGCACCGGCATTGTGCTCCTGGGCCTGAAGGTCTCCCTGGTGGACATTGCCGGACTGGGCTGGGCCGCCCTGGGGTTGGTGGTGGCCCTGGTCCTGGCCGCGTTCGCGGGTACGTACGGGATTTGCCGGCTCTTCCGGCTGCCGGGTGAGGAACCGGTCCTGATCGCTGCCGGATTCTCGATCTGCGGTGTATCCGCCATCGGTGCCGTGGCGGCGGTCCGCCGCACCCGCACCGAAGACACGGTGGTGCCGATTGCGCTGGTCACGCTGTGCGGAACCCTGGCCATCGCGGCCCTTCCGCTGGCCGGCTCGCTGTTGCACCTGGCCCCGGAAGTCTTCGGGACCTGGGCCGGGGCGTCAGTGCACGATGTAGGGCAGGTGGTGGCCACGGCGCAGACCGCCGGTTCCGCGGCGCTGGCCGCCGCCGTCGTCGTGAAGCTGGCGCGGGTAGTGCTGCTGGCGCCCATGACCGCTGCCGCCGGCTTGCTGGCGCGCAGGGCGGGCAAGGCCGGCAAGGCGGGCGGGGATGGCAGGGCCGGCAAACAGCCGCCGCTGGTACCGCTGTTCGTCTTGGGCTTCCTGGCGCTGATCCTGGTCCGGACCACCGGATTGCTGCCCGCTGCCGCGCTGGATGCCGCGGCCGTGCTGCAGGAGCTGCTCTTCGCCGCGGCACTGTTCGGGCTTGGCGCCGGCGTGCGGGTGAAGGCACTCTTTGCCTCCGGCATCCGGGCCGTAGCGGCGGCCCTCGCGGCCTGGGCCTGGGTGGCTGGACTGGGCCTGGCGGTGGCATTCGGGCTGGGCACTTAGGCGGGCGCAGCGGCGTAAATGTCCGGGACCTTGTTCAAGTGATTGAATGGGCAGGTGCCTAACCAGAACCTGAGCCGCGATGAGGCTGCCCTGCGGTCCCGCCTGTTGTCCGTGACCTCCTATGACGTCCACCTCGATCTGGGCAATGCCGAAGATCCGGATGCTGAAGGCTTCCGCTCCCGGAGCACCATTGCCTTCAGCTGCTCCGAGCCCGGAGCCGCAACTTTCCTGGACTTCATCCACGGCGGGGTCAGCTCCGTAGTGCTGAACGGGAAGGAGCTGGACCTGTCCGAAGCACTGGAGGGTTCCCGCATCCACCTGCCGGCCCTGCAGCCGCAGAACACCGTCACCGTGGACGGCACCGCCCTGTACAGCCGCAGCGGTGAGGGCCTGCATCGGTTCCGCGACCCTGCCGACGGACGCACCTACTTGTACACGCAGTATGAGCCCGCAGATGCCCGGCGGGTTTTCGCTGACTTCGAGCAGCCCGATCTCAAGGCATCCTTCGGCTTTACGGTGACCGCCCCGGCCGGCTGGCAGGTGGCCTCCAATGGTGTTGAAACCGCCCGCACTGAGCTGGACGGCGGTAGCCTGGCCCGCTGGGAATTCGCTCCCACCCAGCGGATTTCCACCTACATCACCACTGTGCTGGCCGGCCCGTACCACCGGGCGGAGGACGAATGGTTCCTCCGACTCGACGACGGTACGGACCTGCACGTGCCGCTTGCCGCTTACTGCCGTGCTTCGCTCGCAGAGCACTTCGATCCTGAGAACATTTTTGCGGTCACGAAGCGGGGCCTGGACTACTTCCACCGCCTGTTCGCGTACCCGTACCCGTTCGGCAAATACGATCAGGCTTTTGTCCCCGAATACAATCTCGGCGCCATGGAAAATCCCGGCCTGGTCACGTTCACCGAGTCCTATGTTTTCCGCTCCCGGGCCACCGAGGCGCAGTATGAAGCCCGGGCCAACACCATCCTGCACGAGATGGCACACATGTGGTTCGGCGACCTGGTGACCATGAAATGGTGGGACGATCTGTGGCTTAAGGAATCCTTCGCCGACTACATGGGCGCGCTTGCCGTTGACCGGGCCACCGACTTCACAAATTCCTGGGTCAGCTTCGCGAACCGGCGCAAGGCCTGGGCCTACGTCCAGGACCAGCTGCCCACCACGCACCCGATCGTGGCTGACATTCCGAACCTGGAAGCGGCCAAGCAGAACTTCGACGGGATTACCTACGCCAAGGGCGCCTCAGTCCTGAAGCAGTTGGTGGCCTATGTGGGGTTCGAGACGTTTATCGAAGCCGCGCGTGCCTATTTCCGCGAGCATGCCTTCGGCAACACCACCCTCGACGACCTGCTGGCCGCCTTGGCCGACGCTTCCGGCCGCGACATGGGTCTTTGGGCACGCCAGTGGCTGCAGACCGCCGGCGTGCCTGTCCTGGTTCCGGAGACTGAAACCGACGACGACGGCGCCTACACCTCAGTGGTGATCCGCCAGAACGCACCGGACCCGGTCAGCGGGGAACAGGTCCCCCGCCCGCACCGGCTCCGCATCGGGCTGTACGACTTTGACGGCGCCGGGTTCCTGGCCCGCACCGACACCGTTGAACTGGACGTAGCCGGGACCCGCACCGAGGTGCCCGAACTGATCGGGCGGAAGCGTCCTGCGGTGCTGCTGCTCAACGATGAAGACCTGACCTACGCCAAGATCCGCTTTGATCCGGCGTCGCTGGCCGTTCTGGTGGAGTCGCTGCACCTGCTCGCCGATCCCCTGGCCCGGGCCATCGCCCTGTCCGCGCTGTGGAACAGCGTCCGCGACGGTGTGCTCAGCGCCCGGGACTATGTGCACCTGGTGCAGAGGGTGGCCCCGCATGAGACCGGTGCGGGCGTGCTGAACGTACTGCTGGATAACGCGCGCAGCGCCATTGAATACTACGCACCGGCTTCGCGCCGCGAAGAGCTGCGCAGGGAGTTCGGTGCCTGCATTACCGAGCAGCTGCGTGCGGCACCGGCGGGCAGTGACCGGCAGGTTATCTGGGCACGGGCGGCTGCCGCCGCCGGGCAGCGCAGTGCAGGCTCCGCCGAGCTGCTGCGAAGCCTGCTGGAGGGCAGCGCCGGGATCAGCGGGCTCACCGTCGACACGGACCTGCGCTGGCGGCTGTGGGTTGCCCTGGCAGCCACCGGATCCGCCACCCGGGCGGAACTGGATGCGGAGCTGGAACGCGACAACACGGCGTCGGGCCGGGTGGGACACACCACGGCAGCCGCGGCCTTCCCGGATCCGGCGGTGAAGGACGCTGCGTGGCAGGCCGCCGTCCACTCGAACGGACTCTCCAATGAACTGCTCTCCGCCACCATCACCGGGTTCGGACTCGGCAGCCACGAGCTGCTGGACGGCTACATCCCGGACTACTTTGCCTCCCTCACGGGTGTATGGTCCAGCCGCAGCATCGAGCTGGCCTCCCGCGTAGTGGGCGGACTCTACCCCGGCGGCCAGGATGCGGCTCCGGGAACCGCACCGGCTGACCACCCGGTGGTGCAGAAATCCGTGGAATGGCTGGAGCAGCACCCGGACGCGCCGGGTGCCCTGCGCAGGATCATCATTGAACAGCAGGACCAGCTGCTGCGCTCCCTGCGGGTCCAGGCAGCCGGCCTGTAGGCCCCGTCGCTGCTGGGCCCAGTAGGGACGGGGCCCAGTTGGGGTATGTTCCTCAGGCCAGCTGCGGTTTGGCGACGGTCAAGAGGATGGCCGAGTCCTCCAGGGCCCGCACTGAATGGCGGGCCTGCGGCACAATCAGCAGGTCTCCGGCGGAGCCGTCCCAGGTTGCGCCGTCGGAGACCAGGCTGACCCGTCCCTTGAGGACGAAAACAGTGGCTTCTCCCGGGTTTTCATGTTCGTCCAGGACAAACCCTGCCCGCAGGGCAATCACGGTCTGCCGCAGGACATGCTCGTGCCCGCCGTAAACCGTGGAGGCGCTGCGGCCGCTGGCGGCCGAGTGAGCCCTTTCCATCTGCTGGCGGACAAGGGCGGTAAGGGACTTTTTCTCCATGCCCGCAGTCTAGGCACTCCGGACGCGGCAGGGTAACCGGGCTGCCGCGCCCCGGGTGCTGCCGGGTGCTGCCGGGGTCAGGGAACCCGGTTCAGCCACTCGGCGGTGTCGAACTTTTCCTTGACCTTCTGCTCCGCCAGGTCCATCTCTTCATCGCTTATTCCGGCCTGGACTGCGCCGTAGCGGGCGGTGAAGGTGTCGATCATCGTCGCAATGATCTCCTCCCGCGAAAGCCCGGTCTGCCGCTTGAGCGGATCAACGCGTTTCTTGGCGCTGGTGGTGCCCTTGTCGGACAGCTTCTCCTTGCCGATGCGCAGCACCTCCACCATTTTGTCGGCGTCGATGTTGTAGGACATGGTGACGTGGTGAAGCATTCCACCGCTGCTGAAGCGTTTCTGCGCGGCACCGCCGATCTTGCCCTGGTCCGTGGCCATATCGTTCAGCGGCACGTACCAAGCCTGGATGCCCAGCTTCTTCAGGGATTCCATCACCCAGGCGTCAAGGAAGGGATAGGAATCGGCGAAGCTCAGCCCGTCCACCAGGGACTGGGGCACGTACAGGGAGTACGTGATGGCGTTGCCGTGTTCCATGAACATGGCACCCCCGCCGGTGATCCGCCGCACAACGGTCACGCCGTGGCGTTCGGCACCGGCCGGATCCACCTCGTTTTTCAGTGACTGGAAGCTGCCGATCACTACGGACGGAGTTTCCCACTCCCAGAACCGCAGCGTCGGGTTCCGGTGGCCTGCGCCCACTTCCTCGGCCAGGACTTCGTCCATGGCCACGTGCATGTGCGTGGACAGCGGGGTGGGCGGGATGATTTCCCACTGGTGGTCGCCCCAGCCGGTGGCCTTCCCCAGTGCGCGCCGCACTGCCGTCGCCACGGCTTCCGGAGAGAAGCCAAAGAGCACGGCGTCCGGGCTCAGCCTGGCGTGCACGGCAGCGGCTATGTCGCCGAAGCCTGTTTCCGCGGGCAGCCCCTCGAGGGCGGCGTTGATGTCGAGCAGCGCCTCATCGGGTTCCAGGAAAAAATCACCGCCCAGGGACACGTCTGCAAGGCGTCCGTCACGGACGTCGAGGTCCACCACAACGAGCTTGCCGCCGGGGACCTTGTACTCGCCGTGCCGCCGGCTGAAGCTTCCATCCGCGCTTGCCATCACAACTCCTCATCTTGACCGGTGCCGGGACCGGGCGGTCCCCCACTACGGGGAAAGGCCCGCCGGGCTGATGCCGGCGGACCTTCCTCCAAGTACTGCTGTTCTTCCGAACGTTACTTCTTAGCGCCGAAGCCCTTGAAGCGGGCGTTGAAGCGCTCGACGCGGCCGGCGGAGTCCATGATGCGCTGCTTGCCCGTGTAGAACGGGTGCGATGCGGAGGAGATTTCCACCTCGATGAGCGGGTAGGTGTTTCCGTCTTCCCACTCGATCGTCTTGGAGGACGTGGCGGTGGAGCTCGTCAGGAAAGCGGTGTCGGACGCGAGGTCACGGAAGACAACCGGAGCATACTTGGGGTGGATATCAGACTTCACAGTTTTACCTTCTTTTGGTGCCTGGATTTTGCCAGGCACAGGTGGGTTAAAAGCTTTATTGGCCGGTGTTTCGACCAGCAACCCATACTACCGCACTTACCGGGCCGGCAGGAAACACCTGCAACCGCGAGTCAGGACAGCGGCTGCGTGCCCCACTGTGTGTTTACCGCCGTCAACAGCGAGGGGATCCCCTGGTTCAGGCCTGCAATCTCGATCCGGGACGGTCGGTAGTAGTCATCCAGATACAGCGAGAACGTGCCCTCGGGGATCACCGCCAGGGAAGCCGGTTCCGCGCCGTCGGACGCAGCATTGCTGAAACTGCCGCTGATGCGCGTGTACGCGGCCCCCGCCAGCACGGCCCCGTACTCCACCTCCACCGTTTCCGCCGCCGACAGCATCGCAGCCACGCGCTCGGGCCGGACCGTCAGCTCGGCGGCATCGGCCAGCACGGCGGCGTAGGCCTGTTCCGGGGAGCCGCGCCGGTCCGCAGAAATATCCTCCCCGCCCTGCCGCACCACCCGGTTGTCCCCGCGGATTTCGATTTTCAGGCCTGCGCCGTCAGGGGCCGCACCGGTTGCCGCACTGTCCGTGCCTGTACTGCCGGGCACAGCACCGGCGGCCGCGGGACCGTGCAGGTCCATGGTGAAAGCGGGAACCGTGCCGAAGGTGACGGTGTACTCCCCCGCGGGCAGCCAGCTGGTGCCGGTGGACAGGGTCTGCACACCGCCGCCGCCGGCCGTGATGGCCGCGGCCACACAGCTTCCGGCTTCAGTGCCGGACATCGGTTCGGGATCAACCCGCAGCAGCCACTGGCAGGCATCCTGCACTGCCGGGGCCATGCCTATCTGGTTTCCGGCTACTCCCACCCGCACCGGCGGTGGGCTCTCCGGTGCGGGTGCCGGGGCTGGAGGCGGGCTCGGGTCCGGGCCCGGGTCAGCTGTCCGCGGCGGTGCGGTGCGGGCCGGCTGCGGAGTAGCGGAAGGGGAGGCAGCGCGCTCCCGGAGCTGTTCCGCCGTCGGTCCGCATGCTGAAAGCGGCAGCAGCAGTACTGCGCACAGTGCAAGGACCGTGCCCAGTCGGGTCCGGGATTCCATGGCGGCTCCGGTGGATGCTCAGGGGGATGCTCAGGGGGATGGTGGCTGGGCACAGTCTGGCACGTGGGGCGCGCGAGGGTAAGAGCAGTTCGGGTCCGGTGTGTAGCTGGAGCCGGTGTGTAGTTAGGGCCGGCACTCCCAGAAAGCCACGGCGCTGGCGGCTGCCACGTTGAGCGAGTCCACCCCGCCGCTCATCGGAATCCGCACGGCCAGGTCCACAGCGGCCAAGGTGGATTCGGCCAGCCCGTCCCCCTCGGTCCCCAGGACCAGGGCCAGGCGTTCATCCCGACGGGCACTGAGTTCGTCCAGGGTCAGGGAATCCTCGCGCAGGGCCAGGGCTGCGGTGGCAAAACCGGCAGAGCGCAGCTGTTCAAGCTGTCCGGGCCAGTCGGTCAGGCGGACCCACGGAACCTGGAAGACGGTTCCCATGCTCACGCGGATGGCGCGCCGGTACAACGGGTCCGCGCAGCGGGGCGTGACCAGTACGGCATCAACCTGGAGCGCCGCCGCAGAGCGGAAGATTGCCCCGATGTTGGTGTGGTCCACGATGTCTTCCAGGACCGCGACCCGGCGGGCGGTTGCCAGCAGCGCGTCCAGCTCCAGCGGAGCCGGCCGTTCCATGGCCGCCAGGGCGCCGCGGTGCAGATGGAATCCGGTGATCTCCTCCAAAACGTCCGCCGTACCCACAAAGGCGGGGACATCGGGGAAACGGTCCAGGATGTCCTGCAGGTCCGGCAGCCATTTCTCGGCCAGGAAAAAGGAACGCGGGCGGTGGCCGGCGTCGACTGCGCGGCGCAGGACCTTGGAGGACTCGGCAATGTACATGCCCTCCTCCGGTTCGCGGCGCCGCCGAAGCGAGGTATCCGTGAGGGAGGTGTAGTCGCTGACCCGCGGATCAGCGGCGGACTGCAGGTACTGAAGGCTCACCTGTGCACTGGCCTTAGCTGCGGCGCGCGGTGGCCGAGTAACGGCCGCCGTCGCGCTTCAGGTCCAGCGGAAGACCGAAAGCGGTGCTCAGGTGTTCTTCGGTGAAGACCTCTTCAATGGGCCCGGACGCTACCACCCCGCCGTCGCGCAGGAGCAGGGCATGGGTGAACCCGGTGGGGACCTCTTCCAAGTGGTGGGTCACCAGCACCATGGCGGGCGCTTCCTCGTCCCGGGCAAGTTCGCCCAGCCGGAAGAGCAGGTCCTCGCGGCCGGCGAGGTCCAGCCCGGCAGCCGGCTCGTCCAGCAGCAGCAGCTCGGGGTCGGTCATGAGGGCACGGGCGATCTGCACGCGCTTGCGCTCACCTTCGCTCAGCGAGGAGAAGCGGCGGTTGAGGAACGTGGACATTCCCCAGTCATGCAGGAGACGGAAGGCACGGCGCTCGTCGAGCTTCTCGTACTTCTCGCGCCAGCGCCCGGTTACGCCGTAGGAGGCGGTCACCACTACGTTCAGGACAGTTTCGTCTTCTGGAATCTGGCCGGCCAGGGCCGCGGATGCGAGGCCGATCCGGGGGCGCAGTTCAAAAACGTCCACCGCGCCCAGGACTTCTTCGAGGATTCCCGCAACACCGCGGGTGGGGTGCATGCGTCCGCCGGCTATCTGCAGCAGCGTAGTCTTTCCGGCACCGTTGGGCCCCATGATGACCCAGCGCTCCCCCTCCTTGACCTGCCAGTTAATGCCGTCCAACAGGGTCTTACCGCCGCGAACCACGCTCACGCCGGCAAATTCAAGAACATCACTCATAGCACTAGACACTAGGCTAAAGAAAGGGACATTGGCGAAACGATACGCCGCAGCGGCCGGTGCAATGCGGCCCGCATGCCCCGGTACCGCACAGGTACCCGATGCCGGACCAAGCAGAACGGATGCCATGCCGAACACCCCCGAGTACAGTGTCGTCAGCTATGGGCGGGACTTGTCAGATGCCTACCTGGGCTCGGTGCAGGCCGCAGTGACCGGGATCGGGGCGCGGATCCTAGAGCTGGAGAACGCTGCAGGGGACGGCTATACGGTGTCCAAGCTTTTTGTCGGGTACGACGGCGGGACAGCCAGGCTGCGGCGCACCGTTGCGGCCGCTGCGGCAGCGGTGCCGCAGAAAAACGGTGGGGAGCAGACCGCGGTGGTGCCGCCGTCGCTCCTTGAAGAGGCCCGCAAGCTGCTGGTGATGGATGTTGACTCCACCTTGATCCGCCAGGAAGTCATTGAGTTGCTGGCCGCCCATGCAGGGCGGGAAGCAGAGGTTGCAGCCGTCACCGAAGCCGCCATGCGCGGCGAACTGGACTTCGCCGCCAGCCTGCACGCGCGGGTGAAGACACTGGCCGGGCTCCCCGCTTCCGTAATAGACGAGGTGGGTACCCGGATTGAGCTCTCCGCAGGCGCCGAGGTGCTGGTGAAGGAATTCCTGGCCGCAGGACACGGCGTGGCAGTGGTGTCCGGCGGGTTCAGCCAGGTGCTCGATCCGCTGGCTGCCCGCCTGCAACTGACCTTCGCCCGCGCCAACATGCTGGACATCAAGGACGGTGTGCTGACCGGAGCGGTGGCCGGCGAAGTGGTGGACCGTGCGGTCAAGGCCCGGTCACTGGCCGAATGGGCCGGTGAACTGGGTGTATCACCGGAACACACCATTGCCGTGGGCGACGGCGCCAATGACCTGGACATGCTGGCGGCGGCCGCGCTGGGCGTGGCGTTCAAGGCCAAGCCGGCAGTGCAGGCCGCCGCAGATGCCGTGCTGAACCTGCCCAACCTGGACGTGGTGCAGCACTTCGTGAAGCTCTAGGCGTTCTCGCCGGCCGCGAGGTAGTCGGCGCCGCCCACGTACTCGGTGTGGCCGGAGGGAACATCGGCGGTGGCCATGCGTGCCACTTCGGCACCGAACTCAGCGACCGAGTACAGCCGGCCTGCTTCCTCCCGGCGGGCTTCGATTGCGCCGGGGTTGGCCCGGTCCAGCAGGGTTGCGGTGACGGTTCCCTCGATCATGTCACCGGAGACCACCACGAGGGAGATCCCCTTTTCCTCAAGCTGCGGGAGCATCGCGCGCAGCGCGTCTTCCCCGGCACGCTTGCTCAAGGCAACAGCTTCGTATTCCGGCATGGTGGGAACCGAGGCGATGAAATGCGCCTGGTGGCTGGTCACGAACACTACGCGGGAGCCGGCGGGCATGGCCTCGAGGGCCTGGGTGAGCATGTTGACCTGCGCGTCGCGGTTGAGCTTCAGCGCGTAGTCCTCCTCCATGCCGGTCTCCATGCCGCCGGAGGCGTTGAGCACCAGGACGTCCAGTCCGCCGAAGTTCTCCTGCGCAGCGGCCACGAGTGCAGCCGGTCCTTCTGGAACGGTGAGGTCGGCGCCCACTGCCACGGCCCGGCCGCCGTCGGCCTCAATGCCGGCCACCACCTTGTTGGCCCGCGGTGCCTTCTGGCGGTAGTTGACCACCACACCGGCACCCTCGGCTGCCAGGAAGCGGGCTACCTCGGCGCCGATTCCGCGCGATGATCCGGTAACAACCGCGGCTTTGCCCTCAAGCAGGCCCATACAAACTCCTTTTGTAGAAAGTGTCTAAGCATCTCGCTCCGACTCCCATCCTGCCAGCCGTCCGGCCCGCAGGCAGTTGAGGAAACCTCCAACGAATGCGGGCCGGAGACTTACGGTACTTAGTGCCCCATGCCCAGGCCGCCGTCCACTGGAATGACAGCGCCGGAGATGTAGCCTGCTTCCTCGCCTGCGATCCAGCGGACGACGGCGGCCACTTCCTCGGGCTCCGCGAACCGGCCGGCCGGGATGGAGGACAGGTAGTTCTTCTGGGTGTCCTCGGGCAGGGAACGGGTCATGTCCGTGTTGATGAAGCCGGGAGCCACCACGTTGGCCGTGATGTTCCGGGAGCCCAGTTCGCGGGTCAGGGACCGGGCGATGCCGATCAGGCCGGCCTTGGACGCGGCGTAGTTGATCTGGCCGGGCGAACCGTAGAGGCCTACCACCGAGGAGATCAGCACCACGCGGCCCTTCTTCATCCGGAGCATGCCCTTGGAGGCACGCTTGACCACGCGGAAAGCGCCGGTGAGGTTGGTGTCGATGACGTCGGCGAAGTCCTCTTCACTCATCCGCAGCAGCAGGGTGTCGCGGGTAATACCCGCGTTGGCCACCAGCACCTCTACCGGCCCGTGTGCGGCTTCGACCTCTGTGAAGGCCGCGTCCACGGATGCCATATCTGTCACATCGGCCTTGACGCCCAGCATCCCCTCGGGAACGTCGCCGCTGCGGTACGTGATGGCCACCCGGTCTCCCGCGGCCAGGAATGCCTGGGCTATCGCCAGCCCAATACCGCGGTTTCCGCCGGTCACCAGGACGCTGCGGCCGGACTCGTTTTCTGGGGTGCTTTGCACGGATCTTCCTTCTTTCAGCCTGTGATGGGGGTTGCCTCGATCCTACGTGCGGCGGATTCAACTTCTGCAACGCCCCCGCTAGTGAGAGAATGGACGAACCTGTTTGGAGAGTGATGGCTGCTATAGATGGCTAAGGACACAAATCGCGGGGACAGTGTTCCCCGGATCACCGCCGCGCCTAACCCGCACACCGATGAGATGCATGCCCGCATGATCAAGTACGGCGTGTCGATGGGCATCCGCGTGGTGTGCCTTTTCCTGCTGTTCTTCGTTCACGGCTGGTTGTTGTGGGTGGTTATTGCCGGTGCAGTGGTATTGCCCTATTTCGCTGTCATCATGGCCAACGGAGGCGCCGACACCCGCAACATGCAGGCCTCCGACGCCATGATCAACCAGCCTCCGGCTGCAGCTATTGACGCTCCTGCTCCGCCGCCGGACACCGCACACACAGAAGAATCCCCCGAGACCTCCGTGGTGCCGGGCGAGATAGTAGAGAACACTGATGATGACGACGACGACGACAAGGCCTAAGCCCAGCGCATGAACCTCTTGGACTCACTATCCGGCGGCCTCTCCGGCTCGCACTCCGGTACCCGCTCCGAATCCGGGGCGCAGGCCGGCCCCGAAGGCACCCCAATTTGCTCCCGCAAGGCCTGCCGGCAGGAGGCGGCGTGGCAGCTGTTGTGGAACAACCCCCGCATCCACACCCCCGAGCGCCGAAAGACCTGGCTTTCCTGCAGCGAGCACCGCGACTGGCTGGAGGACTACCTGCGCACCAGAGGCCTGTGGAAAGAAACCCTCCCGCTGGCGTCCGGCACCCAAAGCGGAGCCCTGTAGATGTACCGCTTCCTTTTATCCGCGCGCTGGCTCGGCTGGCTTGTGATGGTTTGCGTCCTGGCTGCCGCGTGCGTCGGACTGGGCCTGTGGCAGATGGACCGCCGTACGGAGTCCCTGGCCGACAGTGCGCGCATCGAATCCAACTACGACGCCGCCCCGGTTGCGTACGCGGAGGCCGGAAAGTACTTCGACCGGTTCGACGAATCGGCCGAGTGGCTGCCCGTGACCCTGGAGGGCACCTACGATTCCTCGGAGCAGCGTATTGTGCGGAACCGGCCCCTGAAGGGACGGCCCGGCTACGAGGTGCTGGTGCCGCTCAAGCTCGACGACGGCACGGCGGTGGCGGTCAACCGCGGCTGGCTGCCGATCGGCGACGATGAAGCGGGGCACCCGGACAGCATTCCGGCTGCGCCGGAAGGACGGGTCAGCGTTGTTGCCCGGGTCAAGGCCGCCGAGCCGGAGCTGACTCGCAGGGCTCCCGAAGGCCAGCTCGCGTCGATTGACCTTTCCGCGTTTGCGGACGAACTGGAGTACCCGCTGCACGAGGGCTCCTACGGGCTGATGGCCAGCGAAGATCCGCGCACGGCCGTTGTCCCCGAAGCTGCGGCGCGGCCGGAAGTGGATGAAGGCCTGCACCTGTCCTACGGACTGCAGTGGTACGGGTTCGCGTTGATGATGTTCCTGGGCCTGGGATACGCCGCCCGTCAGGAAGCCCTGAACCGCTATTACGACGGGATCGAGGATGACGAGGACGACGACGACGAAATCATCGCCGCCAATCCGACTCCGTCCCGCCGTCGTCCGCCGCGGAAAAAGCGCGGACCAACCGGCGAAGAAGAGGAAGACGCAATCCTGGACGCGCAGGGGTTCTAACAGGCAGCCGGGTTCCAGGCAGCCGGGGGCATGGAGTTTCCGGTACGATCCGGAGCCATGACCACGCTCCCCTCGACCCGCCGGGAACTGCGCCGCCTGCGGCTGGCCGCCTCCGGGCTGGCGGCAGCCAAGGCTGCCTCCCCCGCTGATGCCGTGGGACGGCTGCTGGCGGTGCAGGCCCAAAACGCCGCCGGAGCCGCGTGGAGCATAGGCCAGCGGACCGTCGGCGGCACCGAATCCGGTGTCCGCGCAGCCATTGCCGGGCGCGGCTTGGTTCTGACCTGGACCATGCGCGGGACCCAACACCTGGTGCGCGCCGTCGATGCTGCATGGTTGGTACCCTTGCTCGGACCCCGGGCCAACGCCCAGCAGGCGGGCCTTCGCCGGGCCGCCGGAGTGAGCGAAGAAATCCTGGACCGGTGCACGCGCGCCGTGGCCGAAGCCCTCAGCGGCGGTCCTGCGGCCCGGTCCGTACTCGTGAAAGTGCTGGCTACTGCGGGCGGACTGACCGACAGTGCTGCGGCGTCGCACGTCTTGCGGTTCCTGGCCCAGTCACAGGTCATCGTGTTCGCTCCGCCGGCAGGCAAGACAGCCATGTTTGAGCTCTATGCGCGGGTCATTTCCCCGGCCGCTCCCCTGCCCCGCGATGATGCCCTGGCGACGCTGGCGGTCCGCTACGTGCAGGGTCACGGCCCGGTGCGGGCGCAGGACCTGGCCTGGTGGAGCGGGCTCACACTGCGCGACGCCAGGCGTGCCTTCGAAGTGGCCGGAGACCGGATCACGCCGCTGACGGCCGCGGAGCCTGCCCGCGGGGAGGACCGGTGGTGGGTGGCGCCGGAACTCCTCGAGGAGCAGGAAACGGGCCGGTCAGGCGGCGTACGCCTGCTGCCGGGTTTTGACGAATACCACATCGGTTACGCAGACCGGGATCTGATCATGGCCGCGGAGCACCGCGCAGTGGTGGGCCCGGCGAAAAACGGATTGTTCCGGAACGTGCTGCTTGTGGACGGGCGGATTGCCGGGATATGGGAAAGGAACGGCTCCACGGTGGACGTGGAGCCGTTCCTGATGCCCGGACGCCGGGACGTTGATTCGGATCCTGTTGGGCTCGACCCTGCCGAACTGGAGCGAGCGGTCCAGGAGTACGGGAGTTTTCGGGAATCTCCCGGGAACGGCTCCTAGGCCAGGGTCACCAGTTCCAGGTAGTTCTCGTTCCAGTGGTCCTCGTCGCCGTCCGGCAGCAGCACCACGCGCTCGGGGTTCAGTGCTGCCACGGCGCCCTCATCGTGGCTGACCATCACCACTGCACCCGTGTAATTGCTCAGGGCGCCCAGGATCTCGGCACGCGAAGCCGGGTCGAGGTTGTTGGTGGGTTCGTCCAGGAGCAGCACGTTGGCGGAGGAGGCCACGATGGTGGCCAGCGCCAAACGGGTCTTTTCACCGCCGGAGAGGACACCAGCCTTCTTCTCCACGTCGTCGCCGCTGAACATAAAGGAACCGAGAACGCTGCGCACCTCGGCGTCGTCCATGTCCGGGGCGGAAGAACGCATGTTCTCCAGGACCGTCCGGTCCGTGTCCAGGGTCTCGTGCTCCTGGGCGTAGTACCCGACCTTCAGGCCGTGGCCGGGGATGATTTTTCCGGTGTCCGGCTTATCCACGCCGGCCAGCATCCGCAGGAGGGTGGTCTTTCCGGCACCGTTCAGGCCCAGGATGACCACCTTGGAGCCGCGGTCAATGGCCAGGTCAACGTCGGTGAAGATTTCCAGCGAACCGTAGCTCTTGCTCAGGCCCTCGGCCATCATCGGGGTCTTGCCGCAGGGTGCGGGATCCGGGAAGCGCAGTGCTGCCACCCGGTCGCTGGCGCGGACGGCGTCGAGCCCGCCCAGCAGCCGGTCCACGCGCTTGAGCATGCTCTGGGCAGCAGAAGCACCGGAGGCACGTGCCTTCATCTTGTTGGCCTGGGCAAGCAGGACCCCGGCCTTCTTTTCGGTATTGGCACGCTCCCGCTTACGGGCCCGCTCGTCTGTCTCGCGCTGGACCTTGTACCGCTTCCAGTCCATGTTGTAGATGTCGATGGTGGCGCGGTTGGCATCCAGGCTGAAGACCTTGTTGACGGTGGCTTCGAGCAGCTCGGTATCGTGGCTGATCACGATCAGGCCACCGGTGTGGTTCTTCAGGAACTCGCGCAGCCAGGCGATGGAATCGGCGTCGAGGTGGTTGGTGGGCTCATCGAGGAGCATGGTGTCGGCGTCGGAATACAGGATCCGGGCCAGTTCCACACGACGGCGCTGACCGCCGGAAAGGGTCTTCAGCGGCTGGTTCAGCAGCCGGTCCGGCAGGGCCAGGTTGGCGCAGATGGTGGCAGCTTCGGATTCGGCGGCGTATCCCCCGGCGGACAGGAATTCGGATTCGAGCCGGTCGTAGCGGTTCATGGCCTTCTGCGAGATCTTCGGATCATCACTGGCCATCTCGTCCTGGCACTTTTTCAGCTGCGCGGAAACGACGTCGAGGCCGCGGGCGGAGAGGATCCGGTCCCGGCCCAGCTGGTCCATGTCCGGTGTGCGCGGATCCTGGGGCAGGTAACCGATCTCGCCGACGCGCTTGACGCTGCCGGACGCCGGGAGGGTCTCGCCGGCCAGTACCTTGGTGAGAGTGGTCTTGCCGGCACCGTTGCGGCCCACCAGCCCGATCTTGTCTCCCTTGTCCACACGGAACGAAACCGCTTCCATGAGAAGGCGTGCGCCTGCGCGCAGCTCGAGACCAGATACGGAAATCACTCAGTGGACCTTTCGAAGGGTTTATAGGTGTTGCAGATATAACGCTGCGCGGTGCGCGGGCCTCGTACCGGGTGGGAATCCACCGAGGCGGGAACGGTCACAGTGACCGGTGGCAAGGCCTTGTTGGCCGGATCAGCCTTCCCAGTGTAGCCGCCATGGCCGGTTTGTAGAAAACCTCCAATGGAATCCCGTCATCCCGCCACTAGTGTTCAAAACGCAGGACCGTACCGATTTCTTCCCCAGACGAGAGAGCTGCGATGGACAACACACCGCTTGATGCACCGGGTTCCACCAGCGCTGCTGCCGAGGGTTCACCCCCGCCGGCAGTCCGCCGCAGGCAGCGGGGATGGAAGCCCGGCGACCTGTCCCTGATTGCTGTTTTCGCCGCACTTACGGCTGCCTTCTCGGTTCTGCCCGGCATTCCGCTGGGTTCAGGGGTGCCGATCACGCTGCAGACCCTGGCGGTGATACTGACGGGAATCCTCCTCGGCCCCGGCCGCGGTGCGGCAGCCATAGGACTGTTCCTACTCGCGGGTCTGGCCGGATTGCCCGTCTTCAGCGGCTTCCGCGGCGGCCTGGGCGTGCTGGCCGGCCCCTCTGCCGGTTACCTGCTCTCCTTCCCGCTGGCTGCAGCCGTTGCGGGCGTCCTTGCCGGTATTGTGCTGCGGCGGGCGAACCGGGCACGGTTCCCGTTGCTGTTCGCTGCCGGGCTGGCCACCAGTTTCCTCGTGGTCCACCCTGCCGGCGTTGCCGGGCTCATGGTTAATGCCCACCTGCCCTTTTCCGGCGCCCTGGTTGCGGATATAGCGTTCTGGCCCGGCGACGTCCTCAAGAACATGCTCGCCGCGGCGGTGGCGGTCAGTGTGTTCAGGGCGTTCCCCCGCATGGCACCGGCCACCCGGCGGCGCCCCTGATGGCACGTATTGCCCTGGACAATGTTTCGGTGCTGCCGTCCGGCGGCGGGAGTGGCGCTGGGACTGGCGGCGGGAGTGGCGCCGAGCCGATCCTGCGTCCCTTCTCGCTGCAGTTCACCAACCCCCGTACGGCGGTGATCGGTGCCAACGGCTCGGGGAAATCCACCCTCCTGAAGTTGATCAACGGTCTGGTGCTGCCCGATACCGGAACCGTCACCGTGGACGGCCTGGATACTGTGCGCCAGGGTGCTGCGGTGCGGCGGCGGGTGGGGTTTGTCTTCACGGATCCGCTGGCCCAGCTGGTGATGCCCACCGGCAGGGACGACGTCGAGCTTTCCCTGCGCGCGTCCGTACGCAATCGGTCCGAGCGCCGTGCGGCGGCCGAGGAACGGCTGGATTCATTCGGCCTTCTGCCCCTGGCGGACCGCAGCATCTACGACCTGTCCGGGGGTGAACGCCAGCTGATGGCACTTGCTTCGGTCCTGGCCGTTGAGCCGGCGGTCCTCGTGGCGGATGAACCGAGCACCCTCCTGGACCTGCGCAACACGGCCCGGTTGTGCAGGACGCTTGCCGGGCTGCCGCAGCAAGTCATCTACACCACCCATGACCTCGAGTTTGCTGCCGACGCAGATCGGGTGCTGGTGATGGACTGCGGACGGGTGGTGTTCGACGGCGACCCCGGGGAGGCTGTCGCCAGATACCGTGCGATGGCGCTGGACCTGAGGTGAAGAGGCGTTCAGCCGGGCTGGCTTCAGCCGCGCTCCTGACGGGCGGATACCGGACCGGAACCTCCCTGCTGTACAGGGCACCGCTAGCCCTGAAGGCTGTGGTCCTGGTGCTGCTCTCCGCAGTGGTGCTCGCCTCGTCATCCTTTGTGGTGCAGGCCTCCGCTGCGGTGCTGGTGGCCGGGCTTTATGTCCTGGCACGGATGGTGCGGGAGTTGTGGGTGCCCTTGCGGCTGATGTGGCCGCTGCTGGTCCTGCTGGCTGCGGTCCAGGTGTGGATGGAAGGACCGGCTGCGGCAGTGCTGGTCACCGGCCGGATAGTGCTGTGCGTAGTAGCCGCCCGGCTGTTGACGCTGACCACGGCGCCCCAGGAACTGATGGACGGGCTGGCAGCGCTGGCCCGGCCGCTGACGTGCCTGGGGGCGGACCCGGAGCGGTTCGCCCTGACGCTTGCCCTGATGATGCGCAGCCTTCCGTTCCTTCTCGGTTCGGCAGGCGAAGTCCGCCAATCAGCAATGGCCCGGGGACTGGAACGCAACCCGAGGGCATTGGCGGTGCCCGTGGTCATCCGGGCGGTGGCGTATGCCCACCAGACCGGTGAAGCACTGGCCGCCCGTGGGTTGGGTGAACCAACGCCGCAGCAGCCCTCCAAACGGAAGCATGCTGGCCGTCAGGGATAATCGATGGCATGAGTTTCAACGAAAACGCGCGCCTTGATTCCTCACGAGTGAGCGACCGGCGCGGCAAAGGCAAAGGCATCGCTGTTGGCGGAGGGCTGGGCGGCGGACTGCTGCTGATCCTCTCCCTGTTCTTCGGCTCCGACGTTATCGATGGGCTGGGATTAAGCGACGGCGGCGCCTCCTCCGCTGGGCAGGGCCAATCCGAAAGCATCAGCACGTGCCTGAACGGCGAGGATGCCAACGAACGCCTGGACTGCCGCATCCTCGGTACTGCGGAGAGTTTGGACAGCTTCTGGGAACCGCAGCTCGCTGAGCGCGGTGTCACCTACACCGAGCCCGGCGTGGTGCTGTTCTCAGACCAGACCACCACGGGCTGCGGAGCTGCAACCAGTGCTGTGGGGCCCTTCTACTGCCCCGCCGATGAACAGACCTACTATGACACGGCGTTCTTCTCCGACCTGGTGAACAGCTATGGTTCCTCCGGCGGACCGCTGGCCCAGGAGTACGTGGTGGCGCACGAATTCGGCCACCACATCCAGCAGCTCACGGGATCCAGTACAGGCCGCAATGCCGACCCGCAGGGACCCGAGTCCGCCTCGGTCCGGACCGAGCTCCAGGCCGACTGCTATGCGGGCCTCTGGGCACGCCATGCGGCGTCTACTCCCGCACCGGGCAGCGACGTTCCCTTCCTCGCACCGTTTACCGAAACGGACATCAACGACGCCCTCTCGGCTGCCTCTGCCGTAGGTGATGACCGGATCCAGGCTTCCGCCACGGGGCAGGTCAATCCGGAGAGCTGGACGCACGGCTCGAGCGAGCAGCGCCAGGCGTGGTTCCTGGCGGGCTACAACGACGGCGGCTCCTTGGAAACGTGCGACACCTTCAGCGCCGCTGACCTGTCACGCCCGTAAGGGTTTCCATCCGGCTCAGCACCCGTGCCCGCGGAGCCACCGCCCGCGGTGCCCCGAGCGAACCGCTCACATCCGGCCCAGCAACTCCCGCAAATCCGTGGGATCGGCATCCCCCGGAGGACGAAAGTGCACGGTGCGAATGCCGAGCGCCCGTGCAGCGGAGATATTTGCCTCGTTGTCGTCGATAAAAACCACGTCGCCGGGCTCTGCGTGCAGGTCCTTCAGGACGAGCTCGAAGATCCGGCGGTCAGGTTTGGTCATTCCCAGCGGGCCGCTGAAATAGGTCTTGGCAAAGTGCCGGGCCCATGCTGAATCGCGAAGGTAGCGCTGGGACATTTCCGTCGGCATGTTCGAAAGCACAGCCAGCTTCGCGCCTTCGCCTTCAAGGGCCCGCAAGATGCCGGCTGTGTCCGGGTTGAGGTGGGACCACTGTGCTGCGTCCAAGTCCTCCAGCACCCGCACCCGCTCCTCGTCTACCTCGGGCAGGGCAAGCACGGCGGCCCAGTACGCAGCCGGACTGAGCAGGCCTGCGTCATAGCTTTCCCGGTGCGTCCAATAGGGGCTCGCGGGATCCTGCAGATGCTGGCCGGTCTCCAGCTTCAGCGCGGCCCAGTCTGCCGGCTCCGGCGCGGTGGAGATCACCATGCCGTAATCGAACAGGTACCAGGTGCCGGGCTTGGAAATGTTCTCGGTGTTCCCCATGCGGCGAACCCTAGCAGCGGATGTCAGCGGCCATAACCGGTTCTCCCCCGCTTGACCGGGTCCCGGCAACTGACATAAGTGTCCGTGCCTTCCGGCCAGCACACGGAGGCGGCAGTGACTGGCGTGTCAAGAGTGACCAGCTGCCGCTTCAATGCATACTGAAATCCGATTCCGGAAGCCCTAGAGGTAAGGAACCTCAGTGAAGAAGAGTCATGGACTGCCCGCACTGCCCGTCTTGGCCTTGTCACTGGCTTTGTCTACCGCACTGTCAGGCTGCGGCCAGGACAGCAGGGATGACCCGGCCGAAGTCCGTTCGGACGTACGAGCGGCCTTTGCGGAGTACCAGTCCGCGGCAGCAAAGGCGGCCAAGACCATGAACGAAAACTTTGACGCCTATGAAGCCAAGTTTCAGGATGCTTTGAGCCCTGAAGAAATGACGAAGTTCAAAACCGGTGACTATGACACGGTTGAAGAAAATTACGACGCCCTGCAACCCGAGAGCCAAAAGGCGTTGGCGGACTTTCACGCGGAGTTCAACCCGATGTCCGGTTCCTACCACTGGGAGGGGATGAGCGATTCAGACCGCGCCATCATCGGGTACAACTCCATGCTGATCACTGCGTTTACGGACGAGAACGATGCGAAGGCGGCGGCGGACATCGCGGATGAGGACATCATGGTCATCGATGCACGGCGCGCGGTAATCATGTACGAAGATCCGGACCACGACGCGTCGACAACCAGCAGGGACGTTTTCATGGTGAAAGTCGGAAAAGACTGGAAGATTGACGGAGCCAAAGAGTTCGAGGACTACGTCAAGCCGAAGGAGGGGTAGCCGGCGCAACGCTGCTAGGCCGCAGGTTGGCCCACATTGACTTCGGTAAGGTCCCGGCAGAGCAGCCACTGTCCCTCTGTTAGCCGCCAGGATTCCATCAGCAGCGCACGCGCCGTGTTATCCCCGCCCACCCGGTACGTCATCTCGTAGAACACCACCGCTTCGTCGCGGCCGCGCGGGGCTACAGTACGGAAATCGGCATGGACCGTGCAGCCCTTCAATGCAGAGACGGTAGCGCGGAAACCCTTCCGAGCCGTCGCACCGTCGAACGGCTCGGCAGACGCAGCCGCGGAGCCCAGCCATCCGTGGTACTCCGGCGCCAGGAACGCCTCGATGGGTGCACTGTCTCCGGACGCCATGGCCGCGTTCCAGGCAGTGAGGTACCGGTCGTGAAAATGGTCTGTGCTTGCAGTATTGCCCATGGCGCGAACGCTAGCAGCGCCGGCTGGGATGCTGATACCGACACGCAAAGAGCCGCCCCCGGAAAAATCCGGAAGCGGCTCTTTGCCGTATCCACAGCTGCTAGATGTTGAACCCGAGGGCGCGCATCTGGTCGCGGCCGTCGTCGGTGATCTTTTCAGGTCCCCACGGCGGCATCCACACCCAGTTCAGGCGCCACTCATCAACGACGCCGTCCAGCGCCTGCGCGGTCTGCTCTTCGATGACGTCGGTCAGCGGGCAGGCCGCAGTGGTCAGCGTCATGTCGATCAGCAGTGCGCCGTCCTCGGCGTACTTCAGGCCGTACAGCAGGCCAAGGTCAACGACATTCACCCCCAGCTCGGGGTCAATGACGTCCTTGAGGGCCTCTTCGACGTCCTCAAGGGACGTGGAGGCCAGATCGGAGTCGCTCATTATTGCTCCTTCAGCTGTTCCGAATTACGCGCCGGCCGCGGCGTTGGCGCCGGTGAAGCGGTCGTAACCCTCTTCTTCGAGCCGGTCGGCGAGCTCGGGGCCGCCCTGCTCGGCAATGTGTCCGTCAACGAAAACGTGGACGTAATCGGGCTTGATGTACCGAAGGATACGCGTGTAGTGCGTGATCAGCAGCGTACCCATGCCGCCCTTGGAGTGCTCACGGTTCACGCCTTCGGACACAATCTTCAGGGCGTCGACGTCGAGGCCGGAGTCGGTCTCGTCGAGGATGGCGAACTTCGGGTGGAAGAGCTCGAGCTGCAGGATCTCGACGCGCTTCTTCTCGCCGCCGGAGAAGCCTTCGTTGACGTTGCGCTGGGCGAAGTCGGCGTCGATGCGCAGGTCACCCATGGCAGCCTTGACGTCCTTGGTCCAGTGGCGCAGCGAAGGGGCTTCGCCGTCGAGGGCGGTCTTGGCGGTGCGCAGGAAGTTGGTCATGGTGACGCCGGGGACCTCGACCGGGTACTGCATGGCCAGGAAGAGGCCGGCGCGGGCACGCTCGTCCACGCTCATGGCCAGGACGTCTTCGCCGTCAAGGGTAATGGAACCGCTGTCCACGGTGTAGCGCGGGTGGCCGGCGATGGTGGAGGCCAGGGTGGACTTGCCGGAGCCGTTGGGGCCCATGATGGCGTGCGTCTCACCGGTGTTGATGGTCAGGCTGACACCCTTCAGGATCGGCTTGCGGCCCTGTTCGGTCTCAATGCTGACGTGAAGATCCTTGATCTCAAGAGTAGACATGCGAGTTGGCTTTCTCCTTTGCACCCAGAGGTGCGTAACTAAGCGTTGGGGATGGAAGGCGGCTCAGGTTCGGGTGCCGGAATTCTCCGGCACCCGAACCCGTGTCCTAGTAGGCTCCGGAGGCTTCGAGCTCGCGCTCGACGGCGTCGGTGAGACGCTCTTCCAGGGCGGGAACCTTGATCTGCTGGATGATCTCGGTGAGGAAGCCCCGGACCACCAGGCGGCGGGCGGTGTCCTCGGGGATGCCGCGTGCCATCAGGTAGAACAGGTGCTCGTCGTCGAACCGGCCGGTGGCGCTGGCGTGGCCGGCACCCTCAATGAGCCCGGTCTCGATTTCCAGGTTCGGCACGGAGTCGGCACGGCCGCCGTCGGTCAGCAGCAGGTTGCGGTTGACCTCGTACGTGTCGGTGCCTTCTGCTTCCTTGCGGATCAAGACGTCGCCAACCCACACGGTGTGCGCGTCGCGGCCCTGCAGGGCGCCCTTGTACATCACGCGGGACTTGCAGTTGGCCACTGCATGGTCCACGAAGAGGCGCTGCTCCAGGTGCTGGCCGGCGTCGGCGTAGTACAGGCCGAACATTTCCACGTCGCCGCCGGTGGCGGTGAACTTGGAGGACGGGGTGACACGCACCAGGTCGCCGCCGAGGCTGACGACGACGTGCTTGAATTTCGCGTCGCGGCCAATCTTCGCGTACTGCGCGGAGGCGTGCACGGCGTCGTCGTCCCAGTCCTGGACCGAAACAACGGTGAGTTCTGCGCCGTCTTCGACAACAATCTCGACGTTCTGCGACAGCACCGCCGAGCCCTTGTGGTCCAGGACCACAACACCCTTGGAGAACTTCTCCGCAGTGATGACGATGTGCTGGGCGGCCGGGTCCTTGCTGACGCCGTTGATGGTCAGCGTGACGCTGCCGTCAATAACGGTCTCGGCGGGGATGGTCACGGATGTGGCCTCGCGGAAGTCTTCCCATGCGGCAGCGGCAACCCGGTCTTCGGGGATGCCGGCCGAACCGACGCGGGCGTCGGTGCGGGCAATGCTCTCCACCCGCACGCCGTCCGGCGCGACGACGGCCAGCTCGGGAGCCGTGCCGTCCAGGTCCGCGGTGTGCAGTCCGCGCAGGCGCTTGAGCGGGGTGAACCGCCAGTCTTCTTCACGGCCGGTCAGTTTGCCGAAGTCAGCCCGGTGGAAGGACGTGGTGCGTCCGGCGCGCGAGCTGTCCGGGATGCCCTCTCCGCCGCCGTGGCTGTGGGACTTGCTGCTGTCGCCGCCCAGCGGTGAGGAGTCATCGTTCAGCGGGGAAAGGTTTTCGCCTTCCTCGGTGAAGCCGTCAATGCGCATCCGGTTGGTTTCCTTCGGGGAAACAACCTTCGCCTTGACCTCCTCCACTACATTGCTGACCTTTTCGGTCACGGTTTCGACGACGTCGTTAAGCTTCGACATTAACCGACGGCTCCTTCCATCTGGAGTTCGATGAGGCGGTTGAGTTCAAGGGCGTATTCCATCGGCAGTTCGCGTGCAATCGGCTCGATGAAGCCGCGTACGATCATTGCCATTGCCTCGTCCTCGGGAAGGCCGCGGGACATGAGGTAGAACAGCTGCTCCTCGCTGACGCGGGAAACAGTGGCTTCGTGGCCCATGGTGACGTCATCTTCGCGGATGTCCACGTACGGGTACGTGTCCGAGCGGGAGATGGTGTCCACCAGCAGGGCGTCGCAGCGCACGGTGTTGGCCGAGTGCGTGGCGCCTTCGCGGACCTGGACCAGGCCGCGGTAGGCGGCGCGGCCGCCGCCGCGGGCCACGGACTTGGAGATGATGGAGCTCTTGGTGTTGGGGGCAATGTGGACCATCTTGGATCCGGTGTCCTGGTGCTGGCCCTCGCCGGCGAAGGCGATGGACAGGGTCTCACCCTTGGCGTGCTCGCCGACCAGGTATACAGCCGGGTACTTCATGGTGACCTTGGAACCGATGTTGCCGTCGATCCACTCCATGGTGGCGCCCTCGTGTGCAATGGCACGCTTGGTGACCAGGTTGTACACGTTGTTGGACCAGTTCTGGATGGTCGTGTAACGGACGCGGGCGCCCTTCTTCACGATGATTTCCACGACGGCGGAGTGCAGTGAGTCCGAGGTGTAGATCGGTGCGGTGCAGCCTTCGATGTAGTGGACGTAGGAATCCTCGTCCGCAATGATCAGCGTGCGCTCGAACTGACCCATGTTTTCCGTGTTGATGCGGAAGTAGGCCTGCAGCGGGATTTCCACGTGGACGCCCTTGGGGACGTAGACGAAGGATCCGCCGGACCACACGGCAGTGTTCAGCGAGCCGAACTTGTTGTCGCCAACCGGGATGACCGTGCCGAAGTACTCCTGGAACATTTCCGGGTGTTCCTTCAGGGCGGTGTCCGTATCCAGGAAGATGACACCCTGGCGCTCCAGGTCCTCGCGGAGCTGGTGGTAGACCACCTCGGACTCGTACTGGGCGGCGACGCCGGACACCAGGCGGCCGCGCTCGGCCTCGGGGATGCCAAGCTTTTCGTAGGTGTTGCGGATATCCTCGGGGAGGTCTTCCCAGGTGTTGGCCTGCTTCTCCGTGGAACGCACGAAGTACTTGATGTTGTCGAAGTCGATGCCGGAGAGGTCTGCGCCCCAGGTCGGCATGGGCTTGCGGTCGAAGTACTTCAGGCCCTTGAGGCGAAGGTCCAGCATCCACTGCGGCTCATTCTTCTTAGCCGAGATGTCGCGGACAACTTCCTCGCTCAGGCCGCGCCGGGCGGTGGCGCCGGCGACGTCGGAGTCTGCCCATCCGTACTCGTATGTACCGATGCCCTCGAGTTCAGGGTTCTTTTCCAGGATGTCTGAAATAACAGACTCCGGCACCATGGAAGGTGCCGTCGGCTTCTGGGTTACTTGATCCGTCATCACGGCCTTTCTTGCTGATGAATGGATGTGGACTGGGGGGTCTCGGCGTGCAGTGGAACCTGCGGCGCGGATCTGTTCCGACCCACGGGAATGTGGGTCGTACAAACGTGTCCGCCCCGGGACAAAGTGGACAGTCTGCGGACGTCCACGTCCAGAAGGCGGGCAAAAACTTCGGTCTCCTTGTCACAGAAGACGGGATAGGCCGTGGCTAATCCCTGTATGGGGCAGTGCGCCTGGCACAGCTGGATGCTAAGCAGCGTACTCTTCTTCGCCCCGGCGCCGATCATGGTGGTTGATGCCACGAAGCCGTCCTTGCTCAGTTCCGCGGCCAGTGCCTGGGCGCGGTCGGCGACCTCGGGGCCTGCGGCGTCGACAACGGGACGGTACCGTTCCTCCATCTGGCCGAAGCGTTCGGCCGCGAAGGCCTCGATGGCCTGCGGGCCCAGTGCTGCACCCAGCTGGCGCAGCGCTTCGGTGGCGATGTCCAGGTAGTCATTGCCCAGATATGCCTGGCCCTGCGGACTAAGCACGTAGCGGCGGGCCGGGCGGCCGGCTCCGGATGAGGAGTTCCGCACCAGCTTGACCTGGATCAGGCCCTTGGTGGACAGGGCGTCGAGGTGGCGGCGCACGGCTGCCGGCGTGAAGCCGAGCCGTTCGCCCAGCTCAGCCGCACTGACCGGGCCGTGTTCCAGAACCGCACCCAGCACCTTGTCCCGGGTGCGCTCCTCCGCTTCGCGGGCAGCGCTCGGCGGGGCCGCCGCCTTCGTATCAGAGTTGCTCACAGAATACACAACACAAGCATGACCTAATCTGTTCCCTGATTCCACTAAGGCAAGGCTTGCCACCGGCCGTGCCGGACCCGGCAGTGCCTCGTGCGGGAGCTTGTACTACCTAACGTAGAATATGCAGGTGCCTAACGATGAACCCTGCCTGACCATTAAAGGTCTGATCAAGGACTGTGGCCCGGTTGCTGGTTTGGACGGCAAGATGGTCCGCGTGCTGGCCGGCGTCGACTTTACTGCCCGCCGCGGCGCCGTCACCGCCCTCCTTGGCGCCAACGGCGCCGGCAAGACCACCACCCTGGAGTGCGCTCAGGGCCTGCAGCCCATAGACGGCGGGGAAATCCGGCTGCTCGGGCAGGACCCCTACCGCGCCAACGCCCACCTGCGCAGCCGCGTAGGCGTGATGCTGCAGGAAGGCGGCCTGCCGCCGTCGGCCCGTCCCGTGGCCCTGCTGGAACACGTTGCCCGCATGTACGAGTCGCCCCGTCCGGTGGCCGAACTCGTGGAGCGGCTGGGTATTGGAAGCTTCGCCAACACCGGCATCCGGAGGCTCTCCGGCGGCCAGAAGCAGCGGCTGGCCATGGCGGCGGCCCTGATTGGCCGGCCCGAGGTGCTGTTTTTGGACGAGCCCAGTGCCGGGCTGGACCCGCAGTCCCGGCAGATTGTCTTCGACCTGATTTCCGAACTGCGCTCCGAGGGCCTGGGTATCATCCTCACCACCCACTTGATGGACGATGCGCAGAAGCTTGCGGACTACGTCTACATCATCGACGCCGGCAAGACCGTTGCCTCCGGTACCGTGGCCGAGCTGACCTCGGCCACCGGACATCAGGCCGAGCAGCGCCTGCTGACGTTCGACGCCGACCCGGGCCTCGACGTCGCGGCCCTCGCGTCAGGTGCACTGCAGCACCTGGACATTGCCGAGGCCGCCCCCGGCCACTACGCCCTGCGCGGTGCCCTTACTCCTTCGGACCTGGCCGCCGTCGCCGCGTGGTGGGCCGAGCGGCAGATCCTGCCGTCGTCGGTCCATATGGCCTCGCGCACCTTGGAAGACGTGTTCCTCGACCTTTCCGGAAGGACCATCCGTTGAGCGCTCCCGCTTCGCTTCCGGCACGCATCCTGAACCAGGGCCGCTATGAGGCCGTGATGATGCTGCGCAACGGGGAGCAGCTGATCCTCGCCGTGGTGCTGCCGCTGATGGCCATGGTGGCCCTGGTGGTCACTCCCCTGCTGGACGGCTACGGCACCAGCCGGATCAATATGGCCACGCCGGGCATCTTCGCGCTGTGCGCCATGTCGACTGCCTTTACCGGGCAGGGCATCGCCACGGGCTTTGACCGCCGGTACGGGGTGCTGCGGTACCTCTCCACCACCCCGCTGGGCCGGGCCGGACTGATTGCAGGCAAGGTCATTGCCGTTCTCGCCGTGCTGTCCATCCAGGTGGTCCTGGTGTCCGTGGTTGCGCTGCTGCTCGGCTGGCGGCCGGAGCTGGCAGGCCTGGTGCCCGCAGCCTTGCAGCTGGCCCTGGGTGCCGTTGCCTTCACGGCTCTTGGCCTGCTGGTGGCAGGAACCGTGCGACCCGAGGCCACACTGGCCATAACCAACCTGCTGTGGATACTGCTGGCAGCCGCCGGCGGTATCATCATCCCGGTAGGCAACCTGCCCGACCTCCTGCAGCCGTTCATCGAAGTCCTGCCCTCGGCCGCCCTTGGGGACGCCCTGCGGTCCGCGCTGATCGACTCGCAGTTCAATATTTCCGCCACGCTGATCCTTCTGGCGTGGACAATACTGGGCGGCCTGGGTGCTGTCCGCTGGTTCAAATGGAGTTAGCTACCGTGTCATCAACCTCGGCCGGAGTTCCGGCCCGGCAATCCACCGGTCCCCTGCCTGCGGCAGGACGGTTGATCCGCTCCCTCGCCGTGGCCTCGCTGGTGGCCAACATCGTTATTGTGGTGACCGGCGGTGCGGTCCGCCTGACCGCCTCCGGCCTTGGCTGCCCCGAGTGGCCGCTGTGCACCGCTGACTCGCTGGTGACGACGCCGCAAATGGGCGTGCACGGCATCATCGAGTTCGGCAACCGGATGCTGACCTTCGTGCTGACCGCCGTTGCCTTTGCCACCGTGTTCTCCGTCTGGCGGATCCGGGCCCAGCGCCGCGACCTCTGGTGGCTGTCCATCGGACTGCTCGCCGGCATCCCGGCGCAGGCCGTGGTTGGCGGCATCACCGTGCTCACCGGCCTGAACCCCTGGATTGTGGGCCTGCACTTCATCATTTCCATGGTGCTGATTGTCGCCGCCGTGGTGTTGGTGAACCGTGCTTGGCTGTCCTCCGGAGACCTGGCCGTCCGTCACGCCCCGCTTGCCGGCAAGACCCTTCGCCCGCTGCTGGGCGCCATGGGCGTCCTTTCCGGCATCACCGTGCTGCTCGGCGTCATGGTCACCGGTTCCGGTCCGCATGCGGGAGACCACGGTGCAGCCCGCAACGGGCTCAACCCGGACCTCATTACCCGCGTCCACGTGGTGCCCGTCTATCTGCTGGTCTTCGCGCTGGCGGTTGCCCTTTACCTGGTCTTCCGGCGCACGGCCGACGCCCGGGTGCGCAAGGCCGTGGTGCTGCTGGCCGTCGTCGTCCTGGCCCAGGCCGTGATCGGCTACACGCAGCATTTCCTGCACCTGCCGATCGCCCTGGTGGCACTGCACATGCTCGGTGCATGCCTGCTCACTGCTGCGGCTGCGCAGGCGGTCTTTACGGGATATGCCAAGCAGGTCCCCGGCAGCGCCGGTGATGCTGCCGCTCCGGTGTCCGGTGCGCCTGCCGGGCGCTAGGCCGCGCTGACTTACCGCTAACGGCCGGGTCCCCATCGGGGCCCGGCCTTTTTGCTGTGCTGCGGGTTGCGATGGAGGTGCGGCCATCCGGTGAGCAGCTTCCGGGGCTAACGTCCGGGCATAAATCCGTTATCTGCTCGGTCGAGTGTCTGGGTGCAGCACCTGCAGCGTGGGGCCTCGGGCATGGGTACCGAGCTGACGGTGTTGGTGGGCAAGCAGAGCTGATGGGGCCTCGTGCGGGGCGGAAAGCCGCATCTAGTGAGCAGATACCGGGGCTTGCCGGACGGAAACCCACATCTAGTGAGCAGATACCGGGGGTATAGCCCGGGCATAAACCCGTTATCTGCTCAGTCGTCACCCTGCAGGATCCCCCTCCGCACAGTCTCTCCCCCACTGCCTAGGGCTGCCCAAGGCTCCCAACACACCGGTCCCCGGTAAACCCCACAGGGAGTACGTCGGCACAAAGCGCCCCGGAACCACCACGCCCCCGGAAATCCTCACCACTGGAACAACCTCACCCTGGAATCCCCCGGAACACAGCAGTGGCCGGACCCCCGAAGGGACCCAGCCACGCAGGAACCGTAAAAGCTAGACCAGCGAGCTGCCCACAAACGGGTCCACGGCCAGGGCCAGGAACAGGATGGTGAGGTAGCTGATGGACAGGTGGAAGACCTTCATGGCCGACTTGTCGTCAAGCTCCTCGCGCTGTGCGCGGGAATGCAGCTTGTGGGACTCCGCCACGAACCATGCACCGGCCAGCACTGCGGCCACCGTGTAGACCCAGCCGGCTCCACCGGCGGGAACCAGCAGCAGCGAGCAGGCCACCGTGGCGTAGGCGTACAGGACCACCTGGACCGAGACGAGCTTGGCTCCGGCAACGGCGCCGAGCATGGGCACGCTGGCGTTGCGGTAGTCCTCGCCGTACTTCATGGACAGCGGCCAGTAGTGCGGCGGCGTCCACAGGAAGATGATCATAAACAGGATGACTGCGGGCCATTCCACCTTGTTGGTGACGGCAGCCCAGGCAATCAGCACCGGCATGCAGCCGGCCATTCCGCCCCACACGATGTTCTGGGTGGTGCGGCGCTTGAGGATCAGCGTGTAGAAGACCACGTAGAGCAGGATTGCGCCGACGCCGAGCAGGCCGGTCAGCGGATTGGCGCCGAACCAGAGCAGGGCGATGGCCACGATGCCCAGCACCCAGGCGAAGACCAGCGCTTCCCGCGGGGAAACCTCGCCGGTGACCAGCGGACGGTTCTTTGTCCGCTTCATCAGCTTGTCCATGTCGCGGTCGATGTAGCAGTTGAACGCACCGGCGCTGCCGGCCGCCAACGCCCCGCCGACCATGGTGGCCAGGATAAGGCCAAGCGAGGGAAGGCCCCGCTCCGCGAAGATCATGGTGGGCAGGGTGGTTACGAGCAGAAGCTCGATGACGCGTGGTTTGGTGAGCGCCACGTAAGCCCGGGCCTTGCGGCCCGCCGTCATCTTCCCCGTGTAGATAGGGGATTCGGCATGCTGGGTAGTCACGAAGCGATCACTTTATCCAATCTGGAACGAAAAAGTCCGTCCCCATCATAACCTCTATCGGCTGTAGAAATCGAAGCATCAAACGCGCCCGGGCGTATCCGCACACAGGTGGACGGCGCAGCCCCGGCCCGCGGACCCGTGGAGCCCCGGTCCGGACCCTGCCGGAGGCCCGCCGGAGCGGCACGGGGCAGGCAGGAAGCAGCCGCAGAGGATAAGGTTGGAGCGGACCTTTCCCCCGGCAACGCTGCGGCGTGGCGGGAGTGGGCCAATACAAAGAAGCACCCGGTATTTTCGAAGCACCCGCTTTTCGAAGCGCCCGGTATTTTCAGTCTCCGCAACGCAGGTTACGAAAGGCGGAATCAATTGCTGCCGCAGATGCGGTATCGATTTCCGCCCGCAGTTGGTTGTAGTGGTAAAGGCACCGGAGGCACCCTGTGGGTTCACGGGGACTTCCGGGCATGTCCGGCGCTGTGCGGCGCCGGTTATCTGCACAGAGAGGGGCCCGGTAAACGTGCCACATATGGAAGAGCAAGAACTGACCTGGACCGAAACGGACCGCAAGGCAGTGGACACTGTCCGCGTCCTGGCGGCCGACGCCGTGGAAAAGGTCGGCAACGGCCATCCCGGCACGGCCATGAGCCTGGCCCCTGCCGCGTACCTTCTGTTCCAGAAGGTCATGCGCCACGATCCGTCGGATCCGCACTGGATCGGCCGCGACCGGTTCGTCCTCTCCCCCGGGCACACTTCCCTGACCCTGTACATTGAGCTCTTCCTCGCCGGCTACGGCCTGGAACTCGAAGACCTGAAGTCGCTGCGCACCTGGGGCTCCAAGACCCCCGGCCACCCCGAGTACCGCCACACCGACGGCGTCGAGATCACCACGGGCCCGCTGGGCCAGGGCCTGGCTTCCTCGGTTGGTTTCGCTTTCGCCCAGCGCCGCCTGCGCGGCCTGCTGGACGCCGACGCCGCAGAAGGCACCAGCCCGTTCGACCACACTGTCTGGGTTATCGCGTCCGACGGCGACCTGCAGGAAGGCGTCACCGCCGAAGCCTCCTCGCTGGCCGGGCACCAGGAACTGGGCAACCTGGTCGTGATCTACGACGAGAACCACATCTCCATCGAAGACGACACCGACATTGCCTTCACCGAAGACGTGCTCAAGCGTTACGAAGCGTACGGCTGGCACACCCAGCGCGTGGACTGGACCAAGACCGGCGAATACGTCGAAGACGTCAACGAGCTCTACAACGCCCTGATGGCGGCCAAGGCCGAAACCGGCCGGCCGTCCATCATTTCGCTGCGCACCATCATCGGCTGGCCTGCTCCGAACAAGCAGAACACCGGCAAGATCCACGGCTCCGCCCTGGGCACCGACGAGGTAGCCGCGTTGAAGGAAACACTGGGCTTCGACCCGGCTAAGAGCTTCGACGTCGACCCCGAGGTCCTCGAGCACGCCCGTCAGGCAGTAGCCCGCGGTGCCGAGGAACACACCAAGTGGAACGAAGGCTTCAAGGCCTGGCAGGAAGCCAACACCGAAGGTTCGGCCCTGCTGGCCCGCCTGGAGAAGGGCGAACTGCCCCAGGGCTGGGAAGCGTCCCTGCCCGTCTTCGAAGCAGGCAAGGACATGTCCACCCGCGCCGCGTCCGGCAAGGTCCTCTCCGCCATCGGCCCGGCGCTGCCCGAACTGTGGGGCGGTTCCGCTGACCTCGCGGAGTCCAACAACACCACAATCGAAGGCTCCCCGTCCTTCATTCCCGCCGGGAAGCAGACCAACGCCTGGGCCGGCAACCCCTACGGCCGGGTGCTGCACTTCGGCATCCGCGAGCATGCAGCCGCGGCGATCGTGAACGGCATCACGATGGACAGCAACACCCGCGCGTTCTCCGGTACGTTCCTGATCTTCAGCGACTACCAGCGCCCGGCCATCCGCCTTGGTGCCCTGATGGGCGTTCCGGCCATCTACGTCTGGACCCACGACTCCATCGGGCTCGGCGAAGACGGACCGACCCACCAGCCGGTGGAACAGCTCGCGTCCCTGCGCGCCATTCCCGGGCTCGACGTCGTGCGTCCGGGCGACGCCAACGAGGTGGCCGTGGCCTGGCGGACCATCCTGGAGAACACCGAGAACCCGGCCGGCATTGTGCTGACCCGGCAGAACATTCCCACCTACGCCCGGGGTGAAGGTGCGGCTACCGCCAACACGTTCGCCTCGGCAGAGGGCGCCGCCCGAGGCGGCTACGTGCTGGCCGAAGCTGTACGCGACGGCTTGGTTGTCACCCCGGACGTCATCCTGGTGGGCACCGGTTCCGAGGTCCAGCTGGCCGTCGAGGCCCGCGAAGCCCTCGCCGCCGAAGGCGTGGCGGCCCGCGTCGTCTCGATGCCCAGCATCGAATGGTTCAACAAGCAGGACCAGGACTACCGCGAGGCCGTGCTGCCCAAGGACATCCGGGCCCGCGTCTCCGTGGAAGCCGGCATCGCCCTGGGCTGGCGCGAGGTTGTCGGCGACGCCGGCCGCAGCGTTTCCCTGGAGCACTTCGGCGCTTCCGCCGACTACAAGACGCTGTACCGCGAATTCGGCATTACGGCCGACGCCGTGGCGCAGGCAGCCCGCGATTCCCTCGCAGCTGTTTCCGGCAGCGGATCCGCCCCGGCCGGCACCACCGGTGCCTCCTCCGGAGCCCAGTCCACCGAGACCGGCGACCAGCAGTAGACCCTTACTAAGGAGTAACACCATGACTTCAACTCCCACCGCCGCGCTCTCCGAAGCCGGCGTCTCCATCTGGTTGGACGACCTTTCCCGCGAACGGATTGTCTCCGGCTCCCTCAAGAAGCTCATCGACGAGAAGAACGTGGTTGGCGTAACCACCAACCCGAGCATCTTCGCGGCCGCCCTGGCCAACGGCGAGTCCTACGCCGCCCAGGTGCAGCAGCTGTCCCGTTCCGGCGCCGACGTCGACAAGTCCGTCTTCGAGATCACCACCGACGACGTCATCCAGGCCTGCGATGTCTTCGCCCCCCTAGCCGAGGCCACGCACGGCGTTGACGGCCGGGTGTCCATTGAGGTTGATCCGCGCCTGTCACGCGACACGCAGGGCACCATCAATGAGGCGAAGGAACTCTTCGACAAGGTTGGCCGCTACAACGTGCTGATCAAGATCCCCGCCACCAAAGAGGGACTGCCCGCGATCACGGCGACCCTGGCTGCCGGCATCAGCGTCAACGTGACGCTGATCTTCTCGCTGGAACGCTACCGCGAGGTCATTAACGCGTACATGCTGGGCATTGAGCAGGCCAAGGAAAACGGCCACGACCTCTCCACCATCCACTCCGTGGCCTCCTTCTTTGTTTCCCGCGTGGACGCCGAGATCGACAAGCGGCTGGACGGCATTGGCACCGACGAAGCCAAGGCACTGAAGGGCAAGGCCGGCCTGGCCAACGCCCGCCTGGCCTACCAGGTGTTCGAGGAGCAGTTCGTTTCCGAACGCTGGCAGGTCCTGTCCGCTGCCGGCGCCAACGCGCAGCGCCCGCTGTGGGCCTCCACCGGTGTCAAGGACCCGGCCCTGCCGGACACCCTGTACGTCACGGGGCTCGTGGCACCGCACACGGTGAACACCATGCCTGAGAAGACGCTGGAAGCCACTGCCGACCACGGCGAAGTCACCGGCAACACGGTATCCGGCACCTACGAAGAGTCGAACGCCGTGCTTGATTCCCTGGACGGCTTGGGCATCTCCTACAACGAGGTTGTGGAGCAGCTGGAAACCGAAGGCCTCGACAAGTTCGTGGCCAGCTGGGGAGAACTGCTGCAGACCGTTCAGACCGCACTGGATACCGCGAAAGAGGCATAGAAGAGATGACCACACTGTCCTTTGAAGCAGCCGGCGCCGCAAGCGAGGCCGTCGACGCCAAGGTTCCCGGACTCGTAGGCGACGAAGTCGCCTCCCGCCTGGTGGCGCAGGATCCCACCCTGTGGGGCCCCGACGCCGAAGCCGAGGCTTCCATCCGCCTCGGCTGGCTCAACCCCGGTGAGAGTTCCCGGCCGCTCCTGGGACAGATTGCGGCGCTGAGGGAAGAGCTTGCCGCCGAGTCGGTGACCCGCGTGGTCCTGGCCGGCATGGGCGGCTCTTCCCTGGCGCCCGAGGTCATCACCCGCACCGCGGGCGTGGACCTGACCGTCCTGGACTCCACCGACCCCGACGTGGTTGCGGCCGCGTTGGGTGAACGGCTGGCCGAAACCGTGATTGTGGTGTCCTCCAAGTCCGGTTCCACCGTGGAGACCGATTCCCAGCGCCGAGTCTTTGAACAGGCCTTCACCGACGCCGGGATCGATGCGAAGTCCCGGATCGTAGTGGTCACCGACCCCGGATCGCCGCTGGACGCCGCGGCCCGCGAAGCCGGGTACCGTGCCGTCTTCAACGCCGACCCCAACGTGGGCGGACGCTACTCCGCCCTCACCGCCTTCGGGCTGGTCCCGTCGGGCCTGGCCGGCGCGGACATTGAGACCCTCCTCGACGACGCCGAAATGACCGCCGAAATCCTGCGGGACGATGCTCCGGACAACATCGGCCTGGAACTCGGTGCCGCCCTTGGCGGAACCGAGCCGTTGCGCAACAAGATCGTCATAGTGGACGAGGGTTCCGGCCTGGCCGGTTTCCCGGACTGGGCCGAGCAGCTGATCGCCGAATCAACAGGCAAGCTCGGTACAGGTGTGCTGCCGGTCGTCGTCGAGCCCGGTGCTCCGGAGATCACCTCCGGTGCCGCCGACGTGCTGACCGTCCGGATTGTGCCGGTGGATTCCGAGGAACTGCCCGAAGGAGACCAGGTGGTGGTGTCGGGCAGCCTGGGGGCACAAATGATGCTGTGGGAGTTCGCCACCGCCGTGGCCGGACGGCTCCTGAACATCAACCCCTTTGACCAGCCGGACGTGGAGGCTGCCAAGAAGGCAGCCCGCGGCCTGCTTGATGCCACCCCCGAGCCCACCGAACCGGCGTTCATTGACGGTTCCGTCGAGGTCCGCGGCCCCGCCGACCTGCTGGGCACTGCCTCCACCCTGCGCGGCGCCCTCACGGCATTGCTGGGGCAGCTGGGCCCGGACGGCTACCTGAGCATCCAGGCCTACCTGGACCGCGCCAAGCAGTCCGGCCTCGCGGGCATCCGCGCGGACCTGGCGGCGGCTACCGGCCGTCCCGTTACCTTCGGCTGGGGCCCGCGCTTCCTGCACTCCACCGGCCAGTTCCACAAGGGCGGACCGGCACAGGGTGTGTACCTGCAGATCACCGGCCGTCCCGCCGGCGACGTGGCCATCCCCGAGCGGCCCTTCAGCTTCGCTGAACTGATCAGCGCGCAGGCGGCCGGCGACGCGTCTGTCCTGGCGGACCAGGGCCGGCCCGTGCTGCGGCTGCACCTGCTGAACCGCGATGAAGGCATCCGTGAAATCGAGAACGTCGTGCGGTCCCTGGCTGCAGAAAGTGGTAGCAACTAAATGTCCGCAGAGGAAAAGTCCGGGACGGGCAACCCCCTCCGGGATCCGCGCGACCGGCGGCTGAGCCGCATCGCGGGGCCGTCCTCCCTGGTGATCTTCGGAGTCACCGGCGATCTGGCCCGGAAAAAGCTCATCCCGGCCGTTTACGACCTGGCCAACCGGGGGCTCCTGCCGCCCAGCTTCTCGCTGGTTGGCTTCGGCCGCCGGCCCTGGAGCAACGAGGAATTCGCCGCGCAGGTGAAGGAATCCGTGCAGGCGCACTCGCGCACCGATTTCAACGAGAATGTATGGAAGCAGCTCGCCGAGGGCATCAGGTTCGTTGAAGGCGGCTTCGACAGCGACGAGGCCTTCGGGAAACTGAAGGAAACCCTGGAGGACCTCGACGCCGAACGCGGCACCCGCGGCAACCACGCTTTCTACCTCTCCGTGCCGCCGAAGTCCTTTGAACAGGTCTGCCAGCAGCTCTCCCGGCACGGGCTGGCCAAAACTTCCCAGGGCAAGTGGCGGCGGGTGGTGATCGAGAAGCCGTTTGGCCATGACCTGGCTTCCGCCCGCGAACTGAACAACGTGGTGGAATCGGTGTTCCCGGCAGACTCGGTGTTCCGGATCGACCACTACCTGGGCAAGGAAACCGTCCAGAACATTCTGGCCCTGCGCTTCGCGAACCAGCTCTTCGAGCCCATCTGGAACGCGAACCATGTGGACCACGTGCAGATCACCATGGCCGAGGACATCGGCATTGGCGGGCGTGCGGGGTATTACGACGGTGTGGGCGCAGCCCGCGACGTCATCCAGAACCACCTCCTGCAGCTGCTGGCCCTCACCGCCATGGAGGAGCCCATCTCCTTTGATGCTGACCACCTGCGCACCGAGAAGGAAAAGGTCCTGGCCGCCGTCCGGCTGCCGAAGGACCTCTCGCACAGCTCCGCCCGCGGCCAGTACACCGGCGGCTGGCAGGGCGGCGAGAAGGTGACGGGCTTCCTGGAGGAAGAGGGCTTCAACCCGGATTCCACCACGGAGACGTTCGCTGCCATCCGGCTGGACATCAACACCCGCCGCTGGGCCGGAGTGCCGTTCTACCTGCGGGCCGGCAAACGGCTGGGCCGGCGGGTCACGGAGATCGCCGTGGTCTTCAAGCGCTCCCCCAACCTGCTCTTCCGTGAACACAGTGAAGACGATTTCGGCCAGAACGCCGTCGTCATCCGTGTCCAGCCGGACGAAGGGGCGACAATCCGGTTCGGTTCGAAGGTGCCGGGCACCCAAATGGAGGTCCGGGATGTGTCCATGGACTTCGGATACGGGCATTCCTTTACGGAATCCAGCCCCGAGGCGTACGAACGCCTGATCCTGGACGTGCTGCTGGGCGAGCCTCCGCTCTTCCCCCGGCACCAGGAAGTGGAGCTGTCCTGGAAGATCGTGGACCCCTTCGAAGAATACTGGGCTACCCTGGACGGCCAGCCGGAGCCATACGCTCCGGGCAGCTGGGGCCCGGAATCCGCTAACGAACTGCTCGCCCGAGACGGAAGGACCTGGAGAAGGCCGTGATTGTAGACCTGCCCAACACCACCACCTCCAAGGTGTCCAAGGAAATCGTCGCCATGCGGGAGCGGGGCGGCGTGGTCACCCTCGGCCGTGTCCTGACCCTGGTGGTGGACACGCAGCCGGACTTCGTGGAAGAGGCCATCGCGGCGGCCAACGAAGCCAGCCGCGAACACCCCTGCCGCATCATTGTGCTGGCTGAGGGCAGCGCCGGCGACGAGACCCGGCTGGATGCTCAGATCCGGGTGGGCGGCGACGCCGGTGCCTCCGAAGTGATTGTCCTGTCCGGGCACGGCGAGCTGGCCGGGGAGAGCGAATCCCTGGTGTCCGCGCTGCTGCTGCCCGACGCCCCCATTGTTGCCTGGTGGCCGCACGGTGTGCCCGAGGATCCGGCGCAGACCCCGCTGGGCTGCATTGCACACCGGCGCATCACTGACGCAGCCACGGAGGACAACCCCAAAAAGGCCCTGCTGCGCCTGGCCGAAACCTATGCGGCCGGCGATACGGACCTGAGCTGGACCCGCCTGACCAACTGGCGGGTGCAGCTTGCTGCGGTGCTGGACAACGCCGGATCATCGCCCGTGCAGGGGGTGGTCGTGGAGGGCGCCTCGGATTCGGCCAGCACCTTCCTGCTGGCCGCCTGGTTGAAGAAGGCGCTGAAAGTTCCCGTGCAGATCATCGAAGGCGAAGCCGGGACCGGGATCCACCGTGTGGTGTTCGAGCGTCCCGAGGGAGACGTGGAACTGGCACGCCCGGACCAGGTCACCGCGCACCTGACCCAGCCGGGCCAGCCGGAACAGCAGATTTCCCTGCCGCGCCGGACCCTGCGGGACTGCCTGGCCGAGGAACTGCGCCGGCTGGACCCGGATGAGGTTTTCGGAGAAGTACTTACTGAGGGCCTGGCCGCGTGCCTGGTCCAGGAAGGGGCGACGGCGTGAAGCACTCCCCCAACGGCGTCAGCATCCACCCGGATCCGTCCGCCCTTGTATCGGCGACGGCCGCCCGCCTGCTTACCAAACTGGTGGATGTGCAGAGCCGGCGCGGGGAAGCCACAGTGGTCCTCACCGGAGGCACCGTGGGCATTGCGACGCTGGAAGCCGTAGCTGCCAACCCTGCGCGCACGGCCGTGGACTGGACCCGGGTGAACTTCTGGTGGGGAGACGAACGCTTCCTGCCCGCGGATGACCCGGAGCTGAATTCCTTCCAGGCGCGGCACGCGGTGCTGGAGCCGATGGGTGTCCCGGCGGAGCGCATCCACGCCGTCGCCACCGCCGGCGAGGTTGACACCGTGGAGGACGCCGCCGCGGATTATGCCCGGCGGCTGGCCCTGGCAGCGGAGGAAGAAGACCTGGCGCCCGGCTTTGAGTCCGTTGATCCGCGCCTGCCGCGCTTCGACGTGCTGCTGCTGGGGGTGGGCCCGGACGCCCACATCGCCTCACTTTTTCCGGAGACGCCGGGAGTGCGGACCGTTGGGCAGACCACGGTGGCGGTACGGGACGCGCCCAAGCCGCCGCCGGAGCGGATCTCACTGACGTTGGAGGCCATCAACACGGCCTCCGAAGTGTGGCTGGGGGTTGCCGGTGATGACAAGGCCGGCGCCGTGGGCCTTGCCCTGGCCGGCGCCGGGGAGATCCAGGTTCCGGCCGCCGGTGCCCGGGGACGGAACAAAACGCGGTGGCTGATCGACCAGGCCGCCGCTGCCCAGCTTTCGCGGCGCCTGCTGGACTCCGATCAGGAGCACGCCGGCGAGGATGACGACGAAGACTAGCGGCCGGTAACGGCATGCAGCAAAGAAGGCCCCCGGATAATCCGGGGGCCTTCTTTATGTCTTCCCGTGCCCGGGGTGCGTGCCTAGGCTTCGCCCGAGAAGCGCTGGAGCAGTCCCAGAGCCACGATAACCAGGCCCCAGGACAGGGCCAGGGCCACGGTGAAACGGTTGAGGTTCTTTTCGGCAACACCGGAGGAGCCGAGGCTGCTGGTCATGCCGCCGCCGAACATGTCCGACATACCGCCGCCGCGGCCTTTGTGCAGCAGGATAAGCAGCGTCAGCAGCAGGCTCGTGATGGCAAGAAGCACCAGCAGGATGATCTTCAGAATTTCCACTTACGGCCTTTCGGGTGACTCATGGATTGGGGACGCCGCTGCGGCGTCCTTCAGCTGCAGTTCAGTCAGTCACCAGATGTTGTTCGAACCTGACAATATTAGCAAATTCGCCTACATCCAAACTGGCACCGCCCACCAGCACGCCGTCCACGTCGCGTTCGCCCAGAATGCTTGCAGCGTTTGCGGCCTTGACCGAGCCGCCGTAAAGCAGGCGGGTCTTGGCGGCTGTCGCGTCGTCGTACAGATCGGCGATTTCGGCGCGGATGGCGACGCACATTTCCTGTGCATCATCCGGTCCGGCTACTTCGCCGGTGCCGATGGCCCAGATGGGTTCGTACGCGATGACCAGGGTGGAGACCTGCTCGGCGTCCAGTCCGGCGAGGTCGGCGCGGACCTGCTCCAGGGTGTGCATCACGTGGTCTCCGGCCTGGCGGACCTCAAGGCCCTCCCCCACGCAGAGGACGGGTACAAGGTTGTTGCGGTAGGCAGCCTTCAGCTTTTCATTCAGCAGCTCGTCGGTTTCGCCGTGCACTGCACGGCGTTCGCTGTGGCCCACCAGGACGTAGCTGCAGCCGAGCTTGGAGAGGAACTGTCCGGAGATGTCGCCCGTGTAGGCGCCCGAATCCTTCGGGGAAAGATCCTGGGCTCCGTATTCCACCTTCAGCTTGTCGCCGGCCACCAGGGTCTGCGTGCTGCGCAGGTCGGTGAACGGAGGGAACACGACCACCTCCACGCGGCCGTAGTCGTGGCGGGCGTCGCTGAGGGTCCAGGCCAGCTTCTGCAGCAGGGTGATGCCCTGGACGTGGTCCATGTTCATCTTCCAGTTGCCGGCGATCAGGGGTGTGCGGTCGAACTTGCCGTTCGTGGAGGTTGTCATGGTTGCTCCGGTTTCTTGCTTAATGGTTCTTGGGACAGGACATGCAGATGCGGGTCCGCAGCTGTTGAGGGCCGCGGACCCGCACCGGGAAACTACTGGTCCAGGACGGTGAGGCCCGGCAGGGCCTTGCCTTCCAGATATTCGAGGCTGGCGCCGCCGCCGGTGGAGATGTGCCCGAAGTCGGCTTCCGAGAACCCGAGCTTGCGCACTGCCGCCGCCGAATCGCCGCCGCCGACCACGCTGAAGCCCGAGGAGTCCTTCAGCGCCTGTGCTACGGCGCGGGTGCCATTGGCGAAGGCCTCGAACTCGAACACGCCCATGGGGCCGTTCCAGAAGATGGTCCGGCCCTTGCCGATATGTTCGGCAAACGCGTCCGCGGAATCCGGACCGATGTCCAGGCCGATGCCGGCGGCACCGAAGCGGCTGCTCTCCATCGCGTCCGCAGGAACGGTCTGGACGTCGGCATCGGCAGCGAACTTGTCCGCCACCACAATGTCGGTGGGCAGGACGAACTCGCAGCCCACTTCCTTTGCCCGGCTGAGGTAGCCCTTCACATTTTCGATCTGGTCTGCCTCAAGCAGGGAGGCGCCCACGTTGTATCCCTGTGCGGCCAGGAACGTGAACACCATTCCACCTCCCACCAGCAGGTAGTCGGCGCGGTCCATCAGGTTTTCGATCACTGCCAGCTTGTCCGAAACCTTCGAACCGCCCAGCACCACCACGTAGGGCTTTTCCGGGTTTTCGGTGAGGCGCTTGAGCACCTGGACCTCGGTATGGACCAGGTCGCCCTCGTAGGCCGGCAGGACTTCGGCGATGTCGTAGACGCTGGCGTGCTTGCGGTGCACTGCACCGAAGGCATCATCCACGTACGCTCCGTTGCCGCCGGTCAGCGCCGCCAGGTCACGGGCAAGTGCCTGCCGCTCGGCGTCGTCCTTGGAGGTCTCACGCGGGTCGAACCGGATGTTCTGCAGCACCAGCACGGAACCTGAAGCCAGCGAACCGGCCAGCCCGCTTGCGCTGCCGCCGACCACGTCCTCGGCGAACTCCACCGAAAACGGTGCGAGCTCGTCGAGGCGGTCGACGGCGGGACGCAGCGAGTACTTCTCGTCCGGCTGCCCCTTGGGACGGCCGAGGTGGGCCATCACAATGACCTTGGCACCGTGCTCCACCAGAACCTGGAGAGTGGGGATGGAGGCACGGATGCGGCCGTCGTCGGTGACCCGGCCGTCGTCCAGCGGAACATTCAGATCCGATCGGACGAGCACGTACCTGTCCTCGACGCCGTCGCTGATCAGGTCGGAGAGAGTTTTGACAGTCATGTCTACCTTTGCGTACTCGGTTGGTTAAAGCTTGGAGGCAACGAGCGTGGTGAGGTCCACCAGTCGGTTGGAGTAGCCCCACTCGTTGTCGTACCAGCCAACAACCTTTACTTCGTTGCCCATTACGCGGGTCAGGCCAGAGTCGAAGATGCAGGAGGCCGGGTCGGTGACGATGTCGGAGGACACAATCGGCTCGTCGGTGTAGCGCAGGATCCCGGCCAGCGGACCGCTGGCTGCCGTCTTGTAGACATCGTTGATTTCATCCACGGAGGCTTCCCGGCCCACGGTGACCGTGAGGTCGGTGACCGAACCGGTGGGGACCGGAACACGCAGGGCGAAGCCGTCCAGCTTGCCGTCCAGTTCCGGCAGGACCAGGCCGATAGCCTTGGCTGCTCCGGTGGAGGTGGGAACAATGTTCAGGGCTGCGGCACGTGCCCGGCGCAGGTCCCGGTGCGGGCCGTCCTGCAGGTTCTGGTCTGCAGTGTAGGCGTGCACGGTGGTCATCAGGCCGCGCTCGATGCCGAAGGCTTCGTGCAGGACCTTGGCCAGCGGGCCGAGGCAGTTCGTGGTGCAGGAGGCATTGGAAATGATGTTGTGGCTGGCGGGGTTGTAGTCGCCGTCGTTGACGCCCATCACGATGGTGATGTCCGAGCCTTTGCCCGGAGCGGAGATCAGGACCTTTTTCGCACCCGCATCAAGGTGCTTCTTGGCGTCTTCGGCCTTGGTGAAGAACCCGGTGGACTCGATGACGATGTCTACGCCGAGGTCTTTCCAGGGAAGGTTGGAGGGATCGCGTTCGGCAAGGACCTTGATGGTCTTGCCTCCCACCACAATGTTGCCTTCACGCACTTCGAGGTCAGCGCCCAGCCGGCCGGTCACGGAGTCGTACTTCAGGAGGTGGGCGAGGGTTTCGGGGCTGGTCAGGTCGTTGACGGCGACAATGTCGAGGTCTGCGTTCTGCTCCAGGGCGGCTCGGAAGTAGTTGCGGCCGATACGTCCGAATCCGTTGATTCCAACACGAGTAGTCACTTTTCTGTCTCCTTGATAGGGGGTCAATTGAGAACTGTGTGACCTCGGGTATGAAGCCACCGGACTGACTGCGGCCTGACACGTTCCGCTGGGGAAAGCTTTCCGGCAGTGCCGGCGGAACGGGGCCGTGGCCCCGTCCTGCCGGCGTTGCCGGCTGGACGGGGACCTACGGATTTATCTTACGCGTCACAGTCCCCGTAGGGACCGGGGCACCCGCACAATTGTGCGGCACAGGCGGCGACTAGGCGGGAACGATCAGCGACTTCGCACCGGTGCGGGCGGCGTCGAAACGTGCGGCGACGTCGGCCCAGTTGACGATGTTCCACCATGCCTTGACGTAGTCGCCCTTCACGTTGGCGTAGTCGAGGTAGTAGGAGTGCTCCCACATATCCAGCATCAGCAGCGGGATGGTTCCGACGGGAACGTTGCCCTGCTGATCGTAGAGCTGCTCGATAACGAGGTTCTTGCCCAGCGGTTCGTAGGCCAGGATGGACCAGCCGGAGCCCTGGATGGAGTTGGCCACGGCAGTGAACTGGCCGCGGAAGCCGTCGAAGGAGCCGAAGAACTCGTCAATGGCTGCCGCCAGCTCGCCTTCGGGCTTGTCGCCGCCGTCCGGGGACATGTTGTTCCAGAAAATGCTGTGGTTGGTGTGGCCGCCCAGGTGGAAGGCCAGGTCCTTGGAGAGCTTGCCGATGGTACCGAACTCGCCCTTGTCGCGTGCTTCGGCCATCTGGGCAAGGGCAGTGTTCGCGCCGGCTACGTACGTGGCATGGTGCTTGTCGTGGTGCAGCTCCATGATGCGTGCGGAAATGTGCGGTTCCAGGGCTGCGTAGTCGTACGGCAGTTCCGGCAGTGTGTATTCGTTCACGAAAATCCTCCGTTGAAGTGTCGGATCAAAGATCCGGACGGAATTCCCATCCGGAAATTCTTCGTGCCGCCCCAAAAGGCAGCAGACTTAGTCCATCCTATGCAATTACGCCATCCAGCCAACATTGGGCTGCCGGGCCGGGACGGCGCTATTCGTCCAACATTTCCGGAGTGACACTGGATTCGGTACCCGGAATGCCCAATTCCGCCGCACGTTTGTCCGCCATGGCCAGCAAACGGCGGATTCTCCCCGCAATGGCGTCCTTGGTCATGGGCGGGTCGGCCAGGTGCCCGAGCTCGTCCAGGCTGGCCTGCTTATGCGCAACGCGCAATTCACCCGCGTAGCGCAGGTGCTCGGGCACGTCCTCGCCGAGGATCTCCAGGGCTCGTTCCACGCGTGCGCCGGCAGCAACGGCGGCCTGCGCGGAACGGCGGAGGTTCGCGTCGTCGAAATTCGCCAGGCGGTTGGCGGTCGCCCGCACTTCCTTGCGCATGCGGCGCTCTTCCCAGACCATCAGCGCGTCGTGGGCGCCCATCCGGGTCAGCAGGGCGGCAATGGTGTCGCCGTCGCGGATCACTACCCGGTCAACGCCGCGCACCTCGCGCGCCTTGGCGGCGATGCCGATCCGGCGTGCGGAGCCCACCAGGGCCAGGGCCGCCTCGGGCCCGGGGCAGGTGACCTCCAGGGAGGACGAGCGTCCGGGCTCGGTGAGCGAACCGTGGGCGAGGAACGCTCCGCGCCAGACAGCCTCGGCGTCGGCGGCAGAACCGTTGACCACCACGGAGGGCAGGCCGCGGACGGGCCGTCCCCGGGCATCCAGCAGGCCGGTCTGCCGCGCCAGGGACTCCCCGTCGCGGACCACACGCACCACATAGCGGTTCCCGCGGCGCAGTCCCCCGCCGGACACCACAATGATGTCGCTGGCGTGCCCGTAGACCTCGGCAATGGCCGAGCGGAGCCGGCGGGCCGTGGACGCGAGGTCCACCTCGGCCTCAATGACGATGCGCCCGGAAATAATGTGCAGCCCGCCGGCAAAACGCAGCATTGCCGACACTTCGGCCTTTCGGACCGAGGACTTCTTCACGTCCAGCCGTGACAGTTCCTCTTTTACAGCTGCGGTCAACGCCACAAATACACTCCTAGTTCTCCCCAAAAATATCGTGGAAGGCGGTTGCGAGGCGGAGCGGATCATGGATCGGACGCCCCGTCGCTGCCCCCACCTTACCGAAGACGGCTCGGCCGCCCATTTGGGCGACAGCGTCCTCGAAGGCCGCGCGGTCACCCACCACCGACGGATCCGCCAGCACCGCGTCCACTTTGAACTCCGGTGCGTAGCGCCGGATTACGGCGAGGTGGTCCACCGCGCTCATGCCTGCAGTTTCAGTGGTTTCGTTGCTGAGATTCATGGTCAGGCACCGCTTGGCTGCCGTGGCGCACAGTGCGTCGCGCATCTGCGGCAGCATCAGGTGAGGCAGGACCGAGGTGTACCAGGACCCCGGCCCCAGAATCACCCAGTCGGCGCCCTCAATGGCGTCCAGGGCAGCCGGACAGGCCGGCGCGTCGGTGGGCAGCAGCCGTACGTCCGTCACATTGGTGCGGGCCCCTGCAGCTGCCAGCCGGGCCTGGCCGCTGACGGTTTCCACCCGGTCCCCGTCCGGCGTGCGGCGGATCACGTCGCCCTCAATGGTCAGCGGCATAGTGGACATCGGCAGGACCTGTCCGCGGGCACCGAGCAGCGCTCCGGCCCACTGCAGTCCGGCCACCGGATCCCCCAGCAGCTCCCAGAGCGTGACGATCAGCAGGTTGCCCAGCGCATGGTCGTCCAGGGAGCCGTCCACCCCGGGCTGGGAGCGGAAACGGTGCTGCATCACGTCGCGCCAGGTCCGGCCCCAGTCGGTGTCATCGCAGAGCGCAGCCAGCGCCATGCGCAGGTCGCCGGGCGGGAGGACGCCGAGCTCGCGGCGCAGCCGGCCGGAGGAACCGCCGTCGTCGGCCACCGTCACGACGGCGGTGAGGTCGGTGGTCAGCAGGCGCAGTGCGGAAAGCGAAGCGGAAAGGCCGTGGCCGCCTCCCAGCGCGACTACCGATCCGGGACCGCCACCGCTCCCCCGGCCGGCCTTGCCCTCCGGAATCAGGGGCAGCGGGCCGGTGAGAAAGGACATTATTCGCGCCCCAGATCCCGGTGGTGCGAGCTGACCGTGACCCGGGGCAGCTGGGCAAGGCGCTTGGCCAGTTCCTCGGTGACCGCCACGGAACGGTGCTTACCGCCCGTGCAGCCCACGGCGATGGTTGCGTAGTGCTTGTTCTCTCGGCGGTAGCCGTCAATCACGGGCTCCAGCGCCTCGACGTAGCGGTCCAGGAATTCAGCGGTGCCCTTGGCCTGCAGCACGTAGTCCCGGACGTCGTCGTCCAGCCCGGTGTGCGGGCGCAGCTGCGGGACCCAGTGCGGGTTGGGAATGAAGCGGACATCGGCCACGTAGTTGGCGTCAACGGGGAGCCCGTATTTGAAGCCGAAGCTCATGATGTTCAGGCGCAGCACAATGGGGCCGGACTCGGTGAAAAGCTCGGTCACCGTGGTGGCCAGGGCATGGACGTTCAGCTTGGAGGTGTCCACCACGACGTCGGAGGAATCGCGCAGTTCCTGCACTACCTCGCGTTCGGCGGCGATGCCGTCCAGGATACTGCCGTCCCCCTGCAGCGGGTGCGGACGGCGGCCCTGCTCAAACCGGCGGACCAGGGTGGCGTCGTCGGCGTCCAGGAACAGCAGGCGGTAGGTTACCCCGGCGGTGCGCAGGTTGCGCAGCGCTTCGCGGATGTCCTGGAACAGTTCCTTGCTCCGGACGTCGATGACGACGGCGAGCTTGGGAATGGACTGCGGCATCCGGGAAACGAGTTCGGTGAGGGTACCCAGCATGAGCGGCGGCAGGTTCTCCACCACGTACCAGCCGTGGTCTTCCAACGCATTGGCGGCCGTGCTCCGTCCGGCACCGGACATGCCCGTGACCACGAGCAGTTCCGATTCCTCAGGCTTGACTATGGTCAAGCCGTCCTCTTGCGTCATTGCTGTGATCCCATCCTGTTTACCCTGTTGCCCGGTTGCGCCGGCGCTGGTGCAGCGGAAACCGTATGCGGCATCCTCCGACACGCCGTAGTGACGACACGCCGGTTTTCCAAGACTAACTAAGTTTCCAGGATTTCGCCGGTGGTCATATTGACCGCCGGAGCCCCCGCCATATCTTTATCGGCCAACCGGCTGCGCAGGTTAGCGGCCATGGCGGGACCGATGCCGGGAACCTGGCGCAGTTCCTCCTCCGTGGCCGCACGCAGTTTCTTCACGGAACCGAACTGCTTGAGCAGTGCCTGGCGTTTGGCCGGGCCGAGTCCGGGTACTTCGTCCAGCAACGAAGCGGTCATGGATTTGCCGCGCTTCTGCCGGTGGAAGGTGATGGCAAAGCGGTGCGCCTCGTCGCGGATGCGCTGCAGCAGGAACAGGGCTTCGGAAGCACGCGGCAGGATCACCGGGAAGTCGCTGTCCGGCACCCATACTTCCTCCAGGCGCTTGGCGAGCCCCACCACCTGCACGTCCGTGATGCCCAGATCGTCCAGGGCCTTGGAGGCCGCGGCAACCTGGGGCTGCCCGCCGTCCACCACCACCAGGTTCGGCGGGTAGGCGAACTTGGCCTTTGGCGCCGGGGTCAGCGTGTCGGTCAGGGGCCGGACGTCGGCGTCGGGGCCGCCGGCGCGCTCGTCGGGCAGGTCCGTCGGGGCGTCGGGATCGGCGGCAGGGTCCGCATTCTCGGCCAGGTAGTTGCGGAAGCGGCGCGAAATAACGTCATACATGGACGCCGTGTCGTCCCGGGCAGCGTCGCCGGTGATGGAGAACTTGCGGTAGTCCGATTTCTTCGGCAGGCCGTCTTCAGCCACCACCATGGAGGCCACCACGTTGGTGCCGGAAACGTGGGAGATGTCGTAGCACTCGATGCGCAGCGGCGGGGAGGCCAGGTCCAGGGCCTCCTGCAGTTCCTGCAGGGCAGCCGAACGGGTGGTAATGTCCCCGGCCCTGCGGCTTTTGTGCAGGCGCAGTGCATCCGATGCGTTCCGGGCCACGGTTTCCATCAGCGCTTTTTTGTCGCCGCGCATGGGCACCCGGATGTCTACGCGGGCTCCGCGCAGCCCGTACAGCCATTCGGCAAGTTCTTCGGCGTTGGGCGGCAGCACGGGAACCAGCACCTGGCGCGGGATCCGGTCCGTAGAGTTTGCCGAGCCGTAGACCTGCTGGATCAGGTGTTCCACCAGGTCCGCGGTGTCGTTGTCCTCCACCTTTTCCACAACCCAGCCGCGCTGGCCGCGGATGCGTCCGCCGCGGACGTGGAAAACCTGGGCCGAGGCTTCCAGCTCGTCTTCTTCCAGGGCGAAGATGTCCGCGTCGGTGTCTTCGCTCAGGACTACGTTGTTGCGCTCGAAGACCTTCCGCAGGGCGGAGATGTCATCGCGGAGCCGGGCGGCGGATTCATAGTCCAGTTCGGCGACGGCTGCCTGCATCTCCTTTTCCAGGCCGGAGATGAAGCGTTTGCCCTCCCCCGCCATGAAGTCGCACAGTTCAGCGGCCAGCTGGCGGTGGTCCTCGGGGCTGATCCGTCCCACGCAGGGTGCGGAGCACTTGTCGATGTAGCCCAGCAGGCACGGCCGGCCGGTGCGCTCGGCCCGCTTGAACACTCCGCTGCTGCAGGTGCGGACCGGGAAGACGCGCAACAGCGTGTCGAGGGTTTCGCGGATGGCCTTGGCCGGATAGAACGGGCCGAAGTAGCGGGTGTCCTTGCGCCGGTCCCCCCGCATGACCTGCGCCCGCGGGTACTTCTCTCCCATGGTGACGGCCAGGTAGGGGTAGGACTTGTCGTCCCGGAACATGATGTTGAACCGGGGATTGAATTCCTTGATCCAGGTGTACTCGAGCTGCAGCGCTTCGAGCTCGGTGCCCACCACCGTCCACTCCACGCTGGCCGCGGTATGCACCATGGCACGCGTTTTGGGCATCAGCCCGCGCGGATTGGCGAAATAGGAGTTCAGGCGGGAGCGGAGGTTCTTGGCCTTGCCCACGTAAATGACTCGGCCGTGTTCATCCCGGAAACGGTAGACGCCCGGGGCGGTGGGGATCTCCCCTGTTTTCGGCCGGTAAGTTGCTGGATCTGCCACTTTTCCATCCTACGTTCGCCCGCGGGTGCGGCCGGACGACGCCGTGCGGTTTCGCCCGGCGCTGAACCCCGGGCGCCCTGGTGCGTGACCCCGCCTTACCCCTCGGGGCGGTTCCGGTTATAACTCTCGGAGCGTTCCTGGCCGCTCAGCTCGGCGATGGCGTCCATGACGCGGTCCGTGGCCTGGCGCCGGGCGGGCAGGGCGTGGTCCGGCCCCGTCTTTTGGAAGTACAGGGGCGGTCCCACCTTGAGGGTGAAGTGCCCGGGCTTGACGGTTTTCTTGCCCGCTGGCTGCAGGTTTTCCGTGCCGATCAGGCCCACGGGCACCACCGGGGCGCCGGAGGTCAGTGCCAGCCAGCCCACGCCGGTGCGGCCGCGGTACAGCAGTCCGTCGCGGGAACGGGTGCCTTCGGGATAGATCCCCACACCCCCGCCCTCCTCGAGGATGTCCAGCAGCGTCTTCAGCGCCGCAACGCTGGCAGCCTGCTGGTCCCGCTGAACCGGGATGGAACCGACACCCTCGAAGAAGCTCTTCATGGCGTAGCCCTTCAGCCCGGTGCCGGTGAAGTATTCGGCCTTGGCGAAGAATCCGACGCGCCGCGGCAGCAGCGCCTGCACCAGCACGCTGTCCAGGAAGGACAAGTGATTGCAGGCGACGATAAAGGGCCCAGTGGCGGGAACGTTCTCCAGGCCGGTGATGGTTGGCCGGCACAGCCCGCCCACGAATGCGCGGATACCTGTCCTGGTGAGGTTATACAGCGCCATGGAGTGCCGATCCGTTCCGTGCGTACCGCAGCACCGTATCCACCAGGTCATCAGCGGTGGCAACGACGGCGGCTGCACCTGCTTCTTCCAGCTCTCCTGCCGCTGCGAATCCCCAGGAGACGCCAATGCAGTCCAGGCCGTTGGCGGAGGCGCCCTCGACGTCGTGCCTTCGGTCGCCGATCATCACGGCGCGGTCATAGGAACCCTTGTGCCGGTCCAGGGCGGCGCGGATGATGCTGCGCTTGCCGTCCAGGGCGGCGGCGGCCTGCTCATCGGCAGGTGAGCCGTGCACGGACGCAAACAGGTCCGCAAGCTGCTGGACGCCGAGGAGTTCCGCGGCCAGCGGCTCGGGCTTCTGGGTGGCTACGGCAACCGTGTGGTTCTCCCGGAGGCGTTCGACAGCTGCTCGGATGCCGGGGTACGGACGGCTCTGTGCCATTCCGGACTCCCGGTAGCCGGCGCGGTAGCGTCCGATGACCTCGTCCAGCAGGTCGGCGGGAACCCCGGCAATGTCCCGCAGTGAGGTCACCAGAGCAGGACCGACCATGCGCTGCAGGTCCGCCCCTGAAGGCACCGGCAGGCCGCAGGCGGCAAGTGCGGCACTGATGCCGCCGGTGATGGCGCCCGCCGGGTCAACCAGCGTTCCATCCAAATCAAAAAGAACCAAGAGCCGGGGAGAAGTCACGGCCCAAGTTTGGCATACCAAAGCGGGCTAACGCGAAAAGGTATACCGGCGCAGGAATATGTCGGACCGCGACATATTCCTGCGCCGGCGTGCAGCCGGTGTGCCTTACGGGTTGAGGATCGCCGCCAGGAACGTGGCGGTGTGGCTGCCTTCGACCTTGGCCACCTTCTCCGGGGTGCCCGAGGCGACCACCTTGCCGCCGCCGGTGCCGCCGTCGGGACCCATATCGATGATCCAGTCGGCACTCTTGATCACGTCGAGGTTGTGCTCGATGGTCACCACCGTGTTGCCCTTGTCCACCAAGCCCTGCAGCACTTCCAGGAGCTTCCGGACGTCTTCGAAGTGCAGGCCCGTAGTGGGCTCGTCCAGCACGTAGATGCTGCGGCCGTTGGAACGCTTCTGCAGCTCGCTGGCCAGCTTCACACGCTGCGCCTCGCCGCCGGACAGCGTGGTGGCCGGCTGGCCCAGCCGGACATAGCCCAGGCCCACGTCCACCAGGGTGTTCAGGTGCCGGGAAATAGGCCCGAAGGCGGCGAAGAACTCCGCGGCTTCCTCGATAGGCATGTCCAGGACCTCGGCAATGTTCTTGCCCTTGTAGTGGACCTCCATGGTCTCCCGGTTGAACCGGGCGCCGTGGCATACCTCGCAGGGTACGTAAACGTCCGGCAGGAAGTTCATTTCGATCTTCAGGGTGCCGTCGCCGTGGCAGGCCTCGCAGCGCCCGCCCTTCACGTTGAAGGAGAACCGGCCCGGAAGGTAGCCGCGCACCTTCGCCTCGTTGGTCTCGGCGAAGAGCTTGCGGATGTGGTCCCAGACGCCGGTGTAGGTGGCCGGGTTGGAGCGCGGCGTGCGGCCGATGGGGCTCTGGTCCACATGGATAACCTTGTCCAGCTGCTCCAGGCCCTCCACCCGGGTGTGCCGGCCGGCCACATGCTTGGCGCCATTGAGCTTGTTGGCCATGGTCTTGTACAGGATGTCGTTGATCAGGGTGGACTTGCCCGAACCGCTGACACCGGTCACTGCGGTGAACACGCCCAGGGGAATGTCCACGTTCAGGTTCTGCAGGTTGTTTTCCCGCGCCCCGACAATCTTCAGCTGGCGGGTCTTGTCCACCTTGCGCCGCTTGGCCGGGATCTCGATCTTCTTCCGGCCGGAGAGGTAGGCGCCGGTAATGGAACGCTCGTTCGTGAGCAGGTCCGCCAGCGAGCCGGAATGCACAATCTCGCCGCCGCGCTCCCCTGCCCCCGGGCCGACGTCGACAATCCAGTCCGCTTCCTGGATGGTGTCTTCGTCGTGTTCCACCACGATCAGGGTGTTGCCCAGGCTGCGCAGGCGGCTCAGGGTTTCGATCAACCGCCGGTTGTCCTTCTGGTGCAGGCCGATGGACGGTTCATCCAGCACGTACAGCACGCCCACGAGGCCGGAGCCGATCTGCGTGGCCAGGCGGATGCGCTGGGCTTCGCCGCCGGACAGGGTTGCTGCCGGCCGGTTCAGGCTCAGGTATTCCAGCCCGACGTCGAGCAGGAAGGTCAGGCGGGCCTGGATTTCCTTCAGTACGTTGCTGGCAATCTGTGCTTCACGGCCGGTGAGCGTGAGCGTTCCGAGGAAGTCGGCGGCCTCGCGCAGCGGCAGGGCGCTGATCTCGGCAATGTTGCGGCCGTTGATCAGCACCGACAGGGACGCCGGGTTTAGGCGCGCGCCGCCGCACTCGGGGCAGGCGATTTCGCGCATGTACTCTTCGTACCGGTCGCGGGCATGGTCGGATTCGGTTTCCTGGTGCTTGCGGTGGATGTACTGGATGACGCCTTCGAAGCCGGTGCTGTACTTGCGTTCACGGCCGAAGCGGTTCCGGTACTGGACCACCACCTTATGGTCCTTGCCGTTGAGCACGGCCTCGCGGACCGTGGCCGGCAGCTTCTTCCACGGCGTGTCCATGGAGAAGCCCATGTCCTTGGCCAAGCCGTCGAGCAGCCGGTTCCAGTACTCGGTGGTGGCGGTGCCCAGGGACCAGGGCGCGATGGCGCCTTCGGCCAGGGACTTGGACGGGTCCGGGATGATCAGGTCCTCGTCCACCTCCAGCCGCGAGCCGATGCCGGTGCAGACCGGGCATGCACCGAAGGGGTTGTTGAAGGAGAAGGAGCGCGGCTCGATCTCGTCGATGGCCAGCGGGTGCTCGTTGGGGCAGGCCAGGTTTTCGGAGAAGGTGCGGGTACGGTCCTCGCTGTCCTCGGGACGGTCCACGAAGTCCACCACCACGCGGCCGTCGGCCAGGCCGAGCGCGGTTTCCACGGAGTCGGTCAGCCGCTGCCGGATGCCTTCCTTGGCAACGAGGCGGTCCACCACCACTTCGATGTTGTGCTTGATCTGCTTGCCCAGCTTGGGCGGGTCGGAGAGCTGGATCTGCTTGCCGTCCACGCGGGCGCGGGAGTAGCCCTTGGCGGCGAGTTCCTTGAACAGGTCCACGAACTCGCCCTTGCGGCCGCGGACCACGGGCGCGAGGACCTGGTAGCGGGTGCCCTCTTCCAGTTCCAGGAGCTGGTCCACGATGGCCTGCGGGGTCTGGCGGCTGACGGGTTCGCCGCAGACGGGGCAGAACGGCCGGCCCACACGGGCCCAGAGCAGGCGCATGTAGTCGTGGATCTCGGTGATGGTGCCCACCGTGGAGCGCGGGTTCTTGCTGGTGGACTTCTGGTCGATGGAAACCGCGGGCGAGAGGCCCTCGATGAAGTCGACGTCAGGCTTGTCCACCTGGCCCAGGAACATGCGCGCGTAGGCGGAGAGTGACTCGACGTAGCGCCGCTGCCCCTCCGCGAAGATGGTGTCGAACGCCAGCGAGGACTTGCCCGAGCCGGAGAGGCCGGTGAAGACGATCATGGCGTCCCGCGGCAGGTCCAGGTCAACGTTTTGGAGGTTGTGCTCGCGCGCACCTTTCACTACCAGGCGGGAAAGGTCATTGGCAGTATGCGGCGCAAACGTGGTGTCCGCCGTCGTAAGAGTCGATTTAGGCACGTTTTCCACTCTAGTTCAAACGCTGATTCGAAAACGTATTCGAGGTGCGGTGTTTCGCCGCAGGCGAAGCGCTGGCCGCCCTATTGCAGGGCTGCACGCAGGAAGGACACGGCTTCGTCAGGGGACACCCCGTTGGCGCGGACGGCATCAGCGTAGGTGCGCGCCGCCTCGGCCACCCTGGTCCGGCCGGTATCACTGCCGGCGGCGATCACTGTGCCGGCGCGGGAGCGGGTGGTGACCACCTGCGCCTGTTCCAGTTCCCGGTAGGCGCGGGCCACGGTGTTCACGGCCAGGCCAAGGTAGCCGGCCAGGGCGCGGACCGGGGGCAGCCGGGTCCCGACGGCGAGGCGCCCCTCGTTTGCCGCGTCCAGGATCTGCAGGCGGAGCTGTTCATACGGCGGCACCGAACTGGCGGCATCAATGCGGATCCACTTGAGCACCCCGGCGTCGCTGCCGGCAGAGGTGCGCTGTGGGCTGGGATCAGAAGTCATGGTGCCATGCTAGTGCCCGGAAGGGTCGGCAGGTGCCGGAAGCCCCTGCTCCTGGGCGTCCGCCTGCCCGGCAAACTGGGAGCGGTACAGCTCGGAGTAGAACCCCTCCGCGGCCAGCAGTGCGTCATGCGTGCCCTGCTCCACGATCCGCCCGTCCCGCACCACCAGGATCACGTCCGCGTCGCGGATGGTGGACAGCCGGTGCGCAATGACGAAGCTGGTCCGGTCCTGCCGCAGGGCGTTCATGGCCAGGCGGATGGAAATCTCGGTGCGGGTGTCCACGGAGCTGGTGGCCTCGTCCAGGATCAGGATGGACGGGTCCGACAGCCACGCCCGGGCGATGGTCAGCAGCTGCCGCTGGCCCTGGCTGAGCGTGCCGCCGTCGTAGCCGAGCACTGTGTCATACCCCTCCGGCAGGGACCGGACAAAGTGGTCAACGTGCGTAGCTGCCGCCGCGGCCCTGATGTCCTTCTCGGTAGCGTCCGGAGCGCCGTAGGCGAGGTTCTCCCGTACCGTGCCCTCGAAGAGCCACGCGTCCTGGAGCACCATGCCCATGGTGCTGCGCAGCTCCTCGCGGCGCAGCCGGGCAATGTCGGTTCCGTCGACGGTGATCCGCCCGGCGTCGACGTCGTAGAAACGCATCAGCAGGTTCACCAAGGTGGTTTTTCCCGCTCCCGTGGGACCGACAATGGCCACGGTCTGCCCCGGCTCCGCCGTGAACGACAGGTCCCGGATAAGCGGGGCCTCCGGGCTGTAGCTGAAGGAGACGTCCTCGAAGGCCACCCGGCCGCGCACGTTGTGCAGGTGTTCCGGCTGCACCGGATCCGGTTCCTGCTCCTTGGCGTCCAGCAGGGCGAACACCCGTTCAGCGGAGGCGACGCCGGACTGCAGCATGTTGATCAGCCCGCCCAGCTGCCCCAGCGGCTGGCTGAACTGCCGGCTGTACTGGACAAAGGCCTGCACTCCTCCGATGGACAGCTGGCCGTTGGCCACCTGCAGTCCGCCCACCACGGCAACGGCGACGTAGTTCAGGTTCGAAATGAACATCATGGCCGGCATGATGATCCCGGATACGAACTGGGCCCGGAACGCGGAGCGGAACAGCCGGTTGTTCGCCGGGGCAAAGCCCTCAATCACCCGCTTCTGCTGGCCGAAGGCCTTCACCACGTCCTGCCCGGTGAACATTTCCTCGATGTAGCCGTTGACCTCTCCGGTGGACTTCCACTGGGTCTTGAACTCCGCCTGCGAGCGCCGCGCGATAAGCACCGTCACCAGTGCGGAAACCGGCACCGTGATCACGGCGACCAGGGCCAGCAGCGGGGAGATGGAGATCATCATCGCCAGCACGCCGATGATGGTCAGCACCGAGGTGATGATCTGGGTCAGGCTCTGGGAGAGGGTCTGCGCCAGGTTGTCGATGTCATTGGTGACCCGGCTCAGTACGTCTCCGCGTGACTGCTGCTGGAAATGGGACATGGGCAGGCGGAACAGCTTCCCGTCCACGTCGCGGCGCAGCCGGTACATGGCGTTCTGCACAATCCGCGCCGTCACCCGGGCCTGGAACCAGCCGAACACGAAAGCGGCCAGATAGATGGCCAGCACGCCCAGCAGGATCCCGCCCAGCCGGCCGAAGTCCAGCCCCTGCCCGGGCACCACATCCATGGCGGCGAGCATGTCGGCCAGTTTCCCCTCCCCCGCATCCCGGAGCGCCTGTACCTGTGCGTCCTTGCTCGTCCCCGCCGGAAGCCCCTGCCCGATGAACCCGTCGAAGATGACGTTGGTGGCCTCGCCCAGGATCCGGGGCGCGGAGACGGCGAGCGCCACGGAGACGACGGCAGAAAGCAGCACCGCAGCCACCCGCAGCCGGTCCGGGGCCATCAGTCCCATCAGCCGCCGGACACTGCCGGCGAAGTTCTCCGGCTTGGCGGCGGCTCCTGCGCCCGGGCGTCCCCGCATGGGCCCGCTCACGCTACTTCCTCCGCGGTGAGCTGCGAGGCAACGATCTCCCGGTACGTTGCCGTGGATTCCATCAGTTCGGCATGCGTTCCCTGTCCGACAATCCGGCCTTCGTCCAGGACCACGATCCGCGCTGCGTCGGTAATGGTGTTCACGCGCTGGGCCACCACAATCACGGTGGCATTGCGGGTCTGCGGTTTCAGTGCTGCCCGCAGCCGTGCGTCGGTGGCGAAGTCCAGCGCGGAGAAGCTGTCATCGAACAGGTAGATGGACGGGCGCACCACCAGGGCGCGGGCTATGGCCAGCCGTTGGCGCTGGCCTCCGGAGAAGTTCGCGCCGCCCTGCTCCACGGGATGCTCCAGCCCGCCCTCCCCGGCACGGACAAACCCGTCGGCCTGCGCCGTCTCCAGTGCAGCCCACAGCTCCTCGTCGGTGGCCTCGGGTTTGCCGAAGCGGAGGTTGGAGGCGATGGTGCCGCTGAAGAGGTAGGCGCGCTGCGGCACCAGGCCTATTCCGGCACGCAGCGATGACAGTGTCACTCCCGCTATGTCCTGCCCGTCCACCGTAATGCGCCCGGAGGTGGCGTCCAGCAGCCGGGGCACCAGGTTCAGCAGCGTGGTCTTCCCGGCACCCGTGGACCCGATGATCGCCGTGGTCTGTCCGGGCAGCGCCTCGAAGCTGATGTTGAACAGCACGGGATCCTCGGCACCCGGGTAGCTGTAGCCGACGTCGGTGAAGGTGAGCCGGCCGCCGTCGTACGCCAGCGTGCCAGCCCCCGGGGCGTCGCTGACGCTGGTGCGGGTATCCAGGACCTCATAGATCCGTTCCGCACAGACGGCAGCGCGGGGCAGCATCATGATCATGAACATGGACATCATGACCGCCATCAGGATCTGCATGATGTAGGCAATGAAGGCCGTCAGCGCACCGATCTGCATCTGCCCGTCGTCAATCCGGAACGCGCCGAACCAGATCACGGCTACAGTGGCCAGGTTCGCCACCAGCATGGCCGCGGGAAACAGCAGGGCCAGCAGCTGGCTGACGCGCAGCTGGGTGCCGGTGAGGTCGGCATTGGCGTCGGCGAACCGCTGTTCCTCGGAACGCTCGCGGATAAACGCCCGGATCACCGCAATGCCCATGATCTGCTCGCGCAGCACGGAGTTCACCCTGTCAATCTGCTTCTGCGCCCGCCGGAACAGCGGCACCAGGCGGCGCAGCACCAATCCGATCACCACAAACAGGGCCGGCAGGATCAGCAGCAGGATCCCGGAGAGCGGAATGTCCTGGTTCAGGGCCAGCAGCACGCCGCCCACCCCCATGATCGGGGCCGAAACCATCATGGTGAACGTCATCAGCAGGGTCATCTGCACCTGCTGCACGTCATTGGTGGTCCGGGTAATCAGCGACGGCGGACCGAACAGGCCCACCTCGCGGGAAGAGAACGTCTCCACGTTGGTGAAAAGCTGCGACCGGATGTTCCGCCCGGCGCTCATGGCCACCCGGGAGGCCAGATAGGTGGCGGCAACCGAACACACCACCTGCCCGGCCGTGACCGCGAGCATCCAGCCGCCGACGTCGAGGATCACCCCGGTATCTCCGGTGACGACGCCGCGGTCAATGATGTCTGCATTCAGTGTGGGAAGGTACAGCGTGGCCGCGGTCTGCAGCAGCTGCAGGAGAACGACGGCGGCGACCGCGCCTCTATAGGGGGCGAGGTTCTGCCGGACCAGCCTCAGGAGCATCCTTGCAACTTACGCCCGTTCGCGGGCGTAAGACAATAGCGCCACGGGCCGGGTTCGGAAGCCCCTGCCCGGCTAGACTTGCCGGATGGAAGATCTGCAGAACATCACCATCCGCAGCGTGTCCGTGGGCACCATGGACAACAACGTGTACCTGCTCACCGACAAGGAGTCCGGTGCCCAGGTGCTCATTGACGCGGCGGATGACTTCCCCGCGATCCGGCGCCTGCTGGGCGAGGGGGCTGCCGATGCCCAAGCCCCCGCGCGGCTTGGAACGGTCATCACCACACACAGCCACTGGGACCATGTGCGGGCCCTGGCAGAGACCGTAGCGGAGACGGGGTCACGTACCGCAGCCGGCACGGAAGACATTCCGGACATCGAGGTTCCCACGCTGCTGCCGCTGGAACACGGCGATACCGTGCCCTTCGGCGGAGCCGAACTCGAGGCGATCAAGCTGCGCGGACACACACCCGGCTCCGTGGCACTGCTCTACCGGGACCCGTCCGGCCCTGCGCACCTCTTCACCGGGGATTCGCTGTTTCCGGGCGGACTGGGCAATACCCAGAAGGATCCGGAGCGGTTTGCGTCCCTGTACCGCGACGTATTCGAACGTGTGTTCGAATACTTGCCAGATGACACCGTGGTGCACCCCGGGCACGGGGCGGCCACCACCCTGGGTGCGGAGCGCCCGCACCTGCAGGAATGGAAGGAACGCGGCTGGTAAAACCGGCTACCGGCCGCGCGGAAAGCTTCCGCCCGAGGCCTGGCCCTGCTTCCGCCCGACCATAAACAGCCGGCGGAACGGGAACACCGTTCCCCACCCTTCCGACGGATAGGCCTCTTCCAGCAATTCGGCGTACTCCGCCTCGAACTGGAAAAAGTCCGCTTCGGACAGGGCATTGATGACCGGCCGCAGCGCGGTCCCGCGCACCCAGTCCAATACCGGGTCCGTTCCGTACAGGACCTGCTGGTAGGTGGTTTCCCATACATCGGCCGCAAAGCCGGCCTCGGTCAGCAATGCCAGGTAATCCTCCGGTTCATCCACGGCATCACTGTGGCGCAGCACCCCCTGCAGCTTGCCGGCCCACTCGGCGCTCGCCGCCAGTTCCCGCAGCAGCACATGGGAGGGTGCATTAAAGTTGCCCGGTACCTGCACGGCCAGCCAGGCGCCGTCGTCGAGCGCCATTGCCCAGCGCTGCAGCAGGTCCTGGTGTCCCGGCACCCACTGCAGGGCGGCGTTGGACACAACGACGCCGGTGCCGGGGGCCGGCTCCCAGTCCTCGATCCGGCCGTGCACGAAGTCCAGGTTCGGCGGCACGTCCTCCAGCCCCCGGGCGGCTTCGATCATGTCGCGGGAGGAATCCACGCCCGTGACCTGCGCCCCGGGCCAACGGGCAGCGATCGCCGCGGTCAGGGCGCCGGTGCCGCAGCCCAAATCCACCACCCGCCGGGGTGAGGATGCCGCTATCCGGGCGGTGAGGTCGAAGAATGGCCGGTCCCGGTGCGAGGAGAACTGTGTGTACTTGTCCGGATCCCATTTCATGCCGCCGAGCCTAGCCGCTGCTGAGACCGTAAAACGGGATCGGCGCGGCCCGATAGTCTGGTATGGACATGAAACTTCTTGAGCAGCTGCCCTCCCCGGATTCCGCCACCCGCACCGTTGACCCCGACGAGACCTACACGTCCTTCCTGGAGTGGGTCGAGAGCCGGGGAATGTCGCTGTACCCCGCCCAGGACGAAGCTGTCATGGAGCTGGTGACCGGCAACAACGTCATCCTGGCCACCCCCACCGGGTCCGGTAAGTCGATGGTGGCCATTGCCGCGCACTTCTATGCCATGGCCCAAGACGAGCGCAGCTATTACACCGCCCCCATCAAGGCCCTGGTATCGGAGAAGTTCTTCGCGCTGTGCGAGATCTTCGGGGCGGAGAACGTGGGCATGGTCACCGGCGATTCCTCGGTGAACAAGGACGCGCCCATCATCTGCTGCACTGCGGAGATCCTGGCCAACATTGCCCTGCGCGAAGGCCCGGACGCGGACCTGGGCACCGTCATCATGGACGAGTTCCACTTCTACTCGGATCCGCAGCGCGGCTGGGCCTGGCAGGTGCCGCTGCTGGAGCTGCCGCAGGCGCAGTTCCTGCTGATGTCCGCCACCCTGGGCGACATGACCCGCATCGCCAACGAACTGAGCGAGCTGACCAACCGCGACACGGTGACGGTCTCCTCCGTGCAGCGGCCCATCCCGCTGCACTACTACTACGTGGAAACGCCCGTGCAGGAATCACTCGAGGAACTGCTGGCCACCAAGCAGGTCCCGGTGTACGTGGTGCACTTCTCTCAGATCGAGGCCATTGACCGGGCGCAGGCGCTGATGAGCATCAACGTCTGCACCCGGGAGGAAAAGGACCGGATCGCGGAGCTGATTGCCGGGTTCCGGTTTGCCCCCGGATTCGGCAAGACGCTGAACCGGCTGGTGCGGCACGGGATCGGCGTGCACCACGCCGGCATGCTGCCCAAATACCGCCGCCTGGTTGAACAGCTGGCGCAGGCCGGATTGCTCAAGGTCATCTGCGGCACCGACACCCTGGGTGTGGGCATCAACGTGCCCATCCGCACGGTGCTGATCACGGCGCTGTCCAAGTATGACGGCACCCGCACCCGGCCGCTGAAGGTCCGCGAGTTCCACCAGATTGCCGGACGCGCCGGGCGGGCCGGCTATGACACGGCCGGCACCGTGGTGGTCCAGGCACCGGACCACGTGATCGAAAACGCCAAGGCCATGGCCAAGGCGCACGCGAAGTTCGGCGACGACCAGAAGAAGCTGCGCCAGGTGGTGAAGAAGAAACCGCAGGCCGGTTTTGTGTCCTGGGGCAAGCCGACCTTCGAGAAACTGGTGGACGGCACCCCGGAGCCGCTGACCTCCAGCTTCAACATCACCCACTCCATGCTGCTGAACCTGCTGGAGCGTCCGGGTGACCCGTTTGCCGCGGCGAAAAAGCTGCTCACGCACAACCACGAGACGCGTTCCTCGCAGCTGGCGCTGATGAAGAAGGCTTTGAGCATCTACCGCGAGCTGAAGACCGCCGGCATTGTCGAAGTGCTGCCCGAGCCCGACGCCGACGGGCGCACGGTTCGGCTGAAGGTCCACCTGCAGCCGAACTTTGCCCTGAACCAGCCGCTGTCCCCGTTCGCCATGGCCTCCCTGGAGATCCTGGACCCGGACAGTCCGTCCTACGCGCTCGACGTGGTGTCCGTGATCGAAGCCATCATGGAAAAGCCCCGCCAGGTGCTCTCCGCCCAGGAGAAGAAGGCCCGCGGCGAGGCAATCGCGGCCATGAAATCCCAGGGCATCGAGTACGACGAGCGGATGGCCCTGCTCGAAGAGGTCACCTACGCCCAGCCGCTGGCTGAGCTGCTGGAACAGTCCTTCGAGGTCTACCGGTCCGGCGCCCCCTGGCTGGGCGAGTTCGAGCTCAGCCCCAAGTCGATTGTCCGGGACATGTACGAACGCGCCATGAGTTTCGGCGAGTACGTGGCCTTCTACTCCCTGGCGCGCTCCGAGGGTGTGCTGCTGCGCTACCTCTCGGACACCTACAAGGCACTGCTGCACACCGTTCCCCCGGAGCGGCTGCGGGAGGATCTGGAGGACATCATCGAGTGGCTGGGCGAACTGGTCCGGCAGACCGATTCCTCGCTGCTGGACGAATGGGAGGAACTGACCTCCGGCGTCGATCCGGCCGCCACGGATGAACCCGTCCTGCCGCCTGCCCCGGACCGGCTCACCTCCAATGTGCGGGCCTTCCGGGTGATGGTGCGCAACGAAATGTTCTCCCGGGTGAAGCTGTTTGCCGACGAGGATGACCGCGCCCTGGGCGAGCTCGACGGCGACGCCGGCTGGGACGCCGACCGCTGGGCCCAGGTGCTGGACGCCTACTTCGAGGAACACGACGACATCGACGACGGCCCCGACGGCCGCGGCCCGGACCTGCTGATCATCACGGAAGTTCCCGGCAAGTGGAACGTGCGGCAGATCTTCAAGGATCCGGCGGGCCACCTTGACTGGGGCATCACCGCGGAGGTGGACCTGGCGGCGTCGGACGAAGCAGGCAGCCCGGTCATCAGGGTGATCTCCGCCGGACGGCTGGATTAGGCTGGACCCCATGCAGATCCGCCCCGCACGCAAAGAAGATGTCCCCGTCATCCTGGAACTGATCCATGACCTGGCGATCTATGAAAAAGAGCCGCACGCCGTGAAAAACACGGCCGAGGCGCTGGAAAAGAACCTTTTCGGGGACCATCCGGCAATTTTCGCCCACGTGGCGGTGGACCAGGGTGCAGTGCAGGGTTTCGCCCTGTGGTTCCTGAACTATTCCACATGGGAAGGTGTGCACGGCATTTACCTTGAGGACCTCTATGTGCGTCCGGAGGCCCGCGCCAAGGGCATGGGCAAGGCACTGCTGCGCACCCTGGCGAACATCGCCGTGGAACGCGGTTATGCACGGGTGGAATGGTGCGTGCTGAACTGGAACGAACCCTCCATCCGGTTCTACAAGTCCCTGGGGGCCCTGCCGCAGGATGAGTGGACCACGTTCCGGCTCACCGGCGAGGCGCTGGCCTCCTTCGGTGGTGCCGAATGAACGCGCCCGTCCCCCACGCGGCGTCGCGCACCTACCGGGTCCGCGGCATGAACGTGACCGATCACCGGTTCACCGTGCCGCTGGACCACTCGGTGTCCGACGGCGAAACCATCACCGTGTTCGCGCGCGAATATTCCGACGCCGGGCAGCGCCCGGCCATGGTGCAGGAACTGCCCTGGCTGCTGTACCTGCAGGGCGGACCCGGCGGAAAGGGCAACCGGCTGCTGCAGTTTGGCGGCTGGACGAAGGCCGCTTCCAAACACTTCCGCATCCTGATGCTGGACCAGCGGGGCACCGGTCTTTCCACCCCGGCGGACCGGCAGACCCTGGCCCTGCGCGGCGATGCCGCAGCCCGGGCTGCGTACCTGACGCATTTCCGGGCCGATTCCATCGTTGCCGACGCCGAGCTGATCCGGCAGGCGCTGGGCTCGGGACCGTGGACCACCTACGGACAGAGCTACGGCGGCTTCTGCACGCTCACGTACCTGTCCTTTGCGCCCGAAGGGCTCCGCGAATCCCTGATCACCGGCGGACTGGCACCGCTGTCCGGTCCCGCTGACCGGGTCTACGACGCGACCTTCCGCCGGGTGGCTGCCCGCAACGCCGAATACTTTGCCCGCTATCCCGAAGACCGCGAGCTGACCACACGGATTGCCCGGCACCTGGACGCCGTCCCCGAGTTCCTGCCTTCCGGGGAACGGCTCAGCGTGCAGCGCTTCCAGATGGCCGGTTCCTACCTGGGCGGCAACACCCGGGTGGACGGGCTGCATCACCTGCTGGAGGAAGCCTTTGTGCCGGCACCCGGAGGCGAACGGCTCTCCGACACCTTCCTGGAGACTGTGCACGGGCTGGTCAGCCGCGCTTCGAACCCGCTCTACGCGGTGATGCATGAATCGATCTACGGGCAGGGATCCGCCACGGACTGGGCGGCGTGGCGGGTGCTGAAGTCCTTCCCGGAGTTTGAGCCCACCGCCGAAGCGCCGTTGTTCACCGGTGAAATGGTCTACCCCTGGTACTTCGACGAGGATCCGGCGCTGGTGCCCCTGAAACAGACCGCGGAACTGCTGGCCCGCAAAGCGGACTGGGGGCCGCTGTACGACACCGGCCGGCTGGCCCGCAACACCGTGCCCGTGGCCGCTGCGGTGTACACGGATGACATCTACGTGGACCGGGATATCTCGCTGGAGACGGCCGCCGCCGTCCAGGGCCTAAAGGTCTGGGAGAGCGCCGACTACCACCACGACGGCATTGCCGACGACGGCGAGGCCATCTTCGACCGGCTGCTGGGCATGGTGCGCGGCGGGAAATAACCGGGGGGCAACCGGGTTAGAGCGGGCGGTCCGCCAGTTTCCGGACCCAGTCCGGGGTGGTCTTGCCGAGCTTGCGGTCCGTGGTCAGCCGCAGCCGGGCGGCCCTGATCTGCACGCGTTCCTGGTCCCGCCCCTGCTCCGTATTATGGCCGGCGGACTCGGAGCGGCCGGGAGTCTTATTTCCCTGTGACAGTGCTGCCGTAGTCATGGTCGGCCTCCTTCGTTCCGGGTGTGCTCGCTAGTTCATTCTCACTCATCCGGGCTTCCGCGTCCACGACTGCCGTCAGCGGGCGCGCCCAGGCGATGCTGATGATGGCGGTTTCCTCCTCCCCGGCCAGGTCGCTCTGGGCCAGCAGGTCCAGCACTCCCAGCCCGGTCTCCTGCCGCCGGGGATCTTCGGACATGGACGCCTCGATGGCCCACTGGGCGCGGTTCCACCATTCTGAACGCTGGTCCGCCTTCCGGCGCTGCTCCAGTGTTTTCCAGCCGATGATGAAGGTCAGGATGGCCGCAGCCAGCACGGCCAGCGGTCCCAGGGCTCCGAGGATCTCCCACCACGGGGCGTCGACGACGGCGGCCGGCTCGGGCGCGGCGGGCACCGGTGTCGGGAGGAGCGCGGACGAGACCATGCACCCAAGCCTAGCGTGCAACCTCATGAGTATGCTGGTCGGCGGCACGGCTGGGGATTACGCTGGGGAGATGGATCCGCGGCCCTACTACTGGGTTTCCACGGCCGGGCATCCGAACTTCGGGGACGAGTTCATCACCGCCTCGTGGCTCCGTTATCTGGCCCAGGCCTCGCCGGATAACGAGGTGTGGCTGGACTGTCCCGAGCCCGGCCTGGCCAGTGTGCTGTTCGAGGGCCTGCACCCCCGGTTGCGGGTCACCAACACGTTGTGGCGGGCGGTGCGCGAGGCGGCGGATCACGGGGAAGACGTCGCCGGACACGTCGTCCGGCTGGTGCGGGAGCAGGGATCACCGCGCTATGACCTCGGTTTGCTCAAGCTGCGCGAGGTCCAGTCCCTGCACCTGCTCGGCGGCGGTTTCATCAACGGTATCTGGCCGCAGCATGCCGCCTTGCTGGACGGGATGCGGGCGGTGCACGGACTGACCGGGGCCCGCCTGTATGCCACCGGGCAGGGACTGATGCCCCTGCCCGGTCCGCCTGCGGAGGCACGGAAACTGTTTCGGGATTTTGCCCACGCCAGTGTCCGTGATGCCGAGAGTGCCGCGGCATCTTCGGCTCGGCTGGGGCTGGACGACGCTTTCCTGGGTGCCGAGGCGGTCAGCGCGCGGGGCAACGGCCCGCCCGGAATATATGTCTGTATCCAGAGCGACCTGGCGGACCGGGCCACTTTCGAGGCTGCGGTCGCACAGGCCCGGGCCCTGATTGGCTATGCCGGCCGGTTCGGTCGCGCCTACTATCTGGAAGCCATCCCCGGCGTCGACCACCCGGCGTACCGGCAGCTGGCCGACCTGATCCCGCAGGACCGGTTTATTCCGTTTGCCGGGGTCTGGACCGGCGGGCTGCCGGTTGGGCCGGACCAGCTATGGATCACCACGAGGTTCCATTTCCATCTGCTGGCCGCGGCAGCCGGGGCGCGGGGTGTGGCGTTGGTTTCCCGCAGGGGCTATTACGACGTCAAGCACGCCTCTCTGGCCGCCCTCGGGAGCGGCTGGACCCTTCTGGCGCCGGATGCAACTCCGGGCCGCAGGTCCATCCCGTGGAAAAGGGGTTCGCTGCACCGGCGCCTGCCGGCATTGGCTGCCCGGAAACACGCCGAAGCCTCGGCCCTGTACGGGGACGGGCCCCTGCCCGGGCAGTAAGCGCATACCTACGCGTGCCCGGCGGACTGCATCTGCCGCAGTTCCTTCTTCAGGTCCCCGACCTCGTCGCGCAGGCGCGCGGCCAGCTCGAACTGAAGCTCCGCTGCGGCGGCATGCATCTGCTCGGTCATGGAGGCAATCAGCTCGGTCAGGTCTTCCGCCGGGGCAGCGGCCAGACCGTCCTTGCGCACACCCTTGCCCTTTCCCTTGGACTTCTTCTTCGCTGCCTCTTCCAGGAGGGCCTTGGTGTCGGCGTCCTCGCGGGCCAGCTGGTCCGTGATGTCCGCGATTTTCTTGCGCAGCGGCTGCGGGTCCACACCGTGCTTCTTGTTGTAGGCAATCTGGATGTCGCGGCGCCTGTTGGTCTCATCAATGGCATGCGCCATGGAATCGGTAATCCGGTCCGCGTACATGTGCACCTCGCCCGAGACGTTACGGGCGGCACGCCCGATGGTCTGGATGAGCGACGTGGAGGAACGCAGGAAGCCTTCCTTGTCGGCGTCCAGGATGCTCACAAGCGAGACCTCGGGCAGGTCCAAGCCTTCGCGCAGCAGGTTGATGCCCACCAGCACGTCGAAGGTGCCCATCCGCAGTTCGCGGAGCAGCTCCACGCGGCGCAGCGTGTCGACGTCGGAGTGCAGGTATTCCACCTTGATCCCGTGCTCCAGCAGGTATCCGGTCAGGTCTTCGGCCATCCGCTTGGTCAGCGTGGTCACCAGGACGCGTTCGTTCCGTTCGGTGCGGGTGCGGATCTCCCCCAGCAGATCGTCGATCTGGCCCTTGCTGGGCTTGACCACCACCTGCGGGTCCACCAGGCCGGTGGGGCGGATAATCTGTTCCACAAAACCGTCGGCCTTGGACAGCTCGTACTTGCCGGGCGTGGCCGACATGTACACGGTCTGGCCGATGCGCTCGAGGAACTCGTCCCACTTCAGCGGCCGGTTGTCCATGGCGGAGGGCAGCCTGAAGCCGTGGTCCACCAGGGTCCGCTTCCGGGACATGTCGCCTTCATACATGGCACCGATCTGCGGGATGGTGACGTGGGATTCATCCACCACCAGCAGGAAGTCGTCCGGGAAGTAGTCCAGCAGGCAGTGCGGGGCGGTGCCCGGGCCGCGGCCGTCGATGTGCCGGGAGTAGTTTTCGATGCCGTTGCAGAAACCCATCTGCTGCATCATTTCCAGGTCATAGGTGGTCCGCATGCGCAGCCGCTGGGCTTCGACCAGCTTGTTCTGGGACTCCAGTTCCTTCAGCCGCACCTGCAGTTCATCTTCGATGCGCCGGATGGCGCGGTGCATGCGGTCCTCGCCGGCCACATAGTGCGAGGCGGGGAAGACATACATCTCATCCTCTTCGCGGATGACATTGCCGGTGAGCGGATGCAGGGTGTGGATGCTCTCCACCTCGTCGCCGAAGAACTCGATCCGCAGCGCGGTCTCTTCGTACATGGGAATGATCTCCACGGTGTCTCCGCGCACGCGGAAGGTCCCGCGGTGGAAATCCATGTCGTTGCGCACGTACTGCATGGACACGAATTTGCGCAGCAGGTCATCGCGGTTCATCTGCTGGCCGCGGCGCAGCGTCACCATGCCCTCGATGTACTCTTCGGGGGTGCCCAGGCCGTAAATGCAGGACACCGTGGCCACCACAATCACGTCGCGGCGGGTCAGCAGCGCGTTGGTGGCCGAGTGCCGCAGCCGTTCCACTTCCTCGTTGATGGAGGAGTCCTTCTCGATGAAGGTATCCGTCTGCGGAACGTACGCTTCGGGCTGGTAGTAGTCGTAGTAGGAGACGAAATACTCCACGGCGTTGTTGGGCAGCAGTTCCCGGAATTCGTTGGCCAGCTGTGCCGCCAGGGTCTTGTTCTGCACCATCACCAGCGTGGGCCGCTGGACCTGCTCCACCAGCCACGCCGCCGTGGCACTCTTACCGGTGCCGGTGGCACCCAGGAGGACTACGTCCTTCTCGCCGGCGTTGATCCGCTCGGCGAGTTCCTTAATGGCGGCGGGCTGGTCACCGGCGGGTTTATATTCACTGACGACCTCGAAAGGCGCCACAACTCTCTTGATGTCCTGCGCAAGACTCATGCCTACAAAAATACTCCGCTGCGCGGACAGCCACTGTCCGCTTTGCTACGGGCTGAACCTCAGGCGCCGGCAGCGCCGCGTTCTCCGGAAACGTTCCGGTTCAGCGGCACCAGGCGCGTATCCCACAGCGCACGCACCGCGGCCACCAGCTCGTCGGGGCCGCCGGTATTGTGCAGGACGACGTCGGCAGCAGCGGCCCGCTCTTCGGCGGTGGCCTGGGCGGCGATCCGGGCCCGTGCAGCTTCGGGAGCCATTCCGCGGTCGCGCACCATCCGCTCCAGCCGGACGTCTTCGGGAGCCTCCACCACCAGCACGAAATCGAAGTTCCCGGCCTGCCCGGTTTCCACGAGCAGCGGTATGTCCTGCACCAGGATTCCGTCCTCCGGCGCCCGAGCCGCAAGCTCGGCGGCCCGGGCGCGCACCAGCGGATGGACGATCCCGTTCAGCACTGCCCGCCGCTTCTCGTCGCCGAACACAACGGCGGCCAGGGCGGGTCGGTCCAGGCTGCCGTCCGCGGCCAGGACCTGCGGACCAAACGCGTCCACCACCGCGGCCAGCCCTGCCGTGCCGGGTTCCACCACTTCGCGGGCCAACGCGTCCGCGTCGATCAGCACTGCACCGCATTCCTCGAGGGTGCGGGCCACCAGGGATTTTCCGGCGGCAATTCCGCCGGTGAGTCCAACCTTAAGCATGTCCACCAGCGTAGTCCTCCGGCACTGGCCCTCCCGTCAGCGCCGCCCGTCACGCCGTCGGCGCCCGCAGATGCGGCCACTAGAATGTAGGAGTGAGTGACATCGACGCGGCGGCGGGGCGCTACACCACCATCGCCGGGGAACACCGCTCCGAACTGGACGTCAAGCGCTCACGCTTCATCACCGTGCTGCAGCGCACCGAAACCGAGGAAGAGGCCCGCGCGCTGGTAGCCGGGCTTCGCCGGGAATTCCATGACGCGCGGCACCACTGCAGTGCGTTCGTCCTTGGCCCCACCCGTACCGTCCAGCGCTCCAATGACGACGGCGAGCCCTCCGGAACGGCGGGCATCCCGATGCTGGAGGCCCTGACGAAACGGGAAACCTTCGGCGGTGCCACCGATCTAAGCGACATCACCGCGGTGACCGTGCGGTACTTCGGCGGCATCCTGCTAGGTGCCGGCGGCTTGGTGCGCGCCTATTCGGAGTCCGTCTCCTCCGCGCTGGCAGCCGCTCCCCTGCTCCGCCGAAGGCGCATGCAGCTTTACGCCGTCCCGGCGTCCCACGCCGATGCCGGCCGGCTGGAGAACGAACTGCGCAGTGCCGGTATCAGTGTTACCGGCACGGACTACGGCGCCGCCGGCGCCAGCATCACCGTGGCGGTGCCGGATGTACCCGGCACCGCCGAAGAATTCCGCGACCGCCTGGCAGCCCTTACCGCCGGCGGCAGCACCCCTGAACCGCTGAGAACAGAATGGATCGATCTGTGACGCACGCCCCCGACGGCTTCGACTTTGAGGCGCTCCGGCGATACCCCGACGTCGAGGCCGGGAACCTGCAGGCGCATGACGCAGCTGACCGGCTGCTGCTGGACACCGCATCGGACCGGCTGCAGGCGGGCGGCGTCGTCGTCATCGGCGACTCCTACGGTGCACTCACCCTGGGCGCGGCGGCCGGTTACGGTGTACGGGAAATCCGCGTGCACCAGGACCCGTACTCCGGCGAACTGGCCCTGCAGCGCAATGCGGACGCAGCCGGACTCGGGGGGACGTTCAGCTCCCTGCCCCTTGGACCCGAACTGCTGACCGGTGCCCGCACCGTCCTGCTGCGCCTGCCGCGGTCCCTGGACGCACTGGAGGAGATTGCCGCGCTGATTGCCCGGCATGCCGATCCGCGGGTGGTGGTGTACGCCGGCGGCCGGCTCAAGCACATGACCACGGCCATGAATACGGTGTTCAGCCGCTGGTTCGGCTCTGTCACCGCCGGATTGGCACGGCAGAAATCGCGCGTCCTCACGGTGTCGGCACCGCTGGATCCGCTCCCGGCCAACCGGTTCCCGCTGGCCGGGCAGCACGACGTTGGCCTCCCGGCACCGCTTGAACTGCGCGCCTACGGGGCGGCATTTGCCGGAGCGTCGCTGGACATCGGCACCCGTTTCCTTCTGCCGCACCTCAGCGGCGCCCGGGACGCGTCCGCAGCCATCGATCTGGGGTGCGGCACCGGCGCCATTGCGGCTTACCTGGCCCTGTCACGCCCGTCCCTGCAGGTCATCGCGACCGACCAATCCGCAGCCGCCGTCGCTTCTGCAGTGCAGACCATGGCCGCGAATGGGGTGGCAGATCGGGTGCAGGTATACCGGGACGATGCCCTCAGCACCCGGCCGGATGCGTCGGCGGAACTGGTGGTGCTCAACCCGCCGTTCCACATCGGCGCCAGCGTACACGCCGGCATCGCGCTCAAGCTTTTTGCCGACGCCGGCCGGGTCCTGGCTCCCGGCGGGGAACTGTGGACGGTGTGGAACAGCCACCTCACCTACAAGGCCGCGCTGAACCGCTTGGTGGGACCTACCCGCGAGGTGGCGCGCAACCCCAAGTTCACGGTCACTGTGAGCACCCGGCGCTAGCCGAGCCGTGATAGGCGCCGCTGTACCACCTGCTAGGTGTCTCCTCCTGAAAAGAAAGAGCCGGTCATCGGAAAGACCATTTCCGGGCCCAGCCAGATAAGAAACACCAGAAGCCAGGCCAGCAGGAGCGCACAGAACCAGGACAGTGCCGCGACGGGATGCTTTCGACGGAGCACACCGTAGCCAGCCCAGGCGAGGCCCAGGGCCACAAGGGGTCCGGGGCAAAGCAGGACGAGGATCAGTTCGTACTTCTCACGCACCCCCGGCGGATAAGAGGACTGTTGGGTCATCCCCAGGCCGATGAAGATAGGAAACGCAACCAACGCGCTATAACACGCGAGCAGGATGATGAGCACTGAGCCGCCGCTGAGTATCTTCTTTTTGCCGGCTGACCCGCGCGGATTCTCCGGCTGATGCCACGGCGGAGGGTAATAGCCCTGCGGCGGGTACGGCTGCGGCGGGAGGTTCCCCTGCGCCGGCGGTGGCCAATAGCCCTGCGGCGGGTACGGCTGCTGCGGCGGCTGATAGCCCTGCGGCGGGTCTTGTTCTGGCATTGGTCCCCCTGATCGGCGTCGGCGGCACCAGCGTAACCCGGGCGCGCCGGGCTCACCGGCGCCGACACAGCGCAAAGGGCCTCTCGGCGACGCGCGAGAGAGCGCTCTCTTGACAGTGCCCTGCGTCACACTTAGGCTCTGACGAAGATCAGAGAGCGCTCTCTCCCAGGCACGTTCGCGCCGGGCAGCTCTCGAAATCCACAACCAGTCCCCATCTCAGCGGATCAGCCCCGGCTCAGCTCACGGCACGGTCCACTTTATTCACCGGCTAGACCCACACACAAAGGAGTGACCGTGAAGAAGAACCTTAAACACCGGGCAGGAGCAGTGGCTGGCGCCGCCGTTCTGGCCCTGCTTGCCGCCGGCTGCGGCGGCGGCGACAAGGACAGCCAGGCAGGGACCGCCGAGGACCCCATCGAACTGTCCGTCACCACTTTCGGCACCTTCGGCTACGACGACCTCTACGCTGAGTACGAAGAGGCGAACCCGGGCATCAAGATCACCCACAACAACATTGACCGCGGCGCCAACGCCCAGACCGACCTCTTCACGAAACTCGCCGCCGGTTCCGGTGTCAGCGATGTGGTGGCCATCGAGGAAGGTTGGCTCGGAGCCGTCATGGAAGTCTCGGACCAGTTCGTTGACCTGAACGAGTACGGTGCCGAGGACATCAAGGACAACTGGGTCGACTGGAAGTTCGAGCAGGGCACCGATGCTGACGGCCGCGTTATCGGCTACGGCACGGATATCGGCCCGCAGGGCCTGTGCTACAACGGCAAGCTCTTCGAAGCCGCCGGCCTGCCCAGCGACCGGGAAGCTGTTGCCGAACTGTTTGGCGGCGACGACGCCACTTGGGACCGTTACTTCGAACTGGGCAACCAGTACCACGAGAAGACCGGCAAGGCCTGGTACGACCAGTCCGGCTTCGTCTGGAACTCGATGGTGAACCAGATGGAAGAGGGCTACTACACGGCCGACGGCGAGCTGAACATCGAGGACAACGCCGCCATGAAGGAACAGTTCATGCAGCTTGCAGCGGGAACCGAAGCCGGTCTCTCCGCCAATGAAAAGAAGTTTGACTGGGGCACGGGCCGGGCTTTCACCGACGGTTCCTTCGCCACGTTCGTCTGCCCGGGATGGATGCTCGGCACCATCCAGGAACAGCTGGAATCTGCAGGCGGCAGCGAGAACTCCGGCTGGGACTTTGCTGATGTCTTCCCCGGCGGCGCCTCGAACTGGGGCGGTGCATTCCTCTCCGTTCCCGAAACCTCCGAGCACAAGGAAGAAGCAGCAGCCCTGGCTGCCTGGCTCACCGCCCCGGAACAGCAGGTCAAGCAGTCCGCAGCGGCAAACAACTTCCCCAGCACCCTTGAAGCACAGAAGCAGCTTGCCGAGGAAGCCAAACCCAATACCGTCTTCAACAACGCGCCGACCGGAGCCATCCTGGCCTCGCGTGCAGAAGGCGTAAAGGCCCAGTTCAAGGGCCCGGACGACTCCGTCATCCAGGAGAAGGTGTTCGGTGCCGCACTGACCCAGCTCGATTCGGGCAGCCTGGACGGCGAAGGCTCCTGGAATGAAGCAGTCAAGCTACTGAACGAGCTGGTCGTCAAGGACTAGCACACCCGTCGGGGCCTCCGGGAAACCGGAGGCCCCCGCATGGACTGTGAGAATCAACATGACCGTAACCGTAAAGCCACCCGCGCCGGCAGCGCCGGCACCCAAGACCGAACTGTCCTTCCGGCAGCGTCTCAATGTGTGGGACTTCAAAGTTTCCCCCTACCTCTATATTTCCCCCTTCTTCCTTCTCTTCGCACTGGTGGGCCTGTTCCCGCTCATCTACACGTTCTTCGTTTCCCTCTACGACTGGCACCTGCTGAAGGGCCAGGGCGACTTCGTCGGTCTGGGAAACTTTGCCGACGTCCTGGGTGACCGTTTCTTCTGGAACTCGCTCTTCAACACGCTGAGCATCTTCCTTCTCTCCGCCATCCCCCAGCTTGCCGGGGCACTGCTGATTGCAGCCGTACTGGATCAGAACATCCGCGCCAAGACCTTCTGGCGGATGAGTGTACTGGTCCCTTACGTTGTGACCCCCGTGGCCGTTGCGCTGATCTTCACGAACATGTTCGGCGAAGAACACGGACTGATCAACAGCATCCTGGGCAACTTCGGGATCGATCCGATCCAGTGGCGCACGGAAACGTTCCCCAGCCACGTCGCGGTGGCGAGCATGGTCAACTGGCGGTGGACCGGCTACAACGCGCTGATCCTGCTGGCCGCCATGCAGTCGGTACCGCGCGAAATCTACGAATCCGCAGCCTTGGACGGTGCGGGTGCCGTCCGCCGGTTCTTCAGCATTACGCTGCCCAGCATCCGGCCCACCATGATCTTCGTGGTGATCACCTCCACCATCGGCGGGCTCCAGATCTTCACGGAGCCGCGCCTGCTGGATCCGACGTACGCCGGCGGCGCCCAACGGCAGTTCCAGACAACTGTGCTGTACCTCTGGGAGATGGCTTTCCAGCGCCAGGACTTCGGAAGGGCCTCGGCCATTGCCTGGCTCCTGTTCCTCCTGATTGTCGTTTTCGGAGTCGTCAACCTGGCCCTGTCCAGGCGCATAGCCTCCTCGGACAGCCGGCGGTCCCGCCGTCGTGCGGCACTGAAAGGGAAGAACAAGTGAGTGTCATTGAACGCAAAGCCCCCGCCCCGGGGCGCGGAAGCGTCCCTCCCAGGAGGAAGCAGTCCCTGCGGAACAGGATCTTCGGGAACGGGCTCCGCCCCGGTTTCCTGACGTACGGCCTGCTGCTGGCCTTCTTCGTCGGCTCGGCCTATCCCCTGTGGTGGTCTGCAGTAGTAGGCAGCCGCTCCAACGAGGCGCTGGGCCTGACGTACCCGCCGTTGCTGCCGGGCGGCAACTTCTGGGCGAACGTGGGCGAGGTGCTGGACACCATCCCGTTTTGGACGGCACTGTGGAACAGCATCCTGATTTCCAGCATCATCACCGTTTCCGTGGTCATCTTCTCCACGCTGGCGGGCTACGCGTTCGCCAAGCTGCGCTTCCGCGGCAACGGTGTGCTGATGGTGGCCGTTGTGGCCACCATGGCTATTCCCACCCAGCTCGGCATCATCCCGTTGTTCATGGTGATGCGGGAGTTGGGCTGGACCGGTGAAATCGGCGCCGTAATCGTGCCGACGCTGGTCACGGCGTTCGGCGTATTCTTTATGCGCCAATATCTCGTGGACGTCATTCCCGACGAACTCATCGAATCCGCCCGCATGGATGGGGCCAACATGATCAGGACGTTCTGGCACGTCGCACTGCCCGCGGCCCGTCCGGCCATGGCAATCCTCAGCCTCTTTACGTTTATGTCCGCGTGGACCGACTTCCTGTGGCCGCTGCTGGTCCTGGACGCAAGCAATCCCACGCTCCAAACCGCACTCAGCCAGCTGCAGTCCTCACGGTACGTGGACTACTCGGTAGTCCTCAGCGGCGCGGTGCTGTCCACCATCCCCCTGCTCATCCTCTTTGTGCTGGCAGGCAAACAACTTATATCCGGAATTATGCAGGGAGCAGTGAAGGGTTAATGACTAACAACACCCCGGAATGGAACAACTTCCCGGACGGCTTCATCTGGGGATCCGCCACCGCGGCCGCACAGGTTGAAGGCGCAGCGCGGGAGGATGGCAAGGAAGACTCCATATGGGACGCCTTTGCCGCAGTACCCGGCAACGTACGCAACGGAGACACCCCGGCAGTTGCCGTGAACCACTACCACCGGATGCCGCAGGACGTGGCCCTGATGAAGGACTTGGGACTGGACTCCTACCGGTTTTCCACCAGTTGGGCGAGGGTTCGGCCGGGCGGCCGGGACCTCAACCGCAAGGGACTGGATTTCTACTCTCGTCTGGTGGACGAACTCTTGGAAGCCGGGATCCTTCCCTGGCTCACCCTCTACCACTGGGACCTCCCCCAGGCCCTGGAGGAGGCAGGCGGGTGGACCAACCGCGACACCGCATACCGGTTCGTGGAGTATGCACAGGATGTCTACTCCGCGCTGGGCGACCGGGTGGAGCACTGGACAACGTTTAATGAACCGTTCTGCTCGTCGCTGCTCGGTTACGGGTCCGGGGCGCACGCTCCCGGCCGGCAGGAGCCGCGCGCAGCGGTTGCCGCCGTCCACCACCAGCACCTGGCCCACGGCATGGCGGTGAACGAACTCCGCCGCCTGGGCGCGGAGCAGATCGGCATCACGCTGAACCTGAGCAACTCCATCCCCCGTGACCCGGCGGACCCCATAGACCTCGAGGCGGCGCGCCAGTTCGACTCCCTGCAGAACCGGATTTTCCTGGATCCGATCCTGCGCGGAGCATATCCGGAGGATTCCCTCCGCGACCTGGCGCCTTATGGCCTCCAAGAGGTCATCCAGCCCGGCGACATGGAAACCATTGGCGCCCGCATCGACTTCCTGGGCGTGAACCACTACCACGATGACCAAATCAGCGGACACCCCGATACCAGCGGATCCGACGGGCACGGCGGGGGTGCAGGACGGCCGACGGCGTCTCCGTGGGTTGGGGCCGAACACATCACCTTCCCCAGCCGCGGCCTGCCGCGCACGGGGATGGACTGGGAGGTGAACCCGGACGGGCTGCGCAAGCTGCTCCTTCGGCTGGGCGAGGAGTACCCGGACCTGCCCCCGCTGTACATCACCGAGAACGGTGCCGCGTACGAGGACGAGGTTGCCGAAGACGGCAGTGTCCCGGATGCTGAGCGCACGCGCTTTATCCTCGACCACATCCGCGCCGTGGGAGAGGCCATCTCCGCCGGTGCCGATGTGCGCGGCTACTTTGTATGGTCCCTGCTGGATAATTTCGAGTGGTCCTGGGGCTACAGCAAACGCTTCGGCATTGTCCGCGTGGATTACGACACGCAGGAGCGGACGGTGAAGGACAGCGGACATGCCTACCGCGGCCTCATCGCCGGGACCCGGAGCGCCGCAGGGGCAGCGACAGCCGTGTGAGGTCCCGTAAGCTGGCATCAGCCGGGCACCCCGGCCCAAGGCGCAGGGAGATATAAGTGAAAGCTGAGTCCGGCCAGGTCCGTTCCGCCCCGACCCTCGAAATGGTCGCGGCCCTGGCCGGAGTCTCCCGTGCCACGGTGTCACGCGTGGTCAACGGTTCATCCTCCGTTGACCCGCACCTCGTCACGTCGGTGGAGCAGGCAGTGAAGGTCCTGAACTATGTGCCGAACCGTGCTGCCAGGACCCTCGCCAGCCGACGCACCTACACTGTGACTCTGCTGGTCCCGGAGTCCACCTCCAAGGTCTTCGCGGATCCCTTCTTCGCTGCCGTGGTGGAAGGCGTTGCACGTTACCTGAACACCACCGAGTACATGCTCAACATGGTGACGTCCTCTGAGTCCAATCCGGAGAAAACCCGGCGGTACCTGCTGGGCGGAAACGTGGACGGGGTCCTGGTGGTGTCACACCACACCGGGGATCATTCCTGGACGCATTTGAACGGCTTCCTGCCGCTGGTCTTCGCGGGCCGTCCCCTGCTGGACTCCGCCGAGGCCTACTTCGTCGAGGTGGACAACGAGGAAGGGGCGGCTACAGCCACCAAGCGGCTGATTAGTGCCGGCAGGCGCAGTATTGCAACCATTGCCGGCCCGCAGGACATGCATCCGGGCGTGGACCGGCTGGCGGGCTGGCGTACTGCCGTGCAGCGTGCCGGCCTCAGCGACCTCCTGGTGGAAGCCGGTGACTTTACCGTGGCCTCGGGGGCCGCCGCCATGCGCCGGCTGCTGGACCGCGGGCAGCCGCTGGACGGCGTTTTCGCCGCCAATGACCAGATGGCAGCCGGTGCTTACACGGTGCTCAAGGAACGCGGGCTGCGGATCCCCGACGACGTCGCCGTCGTCGGATTTGATGATGACTACTACGCCACCAGCGTGGCCCCGGCGCTGACCACCATCCACCACCCGATCTCGCTGCTGGGCGAGAAGATGGCGGAGATCCTGGTGGACCTGATCGAAGGGCGTCCGGCGGAACGCGTCACGCGGCTGCCCACGTCCCTTGTGGTCCGGGAATCCGCCTAGCGCCACTGGAACGGCATCCACACAAAAGCGGGCCCCCACTTTCGTGGGGGCCCGCTTTTGGTTTACTGCATCCGGCTCACCGAAGCGGCCTGGCCGGAATTAGTTGCCCGTGAGCTTCTCGCGCAGTGCAGCCAGGGCTTCGTCGGAAGCCAGCGTGCCGGCACCCGTCTCGGCAACGGCCGGTTCGGAGGAGTAGCTGGTGGTGCCGGAATCGTGGGATTCCGATGCAGCAGCGATGTCCTCGGAGTTGTGCTGGGCGACCTGCTTCTTGTGGGCTTCCCAACGGGCCTGGGCGTCAGCGTACTGCTGCTCCCAAGCGGCACGCTGGGTCTCGTAGCCTTCGAGCCATTCGTTGGACTCGGGGTCGAAGCCCTCCGGGTACTTGTAGTTGCCGGCTTCGTCGTACTCTGCAGCCATACCGTACAGAGCCGGATCGAACTCGGTGCCCTCGGGGTCGACGCCCTCGTTGGCCTGCTTGAGGGACAGCGAGATGCGGCGGCGCTCAAGGTCGATGTCGATGACCTTGACGAACAGTTCGTCACCAACGGAGACAACCTGCTCGGCGAGCTCCACGTGGCGCACTGCCAGCTCGGAGATGTGGACCAGGCCTTCGATGCCGTCTTCGACGCGGACGAACGCACCGAACGGAACCAGCTTGGTGACCTTACCCGGAACAACCTGGCCGAGGGCGTGGGTGCGGGCGAAGGTCTGCCACGGATCTTCCTGCGTAGCCTTCAGCGACAGGGAGACACGCTCGCGGTCGAGGTCAACTTCCAGAACCTCAACGGTGACTTCCTGGCCAACTTCGACAACCTCGGAGGGGTGGTCGATGTGCTTCCAGGACAGCTCGGAGACGTGAACCAGGCCGTCGACGCCGCCCAGGTCCACGAATGCACCGAAGTTGACGATGGAGGAAACAACGCCCGGACGAACCTGGCCCTTTTCCAGCTTGTTGAGGAACGTGGAGCGAACCTCGGACTGGGTCTGCTCGAGCCATGCGCGGCGGGACAGAACAACGTTGTTGCGGTTCTTGTCCAGCTCGATGATCTTGGCTTCGATCTGCTGGCCGATGTACGGAGCCAGGTCGCGGACACGACGCATCTCCACGAGGGATGCCGGCAGGAAGCCGCGCAGCCCGATGTCGAGGATAAGACCACCCTTGACAACCTCGATGACGGTACCGGTAACGACGCCGTCTTCTTCCTTGACCTTCTCGATGTCGCCCCAGGCGCGCTCGTACTGTGCGCGCTTCTTGGACAGGATCAGACGGCCTTCTTTGTCTTCCTTGGTGAGCACCAGGGCTTCGACCTGATCGCCAACGGAGACAACGTCTCCGGGATCAACGTCGTGCTTGATGGAAAGCTCGCGGGAAGGAATGACACCCTCGGTCTTGTAACCGATGTCGAGCAGGACCTCGTCGCGGTCAACCTTGACAACGGTACCTTCGACGAGATCGCCGTCGTTGAAGTACTTGATCGTTGCGTCAATCGCGGCGAGGAAGTCCTCGGCAGTACCGATGTCGTTGATGGCGACCTGCGGGGTACCGGACTTCTCGTTGGTGGTGATGGTCATGTAGTTGGGACTCCGATGTGGAAGTTGTTTTGTATTCCGGACTGGTTTCCACTAACCGGCGGGGTAACCCGCAGGCAGATACTGGCCCAAGTGAAAGACGAAGGCACGTAAATGCCTGCGACGAACAGCTTGTTTGCCCGGAGATGGACAGGATGGGTAATAACTCGCGCTATTACGCGCCCGATCAGTCTAGCCGGACCCGCCAACGCAGGTCAAAGGGGATTGCCCGGTGACCTGGAGAAAAACACCCGGATCCGGCGCGCGGGGACCCCGGGGGCCTAGAAATGCGTGCTGCAGTAGGGCACCGGTCCTGCCGTGAACAGTGAGTCCAGAAGGGACAGCGCATCATCCTGAGCCCGCACTCCCCCGGCGGCTGCCAAGGTCCGGGCACTCACCGCCCCCAGGTAGAGCGAGCCCAGGGCCGCAACCGTCAGTTCCGCCCGCAGCGTGCCGGCGTCCTCTCCCGGTTCGGCCGGAGCGCATGTCCCGACGCCGTCACGCACCTTCAGCAGGAAGGTCCCGTCCGCCAGGCCCATCGGATCCGTGACGTGGAGCACCACCGCGCCGTCGCCGAAATAGCCGCGCGCGGCCAGGGCGGCCGGAGCGTCCAGGATCCGCAGCCACAGGACGTCCTCGATGTTCTTTACGGTGTAGCGGCGCCGATCCGCGAGCATCCAGGGCAGCGGATCCTCCACCGGAGCTTCGGCATACGTCAACCGGTCCACCAGGTCGATGGACCCCAGGTAACGCCACAGTTCGCGGTACGCCTCGTCACTGGACGCCACCAGGTCGATGACCTTCATGGTGTGCGGTTCGTTTCGCCAGCCCAGCGACTTGTAGGCCGCGTAGCCGTCCGGGACCCCCTCTGCGTTGAAGCGCAGGACACTCCGCACCGCCCGGTCCGGTTCCGTGTTTTCCCCGTTCCATTTCCCGGCCGCACGCATGGCGTACGCATGCTGCCGGCCCAGGGCACCGAAGGTACGCTCCAGATGGGCCCGGAAAAGTTCCGGCGCCAACGCCAGGATCTTGTCAGGGTCGGCAACGGCAATGCTGCCCCTCGGCGGCGCACTGAACTCCAGGCCACCCCTGGTGTCCAGCTCTACTCGGGCGGTGGAAGTGGCGGCGCCGAACCCGAACCGTCCATAGATGGTTGCCTCCGACGCCGTGAGGGCCGCCAGCGCCAAGCCGGCCGCTTTGGCCCGCGCAAGGTCCGAGGTAATCATCTGCCGCAGGATCCCGCGGCGCCGGTGCGTGGGACGCACGGTGACCGCCGTAACCAAATGAGCGGGAAGCAGCTCCCGTCCGCCTACGTTCATGTCGTTGACCATGGTGCCGTAGGTGGCCACTGGCACCGCCGGATCCCAGGCATACTCCGGCATATCGTCGTCGTATACCGCGGTCAGGATCCGCCCGTCCCGCAGGTAACCGTCCACCTGGGCCGGGAAGCGTTCCGGGATGCTGCGGTCCTCGTGGAAGCCAAGATTAACGGCGTCGAACCACCGAACCGTCCGCTCATCGGCCTTGCGATGGTCCGCGGCGTCGTAACCTGCCGGGAACGAAGCGAACCGCAGCCCGACCGTGCCGTTGACCGCGCCGTTGTTCGTGCCGTTGTCCGTTCCCATGCTTCCCCCTGTGTTGAAGCGGCGGCGCCGCGTACTCAGTGGCCGGCTTCGTGCCAGCTGACGCCCTGACCAACCGAGACATCCAGCGGCACAGACAGGTCCGCCGCCGCGCCCATCTGCGCGCGGACCAGCTTTTCCACCGTGTCCCGCTCGCCGGGAGCGACTTCGAGGACCAGTTCATCATGGACCTGCAGCAGCATCCGGGATTTGAGTCCCTGTGCCTTCAGCTCTGCATCCACGCCCAGCATGGCCTTCTTGATGATGTCCGCCGCGGACCCTTGGATGGGGGCGTTCAGTGCGGCACGCTCAGCCATTTCGCGCAGCTGCCGGTTGTCGCTGGAAAGGTCCGGCAGGTAGCGTCGGCGCCCCTCGATGGTGGAGGTGAAGCCGTCCTTGCGGGCCTGCTCGACGACGCCGCGCAGGTAGTCGCGCACGGCGCCGAAGCGTTCGAAGTAGTCCCGGATCAGGGTCCGGGCTTCATCGACGGGGATGGCCAGCTGCTTGGACAGGCCGAAGGAGCTCAGGCCGTAGACCAGGCCGTAAGACATGGCCTTGACCTTGGAACGCATGGCGCTGGTTACTTCTTCGGGGGCCACGTTGAACACATGCGAGCCTACAAAGCGGTGCAGGTCCTCGCCGGCACGGAAGGCGGAAATCAGCCCTTCGTCACCGGAAAGGTGGGCCATGATCCGCATTTCGATCTGCGAGTAGTCGGCGGTAAGCAGTTCGTCGTAGCCGTTGCCCACCACGAACACCTCGCGGATGCGGCGGCCCTCCTCCGAGCGGATCGGAATGTTCTGCAGGTTCGGGTTCACCGAGGACAGGCGTCCGGTGGCCGCCACCGTCTGGGCGTACGTGGTGTGGATGCGGCCGTCGTCGGCAACGGCTTTGCGCAGTCCCTCCACGGTGGAGCGCAGCTTGGACGCGTCCCGGAAGGCCAGCAGCTGTTCAAGGAACGGGTGCCCGGTCTTGACGATCAGGTCCGTCAGCGCGTCTGCGTCGGTGGAGTAGCCGGTCTTGATCTTCTTGGTCTTCGGCAGGCCGAGTTCATCAAAGAGGACCGCCTGCAGCTGCTTGGGCGAACCGAGGTTGATTTCCTTGCCGATGATCCGGAAGGCCTCGTCGCTGGCGTGCGTGATGGTGGCGCTGAAATCATCCAGCAGCCGGTCCAGCTTCTCGGAGGACACGGCAATACCGGCCAGTTCCATTTCCGCCAGCACCTCGGACAGCGGCAGCTCCAGTCCGCCCAGCAGCTGGTTGGCTCCGCGCTCCACGAGCTGGCCGGCGAAGTGCTCGCTCAGGCGCAGTGCCGCGAAGGCCTTGGATACGGCAGGGGTGGCTGCATCTTCATCGCCCAGGGACAGTTCCAACTGGTTGCTGGCTGCTGCCGCCGGAACAATATTCATTTTCAGGTGGTACTGGGCCAGGTCCGCCAGTTCGTAGCTGCGGCGGTCCGGCTGGATCAGGTAGCCGGAAATGGCGGTGTCATCCACTTCCCCGGCCAGGTGCAGCCCGCGGGCGGCCAGGGACTTGTAGGCCTCCTTGAAATCGTGCACCACCTTGGGAGCATCCAGGTTCGCCAGCCATGCTGCGAGCACCTGCTCGGCCTCGGCGTCGAGCCCGGTCAGCGGCACATAGGCCGCGGAGGCGTCGGTCACCAGGGCGATGCCGACGACGTCGCGGGACGCGGCCGCTCCTTCGGTCACAAGCTGCACGGCGGTACGGGCCTGGTTGGTGGCCCGCAGCCAGTCCTGCAGGGCTCCGGCGTCCGTCAGGACACTGTGTTCGGGGGCAGCCACTTCGGCATGGGTACTGGCCTCGCCCTCCTCTTCCCCGTAAACGTCGAAGAGCCGCTTGCGCAGCGCGTTGAACTGCAGGGCGTCGAAGAGTTCCTCGATGGCCTCCCGGTCCGGGCGCCGGGCAGCCATCGCGTCGAGCTCCACGGGCAGGTCCAGGTCCCGCAGCAGCCGGTTCAGGCGCCGGTTCCGCTTAACGTCTTCGATGTTCTCGCGCAGGGAATCGCCAACCTTGCCCTTGATGGCGTCCAGATTCTCGAGGATCCCCTCGAGGCCGCCGTAGAGCTTAATCCACTTCGCCGCCGTTTTGGGTCCCACACCGGGAACGCCCGGCAGGTTGTCCGCGGTCTCGCCCACCAGCGCGGCAAGGTCGGAGTACTTGTCCGGCGGCACCAGGTACTTCGCTTCGACCGCCGCGGCATCCATCCGGGGCAGATCGGATACACCCTTCTTGGGGTAGAACACGGTGACATGGTCATCCACCAGCTGGAAGGCATCGCGGTCACCGGAGACCACCATCACGTCCCAGTCCTGCGCCGACGCCTTGGTGGCGAGGGTTGCCAGGACGTCGTCCGCTTCGTAGCCGTCCATGGAAAGGGTAGGAATGCGCATGGCCTCCATGACCTTGATAATCAGGTCAATCTGCCCGTGGAACTCCTCGGGCGTCTTGTTCCGGCCGCCCTTGTACTCGGTGTACTCCTCCGAGCGGAACGTCGGCGTGTCCAGGTCAAAGGCCACCGCTACGTGGGTGGGCTTCTCTTCTTTGATCAGGTTGATCAACATGGACGTGAATCCGTACACCGCGTTGGTGTGCTGGCCCGTGTCAGTGGAGAAGTTCTCGGCCGGGAGGGCGTAGAAGGCCCGGAAAGCCATGGAGTGACCGTCAATCACCAGCAACCGGTTGTGTCCCCCGGCATTCACGTTCCCGAGCTGAACCGCTGCAGTGCCGGCGTCCGTGCCGTTGCTTTTGGTGCTGCTATCATCGGTGCCGCTGTTTTCGGTGTCGCTTTTGCTAAGGGGGGTGCCGGCCAGTTTGGTAGATTCACTCACAAATGCAAGCCTAGTTGCCATGAGCGAGATTTTCACGCCGGGCCCGGGGGGCCCCGCGGCACACACGAACCCGCACCGGCAGGAACTCCTGGACGCAGGTGTCCCGGAGGAGCTGCACGACTGGCTTGCCGCGCACGGTGTCGGACGGCTCGTGGTGAAGATGGGCATCCGGTTCCTGGAAATGGCGCCGGACCGCCTGGTCGCCACCATGCCGGTGGAAGGCAACGAACAGGTGGCCGGAATCCTGCACGGCGGAGCGCATCTGGTCCTCGCTGAGACCCTTGGTTCCTTTGGTGCCGGAATGCACGCAGGCCCGGGCCGGCACGCGGTGGGTATTGAAATAGGGGCCACGCATCACCGGTCCGTCTCGTCGGGGCTGGTCACCGGTACGGCCACCGCGCTGCACCTGGGCAATACCCTCACCACGCATGAAGTAGTGATGACGGATGAGCAGGGCCGGCGCCTGTCCACCGCCCGGATCACCAACATGATCCGCGAGACCCGCTAGGCACCCGGCAGGAACGAGTAGTGCAGGCGCATGCTGCCGTCCGCGGAAGGCTCTGACCGGAGCAGGCGGACCTGCTGATTCGCCGCGGCCGGCAGCAGCGCCTGCCCTGAGCCCAGCAGCAGCGGGTGCAGAGTCAGGTGCAGCTCGTCCAACAGGCCTTCCCGGAGGTACTGGGCGGCAAGGTTTGTTCCGCGCAGCCACACGTCGGCGTCGTTCGCGGAATCGGCAATGTCTGCGGCGAACTCACTGACGGGGCCGCGCACGAACATCACGTCAGCGCCGTTTATGCCGGGAAACTCATGGTGGGTATAGACCCACACCGGCGCCTGCGGGCAGTCCCATGCCGCAGGCCCGTGTTCCTGGACCTGGCGCAGCAGCCGCGCGTAGGTGCCTGCGCCCATCACCACGGCTCCCGCGGCGGATGGCACTTCGGTTCCGGCGGCTTCCGTCGGATGCGGGGAAAAGGGGTCGAAGCCTGCGGCCAGGTAATCGGCGGAGTTGAACCCCGCCGGGTTGTGTCCGGCGGCGTCAAAGCCGTCGAGTGAGGCCGAGGCGTAGTACACGGTCCGGACCATCTGGCAATGCTAACCAGGCCGGGATGCGCGGCGGAAGACAGCCCTGCGGAATACGGGCGCCCGCTTCGGGGTTGCCGCCTATGGATTGGAATTGCCGCTGCCACCCCAAGAGGCGTGCGCAGCGGCGCACTATAGGAAGAGTTGCGTTTTGAACCTGTTTTCCCCGATGACTGCCGGCAGCCTTGAGCTGTCCAACCGCCTGGTGATGGCACCGCTGACCCGCCAGCGCGCCGGCCGGGACGGTATCCCCGGACCCATGATGGTTGAGCATTACCGGCAGCGCGCCTCACTGGGCCTGATTGTCAGCGAAGGCACCTACCCCAGCCGTGAAGGCCAGGGTTTCCCGGGCCAGCCGGGGCTGGTGGACCCGGAGCAGTTGGACGGCTGGCGGAAGGTCACCGACGCGGTGCACGACGCCGGCGGGCGGATCGTTGCGCAGGTCATGCACGCCGGCCGCGTAAGCCACACCAACACCACCGGCGGGCTGGAACTGGTTGCCCCCAGCGCCATCGCGGTGGACGGACTGTCCCACACTTATGACGGCAAGCAGCAGTACGAGGTGCCGCGGGCACTGGAAACCGAAGAGTTGGCGGAAGTGACCGCCGGCTTCGTACGCGCTTCGCGTGCGGCAGTTGACGCGGGCTTTGACGGAGTCGAACTGCACGGGGCCAACGGCTACCTGCTGCACGAGTTCCTCTCCCCCGCCTCCAACCAGCGCACCGACGGTTACGGCGGCAGCCCGGAGAACCGGGCACGGTTTGTCATCGAGACGGTTTCCGCCGTGGCCGCCGAAATCGGGGCGGACCGCGTGGGCCTGCGCCTGTCCCCCGAACACAATGTCCAGGGGGCGCTCGAGACAGATCCGGCGGACGTGCTGGCCACCCACGGCGCCCTGCTGGACGCCATTGCACCGCTGGGCCTTGCCTACCTCAGCATCCTGCACCGTGACCCTGCCGGAGAGCTGGTGCAGGCCCTGCGTGCACGCTTCGGCGGGCCGGTGTTCCTCAACTCCGGCTTCGGCGTCATCACCACCCGTGACGAAGCGATCGCCATGGTTGCCGACGGACTCGCAGACGCCGTCGTGGTCGGCCGCCCGGCCATCGCCAATCCCGACCTGGTGCGCCGCTGGCAGGAGGGGCTGCCCCTGAACACCCCTGACGCCACGACGTTCTACTCGTTCGGCCCGGAGGGCTACACCGACTACCCCTTCTACTCCGGGGGCGACGCCGCGTCGCAGAACTGACGTCGCAGAACTGACGTTTCGGGACCCAAACCGGGCCCGGCAACGCAGAAGGCCGGCAGGATCACCACAACCCACGACCGTAGACTGCGGTAGCGTACTTATGTTGGGTTGCCGTGCAGCGCCGGCACAATCAGGTAGATGCCGTACAGGACTGCAACGGCGCTCACGCCGAAGCACGCAAACGCGCCGGCCTTCGCCAAGGCAACACGGTTGCCCGGGGTGGAAGCGGTGGCTTCGTCCTGGGACACGGCGTACAGCCGCACTCCGAAGGAGTAGACGCCGACGACGATCAGTGCGGCTACCAGCGTGACGCCGAAGACCACGAGGTAGTCCAGCCAGTGGATGTTCATTTGGAACCTGCCTTGACCTTGCGGGTGTTTTTGCCGTTCTTGTTCTTGCGGCCCTTGGAGCTCTTTTTAGCCTTGCCGTGGTTCTTGCCCTGCTTGGCCTTCTTGCCGCCCTTGTTCTTGCCCTTGCCGCGGCGCTTCTTGATGCTCACGACTTCGCCGGCGTTTTCAATACCGCTGTTGCTGACGGCATTGTCATGGCTCACCTTGTCCCGCCGTGACCACAGGAAGATGCCGAGGATAACCAGCGTCCCGACGACGGCGTCGATGACCACGCCCGCTGTTCCCATGGAGGCGACGGCGGCGGTGACGGCACCCATGACCGCTGCTGCAGGGAGGGTCAGCAGCCAGCCGCTGGCGACCCGGCCGGCAGTTCCCCAGCGGACCACCGCGCCCTTGCGGCCCAGGCCCGAACCAATGACGGAGCCGGAGGCAACCTGGGTCGTGGAGAGGGCAAAGCCAAGGTGGGAGGAGGCCAGGATGGCGGCTGCGGTGCTGGTTTCGGCAGCGAAGCCCTGGGCCGGCTTGACCTCGGTCAGGCCGGTTCCCATGGTCCGAATGATGCGCCAGCCGCCTGCGTAGGTACCGGCAGCAATGGCAACGGCACACGAGGCGACCACCCAGAAATGGGGGCCGGTTCCGGCGGTCTGCAGTCCGTCGGCCACCAGGACCAGGGTGATGACGCCCATGGTCTTCTGCGCATCGTTGGTGCCGTGCGCCAGGGCCACCAGCGAGGAGGAGAAAATCTGTGCGTAGCGGAAGCCGCCGCGCTTGCGGGGCAGCTTCTCCCCGGAGTCCGGGTCATGCCGGCGGGTGATCCGGTAGGCCAGCTTGGTGGCGAGGTACGCCACAAAGCCCGCGATGACCGGAGCGATCAGTGCCGGCAGGACCACCTTGGAGACCAGCACCGAGAAGTCCACCGAGCCGAACCCGGCACCCACTACCGCGGCACCGATCAGCCCGCCGAACAGGGCGTGGGAAGAACTGCTGGGCAGTCCCTTGAGCCAGGTGATCAGGTTCCAGATCACGGCACCCATGAGGCCCGCGAAGATCATTACCGGGGTGATCTGAATTCCGCCGTCGCCCTCGCGGATCAGGCCGTGCGAGATGGTTTTGGCTACCTCGGTGGAGAGGAAAGCGCCAACCAGGTTGAGCACGGCCGCCAGGGCCACTGCTGTTTTCGGTTTGATTGCGCCGGTGGCGATGGGAGTTGCCATCGCGTTGGCGGTGTCATGAAATCCGTTGGTGAAGTCGAAGAATAAAGCCAGCGCGATCACCAGCGCGACCATGAGGGTGAGATCCACCGCATACCCTAACTAAAGACGAGTGAAAAGAGTCCGCGTGGCGGGTTCAGCTTCGGCACGTGTTGCCGAAATCCCGCTTTACGCCAGATTGATCGTATGCGCTCGGGCAGGCCCGGACCAAAGCGGGGGTTGTGCGCTTGCTCTCGCCCGCTGGTTGCACCGAGCGGACCTACCCGCAGTCTTCGGTTCAGATCCGCAGGCTGGTCCGGGGCCCGCGGCCGCCAAGTTCGACGTCGATGTTTGTCTCCGGAGCGGGCAGGACGACACGCCGGGAATGCGTGTTCACACCGTCGGGCTCCACGATGCTGAGGATGTAGCTGCCGGCCCCGGGCAGCGGCAGCTCGTAGTTCCCGGCAGTGTCGGAACGCACGGCCACCGACGGCTGGCCTCCCGGCCGGACCAGGATGACCAGGGCACCGGCAAGCGGCCGGCCGGCATGCTCGATCCGCCCGGAGAGGGTCAGCCGCTGGCGGAAGTGGATGTCATGGTTCGCCGCCGAGCCGGGGAAGGCCAGCACCTCCGACACCGGCCGCCAGTGGGCATGGTTGGCGACGAGCACGTACTCCCCGTCCCCGGGCAGCACCACGTTGTAGGAGCCGGCGTCGTCGGCGCGGTCCCAGTCCACCGGTCGGCCCGTGCCATCCAGCGCGGTGACGGTGCCGCGCTGCACAGGCTTGCCGTCCGCCGCCGAGAGCATGCGTCCGTGGACCATGATTTCCCGTTTCGCGTCTGCGCGCTGCGGCTGCACTTGCCCCGGTGCCGCGTGCAGATCCGGGTGGGTGGCCTCGCGCCGGCGGGAGCGCGGGATCAGGCAGGACACTCCGGTGGCCGCAAGTGCCGCGATTCCGGCGCAGACGAAAACGGTCCGGAAGGCGTCCAAGCTGGGGAAGGCGGCACCGCTGATGCTCACCGTCAGCGATGCCAGGACGGTGGCCACCACGGCGCTGCAGGTGGAGGTGCCCACCGAACGCAGCAGTGTGTTGACTCCGTTGGCCGCGGCAGTGTCCGTCAGCGGTACGTTGCTCATGATCAGGGTGGGCATAGCGGCCATGGCCATGGCTGTTCCCACGGATATGATCACTGCCCCGGTGATGATTTCGGTCACCGAACCCACAAACAGCACACGCCAGAGGTAGCCGGCCGCCATTACCGCGCAGCCGCTCACCATGGTGGTTTTGGCGCCGAAACCGTTGGTGATCCTTGCCGACACGGGTGCAGCCGCCACCATGGCCAGCCCGGACGGGATCATGGTCAAGCCCGCCACCACCACGCTCAGCCCGAATCCAAAGCCGGTTTCCCGGGGCAGCTGGAGCTGCTGTGTGGTGACCAGCATGTTGGCGTACATGGAGAAGCCGACCAGTACTGCCCCGATATTGGTGAGCAGGACAGGGCGGCGGGCAGAGGTCCGGAGGTCCACCAGCGGCTGGCCGTTGCGCAGCTCCGCCGGGAACCACAGGGCAAAGAACACGGCGGCACCGGCGAACAGGCCCACCACCGGATAACTGGTCCACCCCCAGACACCGCCCTTGGTAATGGCCAGCAACAGTGCGGTCATCCCCGCCGAGAGCAGCACTGCGCCGAGGTAATCGAAGCGGCCGGGTGTGCGCACGTGCGACTCCGGGACAAAAACGGCAACGGCGACCATGAGCAGCGCGGCGATTATTCCCACCACCCAAAACGTTGCCTGCCATCCGAGCCGGTCGTAGATGTACCCGGACAACGGCAGCCCCAGGGCACTGCCAATTCCAAAGCTGGCGCTCATCAGGGACACGGCTCCCGCAATTTTCTTCTGCGGCAGGGCATCGCGCAGGATGCTGATTCCCACCGGGATCACCGCTCCGGAAAAGCCCTGCAGTCCCCGGCCCACCAGCGCCCAGGTGAAGGTTCCGCCAATCGAGGCTGTGAAGGCTCCGACCACCATCATGGCCATTGCCAGCAGCAGCATCCGGCGCTTGCCGTACATGTCCGCCAGCCGCGACACGATGGGTGTGGCCACGGCGGCGGCCAACAGGGTTACGGTGACCATCCATGAGACGTCGTCGCTGCTGACCCCGAAGACCCGCGGGTATTCGGGCAGCAGCGGCACCACGGCGGTCTTTTCCAGTGAAACCACAATGCCGCCGCAGGCCAGGACGGCAATGACCAGCCAGTCCGGGTACGTTCGCTGCTTCCGTGCCGGCTGCGTGGTCATACCGGTCCTTCCGGTTGGGCTTCCGGCGGTGGAACTAACCGCGCGAGATAGGCACCTTCTTGGAGGAGGGACCAACCTCGGGAACGGGGACGCGGACTTCAAGGACGCCGTCGTTGTAGGAGGCGGTGACGTCGTCCTGGCTGGCGCCGCTGGGCAGGGCAACTTCCCGGGTGAACGAGCCGTACCGGAACTCCGAGCGGTAGCCGTTGCGGCCCTTGTGTTCGGTCTGTTCGCGCCGCTCACCCTTGATATGCAGCATCCCGTCGCTGACCGTAACGTCCAGGTCCTGCTCGGGGTTGATGTTGGGCAGTTCGGCACGGATCACCATGCTGTTACCGTCCTGGTACTCCTCGATGGGGAAGGCCGGGACCTCCCAGTCCCCCTCAAAGAATTTCCGGACCTGGTCGGGCAGTTCGAAGCGTTCGCGCCTTGCAAGTGAAGCCATGGATATCTCCTGTGTATGGCCCGGATTCGCCGCAGGTTGCGCCGGTTTTGCTCCGGCCCTGCCGCCGGGCGGGGAGGAATGCCGGTGCCGCTAGGTTACGTCCGGAAGGTTCCTGCCCTCAATGGATACCCCCGTGCAAACAGGGCCCAGCCGGCGTATTGGGTGGTGGCGGAAACGCCTTTGCCCCACGGTCCGGGCCGCTGGCCTTGAGCCTAGTAATGGATTTTCGCCCCGCGTATAGTTTTCAGGTGCGCACAGTCCTGTGAGGATCCGCCCGCCGTCCACTACGGCACGATACCGACCGGCATCCCGTCGAGAGGCTTCCACAATGGCGCAGAACAACCAGGATTCCGTATCGGTTAATCCCCTTTTTTCCCGCCCGGGCGAAGAAACGTCCGCTCCGAAATTCCGGCTGGCCGAGGGGCAAATGCTGCCGGGAACCGCGTACCAGATTGTGCATGATCAAACCATGCTGGATGGGAATGCGCGCCTGAACCTTGCCACGTTTGTCAGCACCTGGATGGATGACCAGGCGAACCGGCTTTACAGCGAGACGTTCGACAAGAACATGATCGACAAGGATGAATACCCGCAGACCGCGCAGATTGAACAGAACTGCTGGCGGATCCTGGCGGACCTGTGGCACTCACCCGACCCGGAGGGGACCATCGGCACCTCGACGGTCGGCTCCTCGGAGGCCTGCATGCTCGGCGGCCTGGCCCTGAAGCGGCTGTGGCAGCACAAACGGCGCAGCGAGGGGAAACCCGCGGAAAGGCCGAACCTCGTGATGAGTTCCGCGGTGCAGGTGTGCTGGGAAAAGTTCTGCAACTACTTCGATATCGAGGCCCGGCTGGTGCCCATCAGCGAGGAGCATAAGTGCCTGGACGGCTTTGAACTGGAAAAGTACGTCGATGAGGGCACCATCGGCGTCGTCGCCATTATGGGCGTGACCTACACCGGCATGTACGAGCCGGTAAAGCAGATTGCCGCGAAGCTTGATGAGATCCAGTCCTCCACCGGCCTGGACATCGCCATCCACGTGGACGGCGCTTCAGGCGCCATGATCGCCCCGTTCATCCAGCAGGATCTGGAATGGGATTTCCGGCTGGCGCGCGTGCATTCAATCAGTACGTCCGGACACAAGTACGGCCTGGTTTACCCCGGTCTGGGCTGGGTGGTGTGGCGGGAACGGCAGTGGCTCCCGGAGGACCTGATTTTCTATGTCAGCTACCTCGGCGGCGACATGCCCACGTTCGCCCTGAACTTTTCCCGTCCCGGCGCCCAGGTGGTCCTGCAGTACTACCTGTTCCTCCGCCTGGGCCGGGACGGTTACGCCAAGGTCCAGCAGGCGTCCCAGGATGTGGCCCTGCACCTGTCCAGCGGAATCGCCGGAATCGGGCCCTTCGAACTATGGAATGACGGCTCTGATATCCCCGTGTTCGCATGGCGGCTGAAGGACGGCCAGACGGACAAATGGAACCTCTACGACCTTGCCGAACGGCTCCGCACCAAGGGCTGGCTGGTACCGGCGTATCCCATGCCGGACAACCTGGCCAACCTCACGGTGGAGCGGGTTGTGGTCCGCAACGGACTGAGCATGGACCTGGCCGACAACCTCCTGGCGGACATTCGGCGGGAAACGGCGTATCTCAGCCAGCTGAACGCGCCCATGCCCCGCGAAGCAGAGCACCCCGGCTTCCACCATTAGTCCCTGAGGGGCCGGGTGCATGCACTAGGCGCGGCCGCCGAGGTCCCTGCTGATCCGGTCCGCGGCGGCCCGCAGGTGCGGCAGCACGGTTTCTTCGATGCGTTCCTCCGGGGAACTGTGCAGCTGCAGGGACACGTTCGCTGCGGCGACCACTGAACCGTCGGCTCCGCGGACCGGCACCGCCACGCCCCGCAGTCCGTTTTCCAGTTCGTCCGCGACGCGCGAGAACCCTTCGGTTCCCGCGCGCCGCACTGCGTGCTGCAGTTCCGCAATGCTGCCGACCGTGCCGGCCGTGTACTGCATCAGCTGGACCGCAGCGAAGTACTCCTCCTGCTCGGCTTCCGGCAGTGCAGCCAGCATCACCCGTCCCATGGAGGTGGCCCAGGCCGGGAAACGGGTGCCCACGTTGACCGCCACCCGCACCAACCGCGGCGAAGTGATCCGCGAAACGTAGACCACGTCGCTGCCGTCCAGGATGCACAGCGATGTCGTCTCCCCCAGATCTGCGGACAACTGCTTTAGGTGCGGTTCGGCGGCGTGCGGCAGCGAAAGATGGGACAGGAAGGAGGCGCCGATGTCCAGGGTCCGCGGAGCGAGCCGGAAAGCGGTGCCGTCGTAGCCCAGATACCCCAGGTCCCGCAGGGTCAGCAGGAACCGCCGGGCCGCTGCCCGGCTGGTGCCGGCCGCAGCCGCAGCCGAACTGACCGTGTGTTCCGGAACGTCCTTGCTGAAGGCGCCGAGTACGGCGAAGGCCTTCTCCACGGACTTGACGTAGTAGCTGTCCTCCATTCTCAGCCGTCCTTCCGTGCCAGCGTGCCTTCGGCCGCCAGATACTGCGACGCCAGCCGGACCGGGGCGTTGGGTGCGCCGTAGCCGTCATAGCGGCCCCGCCGCTCCACCACTTCGAAGAACACGTTCCCCACGGTGGCCGTGTAGAAGTGCAGGAACGCGCCGTCGCCGTCTCGGTCGTACAGCAGGTTCAATTCCTGCAGCGCGGCCAGGAAGTCCGGCTCCAGCCGGAACCGGGCAGCGAGGTCCTCATAGTAGTTCGCCGGTACGGGCAGGAACCGCAATCCCCGGCCGGCGGCCTGCCGCGCAGCAGCGACCAGGTCGGTGCAGGCGAATGCGATGTGCTGGGGATAGCCGCCCGGTTCGGACTCGACCGCGAGCGGGGCGATGTTCAGGGCCAGCCGCACCCCGCCGGCGGTGCTGCGCATCACCTGGCTCCGGACCAGGCCCATCGGGCTCGGAACCTCCTGCGCACCGGCAGCCGAGAGGGAAAGGGTGGCTTCGTAGAAAAGTACGGCTTCGTCAAAATGCTGCCACGGCTGGGACAGGTTGATGTGGTCGATGCCGGTGACCAGCGGCTCCGCGTCCGTGCCGTCGCCCGGATCCGCGCTGAACTCCCCCGCCCAGGCGGCCGTACCGTCCGCGGTGGCCTCGCAGAGGAAGACTTCGGTGCCGTCGGGCGCGTACACGGCCTGCAGTACCTGCTCATCCGCCTGGGTTTCGCGCGGCACCCGGCGGGTGCGCAGCTGAACGGCACGCGAGGCGGCGGCCAGCGGATCCTGCACGTCCAGGCCGAGGGCGGAGATGCCCGGTTCCAGTGCGCCGGCACCGTTGATGATGACCCTCGCCTGGCCCTGGGTCCACAGCTGCGCGGCTTTGGTCCGGTGCCGGCCGCCGAATTCGAAGCCGAGCTGGCGGAGCAAGGTGGATACAGTCTCCGGGTGCTCCGCCTTGACCTCGGCGAAGCTGAAGCCGCTGGGTTCGGCCACCGGGGGCAGGGCCGCCAGGGACATCGGATAGCGTGCCGCGCCGTCGTCCGCCGCCAGACGGGCGGCGGTGCGTTCCTGAAGCAAGGTCAGCGAACGCATGGCGTCCACGGCGGTGCGTTCCTCAGCCGTCTGCCGGAACACGTCATTGAAGATCTCCAGCGAGACCGGTCCATCGTAGCCGGTGCGGACCAGATGCGCCATAAAGCCCACCAGGTCAAAAGCGCCCTGGCCGGGGAAGACCCGGTAGTGCCGGCTCCAGGACAGCACGTCCAGGGACAGTTTCGGGGCGTCGGCCAGCTGGACGAAGAAGATCTTCTCCGCCGGGATCTTTTCAATGGCTCCCGGGTCCCAGCCGCGGGAGAGGATGTGGAAGCTGTCCAGGCAGGTGCCGATGTTCGGATGCCGGGCCAAATCCACTATGCGCTGGGCGTGCTCGAAATCGTTGACGTAGCGGCCCCAGGCCAGGGCCTCATAGGCCACCTTCACGCCGTACCCGGCAGCAAGGTCACCGAGGCGGCTCAACTGGCCGGCAGCCACGGCGTCGTCGTTAACGGTTGCCGTGCCCGCGTTGCTGCACAGCAGCATGGTCTCAATACCCAGCCGGTTCATCAGCTCGAACTTGGCCCGGGCCCGCACCATGTTCGCCGCCAGTTCCTCACCACCCACGCCTTCGAAATCGCGGAAGGGCTGGTAGAGGTCCAGGCTGAGGCCGAGGCTCCCGGCCAGCGCGCGGATCTGTTCCGGGGTGGAGGGAGAAACCACCAGGTCCGGTTCGAAGATTTCGACGCCGTCAAAGCCGGCCGCAGCGCAGGCCCGCATTTTCTCTTCGAGGCTGCCGCTCAGGCAGACGGTGGCGATAGAGGTGCGCATGGGTGCTCCGGTTCCCGGCCTCAGCGGCCCTGGCTGATGAGTTCCGTGAAGTGGGCGTGCATCCGGGCGGGGTCGGGCCGGATGCCGGTGATGAGTTCAAAAGCGTCCACGGCCTGTCCCACGGCCATCCGGCCGCCGTCCAGTACCCGGCAGCCCTTGGCCCTTGCGCCGCGGACGAGTTCCGTGTCCACCGGGCGGTAAACCACGTCCGCTACCCACTGGGAGGGGTCCAGCAGGTCCAGATCGACGGCGAGGCCGGGATGGGAGTGCATCCCCAGCGGAGTGGCGTGCACCAGTCCGTCCGCCCCGGGGAGCGCAGCGGGCAGGTCCCCGGGCGTGCCGGCGGTGATCTGCCGGCCGGGAAACAGATGCGTGAGGGCCGCTGCCCGGTCCGCGGCCCGTGCCGGCTCGAGGTCCAGGATGGTGAGCCGGCGGGTTCCGGCGGTTAGGAGTGCGTAGGACACGGCGGCGCCGGCGCCGCCGGCGCCCAGTTGCACTGCCGAGTCCAGCTCGGCGTCCGGCAGGCCATCCGCCAGGGCACTGCCGAAACCGGAGAAATCGGTGTTGTGCCCGATGAACCGGCTGTTCCGGATTAGCACGGTATTGACGGCGCCCAGCCGGGCGGCGTCGTCGGAGACGTCATCCAGCTCGGCCAGGACCAGCTGCTTGCAGGGATGGGTGACATTGAAGGCGTTGAAGCCCAGGTCCCGGCCCCAACGCAGCACCTCGCCGACATCGGTGCCGGGCCGCCCCAGCGTCAGGAGGTCGATGGGGCGGTAGATATAGCGCAGTCCCTGGCAGGCGGCTTCGCGCTCATGCATGGGCGGCGTGAGCGAGGCGGTGATGCCTTCACCGATCAGTCCGACAATGAATGTTTCATTGGTGCCGCTCATGGACCAGCTCCTCCCGCTGCATGATTCACCCGTCTCCGTGCCGTGACGGAGCATTCCCTGTGTAAGGGATTGCGCCTTGCCGGAGACTTCGCTGTGAGCTACATTACTTCACGTGTACGGATCATGCACAGGCGTGCGCTATCCGCACAAACGTTCCGCACAATGTTCCGCACAATCTCCTCCAGCACAGCTTCCCCTACCGCTTCCGCCCATGTCAGGAGAGATGCAATGGACGCATCCGCCCCCGCCGGATCAGCACCGGGCAAGACCCCGCGCAAAGCCGCGACTGCCAGCTTTATGGGCAGCGCCGTCGAGTATTACGACTTCTTCATTTTCGGCTCAGCTGCCGCCCTGATTTTTCCCCGCGTGTTTTTCCCGGACGCTGACGCCCAGGCGAGCGTGATGTCGCTCGCCACCTTCGGCTTCGCCTACGTGGCGCGCCCGGTGGGCGCCGTCATCCTGGGCCACTTCGGTGACCGGGTGGGACGCCAGCGCGTGCTGATGTTCACGCTGCTGCTCATGGGCGGTTCGACGTTCCTGATCGGCTGCCTTCCGGACTTTGGCACCATCGGCTGGTGGGCGCCGATCCTGCTGGTTTTCTGCCGCCTGATGCAGGGGCTGTCGGCCGCCGGCGAGCAGGCCGGCGCCAGCTCCATGACCCTGGAACACGCACCGGACAACCGCCGCTCCTTCTTTACCTCCTGGACCCTCACCGGTACCCAGGGTGGCCAGATCCTTGCCGCCATGGTCTTTATCCCCGTTGTCTCGCTGCCCGATGACATCAAATACAGCATCGGCTGGCGCATTCCGTTCTGGCTCAGCGCCGTGGTGGTAATAGTCACGTACTTCATCCGCCGGTCGCTGCACGAAACCCCTACGTTTACCGAAGCCAAGGAACGCAACGAACTTGCCAAGCTGCCGGTGGGCGTACTGCTGCAGAACCACTGGCGCGATGTCCTTCGGGTCATCTGCTGCGCCTTCATTGCTGCGGTGTCCACGGTGTACGGCACGCTCGCCATCAAGTACGGCACGGAAGTGGGCGACGTCGACGAGAACATCACGCTATGGCTGGTGGTGGCCGGCAACGCCGTCGCCCTGCTGACACAGCCGCTCTTCGGCCGGGTGGCCGACCGGATCGGCCGCCGGCCCGTCTTTATCTATGGCGCCGTGTCCAGTGCGGTGATTATGCCCTTCTACCTGCTGTCCATGGAGTCGGGGAACACGCTGCTGCAGTTTGCCCTATCCATCGCGGTGTTCTCCTGCGGCTACGCCGCGGCTAATGCCGTGTGGCCTTCCTTCTACGGCGAAATGTTCAGCGCCAACGTGCGTTTCTCCGGGTTGGCCATCGGCACCCAGCTCGGCTTCCTGATGGCCGGCTTTGCGCCGTCCATCGTTGCGGCGCTCGGCGGCCTGGACCCGGGCGGTTGGCTGGTGACCAGCGGATTCACCGCGGTGATCTGCCTCATCGCGGCCGTCTCGGCCTTCACAGCAAGGGAGACCGCGCACGTTCCGACGGCGAAGCTTGGCCAGGTTCCTGCGGCAGATCCCGCCCGCCCGGCCAGGGTGAAGCCCGTGATTCCCTGACCGTCTTCGGCTACAGGCCGCGGAGCCGCGTCCGGCGGGAGGTCCAGGCAATGTACCCGCCGAGCGCCCCCGTGGACGCCAGCCCTGCGCTCATCAGCGGTGCCTGCCAGGACTTCCAGCGGGAGGAATCCCCCAGGGCCAGCTCGCCCACGCCGCGGATAAAGGCGGAGGCGAAAATGGCTGCAACCATGCGGTTGCCCACGCGCTCCAGCCGGATCACCAGCGGCAGCAGCTCCTCCGCCCGGATGTGGACCTCCATCCCCTCGAAGTCCAGGGTGTTTAGCAGCCGGCGCACCTGGTCAGGTAGCTCTGCACCCAACTCCAGGACCTCTGTACCTGCCCGGCCCAGCCGCCGTGCGTAGTTCACCGGGTTCAGCTGCTGCCGGGCCATCCGCCGGGCATACGGCCCCAGGACCGGGCCCAGCCGGAAGTCCGGGTCCAGTACTTCGCCCATCCCCTCGGTCATGATCAGCATGCGCAGCAACAGGGCCATTTCCCGGGGCAGCTGGATGTGGTGCGCGCGCAGGATGCCCAGCCCGGTGGTGATGATGTTGCCCACCGGTGCGGTGCGCAGGTCCTTTCCCGAATACATCCGGATCAGCGGACCCAGGTCCATCCGCAGCTTGACCCGGTCCACCCGGACCCCGGAGGCATTGATGCGCACCAGCGCGTTGGCCATTCGTTCCGGATCCTGGCGGACAATCCCCACGAACAGGCCGGACAACTGGTTCCTCAGCCGTTCATCCACCTCCCCCACCATGCCGAAGTCGATCAATCCAACACTGCCGCCGGGCTCCACGAACAGGTTCCCGGGATGCGGATCGGCATGGAAGAAACCGTCGTCGAAAACCATCTGCATCTCACATGCAGTAGCTGCGCGGGCGAGCGCCGGGCGGTCTATGCCGGCTGCGTCGAGTGCGGCCGTGTCGGTGACCTTTGTCCCGTTGATGCGCTCCATGGTCAGCACCCGTGAGGTGGTGTAGTCCCAGTAGATGACCGGGATGGTGATGGCCGCGTTGTTTTCGAAGTTCAGCTGGAACCGGTCCGCGTTGCGTCCTTCCTGCAGGTAGTCCAGTTCTCCGCGCAGGGTGGAGGCGAACTCCTCCATCAGCCCGGTGACGTCATAGTCGCGCGCGGCTTCCCAGTGCTTGCTCGCCGTATTCGCCAGGTTCTGCAGGATCTCAAGGTCCTGGGCCACCTCCTCGGCGATTCCCGGCCGGCGAACTTTGACCACTACCTGCCTGCCGTCCCGAAGGGAGGCGGCATACACCTGGCCGATGGAGGCACTGGCCATGACGCTGGTGTTAAAGGACGCGAAAATTTCCAGGGGGTCCGCGTCCAGCTCCTGCCGCAGTTCCTCGTGGATCCGCGGCCACGGCACCGGCACGGCGTCGTCCTGCAGTTTGGCGAGCTCCTCCTGGTACTCCGGCGGCAGCAGGTCCGGGCGGGTGGAGAGCAGCTGGCCTATCTTCACGTAGGTGGGCCCCAGTTCCTCCAAGGCGGTGCGCAGGTATTCCGGGCGGGTCCGGCGCTGCCTGCCCTCATTCGGAGGTTGCTGCCGGCGGAACGGGAGCCGGCCTTCCAATCCCATGGCGGACACCAGGAACCCCAAACCGTTCCGGGAGAGTATCTCGGCGATCTGCCGGTACCGGTCCAGATGGCTAATCATTGATCTGCTCCGATCCGCCGACACGGCTCTGCGGCCAGGTGCATACCGAAACACTAGCCGCCGTGCCCAACCTCCGCACAGGTCCCGTGTGTATGCCCGGGACCGGGCCCCCCAACGCGTTCGTGCTCTTCCGGCGGACCGTACCGGAGTCCTAGACTCCGGCACATGCCAATCCCCGCAGCCGGACCGCTCGGCGACTATCCCCGCACATCCGTACCCGGGCCACTGCCCGGACCTGCGGCGTCCCTGCCCATCGAGGAGAAACTGCTGCTGCTCTCCGGGGAAACCTTTTGGACAACGGCAGCTGCCCCGGCTGCGGGCATCCGTTCCCTGGTGCTCTCCGACGGCCCGCACGGAATCCGCCGTGCCCGCAGCGAGACGGAAGCCGGGATTGGTGATTCCCTGCCCGCCACCTGTTTCCCTGCCGAGTGCCTCACGGCCTGTTCCTGGAATCCGGAGCTGCTGGCGCTGCTGGGCACGGCGACGGCGCGGGAGGCGGCAGCTGCCCGGGTGGACGTGGTCCTGGGTCCGGGGCTGAACATCAAACGCACGCCGCTGTGCGGACGCAACTTCGAGTACTTTTCCGAGGACCCCCTGCTGGCCGGGCTGCTCGGTGCGGCCTGGATCCGTGCGGTGCAGGCCGTCGGCGTGGGCGCCTGCCCCAAGCATTTCGCCGCCAACAACCAGGAAGCGGAGCGGATGCGGATAGACGCAGCAGTGGATGAGCGCACCCTGCGTGAGATCTACCTGCGCGCCTTCGAAACCGTAGTACGCAGTGCCCGACCGTGGACCCTGATGGCCGCGTACAACAAGGTCAACGGCATCCACGCCGCGGAGAACGCCTGGCTGCTGGACACGGTGCTGCGCGGCGAGTGGGGTTTTGACGGCCTGGTGATGTCGGACTGGGGCGCCGTCACCGACCGAGCTGCGGCGCTCGCTGCCGGCCTGGATCTGGAGATGCCGGCCAGCAACGGGTTGGGAACAGCCGAACTGCAGGCCGGCCTTGACGCCGGGACGATAAGCCGGGACATGGTGGACACCTCCGTGGCACGGCTGGTCCAGCTGGGCGCACACTCCGCTGCACCAGTGCGTGAACCGGTGGATCCGGCAGCACACCACCAGCTCGCCCGCCGGGCCGCGGCGGAGTCCATGGTGTTGTTGAAGAACGACGGCGGGATCCTCCCCTTCTCCCCGGACCTCCGGCTGGCGGTGGTGGGCGAACTGGCCCGGACTCCGCGTTACCAGGGCGCAGGGTCCTCGCAGGTCACGCCCACGCAGGTCAGCATTCCCCTGGATGTCCTGGCCGAACGGACAGCGGCAGCGGTGTTCGCGCCCGGGTACCGGCTGGACGGGACACCGGACGAGGCGCTGGTGGCCGAAGCCGAAACGGCCGCGGCCGCGGCCGATGCGGTGGTGTTTTTCCTCGGCCTGCCCGAGGACCGGGAGTCGGAGGGCTTTGACCGTCCGGACCTCGGCCTGCCAGCCAGCCAACTGGACACCCTGCGGGCAGTTCAGGCGGCGAACCCCTGGACGGTGGTGGTGCTGTTCAACGGAGGCGCAGTCGAAACCGAATGGAGCGAGCGGGTACCGGCGGTGCTGGAGGCATGGCTTCCGGGCCAGGCCTGCGGTGAAGCAGTGGCGGATGTAATGCTGGGGGACGTGAACCCCTCCGGGAAACTGGCGGAAACCTTTCCGCACCGGATCGAGGACACTCCCGCCTTTGGCAATTACCCCGGCGAGGCCGGCACCGTGCGTTACGGCGAAGGCCTGCTCGTGGGTTACCGCTGGTACGACGCCCGCGCCATGGCACCGGCATACTGCTTCGGCCACGGGCTGTCCTACACCAGCTTCGCCTACAGTTCCCTCACGGTGCGGACCACCGATTCGGAAGCCGGACCGCTGCTCACGGTGGAACTCACGGTTACCAACGCCGGGGCGCGGGCCGGGGCCGAGGTGGTGCAGGTGTACTCCGGCGCTCCGGCTCCTGCATCTGGAACCGCGCCGCGGCAGCTGCGGGCCTTCAGCAAGGTGTTCCTGGAAGCGGGGGCGTCCGATACGGTGCTTTTCACCTTGCCGCTGACCGCCTTGGCACGATATGACACTGCCGCTCACCACTGGGTCACCGACGCCGGAGAATGCCGGATCGACGTCGGCTCCTCCTCGCGGGATATCCGGCTGACCGGCACCGTGGAGCTGCCCGGTGCCGGCAGTACCGGGGAACGGCACCCGCTCACGCTGAACTCGACAGTGTCGGAGTGGTTGGCGGATCCGCAGGGCCGCCAGCTGCTGGGCGGAATGGGCGGGGCGGGCGCCGGGGACGCCGGTCCTTCCGGGCTCGCCGGTGCGCTGGCGATGATGGGTTCGCTCCCGCTGCGGCGGCTGGCCCGGTTTCCGGGCAGCCCGCTGAAGCCGGAGGTGCTCGCCGGTTTGGAGCAGGCACTGGCGCCGGGCCGATAGCCCCGGGCGGACCAGCCGGTCCGGCCGGTCCGGCCGGGGCTACCTGTCCAGGAGCGAGCGGTAGATCGCTTCGTGCGCTGCGGCCACCCGGCGGCGTTCGGCTGTCCGCTCTTCCCGGGTCAGCCCGGGCCAGGGCCGGTTGCCGTGGAGCTGCTTGAGGGCGTTGGCCAGCGACTGCGCGTCCAGGCCTTCTTCGTTGTGCACGAACTCGGTAACCGATAGCCGTTGCTGTGCGTAGAAGCCGCAGGACGGGGCCAGCACGCTGGTGCCCAGGTCAGTGCATGCCTCCAGCCAGCCCGAATGGGTTCCGAAGCGGTACGGCAGCACGGACACGTCCAGGCCCGAGAGGTAGTCCCAGAGCTGCGGTTCGTCGAAATAATCCCGGACCTGCAGTTCCAGTCGGCCGGCGTCGGCCGCCTCGGTGAGCCAGCGGTACAGTTCGGGACGGTATTTGTCCCCCTCCGGCGTCAGGATGTCCGGATGTCCGTTGACCTGCAGGACCGCCCCGGGCAGCGCCTCCACGGCGTCGAGCAGGGACGGCAGGACGGCGCCCTCCATCATGTTCGGGCGCAGGCTCTTCAGGTGCACTCCCACCCGGAATTCATTCCGCGGCGTCTCGGCGAGACGGCGGGCCTGCCGGCGTTCCAATTCGTCCAGGTCCACCACATGCGGGTGCGGCAGCACGTGCGGGGCGCGCCCCCACCGGCCTTCAACTTCGGCGGCAGCGCCCGGGGTGAGGGTAATCAGTTCATCGGCCGCGCGGATGAGGACATCCAGCTGCGCGTTATGCGCATCCGGCGTGAGGTGGTGCGGGTTGCGGAGGTCGTGGACCGTGTAGACCAGCGGCTTGCCCTGGGCCTTCAGTTCTTCCGTGACGGCGCGCAGGTCCTCCGGCGTGATGGCATCGAAGCCGAAGTGGATGTGCATGAGGTCAAAGCTGCCGGCGTTCTCCCGGATCCAGCCAGCGTCGAGCATGACCGGCGGCCACCACTTGGCTTCAGTGGACTGGCCCGGGTTGCGGGGATCCGGGTCCGGCAGCCGAACCACGCTGCCCGGCTCGCCGGGGACGGCGTCTGTGTGCCGGATGTAGACCTGGCTGTGCGGCACCGAAGCCACCCTGATGGTCGAATCCCCAGCTGCGCTCATATGTACTTACTCCCGAAATCCGTCCCTGTGAAAATCTGTCTTCAGTATACTTACTAGTTCGGGGTGTCCGGCGGGCGGGTGCCCTTCGGCGGAAGGGAAGAATGCCTGAGCAGCCCAACGGGGCCTACCGGCAGTTTTCGGTACTCATCATCAGTTCCGGCCGCGACGCCCATCTGGCGAACACGGTTCTGGGAATCAACAGGTCCACCCTCCTCCCGGCCGAAATTGTCCTCTGCTACATGAACCAGCCCGGTGCGGTTCCTCCGGCCAGCAGTGTGCCCCTGCGGGTAGTCCATCTGGACACCGGACCTGGTGCGCCGCTGCCGCTGGGTGCGGCCCGCAATGCCGCCGCAGCTGCAGCCCGCTTCCCTGTCCTGGTGTTCCTGGACGTGGACTGCATACCGGCCCCCACCATGTTCGAGGTGCTGCTGGCCGATGCGGGCCGGACCGGCGGCCTGGTCATGGCAGCTCCGCGTTACTTGGCTGCCGACGCCGGTGTGGCTGACTGGGCCGGGCGCGGCAGCGTCGAGGTACTGTTCCGGGATTCCGTTGCCCACCATGCCCGGTCCGCGCTCGCCCCCGAACCAGGGCTGCCGGCACGGCCCTCTGCGGAGTATGCACTGTTCTGGTCCCTGGGTTTCGCTGTGGCGCAGGATGACTTCCACCGTATCGGCGGTTTTGATGAATCGTTCGCCGGCTACGGCGGCGAAGACACCGATTTCGCCTTCACGGCCCGGCGGAAAGGGATACCGCTGGCGTTCTCCGCAGCGGTGATGTTCCACCAGCACCACGGGGTGCACCACCCGCCGCTCCAGCATTTGGAGTCAATTGTGGTCAACGCGAAGGCGTTCCGCCGCAAATGGGGGAACTGGCCCATGACCGGATGGTTGGATGCTTTTGCCGAAGCGGGCTATGTCGCTTGGGATCCCGCCGGCAGTGACCTGCGGCTGCTGCGCTCGCCCGGCCCCGCCGAGCTGGCGGCCATTCGGGTGGACGCGCCGTACTGACCGCCCGACACTGCCTGCTCCACGGCGGCGAGGAACCGGGCGCGGAAGTCCTCCACCGGCACCAGCAATGTCTTGGCCAGCTGTTCGGGATCCCCGTTCCGCAGCTGCTCCAGTGTGCGCTGCCAGTCCGCCACCTCGGCGAAGGTGGCTGCGGAGGCGGCCCCCGCCGTCGTAAGCGCCCGGGCGAAAAGTTCCTGTTCGCGGAACGGCCGGGGTTCGGGGATCACCAGTACCGGCCGCCGCGCTGCGGCTGCGGCGGCGACGGCGTTGTGCCCGCCGGAGGTCACAATGACGTCCGCCGCGGCCAGCCGGGGTCCCGGATCTGACACGACGCCGAGCAGCTGCACGTTGTCGGGCAGGTCCGTCGGCGCTCCGGCGGTGCGGCCCATTACTTCCCACTGCCAGTCCGGTGTGCGGCGGGCGGCGCGAAGCAGATCGGACAGCTGCACTCCGCTGCCGCCAAGCGAGGTTTGCACGCTGACCGTCCGCGGGCGGACCGGAATGGATCCAGGCGCCGGCGCGCTGGCCGGTGCGAGCATGCCGAGGTAGCTGCTCTTGCCGCGGTGCTCGGCCAGATGTGACGGTTCCTCAATGCTCTCGGGGAAGTAGGCAATCAGGCCGTTGACCGATTCATAGGCGAGCCGGTGCGGTGTGTCCGTGCGCTCGCCGTGCATCCGCCGGTGGATGACCGGGTATCCGCACAGGCGGGCGAAGAGGGCGGTCTCCACGGACACGTCCACCACCACTACGTCGGGGGTGAACTCTTGCCATAGTTGGTGCAGCCGGGCAAACCGTTCCCGGACCAGCGGGGCTGCCGGTGCGTAGTGCAGGAAGCTGCCGGGGCCGGGGCCGAAGGGACCGTCGGGCCCGACGTCGGGCGGAAGGGCGGCGAACTGTGCACTGCCCGGGAGGGACGGGATGCCGCCGGGCGGAGCCGTGCCGGTGACCAGCAGCTCGACCGCGTCCAGGCGGGCAATGTTGACCGCGTGGCGCAGGTGTCCGGTGCCGTGGTGGTGGGCGTAGTACGCCACCCGGGGAAGGCGTGCAGAAGGCAAGTCCGGGCTCCGGTCAGCGCACCAGCGCGGTTGAGGCATCGGATGACGATGGCAGCCCGTCCGGCTGCAGCACGGACCGGATTTGGTCCTCGTAGCAGTCCACCATGACGGCGGCGCTGAAGCGGGACGCGGATTTGCGTACGCCGCGGCGGTCCAGGGTGCGGGCTGCGGTGACGGCGTCGGCCAGTGCGTCCGCGCCCAGCCCTTCAGCCAGGCGGCCGCCATCGGCGTCGATGATTTCCGGCATGGCGCCCAGCGGCAGGGCAGCTACGGGGGTGCCGCAGGCCATTGCCTCCAGGGCGGTGAGCCCGAAAGGTTCGGACCAGACCGGCGAGGCGATAAATACGTCGCCGGACCCGAGGAATGCCGCCAGCTGCCGGTGGTCCAGGTGGCCTGCGTGCCGCACACCCCTGCCGAGGTGCGGAGCCACAACACGCTCAAAGTATTTGCGGTCGCTGATCGGCCCGGCGAAGTGCAGTTCCATCCCGGCCGCCCGGGCGGCGTCGATGGCAATATGCAGGCCCTTCTCCGGCGTCACCCTGCCGGCCCAAACGGCGACGCCGGTACGCTGCGCCGGGCCGGCGGGCCAGTCCGCCAGGCGGATGCCGTTGTGGACCACGTGCAGGTCCGGCAGGTGCGGCTGCCATCCGGTGGCGTTGCGTGCCGAGACGCTGAGGAACCGGTGCAGGGGCGAAAGCGGCGCCCGGCCGTCAACCACCGCGTCAACGATCCACGGCAGGGGCGGGGTGTGGAGGATGGTCAGCATGGGCACATCCGCCAGCTCGATGTAGGGCAGCAGGCTCAGCGAGTTGTTGACGACGACGTCGAATCCGCCGGTACGCACCTCCTCGATGGCCCGGTGCAGCGCGGCATCCAATCTCTGCTGCTGAACGGACATTTCCTCCGGGGCAAGCCCGCGGCGGAATTCGAAGGCGGCCTCCAGCACGGGCACCACGCGGCCCAACGAGTCGGACCCTTCCTTAGCGAACAACGTGACGTCATGGCCGCGGGAGGCGAACTCATCGGCCATGAGGGACGTGTGCATCTCGAGTCCGCCGAGGTAGGGGCTGGCGATCGGGTGGTGCAGGTGGGACAGGACAGCTATCCGCAGCGCATTCCCCTCGGCCGCATGCCCCTGCGGCAGGGGGAACTCGATACTCATATTAGTAAGTATGCCTTGTATCCCCGGCGCGGCCCGGCATTGCCTTCCTGCGGCTACCGAAACCACGGGGCCGGGGTGCCGGGAAGCGGTGGGGCGGTTGACCGGTACCGATGGCCGGTTGGTGTGCTGATCTCCACGGTGTGGCGACGGGCAGCAGCAGTGGCCTTCCGGACCCGCGGGCTCAGCTGGTAGGTGGTACCGGACGCCCCGATGACTGTTGCCTTCCAGCCTGGCGCTTCCTTGGCCTGGTTACATGCCTCGCACAGCCCCTGGATATTGGCCGCCTGCGTGGGACCGTCGTCGCGGTGTGGCCGGATGTGGTCCTGGTGCCGGATCGGCGCATCACACCACGGGGTCCGGCAGGTCTGGTCCCGGGCCGTGATCAATCGGGCCAGGGACGCCGGCACGAACCGGGCCTTCGAGTCCATGGCCAGAAGCTCCCCGGAACTTGGGGCAGTGTAGAGGCGGCGCAGCCAGAATCCGGGAGAGGACTCCCCCGGTTCCCCTGACTCCCCCGGCTTCCTTGTCTTCTGAGCCCTCCGACGGGCGCCCTTACCTACCAGATCCCGCGCCCACGGCGCCGGCACTATTCCGTAGCCGGTCAAGTGTGCAGGCTCTTTATCCCCGGCCAGCAAGGTCCGGTCCGTCATCACCAACTGCACCTCCACCGGCACCTGGTCAGCCTTCGCCTGGCCCGTGATGCGTTCAACCATCGTGTCAGCCATGATCTGGCCCCGGCCGCGGGCATCGCCCCGGGCCCGCAACGAATCCGCAGCACGGCACAAGGCCGCATACACCGCAACCCCCTGGGCCACCGGCAGCAAACCCGTCAGGTAGGTCATGGTGTCCGGAGCCGGACGACAGGACACAAACCGGTCCGCCTCCGCCTTCGCCGCCCGCCGCACCAACGCGGCCTGATCAAGCCGGTAGGTGATCTTCCGGATCCTCGCAATCAGGCGGGCATCCCCCGCGGGCATCCCCCAACCCGTCCAACCCGGCAGGATCCCCGGCAATTTCACGGTCCACCAGCCGCCGGTCCGCCACGGACAGGCACGCGGTCTCGCGGACCAGCAGGGTCGCCCGCCACTCACTAATCTGGCCTTCCGACAACGCTTGGAGCGTGCACGGCATCTCCTGGGTCAAGGCCTTCGCGAAGCCCAGGATCCGCCCGCCCCGGGCCGGAGACTCCCGCCGCGCCAACGCCACCTGCGCCCCAACACCCAATCCCTGCTTCTCCGCCGGCAGCCCCGCCCGGGCATGATCAGCACGCACAGATGCGTCCAACGCCGCCGCCACCCGGGCCTGCGCCGCACACGCAGCAGCCTTCAGCTCCTCCAAAGCACGGAGCCGGTCAACAAGCCCTGCATCGGAATCCGCGGCAATCCCGGCCAGGGATTCCTCGGAGGCGAGCGCCCGCGACCAAGACGCCACCTCAACCGGGGACGCAGCCTCCGCAGCGGAGGGACTTTGCCCGGCCGCAGACCGGGAAACAAGCGGGGTATGGTGACCCGAGAGGTCGGACGGAAAGCACTCCGCCACTTCCAATGATTCGAACATGTGTTCGATGGTATCCACTCCGCAGAGGGCCGCAACAAGTACTTTTTATCCTTGTGGAAAAGAATGCAGCTTGCGGGGCTCTGGGCGTCAAAGGCCCTCTGCGGGAGGAATAGTCAAGACCAGCGTTCAGTCATGCATGCCAGCGGCGGCGTCGTGCAGGACGAAGGTTGCAAACCCCAGCTCGCGCCGTGCGCCGCTCAGCCAGGCGTCGCGGTTCTCGCGTGCAGCGGCCAATGCCTGGTCACGATCCTCGGCCGTCGAAGCCTCCCGCACGGCCCAGTCGACGAGCGACCCGGTCCAGCTGAACTGGTAGTCGTCCCACTCGGCCAACGTGCTGACGTGCCCGTACGACGGCTCGAACCCGTACTCATGGATGGCTCGCACGAGGCCGGCGAGGTCGGGATAGGCGTCGGCAGAAACCCCAAGTGCTGCCAGCGCGGAAGCCGACGGGGTGCCCTCCCAGATGCTGTCGCCGATCAGCGCTTGCCCACCGGGGCGCAGGTGCCGCCGGACAGCACCCAGCATGTCCTCCAACCGGCCGAAGGCGTGGCTGGCACCGACGCACAGCACCACGTCGAAGACCCCGTCGTTCCAGGTGGTGGCATCCGTCTCGATCCAGCGCACGCGGTTGCTCAGTTTCCGCTCCTCGGCACGCCGGGCGGCAGAGGATGGGAGCGCTCCATCTCAGCGATGCTACAGGCGGATTCAGGCGACGCCGCGTTGCCGGTTGCAGGCGCAGCCGGACGGTGGCGACGCTCGCGGCCCTGTAGGGCCCTAGGCGGAGAAGGGCTCCGCGTCGAGGGGCAGCGGCGGGAAGTGGTGGTTCGGCAGACGGTCGCGGTCGTAGCTGATGCTGGTGTAACCGTGAGGCGCGGGCTTGCCGTGCTCGTCCAGGTTCACGAAGACAATCTTGTCGATGGTCAGGATGCTGTGCCGGGTGATCATGTTCCGCACCTCGGCCTGCATGGTGAGCGAGGTCCGGCCGAACTTGGTGGCGGTAAGGCCCATCTCGATCAGGTCTCCCTGCACCGCGGAGCTGACGAAGTTGATCTCGGACATGAACTTGGTAACGACCCGCCCGTTACCCATCTGCAGGATCGCGTAGACGGTTGCCTCTTCGTCGATCCAGCGCAGCAGGCTTCCGCCGAACAGCGTGCCGTTGGCATTCAGGTCTTCGGGCCGGACCCACTTACGGGTGTGGAAATTGATGTTTTCTAGAGGCATATATTCAGCTTATCCACAGCCCGGACGCGGACCCGACGGATCCGCCGATGCCTTGCTCACAGACCGGTGTTAGCTCCCTGACGGTGCTGTGGCGCCCGTCCTGCGCAGCCCCGTCCCGCGCCCCCGTCCCGCGCCGCCCCCGGACGGCGACGGCGCTCACGCGGCGCTCACGCGGCGCTCGTGCGGAACGGGCTAGTCGGGCCGTTCGTTGAGCAGGTCGCCGAGCTGCGTAAGGTCTCCGTCCGGCGGAACGGCCAGGCACTCCACGACGTCGGACTGCACGAGCGCGTCTATCAGCGCGGCCGAGCCGCCCACGAGCGTGGAATCGAAATCGATCTCAGTGGCCAGGAACCACTGCCTGTCCTTGGGCCACAGCAGGTTGGGACTTTGCAGACCGTCCCAGCCGCTGGCTTCCTGCCAGCGGGGATCCGCGAAAAGGGAAAGCCCGGCGTTAAAGAGCAGGTACTTCCGGCCCGGCAGTTCGAGCCGGGCCGCACCGAACACCCCTGCTTGGCCGAACGGCGGCGAGGCCGGTTCCGTGCGGCTCCGGCCGTCGGTGCCCACGGTGTGGCGCACCTCCGCACCGCTCACCCACCCCCAGCCCTCCCACAGGCCGGCAAGGCACTCTTCCGGCGTGCTTGTGTGGCCGGCGAGGATACGGGCCACTTCGGCCAGTGAGCCGGTGGCAAGGGAGCCGACCAACGGGTCTTCGTACTGCCAGCCGGGCTCGTTCCACACCGGGTTCCGGTAGCCGGCCAAGACGGAGTCCCACTGCATCAGCGGGTGGGCTACCGTACCGCGTTCCTGCGCCAGTTCGCTCCACAGCAGCCGTCGGGACTCCACTACCTCGGGATAGTCCTGGTCCCAGGACATCAGTTGGGCGTGGATCGGATGGAATATCCGCGCATAGGCTTCGAACCCGCCGGGCACTGTTCCGGTAACGGTGCCCGGCGGTGCCAGCAGCTCCGTAATCCAGAGACCGGCATCCGAATCGGCGAGTGGACCCTCCAGCGGCGTCGTCATGCGGCCAGTATGCCCTAACCGGCAGCAGGAATGGTGCCGCTCCCGCGGACCGCGCGCCCCGCCCGGCGGCCTGCGGGATCCTGCCGGTGGCAGTGCTGTAAGTTGGCCTCACTTCCGGACGGCACTGAAATCGATGCGCCCGGGACACCTCGACCGCCGAAACGACAGGACTTTCCCATCATGACCAGCAGGATTTCCACAGTGCACCTGGACGCCGTCGACGCCGATGCCTCCGCATCCTTCTGGCAACAGGCGCTGGACTGGGACCTCACCGTTGAGGACGGCTTGTACAGCCTCACGGCCAAGGACGGCACGGGACTGGACCTGGACATCATGGCGGTACCCGAGGGCAAAACCGTGAAGAACCGCCTGCACCTGGACCTGGTGGCGGACGGCTGCACCCAGGAGGAAGAAGTGGAGCGGCTGATCGCACTTGGCGCCCGGCGGGTGGATGTGGGCCAGGCGCCCGGGGTGACCTGGGTGGTGATGGCTGATCCCGAGGGCAACGAATTCTGCGTGCTCGGCTAATCGTTCCGGGTTGGGCGGCACGGCACCTGGGCTGCACGGTACCTACTGCTGGTTTGGTGGACGTTCGACGCCGGCCGGGGGCAGGTCGCGGGCGTCTGCCGGCCCCTGGTCCAGCCGGAACGGCGGATATTCGTCCCGCAGGAGTGCGGTGTAGGCCAGCACCCGGTAGGACCAGCGCTGCAGCCCCATGATGAAGTCGAACAGCTGGCGGGGGTAGCGGCTGGTGAAGAGCAACGCCAAGGCGGCAATGAACACCAGCAGGCCCAGCAGTGAGAAGCCTGCCGTCACCCACTCCGTGGCGCCGAACCCGCCGGGACCGTCGTTCCAGCGGACCCCGCCGGGACCGTACCCGTCCGGCCCGTACCCGTTTGGCCCGCCGAAATACCGCGGTGCGCGCACCAGCATCAACGATGTTCCGCTGAAGGCCCCGACAATCAGGGCTTGGGGAATAACGAGCAGCCACCACTTCACCAGGACCAGCCCGCGGGACATGTGCTCGGGGTAGTCGACGTCGAAATCCGCAGGGTAGTGCTCCCGTTCCAAACTGAACGGCGGATAGCGGTCGGTGCCGAGCACCCCCGTGGCATAGAACGCCACCCGCCAGCTCCACCGGATCACCCCCACATTGAAGTCAAAGAGCGCCCGCGGATACCGGGCAGTGAACAGGATCGCGAAGCCGGCCACTATGGTGGCAATCCAAAAGGCGATCCACAGGAAGGACAGCAGGAAGAAGTGCGGAATGGCCAGGAACCACTTCACCAGCCACAACCAGCGGGACAAACCCGGATCCAATTCGCCGTAGAGGCGCGCCGGATAGGGAGCTCCCCCGCCGGGTCCGCCGGCATCGGGTCCGCCGGTGACGGCTGAACCCGGGCCGGGAGCACTTCCCGCCGCCCTGGCGCCGGACGGAGCGGGGAGGGGCGCGGTCGCCCCAACCGGCCGGTACCCGTAGGCACCGCCGGGGACCGGCCCCGGATACCCGCCGGCCGGCGGGTACGCCCCCCGTTTCCGTCCGGCGAGGATCGCTGCGAGGATCAGCGCCACTCCCAGAAGGAACAACACCACGGCACCGATCAGCAGCCACACGGCGGCCACGCCAAACAGGTCCGAGCGAAAGCCCGCCTGCAGTTCGGCCGTAACCTGCGGGGACGCGTCGGCGTTCATCACCACAACGATCCAGTCGCCCTCGGTCGGCGCCCAGTTAATCTCCTGGGGCCCGCTGCCCGCAGCAGAAGCCACCCAGAAGTCCTGCATCCCCGGCGGGGACGGTACCTCCGTGCCCGCCGTCCGCCGGTAATCGACCCGGAACGGGTTGAACCTCACCTCGTCAATTTCGGCGCTCGCCACCCCGTCGAGAAACCGCCGTACCTCAGCTTCGGCGCCGATCCCAATGAACAGGTCGCCGTCTACCCCGGTGCCGCGCACCTGCAGGGATGCGATGTCCTCATTGCCGTCCGCACCCGGGCCGATATCCGCGGAGCCGGTGGTGATGGCGTAGGAGCTGACACTGTAGGTCTCCTCCGGCACCGACAGGTAGCCGTTGTCGCGCTGGGCTCCGGCGATCAGCCCCACCGCCGCAGCCGCCGCACCCAATCCAAGCCCAATGAGGACCAGCAGCGCCCCAATAACAATCATGACGATTCTGCCAGGGTTCATGGCCGTGCCCTTCTCGCATCCCAGCCGTGGCAGGCACGGTCCGGACGCCGTGGGTGCCTGATTCCAGCGTTCGCGCCGCCGCACACAGTGTCAAGGAATACCAAGACCCAGCCCCGGGCCAGTGCCGAACCCGCCTATCAGCACAAGGCAGCAGCCGTCAGAAGTTGATCATGTGGCCGGTCAGCCCGTGGAAGGCTTCCTGCAGTGCCTCGCTCAGCGTCGGGTGGGTGTGCACGTTGCGGGCCAGTTCAGCTGCGGTGAGGTCCCACTTCTGCGCCAGCGTGAGCTCGGGGAGCAGTTCGGAAACATCGGGGCCGATCATGTGACCGCCCAGCAGTTCGCCGTATTTGGCGTCGGCCACCAGTTTCACGAAGCCCACCGGCTCCCCCAGCCCGTGGGCCTTCCCGTTAGCGGTGAAGGGGAAGGTGCTGACCAGGACGTCGTGGCCCTCGTCGCGCGCCTGCTGCTCGGTGAGCCCGAAGCTGGCGACCTGCGGCTGGCAGAACGTGGCCCGCGGCATCATCCGGTAGTCCCCCAGCGGCAAGGTCTCCGCGGCACCGATGGTTTCAGCAGCCACCACACCCATGGCTTCCGCCACGTGCGCAAGCTGCAGCTTGCCGGTCACGTCGCCGATGGCGTAAATGTGCGGCACGTTGGTGCGCATGTACTCGTCAATGCCGATGGCACCGCGGTCGGTCAGCTGGACGCCGGTCTTATCGAGCCCGTAGCCCTCGGTCCGCGGCGCGAAGCCGATGGACAGCATGACCCGGTCCGCCTCGATGCTGCCCTGCTGGCCGTTCTTGTCCGTATAGGTGACAGCCACGGAGGACCCGTTGTCCTGGATTGTTTCCACCTTGGTGGAAGTGAGGATGGGAATGCCGAGCTTCTTGTACTGCTTGGTGATCTCCTTGGAAATGTCCACGTCCTCATTGGGCAGCGCGCGGTCCAGGAACTCGATGATGGTGACGTCCACTCCGTAGCTGCGCAGCACGTAGGCGAACTCCATGCCAATGGCTCCGGCCCCGACAATCACCATCTTCTTCGGCAGGTCCCGGTCCATGATCTGGGCTTCATATGTGACGACGTTCTCGCTCAGCTCCACTCCGGGCAGCAGGCGGACGTAGGTGCCGGTGGCGAGGATGGCGTTGTCGAACGTGATGGTCTCGGTACCTCCCTTGGAGAGGCTGACCTCGATGGTGTGGTCATCGGAGAACACGCCGTGGCCGTCGTATTCGGTGATTTTGTTTTTCTTCATCAGAAAGTGGACGCCCTTGACGCGCCCGTCCGCCACCTGCCGGCTGCGGTCAAAGGCAGCGCCGAAGTCAAAGCTCACCTCACCGCTGATGCCGAACGTCTTGGCCTGGTTGGTGAAAATCTGTGCAAGTTCCGCGTTGCGCAGCAGCGCTTTGGAAGGAATGCAGCCGACGTTCAGGCATACGCCGCCCCAGTACTTCTCCTCCACAATCGCAGTCTTCAGGCCCAGCTGGGCCGCCCGGATCGCGGCCACATATCCGCCCGGTCCGGCTCCGAGAACAACGAGGTCGTAATGTTCACTCATGCTGACTAACTCTCCTTAGCTGCGGTGCGGGACAAGCTGCGGGGCGGGAAAATCATAAGCCGGCTTAAGACTCTCACGCATGGGCCGCGAGGGGCACCGGTTCGCGTGCCGGATCCGGCACGCTGCCCGATCAGATGCCGCCGGATCAGATGCCGCCGGATCAGACGTAACCCCGATAGCCCGCCCAAGCCCGCCGCCGTTCGGGAAACGGGTCGGACTCGATCCGGTCGGACTTGTCGAAGACACGGGTATGCCGGTGGATCTCGTCGTAGCCGGGCCAGTCCACGCCCGGATGGGAGTACCGGGCCAGGCTGAGCAGGGACCCCTGGAAGCGCTGCGACAGGGCCCTGAGTTCCTCGGCGCCGCCGAGCAGGGAGAGGGCCCTGGCCATCCCGGTCCGGGTGTCCCCGAACATCACCGGAACATCAAAGGAATGGGTGGCACCGAACCCGAGCAGGTTCATCATGGGCGTGGCGTAGTCGTAGCGGTAGGCCCATGTTGGTGCGGTTCTGGAATGGCCCTCGGCCACCATCTGGCTCGGATACCAGAAGACCAGGTCACCGCTGATGTCCACTGACCGCTGCCGTGAGGGATACCCGGGGTAGGCGGCCACTACCCGGTCCCGGGCCAGCGGATCCGTACCGGCGAACATCTTCTCGATCCGCTCCGGCGTGGACGGCAGGATATTCGAGACCTTCGCGAACAGTGCCCCCTCCCGTGCCATGGTGCCCAGGACCAGCGGAACAGGGTTGGAATCCCCGTCCAAAAAGGCGTCGATTGGGTGCTTCGGCAGGAAGTCCCCGTCAATGACAGGGGAAACGCTCAGCGTGCCGGGTTGCTTCACCGGCCCGATTTTCGTGGTCATCTTCCGCGTGGCATCCACCAGTTTCGCGGCGCTGATCGAGGTCAGTGCCTCGGCCGCACGGGCGGGGCGGATGCCGAGAATCTCCAGCAGGTCCTCGGCCCACGCCGCGTGCATTTCCGGATAGTAGGCTCCCGACGGCGCGGGGCTCTGCGCGTAGGCCTGATGGAACAACGGTGCCGCTCTGGGGATGCACATCAGCGAGGTTACGGCGATGGCCCCGGCCGACTCTCCAAAGAGGGTGACGTTGTCCGGGTCTCCGCCGAACGCTTCAATGTTCTGCTGCACCCATTCGAGCGCGGCAACCTGGTCCCGCAGGCCCATATTGGCGTCAAAGGGCCGGTCAGGAGTGGAATAAGCGCGGAAATCCATGAACCCCAGGGCACCGATGCGGTAGTTCAGCGATACGTAGAGCACATCGCCGTCGCGCACCAGGTTGGTACCGCGGTAGGTAGGTTCCGCGGACGACCCGGAGCTGAACGCACCGCCGTACAGGTACACGAGGACCGGGCGCAGGGAGTCCGAGGGCTCCAAGGGCGCCGTGACGTTCAGGCTCAGGCAGTCCTCGTCCATCGGCACCCGCCGGTGGCTGCCGGTCAGGTTCGGCGCCTTGGACTGCGGCGGGACAGCACCGAAGGAGCGTGCATCCCGGATTCCGTTCCAGCTTTTCGCCGGTTGCGGAGCGCGCAGCCTCAGTTCCCCCACGGGCGGAGCAGCGTAGGGTATGCCCCGCCAGGTGCGCACACCATGCTCTGCGATTCCCTGCACCAGCCCATTGCTGGTCTCGACTACCAATGAGGCCACGTCTATAGCCACGATCGACTCTTTCCAGCCGGCGAAGACCTGCACGCTTGCGACTATCCACCATAGCCGCGGCATACCGGGGTCACCATACACGGGGTTCCGCGCGGACTGCGGCTACCGCATTTTGGTGCTGCGGCCGTTATTGGAGCTGGGTATCCGGCCGGGAACTATGCTGCGGCGGCAAGCCGGTGCGCGGGGCTTCGGCGGACGGCCGCACTGCTCCGCCGGGACTCCCGCCGGTGAACCGCCACTTCCTTGGCGCACAGCAGGGCAACGGCGATGACGTTGAGGGCAATCTTGGTGCCGGTGGACCAGTCGGTCCCTACGCACAGGAGCCAGACGGTGATCAGGACCGGCAGGTCCGCCGTCTTCAGCGCCTTCACTGCGCTGTTCCTGCGTGTGCTTTTCCTGCACTTACAGATAGGGCACAGCGGCTTTCCCTGCCACTGTGCACAAAGGCTGCTCCGCAGCCGGCATTTCCAATCCATGGAGCCATGAGGACACTTCTTCCGTGAAATCGCCCGAGACCTAAGTATCTGCGTCCCTGCAGGGACGCAACATAACATAATTTGTATCACATACCTGCGTATTCCACGGCACAGACCGGGTAGGCGCGGAAGACTACCCGAGCGACACCGTTCCACCCTGCACATGCCACCGCGTGTCGAGGCGGACGTTTTCCAGCAGCCGCCGGTCATGGGAAACCAGCAGGAGAGCGCCCTCGTAGCTTTCCAAGGCCTCTTCCAGCTGCTCGATGGCGGGCAGGTCCAGGTGGTTGGTGGGCTCATCCAAAACCAGGAGGTTCACGCCGCGGGCCTGCAGCAGGGCCAGCGAAGCGCGGGTCCGCTCCCCCGGAGACAGCGCATCGACGCGGCTGGCAACCTGATCGGCCTTCAGCCCGAACTTGGCCAGCAGGGTCCGGGCCTCCGCAGAGGACAGTTCCGGAACGGCCGCTTCGAAGGCGGTGCCCAGCGCCTGCGCCGGGTCCAGCTGTCCGCGGCCCTGGTCGATTTCCCCCACCGCAACGGAGGCACCCAGGGAGGCAGTCCCGGCGTCGGGCACCTCCCGGCCCAGCAGCAGCCGCAGGAGCGTTGATTTGCCGGCGCCGTTGGGACCCGTGATGCCGATCCGCTCCCCGGCGTTGACCTGAACGGAAACCGGACCGAGGGTGAATCCGCCACGGGTCAATGTGGCCTCGTTCAGCGTGGACACCACCGAACTGGAACGCGGGGCGGAACCGATACGCAGTTGGAGCTGCCATTCCTTGCGCGGCTCCTCAACCTCGTCCAGGCGTGCGATCCGCGATTCCATCTGCCGGACCTTGCGGGCCTGCTTTTCGGAGGACTCGGTGCTTGCCTTGCGCCGGATCTTGTCATTGTCCGGGTTCTTCTTCATGGCATTGCGCACACCCTGGGAACTCCATTCCCTGGTGGTGCGTGCCCGGGACACCAGATCGGCCTTCTTGTCGGCGAACTCGTCGTACGCTTCCCGCGCATGGCGGCGGGCAACGGCACGTTCTTCCAGGAACGCCTCATAACCGCCCTCGTAGACCGCCACGCCGTTCTGCGCCAGGTCCAGCTCCACCACCGTGGTCACACAGCGGGCCAGGAACTCCCGGTCATGGGAGACCAGGACAACGCCGCCGCGCAGCCCGCGGACAAACTGTTCCAGCCGCGCCAGTCCGTCAAGATCCAGATCATTAGTCGGTTCATCCAGCAGCACCACATCAAAGCGGCTCAGCAGCAGGGCCGCCAGTGCCGCCCGGGCCGCCTGCCCGCCCGAGAGACCGGTCATCTCGGCGTCCAGGCCAACGTTCAGGCCCAGGTCCGCAAGGACCGCCGGGGCCCGGTCCTCCAAATCCGCGGCACCGGAGGCCATCCAGCGGTCAAAGGCCGCGGCGTAGGCGTCGTCGGCACCCGGGATTTCCTCGCCCAGGGCGGCCGCCGCGGCTTCCATGGCTTCCGTTGCCGCTGCAGCGCCGGTCCGCCGGGCCAGATAAGCGCGCACGGTTTCCCCGGCCAGCCGCTCGTGTTCCTGCGGGAGCCACCCGACAAAGGCGTCCGACGGCGAGGTGCTCACCGTTCCCGCCTGGGGTACCGCCGCCCCGGCCAGGAGCCGCAGCAGGGTTGACTTGCCGGCACCGTTGGCCCCCACAACGCCCACCACGTCGCCCGGGGCCACCGTCAGGGAGAGGTGTTCAAAGAGGGTGCGGTGCGCATGGCCGCCGGAGAGGTCGCGGGCGACAAGGGTTGCAGTCATACCTCCATCCTATTTTGTGCCGGCACTGTTTCCGTCCGGGAGGGCAGCGGTATGGTGGCTGGATTGCCGCCGCACCAGCCGCCGCACCAAAGGACTGCCATGACTGCCATGCATCCCTCGGGCCCCGGGGCCCTCCGGCTCATTTTTCCCCAGTGGCAAGGCGCTGCCGGCGCCGGTGCCGTCGGCTCGCTGCCGGCGGGCCAGCCGCACCAGACCCAGCTGTCCTACCATCTGGGTCCGTCGCTGCTCGAGCTGCTTTCCCCCGAGCATGACGGACCCACAGCTTTTGTACCCGTCAGCACCGACACCTCCGAAGCCGCCGTCGAAACGGTGGACGGCATCTACGCCCGGTCTGCTGTGCTCCTGCAACTCCAGGAAGCCGTGCGGGTGATGCAGGAAGCGGATCCTCAGTCCGTGGTGACCTTCGGCGGCGAGTGCTCGGTAAGCGTTGCGCCGTTCAGCCATCTGGCCGCCCTGTACGGAGATGACTTGGCAGTGCTGTGGGTGGACGCCCACCCGGATACCGGTATGCCGGGCGACGGCTACACCGGCTTCCGGTCCATGTCCCTGGCGACCCTTGCCGGGCTGGGCGACCCGGAGTTCCTCGCCTCGCTGCCGGCGGTGGTGCCTGCGGGCAATGTCCTGCAGATTGGGCTGCGGGACTGGCAGGACCCGGGGATCGAAACGAAGCAGAGGCTGGGTATACGCAGCGTGGGAATCACTGACACCCCCGAGGACACCCGGCGGATCCTGGAGTGGCTCGCCCTGACCGGGGCCACTAAGCTGGCCATCCACGTGGATCTGGATGTCCTTGACCGGCGGGACTTCGCGGACAGGACAGGCTCCGGAACCCGCGGGGTCCGCGTTCCGGACCTGCTGCGCATCATGGACGCCGTGGGCGAGGCAGGAGAAATTGTCGGTCTGTCCCTTGCCCAGCATGCACCCCTGGAACTGCTCCGGCTGGGCGGGCTGCTGCGGGATCTTCCCGTCTGATCATCCCCCCGTGCTCAGCGGTAGCCGCGGTAGCCGTTCCAGGCCAGCCGGCGGGCGCGGTGCGGATCCGAAACGATCAGGTCCGTGGCGTCGAATACTTTGGTGGTCCGGCTACGGCTGTCGTAGCCCGGCCACAGCGGGCCCGGACGGCCGGTCCGGGCGAAACGCAGCAGCGCCCCGCGGAAACGGTTCCCCACCGCAACGGCTGTGGACTTACCGCCGGCCAAGGTCAGAAGGCGTCCCAGCCCGGAGTCGTAGTTGCCGAACACCGCTGGAATATCCAGTCCGTGCGTGGCGCCCACACCCAGGATCCGGGCCATCGTAGGGGCGTAGTCGAACCGGTAGGACCATACGGGGGCATGGGCGCTGTGGGCCTCTGCGACCTGGACGCTGGGCAGCCAAAATACAGCGTCCCCGCCGACGTCGACCGCCTGGTGTTTGCGCGGGTAGCCCGGGTAGGCCGCCAGCACCTGGTCCTGCAGCTCCGGCGCGGTCCGGGCGAACATCTTCTCGATCCGCTCCGGCTTGGTGGGGAGGATGTCTTCGAACCGGTCGAAAAGGGCCCCTTCACGGGACATGTTGCCGATGACCAGCGGCACGGGATGCGCTTTGCCCGTACGGAACGCGTCGAGGGGATGCAGGGGCAGGAAATGCCCGTCCACCACCGGCGCCACGGCCCGCGTTCCGGGATCCGTCTCCGGGGCTATGCCGCGTGTCAGCCGCTGGGTTGCTTCCACCAGGCGCTCGGCCGGTATCCGGGCCAGCGCCTCCGCTGCCCCGGCCTCGTCCACCCCCAGCAGTTCCAGCAGCGAAGCCGCCCATTTTTCCGGCAGGCCCGGTCCGTAGGCAGTGGCGGGCGCTGAACTCTGGGCGAATGCCCGGTGGAAAAGCCCCCGTGCGGACGGTACGCACATCAGGGCGGTGATCGACATGGCGCCGGCGGATTCGCCGAAGACCGTGACGTTGCCGGGGTCACCGCCGAAGCCCGCTATGTTCCGCTGCACCCAGCGCAGGGCCGCCACTTGGTCCGCCAAGCCGAGGTTCACGTCGAAGGCCCGCTGCGGTGTCGAATAACGGCGGAAGTCCATAAAACCCAGGGCACCCAGCCGGTAGTTCATGCATACGTAGACCACGTCGCCGCGAAGGACCAGATTGGTGCCGTCATAGGCGGGGGCCGAGGCGGCGCCGGAGGTGAACGCTCCCCCGTGGAAATAGACCAGCACCGGGCGAGGTGCTGCCGTTTCGGCGGGTGCCGTTACGTTGATGGTCAGGCAGTCTTCATCCATGCGGGTCTTCGGGCCTGCACCAAGTCCGGTTCGGGTCCGCACCTGGGGCGCCGCAGGCCCGTACCGTGTTGCGTCCAGCACATCGTTCCACGCCGCCGCCGGCTGGGGCAGGCGCAGGCGGCGTTCCCCGGTGGGCGGTGCCGCGTACGGTATCCCCCGCCAGGAACGCACACCGCGAAGGACCGTGCCGCGCACCAGCCCTTCCGTGGTCGCAACGGTCAGGTTCGGTTGAGCCGTAGTTATTGACACAGCTTTCCTTCCGCGGGTGTTCAAGGCACCGCGATCCTATCCGCGCCGGCCAAGCGCGGGCTACGGCTGCACCCCCTTTCCGCTGGCAAATGAGCTAAGCCGAGGGCGGACGCACCCGGCCCGACTCCGCAATATATCGACAGCATGCTTATGGTGGAGGAACCGTAATCAACGAAAGGAATGTCGAATGTCACGCATCGCCATTATCGGAGGGCACGGAAAAGTCGCACTGCACCTCGCCCGCCGGCTTACCGCATCCGGACACCAGGTCAGCTCGCTCTTCCGCAATCCGGAGCACACCTCCGACGTGGAACAGACCGGGGCCGACGCGGTGGTCGCCGACGTCGAAAACCTCTCCACGGAACAGCTCACCGAGCTGCTGAACGGGGCCGACGCCGTCGTCTGGACTGCCGGTGCAGGCGGCGGCAGCGCTGAGCGCACCTACGCCGTCGACCGTGATGCCGCCATCCGCTCCATGGACGCGGCCGAGGCCGCAGGTGCCCGGCGCTATGTGATGGTTTCCTACTTCGGGGCCGGCAAAAACCACGGCGTTCCTGAAGACGACTCCTTCTACTCCTACGCCGAGGCCAAGGCGGATGCCGATGAACACCTCAAGGCCAGCAACCTGGACTGGACAATCCTCGGTCCCAGCGCACTGACCATGGACCCCGGAACCGGTCGGATCGAAACCGGGCCGGGCATCACCGGCGGGCAGGTCTCCCGCGAAGATGTGGCCCAGGTGGCCGCCGAAGTCCTGGAACGTCCCGCAACCATCGGCCGGACGATCGAGTTCAACAACGGCCCGACGCCGGTGGCAGAGGCCCTGGACTCCCTCGCCTGAGCCGGGTCTCTCGCTGGCGTTGTGCCGGCGGAACCGCCTAAAGTCCCGAACACCCCCCATCCGAAAGGAACACCATGAACCAGCCGGAGCAGCAGCAGGAAGTACCGGGAACCCAGAAGGAGATGACGCCTGTCCCCGACTGCGGTGAAGAAACCTACCGCGGAAGCGGCAAGCTCACCGGCAAGGCAGCGGTCATTACCGGCGGTGACAGCGGGATCGGGCGCGCCGTGGCCATTGCCTACGCGCGCGAGGGCGCCGACGTGCTGATCTCCTACCTCAGCGAGGACGAGGACGCCCGCGACACTGCGCGCCTCGTGGAAGAAGCAGGACGGAAGGCAGTCCTGGTCCGCGGGGACCTGGACACTGCTGAGCAGTGCCGGAAGGTCATCAGCACTGCCGTGGAAGAGTTCGGCAAGGTGGACATCCTGATTCACAACGCCGCCTTCCAGATGGACCGGGAAAACATTGAGGACATCCCGGACGAGGAGTGGGAGTACACCTTCAAGGTCAACATCAACGCGATGTTCTATCTGGTGAAGGCCGCCCTGCCGCACATGGGTCCGGGGTCCTCCATCATCGGCACCTCGTCCGTTAATTCGGATATGCCGGTACCCACCCTGGCACCGTACTCAGCCACCAAGTCCGCCATTGCCAACTTCTCCGCGAGCATGTCGCAGCTGCTTGGCGACCGGGGAATCCGGGTGAACAGCGTGGCTCCGGGACCCATCTGGACCCCGCTGATCCCCGCCACCATGCCGGCGGACAAGGTGGGTTCCTTCGGTGCGGACACCCCACTGGGGCGTCCCGGCCAGCCCGCTGAACTGGCGCCGGCCTACGTGCTGCTCGCCTCCGATGACGGAAGCTACATCTCAGGTGCCCGAATTGCCGTTACCGGAGGAAATCCCATCCTCTAGTTCCGGCGGCCGCTGAAAGCCGTACGCAACCAAAAGGACCAGCCGTGCAAACCGCACGGCTGGTCCTTTTCTTGGCACGCCCGGAAAAGCTAGCCGGTGATCTTGTACTTCTCCCGGTCCGCGGCATCCAGGACCCGCTGCTCTTCCAGGGCCATGGCGCTGCCGCCGCGGCTGCGCGGCATCCACCATGCACCGGGTTCGGCAGCCACCGGGTAGGTGTCAATGCATTGGTCTATACCGGCCTGCAGTTCCTCCTGCAGCCGGAGGGTCTCCTGTGCCACGTCCACGTCGCCGTCGAGACGGATCATTTCGCCCACGTGCACGCGCACCGGGTTCTTCCAGACGGACTTGATGCTCAGCCCGTGCCCGCGGGTCATCATGCGGTGACCGCCCCACACGGAGACGGGAATGATGGGCACGCCCGCTTCGGCGGCCATGCGCACCGCACCGGTCTTCAGCTCGCGGACGGTAAAGCTGCGGCTGACGCCTGCTTCGGGCAGCACCGCGAGATAATCGCCGCCGCGGAGCTTTTCAACCGACTCCGTATACGCCGCTGCGCCGTCGGCACGATCCACAATGACGTGCTCGCACCAGTCGCATACAGCCTTCACAAAGGACTTCCTGGCGGCCTTCTTAGTGACCAGGAAGCGCATGTGGACCTTGAGCTTGCGCCACATCAGCAGCTCTGCGAAGGCGAAGTCCAGATAACCGAAATGCGTGATGGCTACTACTGCGCCCTTGCCGGGGACCACTTTCCGGTCCAAGCCGCGGATTTCCTCGTCCATCGGAAGGTTCTCCAGCCCGGACGGGATCACCGGGACAGAGAAAATGGCGCGGGCTGCAAGCCCCGTAAACACGATGCTTCGGTACACATACTTGTTGGGGGAACGCTTGGCAGGCAACGTCGGCTCCTGAGTTTGGGGGGAAAATCGGGGCAGGCAATAAAATCCTACCGTGGACACGCCGTCCCCGTTGCCGATCCCGTTGCCGCCGGCCTCCTTTCGTTGCCCGCGGCTCCCCCGCGGCGCCGGGGAGCAGACGGGAGCCGTGCGGAGGGCTATCTTTTGAGCCATGGCCATTCGCGGGAAAGCCACGCCTGCCTCGGATCCCGCTGCCCTGGATCCCGCCGCGCTGGAGGATGCACGCCTGGGCAACGTGGACTGGATGCTGCATCCCCGGGGGTCGGTCCGCTCCCGCTTCGACGCCCCCAGCGGTTCCCTGGCGGCTCTAAGCATGGGTGATCCGGAGGATCCGGCAGTGATCCTGGTGCCCGGGGCCATGGGCTCGAAAGAAGATTTCTCCCTGATGCTCCCCGGGCTGGCTGCTGCGGGGTACTTCGCCTTCAGCTTTGATCTGGCCGGCCAGTACGAGTCGGCCGCCGCCGGCCCCGAAAACCTGGACCCGCCGCGCAGCCGGTACGACTACGACCTGTTTATCGCGGACCTGCTTGCCGTCCTGGCCGTCCACGGACCGGCGCACGTAGTGGGGTACTCATTCGCCGGCGTCGTAGTCCAGCTTGCGGCGCTGCGGCGGCCGGACCTGTTCCGCAGCATCACCCTGCTTGGCTGCCCGCCGCGCGGCGGGCAGAGTTTCCGGGGCGTCAGCCGGATCGGCTGGCTCGCACCGCTGGTCAGCGACCGCCTCAGCGCCGACTTGATTGTTTGGGGCGTGCGGCGCAACTTCATCCGGGCCGACGCCGGGCGGATGAAGCTGGTCAACCACCGGTTCACCGTCACCCGGCGGGACTCCGTCCGGGACATGGTGGGGCTGATGCGCCATGCCCCGGACCTGCGGGCCGCCCTGGGGGCGTCCACGCTGCCGAAGTTCGTCGCCGTCGGCGAACATGACGTGTGGCCGGTGCGGCTGCACCGCGAATTTGCCGCGAGCATCGGCGCCTCGTTCGCCGCCTACGGCAGCGGGCACAGCCCGTGCGAGGAATCTCCGCACCAGCTCACGCGCGACCTGCTGCGGATGTACCGGTCCGCGGCGCCGGGCACGCCGTGAACTCCGCAGCCGGCGCCGCACCGCCCGCCGGTACCGGCGGCGTTCGCGCAGGCGGCGCAGCGGCGGTTCGCCGCGGAAATCCACTTTGAAGGTCACGTACGCCATGGCCACCCGGCGGTACACGTCTGCCCAGGTGTACAGCGGCCGCGCGGATACGCCCACCCGCAGGTGCCGGTCCCAGCGGACATCCATCTCCGCCCGCACCTGGTACCCCAGATCCAGGTCGTCATGCACGGGAGGGGCGCCGCGGTGCACCCGTCCGCGGAGGCGGGACCACATGCTGCGGTGGAAGCCGAAGTTCGACCCGAACAGCGGCGGATGCCCCATGAGCAGGCGCATGGACCAACGGTAGCCGCCGATATACAGATTCTGCGCAACCCAGCGGATCAGTGAGCCGGAGCCGTAAAAATCGCCGGGTCCCGTGACCGCGGTGTTTTCACCGGCGTCGAGCATGGCCGCCTCCAGTTGCGCCAGCCATGACGGGGGCGGCACCGAATCGGCGTCGAGCCGGGCCAGCCATTCCCCGTTTGCCTCATCGAATCCGCGGAAGGTTGCCGCAGCCACTCCGACGTTGGGCTCATAGACGCGCCGGACGCCTGCGGCACGGCAGACGGCCGCGGTGCCGTCGGTGCTGGCGTTGTCCACCACCACAATCTCATCCGGTACCCGCGTCTGCTGCGCCAGTGCCCGCAGGCAGACGGCGAGCATCGCCGCGTCATTGCGGGCGGGAATTACCACCGAGATAGTCGACATCTCATCCTGACGGCCCGGTCCGGGTGGGGCTTTGTCGATTCTGCCACGCGCAGTGTCCACCGGCACGTCACAGGGCTTAACCCGCGGTAATGCCGGGCCACATTCCTTGGCTGCGGGAAACCTGCGGAACTAGCGTTGCTGAACCGCGGCGGATACCCGCCCCAAAAGGTTCTTCCCCTAGGAGCAGTTGCAATGCTTATTTCAGGCCTGCTGGTTGGCGTTGCCCTCGGTTTCGTGATGCAACGGGGGCGTTTCTGCGTCACCGGTGCGTTCCGGGACGTGTGGGTCACCCGCAGCACCCGCTGGCTTACGGCCTTCCTGGTGGTGGTGGCCGTGCAGAGCGTCGGCGTCTTCGCCCTCGACGCCGCCGGGGTCATCAGCCTCTCCGCCAACGCATTCCCGTGGCTGGCCACGATTATTGGCGGGTTTATCTTCGGTTTCGCCATAGTGCTGGCCGGGGGCTGCGCAACCGGCACCTATTACCGCGCCGGTGAAGGGCTGGTGGGCAGCTGGTTCGCCCTGGCCGCCTATGCCCTGTTCGCGGCCATCATGAAGACGGGCCCGCTGTCCGGCTTCAACACGGCCATGTGCTCGGTGACCGTGGAACAGAGCAACTTCTATTCGGTGCTGGGAGTATCACCCTGGCTGTTTGTGGCCCTGCTGGTCGCCGGCGTCGGCCTGGCGGTCCGCCACCACCTGCGCAAGCCGAAGATCCGCCTGGCATCGCTGCCTCCGGCGAAAACCGGACTGGCGCACCTGCTGTTCGAGAAGCCGTGGAACGCCTTCGCCACCGCTGTAGTGATTGGCCTGATCGCCATTGCCGCGTGGCCGCTGAGCTGGGCCACCGGCCGCCAGGACGGGCTGGGCATCACGACGCCGTCCTCCAAGCTGGTGGGCTACCTGGTCACCGGTGATCCGGAACTGGTGGACTGGGGTGTGTTCCTGGTGATCGGCATCCTGCTTGGCTCCTACATTGCGGCCAAGGGCAGCGGCGAGTTCCGGGTCCGCGTGCCCGACGCCGCCACCGTCCTCAAGAGCTTGGGCGGCGGTGCCCTGATGGGCATCGGTGCCGCGCTGGCCGGCGGGTGCACCATCGGAAACGCCATGGTGCAGACCGCGCAGTTCAGCTTCCAGGGCTGGACGGCCCTGGTCTTTATGATCCTCGGCACCGGCCTGGCCGCGAAGCTGACCATCCTCAACCGCCGCTCGGCGCCTGCTCCGGCCCGCGTGCCCGCCGGCGTCTAACCCCACCCCCGCAAGAAGAAAAGGAACACCACAATGGCTCAGGTCACCCTGGAAACCAACGGATCCGTCTGCCCCTTCCCGCTCGTGGAAGCAAAAGAGGCTATGAAGACGCTGAACACCGGAGACGAACTCGTGATCAACTTCGACTGCACGCAGGCTACGGATGCCATCCCCCGCTGGGCGGCGGAAAGCGGCTACCCGGTTACGGACTTCGCCAAGACCGGGCCGGCAGAATGGTCCATTACGGTGCAGAAGGCCTAGCGGTATCAGGACCGTCTGCCGGTTTTAGTCCCCGTACTGCAGCTAATCCTTCCGGCGTGCCCGGCTGGGCTGCACCCGGGGCGGCTCACCGGGCATTTTGGGATAGTCCGGCGGGAACGGCAGCTCGCCCAGCCCGTTGGACACATCCCGTTCCCACCATTGGAGCAGGACGTCGATGGATCCAGGGTTCCGGTACATGTCCGCCCACGGGTCCCGTACCGTGCGCAGCCGTTCCGGAATGGTGGCGATGGTGAAGTCCGCCGGATGCACGTGCTCCAGTTCGTCCCAGGTAATCGGGCAGGAAACCGGTGCATCCGGCAAGGCCCGCGGACTGTAGGCACCTGCCATGGTGCGGTCCCGGTTGGCCTGGTTGAAGTCCACGAAAACGCGCTCTCCGCGCTCCTCCTTCCACCACGCCGTCGTCACCTGCTCCGGCATCCGGCGCTCCACCTCCCGGGCCGCGGCGATCACCGCGTGCCGCACCTCCAGGAACTCATGCTCGGGCCGGATCGGGGCGAAGAGGTGGATGCCGCGGTTGCCCGAGGTCTTGATGAATGCCTCCAGGCCGGCCTCGGCCAGGATGGTGCGCAGCTCTTGGGCCGGGCGGACGGTGTCGTTGAAATCGGTTCCCGGCTGCGGGTCCAGGTCTATGCGCAGCTGGTCCGGGTTGTCCGTGTCTTCCGCCCGGGACGGCCACGGATGGAACACCACGGTGTTCATCTGCACGGCCCAGACGGCGGCGGCCGGCTCGTCCAGCACCACCTGCGGATGGGACCGGGCGCTGGGGTACTTCACGGTGACCCCTCGCATCCAGTCCGGCATGCCGCGCGGCGGGTTCTTGGAGAAGAAGACTTCGCCGCCGATGCCTTCCGGAAAGCGTTCCAGCGACACCGGCCGGTCGCCGTTGGCGCGGATGAAGGCCTCGCCCACCTCGGCTACGTAACGGGCCAGGTCGAGTTTGGTGATACCCGGCTTGGGCCAGAGCACCCGCCCCGGACTGGAGATGCGGACCTGCCGCTCCCCTTCCGGACCGGGAACGGTCAGGGTGGTTTCCTCACGTGCCATGGGCCTGCTTCCCCTCTAAGGACCTGTGATCCACGAGGTTACCGTGTCAGGCGGCAGGAACGCCCAGCTTGGGATCCACCGGTGTGCCGGGGCGGACATTCTTGCGGCCGTGCACAAAGTGGTACAGCACGGTGGATGCCAGCACGACGGCGGCCAGCACCCAGTACATTCCGTGGTACCCGGTAACCGGCAGGAGCATGCCCAGCAGCAGCGGCCCCACGCCAATGCCTGCGTCCATGAGGATGAAGAACGTGGAGGTGGCCAGACCGATCCGGTGCGCCGGTGCCATGCTGACGGCGATCGCCTGGGCGCACGGCATCAGGGCGCCGAATCCGAAGCCCAGGAAGATCCCGGCCACTGCCAGCACGGCGTTGTTGGGTGCGTAGGCCAGCAGGGCCAGGCCGGCGGCGAAGGACACCAGAGTCGGGTAAATCACGGCATTGTCGCCGTGGCGGTCCTGGATGCGTCCCACAAAGAGCCGGGACACCAGCACCACCGCGGCATAGACCACAAAGAAGAGGCTGGCACCGAGGACCAGGCCCTCGGACTGGGCGTAGGAGTTCAGGAAGGACAGGACTCCCGCGTAGGCGGCGCCGGCTATGAACATTACGGAGGCAATGGACAAGGCTCCGGGATCAATGATGTCCGTCAGGTGCATCCGCCACTTGTTCTTCTGTTCCTCCAGCGTGGGCGTGCGCTCGGGCAGGCGCAGCACCAGGGACAGGACAAGTGCGACCGCGGCGCAGGCGGTGGTGACCAGGAAGAGGGCGCGGTAACTCACCGAATCCACCAGCATGACGGCGAGGAACGGCCCGACGGCGGTGGCCAGTGTGGTCGAAATGCCGAAGTAGCCGGTGCCTTCCCCGCGCCGGTTGATCGGGATTAGCCCCATCACGGACGCTGAAAGGCTCGTGCTGGCCGCGCCGAACGCTGCACCGTGGATGATCCGCACGGTAAGCAGCAGGGCCAGGCTGTCCGCCGGGATGTACAGGAGTGCGGCCACAACGAAGACGGCCAGGCTGACAATCAGCAGCCGGCGCCGTCCGACAAAGTCGAGGAACTTGCCCGCGAAAACCCGGGCCAGCAGGGCGCCGATAACAAAGGAACCGGATGCGAAGCCGCCGGCGCTGTCCGAGGCCGCGAATTCCTCAACGGCATACAGGGCCATGCTGGTCATCAGCAGGTAGAACACCATTGAGAGGAACAGATTGGTGATGATCGCCAGCACAAATCCCTTGGTCCATAATTTCTGACCGCTGCCAGCCACTGCGTTCTCCTGTTTTCTCCGATACGCGCCGCCACCGATTGGAAGGCGACCTAACGATCTTACGCGCGGACACGGGCGCCCGGGCTGCTGCGGAAGGAAAAAGCGACGAAGGCCACAGGACTGCGGGGTAGTGGAAAAGCCATCAGGGGCATCAGGAACCACACATGTATCACTTCCCGGGCCCACCGCCACCCGGATGCGGCCCCGCAGCAGCCGGACCGAGACTGAACGGCCCGGAATTTCCGGTGCCAGAGTGACTAAACAGGAGCAAAGTAATTTCCTGCGCCTAGCACACAGCGGCGCCACTCACACCCTCCAGAGAAGCTGATCACTAAATGGTTATCCAACCGTAACCGTCTCGTATGGTTGAACGCATGCCGCTTTCTGATGCGGCTCCCCCGGGCTTGTTACCTAGCTCTGCCGCTGGTCCGGGGTCCACAGAACGCACCACCACGGCAGAGGCGGGGGAACCAATTACGGGTTCCTTGAATCCTTGGGGTTAAGCCAAACCGGATTCAGTCCGGTCGGCCGGGTGACTCCCATCCGCATCCGACAGCTCACCTCGCAGGTATCGGGAGAGGTTATCTACATGTCTTTCAACAAGTCCCAGGGACGCCACCGCGCCGAGACCACCGGCGTTTGGTCCACCATCTCACTGGCCACCGCTACCCGCGGACGGACCATCGGCAGCACCGCAGCCGTTGTCGCCGCAGGTTCGGGCCTGATGCTCGGTATGGCCGCACCGGCCTCCGCCGGCGTTGTGGCCAACGACAACTACACACCCACCCAGACCACGGCACCGGCCGCACCGGTTGCTCCGGCAGCTCCGGCTGCTCCGGTTGCCGCCCCCGTAGTTGAGGCTGCTCCCGTGGCCGCTCCGGCGGCCGCTTCCACCCACACCGTAGTTGCCGGTGACACCCTCGGTGCCATCGCCAGCACCTACGGTACGAGCCTGGAGAACATCCTCTCCCTCAACGGCCTGTCCATGGCCTCCGTCATCTACCCCGGTGACGTTGTGACCTTGTCCGGTGACGGCGCTGCTGCTGCCCCCGAGCTCAGCTACGCTGCCGCGTCCTACTCCACCGAGGCTTACGCCGCTCCGGTCCAGGCCGCTGCCGCCAACACCGGCGTGATCAGCACGCAGGCCACCTCCGTGACTCCGTCTCCGGCCGCTGCACCGGTGGGCGGCACCAACGCCATCATGCTGGCCTCGGCCTACTCGCAGCTGGGCGCAGCCCAGGACTGCACCGTGCTGGTTGAGGTTGCGCTCCGCGCCGCCGGCCACTCCGTAGGCGACCTTGCTCCCGCCCAGCTGGCGGCATACGGCACCCAGGTCTCCACCCCGGAGCCCGGCGACATGGTCTACTACGCCGACGGCGGCATGGGCCTGGCCCACATTGCCATCTACGTAGGCAACGGCGAAGCCATCCACAGCGGCTGGAACGGCAACCAGACCGTAGTCCAGTCCGTCAACGTCGGCTCCGGCCCCGTGTTCTACCGCGCATAAGGCTCCACCGCCCTATCGCACGGCCGGCAGGCGTTAGTCCGCTGACCAAACAAAGCGTCCGTTCCCTTCCCGGGAACGGACGCTCTGTTGTTAAGTGTCCTTGACGTTATCTGCCCCGGCCCTTGTGGAATCCCGCGGACCGGAGCGGGCCGTCAGGGCACAAACCGGTATCCCATGCCGTGTTCGGTCAGCAGGTGGGCGGGACTGGCCGGATCGGCCTCCAGCTTCCGCCGCAGCTGGCCGATGTACAGGCGCAGGTAGCCGGAGTCCGTTGTTCCGGGACCCCACACGTTGTGCAGCAGGGTCTGCTGGGTCACCAGCATCCCGGGATGGGCCAGCAGTTCGGAGAGGAAGCGCCACTCGGTAGGCGTCAGCCGGACGTCGGCGCCGTCCTTGAGGCGGGCGATCCGCCGGGCGGCCAGGTCCACGCGGACCGCGCCGAACGTGATCTCGCTGGGACCGGCGGCGGCCGGCACCCGGCGGGAAAGGGCACGGATCCGGGCCAGCAGCTCCTCGGTGGAAAACGGCTTGGTCACATAGTCGTCAGCCCCCAGGTCCAGGGCGCGGACTTTGTCTGCCGGGTCCACCCGGCCTGACACCACCAGGATGGGCACCGCACTCCACCCGCGGACCGCTTCAATAACGTCCATCCCGCTGAGCCCGGGCATTCCCAGGTCCAGGACCAGCAGGTCCGGATGCGTGTCCACCGCCTTCCGGATGGCAGCGCTGCCGCTTTCAGCCGTCACTACCTCGTACCCGTACGCGCCCAGGGTGATGCGCAGGGCGCGCAGGATCTGGACGTCGTCGTCCGCTATCAGAATCTTCATCCCGCCACCGCCCGATTGGACCGTCCCGGGATGGAAACCCGTGCTGCAGCCGGCAGCGAGAGGACCATGGTCAGCCCGCCGCCGGGGGTGTCTTCGGTTTCCAGTGTTCCGCCCATTCCTTCCGTAAATCCTTTTGCCAGTGCCAGGCCAAGCCCCAGTCCGGTGGAGTTATCCGTGTCCCCCAGCCGCTGGAAGGGAACAAATATTTCCCCCTTCCGCTGTTCGGGAACACCGGGACCCGAGTCTATGACGCGGATTTCCACCCGGCCGGCAAACTCGCTGACGGACAGCACCGTCTTGCTGCCCTCCGGACTGAAACGCATTGCATTTGCCAGCAGGTTCACCAGCACCCGCTGCAGCAGCACCGGGTCAGCTGTGACGGTGCGCTGGACGGAGGGAATTTCCAGCTCGACTTCGGCGGGGCCCAGTTCCAGCTCCTCCAGTGCCGGCAGCACCGCGTCGGCCACGTCCACCGGTGCCAGGCTCACGCCCACCACCCCGGCCTGGAGCCGGCTGACGTCCAGCAGGCTCGTGACCAGGCCGGACAGCGAGGCAAGGGACTCTTCCGCCGTGGCCAGCAGTTCGTTCCGGTCCTGTTCGGACCAGGTGACGTCCGTAGCGCGCAGGCCCGTGACGGCGGCAGTGGCGGCGGTCAGCGGCCGGCGCAGGTCATGCCCGACGGCGGCCAGCAGGGCCGTGCGAACCTTGTCGGCTTCGGCCAGCGAGCCGAGGCCGCGCGCGGTTTCGGTCAGTTCCCGGTGCTCCAGTGCTGCCTCCAGCTGCGCGGTGATGACCGCCAGCAGCCGGCGGTCTGAGGCAGCCAGTTCGCGGCCCCAGAGGTCCAGGAAGCCGTTCTCCCCTACCGGCAGGCGGGTGAACGCAGGGTCTTCGGGTTCGGCCTTGTCCGGCCAGTCGCCGTCGGAGTACAGATCCGCTCCGTCCACCCGCAGCCGGGCCGCGCTGACATTGAACGCCTCCCGGGTGCGTCCCACCAATGCTGCCAGGGCATCCTCGCCGCGCAGCACGCTGCCTGCCACGGATGCGAGCAGCTCTGATTCCGAGGCGGAGCGCCGGGCGGTGCGCGCGCGCCGCGCCGCAGCGTCCACCACGTAGCTGACCAGCATCGCATTGACCACATAGAGTCCCAGCGCCAGCATGTGCGACGGCGTGGCCACCGTCACGGTGTAGAGCGGTGAGATGAAGAAGAAGTCCAGGGTGAGGCCCGAGAGCAGCGCGGCGAACAATGCGGGCCAGATACCGCCGACCAGGGCCACAAGGATCACCAGCAGCTGGTAGCTCAGGACGTCGCCGGTAATGGTTTCCGCGCTTTGGGCGGCCACCAGGGCGGCGGTGAGCAGCGGACCGCCCACCAGCGCGAAGGCGAAGCCCAGCAGGCGCCGGCGCATCGAGAGGGCGCTGCCCAGGTGCGGCAATACCAGGGTCCTGGCAGCGGCCGAATGGGAGACCATGTGCACATCAATGTCGCCCGACTCGCGGATGACCGTCGCCCCGATCCCCGGACCGGACAGCAGGGCGGCAATCCGCGGCCGGCGGCTGACGCCGATCACCAGCTGCGTGGCGTTGACCCCGCGGGCAAAGTCCACCAGGGCCTGCGGAATGTCATTGCCCACCACCTGGTGGAAACTGCCGCCCAGCTTTTCCACCAGCGCCCGCTGGGCCGCGAGCTCGCCGGGCTGCGGGCCGCTCAACCCGTCGTTCCCGGAAACGTGCACGGCAAGCAGCTTGCCGCCCGCGGAACGGGCGGCAATCCGTGCACCGCGGCGCAGCAGGGTGTGCCCTTCGGGGCCGCCGGTCAGGGCCACCACCACCCGCTCCCGCGCCTCCCATTTACGGTTGATGCCGTGCTCGGCCCGGTACCGGTTCAACGCCGAATCCACTTCGTCCGCCAGCCACAGCAGGGCCAGCTCGCGCAGTGCCGTCAGGTTCCCCAGCCGGAAATAGTTGGAGAGGGCAGCGTCCACCCGTTCGGCCGGATAAATGCATCCTTCGGAAAGCCGGCCCCGCAGGGACTGCGGGGCGAGATCCACCAGCTCCACCTGGTCCGCCTCGCGCAGCACGGCATCTGGCACCGTTTCGGCCTGCAGGGTGCCGGTGATCTGCTCAATGACGTCGTTGAGTGAATCGATGTGCTGGATGTTCACCGTGGACAGGACGTTGATGCCGGCGTCGAGCAGCGACTGAACGTCCTGCCAGCGTTTCTGGTGCCTCAGCCCGGGGGCGTTGGTGTGCGCCAGTTCGTCCACCAGCGCGTAGCCGGGACGCCTGGCCAGCAGGCCATCCAGGTCCATCTCCGCCAGGTCCAGTCCGCGGTGCGGCACGTTGATCCGAGGCAGGGTTTCCAACCCCGCGGTCAAAGCTGCGGTGCCGGCCCGGCCGTGGGTTTCCACCAGGCCCACAACGACGTCGAGGCCCTCCCCGTGGAGGCGGTGCCCTTCTTCGAGCATGGCGTAGGTTTTCCCCACGCCGGGCGCCGCCCCCAGAAATACCCTTAGTTGTCCCCGCGTCATGGACTAAGTGTCCAGCTCCGCCAGTGAAATGTTCAAAAGCAACACGTTCACGCCCTCCCGTCCCAGGAGATCCGTCCCTTCGGTAGCCTCGGTTACCAGTTCCTGTACCTCCGTTTCGCTGAGCCCGCGTGCAGCGGCAACCCGCGGTACCTGCAGCTGAGCGTATTCAGGGCTGATGTGGGGGTCCAGGCCGGAACCGGAGGCCGTAACGGCGTCCGCGGGCACCTCTTCCGGGGCAACCCCTTCGGTGTCCGCCACGGCCTGCCGGCGTTCGGCGACGGCCGCGGCAAGGTCCTCGTTGAGGGGGCCCAGGTTGGAGCCGCTGGAGGCTCCGCCGTCATACCCGTCGCCGGCGGCGGACGGACGGGACTGGAAGAACTCCGGCAGCGGCACGCCGTCGCCGTCCGTGAAGGACTGCCCGATCAGCGCTGAGCCGACGTCGGTTCCACCGGAACTGACCATGGAACCGTTGGCGCGGCCGGGCAGGGCGACCTGCCCCACGGCCGCCACCGCGAACGGATAGGCCAGGCCAAGCACCAGGGTCAGCACCGCCATGGCGCGTACGGCAACGCCGAGCTGGCGCATGCTGCTGCGGACGGGATTCATTTGTTGCTCCTAAAGCTGGGAATGGTCATGTCAGAAGCCCGGAAGCAGGCTGACAAGCAGGTCAATGAGCTTGATGCCGATGAACGGGGCAATGATGCCGCCTACCCCGTAGATCAGCAGGTTCCGGGTCAGGACGGACGAGGAACCGGCGGCACGGTATTTCACGCCGCGCAGGGCCAGTGGAATCAGCACCACAATCACGAGGGCGTTGAAGATCACCGCGGAGAGGATGGCCGACGCCGGCGAATGCAGCTGCATCAGGTTCAGCGCTGCCAGCCCCGGGAAGACCCCCACGAACATGGCGGGGATGATCGCGAAGTACTTCGCAATGTCATTGGCGATGGAGAACGTGGTCAGCGCCCCGCGGGTGATCAGCAGCTGCTTGCCGATTCCGACAATGTCGATCAGCTTGGTGGGATCCGAATCCAGGTCCACCATGTTGCCGGCTTCCTTGGCTGCGGATGTTCCGGTGTTCATGGCCACCCCGACGTCGGCCTGGGCCAGCGCCGGTGCGTCGTTGGTGCCGTCGCCGGTCATCGCCACCAGATGGCCGCCCGCCTGTTCCCGGCGGATCAGGGCCATCTTGTCCTCGGGCGTGGCTTCGGCCAGGAAGTCATCCACCCCGGCTTCGGCCGCAATGGCCTTGGCCGTGTGCGGGTTGTCGCCGGTAATCATCACGGTGCGGATGCCCATGGAGCGCAGTTCGGTAAAGCGTTCCTTCAGGCCCGCCTTGACCACGTCCTTCAGGTGGATGAGGCCAAGCACCTGCGTGTCGCCGTCGGCGTCCCGTACCGCCACGAGCAGTGGTGTTCCGCCGCCGGTGGAGATGCGCTGCACCTGGTCTTCGACAGCCATCAGGACATCGACCTCGATCCCGCCGGATTCGGCGGTCCAGTCCAGGACGGCCGAGGCAGCACCCTTGCGGATCTTGGCGCCGTCGGGGAAGTCCATTCCACTCATCCGGGTTTGGGCCGTGAAGGGAACGCTCACGGAACCTGCCGGCGGCTGCGGGCGGCAGCCCTGCTTCTCGGCCAGTTCAACAATGGACTTGCCCTCAGGCGTCGGGTCCCCGAAGGAGGACAGGACGGCGGCGTCGACAAGGTCCTGGTTTTCCGTGCCGTTGATGGGCACGAAGGCCGATGCCTGCCGGTTGCCGTAGGTGATGGTGCCGGTCTTATCCAGGAGCAGCGTGGTGACGTCGCCGGCAGCCTCCACGGCGCGGCCGGACATGGCGAGCACGTTGCGCTGGACCAGCCGGTCCATGCCGGCAATGCCGATGGCGGAGAGCAGCGCCCCGATGGTCGTCGGGATCAGGCATACCAGCAGGGCCACCAGGACCGGGATGCTGACGGCGGCGGACGAGTAGCCGGCGAGCGGGTTCAGGGTCAGCACGACGACGACGAAGACCAGCGAGAGGGTTGCCAGCAGGATGTTCAGGGCAATCTCGTTGGGGGTTTTCTGCCGTGCGGCACCTTCCACCAACCGGATCATCCGGTCCACGAAGGTTTCACCGGGACGGCTGGTGATCCGGACGACTATCCGGTCCGACAGCACCCGGGTGCCGCCGGTGACGGCGGACCGGTCACCGCCGGACTCGCGGATTACCGGTGCGGATTCGCCGGTGATCGCCGACTCGTCCACGGAGGCAATGCCGTCAATGACGTCGCCGTCGCCGGGAATGACCTGGCCGGCGGATACCACCACCACGTCATCCAGGCCGAGGTCGGCGGAAGCCACTTCCTCCGGCGCTGCGCTCAGGGCTGCCGGATCCCGGCGGCCGTCATAGGCGGGAACGCGGAAGGCGGTGGTGGTGGCCCTGCTGGCACGCAGCGAGGCGGCCTGGGCCTTGCCCCGGCCCTCCGCAACGGACTCGGCGAGGTTGGCGAACAGCACGGTTGCCCACAGCCAGCCGGCGATCAGCCAGGCGAAGGATCCCGGTACTGCAGTGCCGCCGGAGTCCTGGGGGCCGCCCATAAACGGTTCGGCGACGGCGATGGCGGTAATCAGTGCCGCACCAACCTCGACAATGAACATCACCGGGGTGCGCACCATCAGCCGCGGATCCAGTTTGCGGAAGGCCCCGGGCAGTGCCGCGGCCAGCGATGCGGCCGTGATTCCCCGGCGGGCCGGTGCCGGCGAGGCGGATCCGTCTTCGGCCGACGGTGACGGTTTGGACGGTGAGGGTTGAGTGAGTGTGGACATGGTTATTGCAGTCCTTCCGCCAGGGGACCCAGCGCGAGTACGGGAAAGAAGGTGAGGGCTGTGACAATGACCGTGACGCCGCACAGCAGCGTGACGGACTGAAGCCTGTGGGTGGGCAGCGTCCCGGCCGAAACGGGAACCTTGCCCTGCTCGGCGAAGGACCCGGCCAGGGCGAGCACAAACACAATCGGCAGGAACCGTCCCACCAGCATGGCCACGCCCAGGGCCGTGTTCAGCCACGGAGTGTTGGCCGTGAGCCCGGCGAACGCCGAGCCGTTGTTGTTGGCCGCAGATGTGAAGGCGTATAGCACTTCGCTGAAGCCATGCAGCCCCGTGTTGAGGATGGACGTGCCCTCGATGTCGGCACGGATGCCGGGAACCGCAAAGCTCAGCGCTGTTCCCACCAGCACCAGGGTGGGCATGGTGAGGATGTACAGGCTGGCGAGCTTGATTTCCCGCGGGCCGATCTTTTTGCCCAGGTATTCCGGTGTGCGGCCCACGAGCAGGCCGGCAACGAAGCAGGTGATCACGGCCAGGACCAGCATGCCGTACAGGCCGGACCCTACGCCGCCGGGGGCGACTTCGCCGAGCATCATGTTCAGCATGGCCATCATGCCGCCGAACGGGCTGTAGCTGTCATGCATGGAGTTCACGGCACCGGTGGAGGTGAGGGTGCTGGTGGAACCGAAGAGCGTAGAAGCGGCGATGCCGAACCTCTGCTCCTTGCCTTCCATGGAACCGGCTGCCCCGTCTGCTGCGGAGAATTCAAAGGCGGTCATCGCGGCGAGTGAGACGGCGAAGATGGCACCCATTGCGGCCAGGATCGCGTAGCCCTGCCGGCGGTCGCCCACCATGGTGCCGAAGGTGCGCGGCAGGCTGAACGGAATAACCAGCATCATGAAGACCTCAACGAGGTTGGTCCAGCCGGTGGGATTCTCGAACGGGTGGGCCGAGTTGGCGTTGAAGAACCCGCCGCCGTTGGTGCCCAGCAGCTTGATGGCTTCCTGTGAAGCCACCGGACCGCCCGGGACCACCTGCGAACCGCCGGTGAGGGTGGTGATGGTGGAGAAGCCGTTGAAGTTCTGGATGACGCCGCCAATCATCAGGACAATGGCGCCGAGTGCGGCCATTGGCACCAGCAGGCGCACCAGCCCCCGGGCCAGGTCCACCCAGAAGTTACCGATGGTGCCCTGTTTGCGGGCAGCGAGACCGCGCACCAGGGCAACTGCCACGGCCAGGCCGACGGCGGCTGAGAGGAAGTTCTGCACGGCCAGTCCCAGCATCTGCACCGCGTAACCCATGGTCACTTCCGGCGAGTAGGACTGCCAATTGGTGTTGGCGAGGAAGGACGCCGCCGTGTTGAAGGCCAGCGCCTCGGGAACCGCCGGAAGGCCGAGGGCACCGGGCAGTACGGGCTGGATCCGCTGCAGGAGATACAGCAGGCCCATGCCGGCCGCGGAGAAAACCAGCACGCCGCGCAGGTAGTTCTGCCAGGACTGTCCGGCGCCGGCGTCAACCCCCACAAGGCGGTAGAAACCGCGTTCCACGCCGAGGTGCTTCTCGGAGGTGTAAAGCCGGGCCATGTAATCGCCCAGCGGGCGGTACACGAGCACCAGCAGGACCACCAGGGTAAGTACCTGTGTGGCCGTGGTCCAGCCGCCCATCAGAACTTCTCCGGCCGGACGAGGGCTGCCAGCAGGTAGACGGCGGAGGCCGCCCCAAGGCAGAGGGCCAGGATGTCGAAGAAAGTCACAGCTTCTCCACCGCCCCTGCCATCAGGACAAACGCGGCGAACAGCGCCACGAAGCCGGTAATAAATAGAACGTCGAGCACGGAAGTTGCCCCCAGGCTAGAAAAGTCGCGCCGCCGGTCGGCTGCGCGGGCACGCTGTGTGCCGCCTTCGATTAGATGCCCGCGCCGGAGGGCAAAATGCCATCCTCATGTTTTCCTCACGGACGCAGCGCAAACCCTTACGGAATGCCTATGCTCCGCCGCGTTTGTGACCCGGTCCCGGCCGCTGCACGGGCCTCCCAAGTTCGGGGTATACACTGTAAACTTCTCGTCCAGGAAAGGACCTCCAATGCCGCAGTCCCCGCTGACCCCTGCTGCTATTGCCGCCTCCGCGGTCCGCGTGGCCGACGCGGACGGATTGGACGCCGTGTCCATGCGCCGGGTGGCCCGTGAACTGGGCGTATCGGCCATGGCGCTGTACCGCTACGTGGCGGACCGGCAGGCCCTGTTGATCCTGATGGCGGAGGAAGTTGCCGGTGACTACGCCCTCCTGCCGCCGGGCAACCACACCTGGCAGCAGATGCTGGTGCACATGACCAACACGCAGTGGTCCGTTTTCACCGCGCATCCCTGGCTGCTGAGCGTTGTCCTCACTCCCCGCCGGCTGGTGAATACGGCACGTCCCTCAGAGGTCGAACTGCTGCTTTCAACACTGCACCGGGCCGGATTATCCGAAGAGCAGGCCTATGACTGCCTCCTGGGTGTTTCCGCAGCCGTGATCGGCACCGCCACCATCACCATCACCGCCCACAGCGGCCCGGAGAACGCGGAACCTGCAGGACCGGGCCGCTGGGACGAAGCCGCAGTGGCCCCCCATCCCTACGCAGCACGTTTCCAGGAGCAGGGCATCAGCTACACGGCCTCCCGCCGGTCACTGGATTTCCTGGTTGCCAACTTCATCAACGGCGTCGCACAAAGCCTCAAAAACTCCCCGGACACTCCGTAACGCCCGGGTTTATGGAAGGAAGAACATGCAGCTGAGCAACAAAACAGCAATCATTACCGGTGGTGCCGGCGGAATCGGGCAGGGCATAGTCCGCCGGTTCCTCTCCGAAGGCGCCAAGGTGGCCGTGGTCGACATTGACCAGGCCCAGGGCGACAAGCTGCTCGCCGACCTTGAGGGCAAGGGCGAGGTCATCTTCATCGCCAAGGACATCTCCAAGGCGGAGAACGCCGAGGCGATCGTGGCCGAAACCGTGGCGCACTTTGGCGCCCTGGACATCCTGGTCAACAACGCGCATGCCTCCAAGCAGGCGCCCATCATGGAGACCACCCCCGAAATCTGGGACCTGTCCTTCAACACCGGCACCATGGCAACCTTCCACCTGATGCGCGCTGCCTACCCGGAGCTGAAGAAGACCCGCGGCAGCATCGTGAACTTCGCTTCCGGCGCCGGCATAAAGGGACTGCCAAACCAGGTGGCCTACGCCGCGGCGAAGGAAGCCATCCGGGCCATCTCCCGCACGGCCGCGAACGAATGGGCAGCCGACGGCATCCGCGTAAACGTTGTGTCCCCGGTCGCCCTGACCCCGGGCATCGTCCAGTGGAGCCAGGCCTTCCCCGAGGCCTACCAGGAAGTAGTGGACGGCGTTCCCCTGGGCCGCCTGGGTGATCCCGAAACCGACATTGCACCGGTGGTTGTGTTCCTGGCCAGCGAGCAGTCGAAGTACATGACCGGCCAGACCCTCATGGCCGACGGCGGCAGCATCAAGCTGTACTAGTCGGTCCCCCAGCTAGTCGGTCCCCGGCTAGCTAGTCCCCAGCACCGCCCAGCCCAAGGCAGGCAGTGCAAGCCGCTGCCCCGGGACGTCCAGCCCGCCCTCGCCGGCAAGGACGTCCCGGGCCGCAGCGGGAACCTCAACGGTGGCGGCGGCCGCGGCAAGGTTCAGTGCCACAACCAGCGAGTTGCCGCCGTCGTGCACCTCATACACAAGCTGCTCGTTGCTCACCGAGTGCGTGCGCGTGCGGGCCCCGTGGAGCCAGGCATGCCGGCGGCGCAGGCCAATCAGCGTCTGGTGCAGCCGGTAGAGCGGCGCCCCCACGGCAGAGAGCTCATCCGGCGCGGCCGGGAAAAGCGGCCGGACGTCGTCGTCGCCCCCGGCACGGTCTTCCTTGATGCCGCGGTAGCCCTGCTCATCGCCGTAGTACACCACCGGGGTGCCCGGCAGCGTGAACAGCAGCACCAGCGCATGCGCCAGGCGGCCCGACGGCGCCAGCCGGCTCGCGATGCGGGTCACGTCATGGTTGCCGACAAACGTCAGCGGCACGAAGGTCTCCAGGAACATGTTGTGCCGCTGCAGGGCCCATTCCAGCTCAAAGAAGTTGCCGTCCGAGAGCGAACTCCATACCGCTTTCCACAGTTCGTACTGGGTCACCGAGTCCAGCTTCCCGTTCTCCACCTCAGCGGTGTAGTCGCCGTGGATGTACTCCCCCACAAACCAGGCATCCGGGAACTCGGTCCGGACATCGTCGAGCACTGCGGCCCAGAACGACGACGGCACGGCGTAAGCCGCGTCCAGCCGCCACCCGTCGGCCCCGCGGCGCAGCCAGTGCTTCATCACGTCGGCAACAAAGCGGGCCACCTCCGGTTCCCCGTGGTTCAGCGCCACCAGCTGGTGGTGGCCCTCGAAGTCCCCGTATTCCGGTTCGACCCCGGGCTCCCAGCCGCCCGGCCAGCCGAGATGGAACCACCGGGCTTCGGCGGCATCCGGACCCTGCTCCAGGGCCTTGCGGAAGGGTGCAAAGGAGCGGCCGGTGTGGTTGAAGACCCCGTCCAGCAGCACCCTGAGCCCCCGGGCACGGGCCTGGCTGATCAGTTCGTCGAAATCGGCGTCGTCGCCGAGCCGGGGGTCGATCCGGTAGTAGTCCGCGGTGTCGTAACCGTGGCTTTCGGACGCGAACACCGGCCCCAGGGCCAGCCCGGACGCACCCATTTCCAGGATGTAGTCCAGCCACGCGGTCAGCTGCGGCAGCCGGTGCTGCACCGGCGCATCCGCTGCCGGGCCGCTCTTCTCGGCTCCGGTAAAGCCCAGCGGATACACCTGCCACCAAATGGCGTGCTGTACCCAGTCCGGCGTCGTCATAGTGCCCTTCCCGTTGTCTTTCGGTCCGGGTACCAGTCTGCCACCATCAGTACCCTTACCGCTGCGCGGGCACTCCCGGACGCAGGGCAACCAGCACGCCGGCGGCGACCACCACATGCATCAGGGCCAGTCCGGTGAAGCCGAGGGTATCGAACCCGGCCGCAGCCGTCATGCCAATGGTCAGCAGCGCCAGGGCAGCACCGGCCCACCGGCCAATCCGGAGCAGGGAGGGCCAGCGCCGGGACAGGAGCACAACGGCAACCAGCCCGATCAGCAGGGGCACCACCGACATGATCAGCACATTTGCTGCACCCACCACCATCCCGGACGCGTTCGCGTACTCCGCACCCGCGGACCGGAAGACGAAAAAGAGCACGAGGTTCAGTGCCGCTGCGCCAACGATGACGAGGGTCAGCAGCAGCGGGCGGTTGGAACCGGAGGTTCGGGCGGCTGCGGTCCGGGAACTTGTAGAGCTCATGGCTGCTCCTTAGGTTGTGGTGAACTGGCGGTGCGGAAAGTGGCGCGGCTGTCAGGCCCAGGACTTGAGGGTGTCCCTGAGCGGCGTGGCGGGCCGGCCGAGGAGCCGGCTGAGGTCTCCGGTGGTGTGCTCAAGCAGGCCGTCACGCGCGTTGGCATCCATGGCCAGCACTGCTTCGGCCATTTGAGCGGGCACGCCCGCGTCCAGCAGCATCCTCCGCTGCTCATCAGGACTGACGGGGCGGTACGTCACGGGGCTGCCGAGGACTTCTGCAGCGGCGGCGGCAAACCCGTCCCACGTCCAGGCGCTGTCTCCGGCGAGCTCATAGACCGCTCCCTCATGTCCTGCGGTGGTGAGAACTGCTGCGGCCGCCTCGGCATAATCGGCCCGGGTTGCACTGGGGATACCCCCTGAGCCGGCACTGTTGAGGATCACGCCGTCCGTTCTGGCCTGCTCAAAGTCGGCACGGTAATTCTCGGTGTACCAGTTGTTGCGCAGCACGGTGGCCGGCAGCCCGACGTCGGCCAGGAAGGCTTCGGTTGCCCTGTGCTCGGTGGAAATGCCGGGTACGGTGCTGGCTCCGGGCGCCGAGGTATACACCAGCCGGCGCACCCCGGCGTCGAGCGCTGCCTGGATGGCCGCACGGTGCTGGGGTACGCGGCGGCCGACGTCGCTGGCCGAAATCAGCAGGACGCTTTCCACCCCGGCCAAAGGGCGGCGCAGGGTGTCCGGTTCATCCAGTTCGATCCTGAAGGTGTCGAATCCTTCCTCCGAAAGTTGATCCAGCACTGCCTGGTTACGTCCCAGCGCACGGATTCCGTCCGCGGGCACGCCGCGGTCCCGCAGGGCCGCCAGCGTGAGGCGGCCCAGCTGGCCGGTGGCACCGAATACTGCGATGGTCATGGTTTCTCCTGCCGGATTGGTTCAAGCGTGAACGAAACGGTACTGCGGTTTAGTTCAACCTACAAGTGATCGGCAGGAACTTTTTCTTCAGGGATTAACTACCCGGTGTTAGTCTGCCCGCATGGAATCCGCCGCCCGCAAAGACGCAGCAGCAACCGGAGCATCCCCCGCCGTATCCTCCGCCGGTACCGGACCTACCCGGTGGCTCAACGAGGAGGAACAGGCGGCCTGGCAGGCATTCGCCAGTGTCCTGCTGCGGCTTCCGGGTGCACTGGACAGGCAGCTGGAGCGCGACGCAGGCATCAGCCACTTCGAATACGTGGTGCTCTCTGCCCTTTCCGAGGCACCGGACCGCACCCTGCGCATGGGATCCCTGGCCGTCCTTGCCTCGTCCGGGCTGCCCCGGCTGTCCCAAGTTGTCAGCCGCCTGCAGAAGCGGGGCTGGATCACCCGCGCGCCCGACCCGCGGGACGGCCGCTCCACGCTGGCGACGCTCACGGACGAAGGCTGGGAAAAGGTAGTAGCCACGGCACCCGGGCATGTGGAGGAAGTACGCTCACTGGCCTTTGATCCCCTGACCCGCGCGCAGCAGCGGCAGATGGGGGAAATCGGCCGCAGGATCATGGCGGCCGTGGATCCCGGCGACCGCAGCCTTCGCTGAGCCGGCGCGGTTCGGGGAATTCCTGCCGCTTCGCCAGCGCTTAACCGGGTGGAACCAACCAGAAAGCGAAGGACCCCATGGCACTTGAACAGATCGGCAACCAGCGCACCGCCGCTGATCCCCTGCAGCAGAAAGTCATTGACTACGTACGGCGCTACGGCCGGGTGCAGCCGCAGGACGTCGCAGAGGAATTCGATCTTGGCGGCGTTGAAACACTGAACGTGCTCACGTCGCTGGAGGAGATGGGTGCACTTCGGCTGGTGTCCGGCGGAGACGGCGTTTTTGCCGTCCCCACCGGTCAGTCACTGTGTGATCCCTACACGGGTACCTGCAGCATCTAGCCGCGGCCGCCGTCGTTAGAACCGCCTAAAGCATGCTGTTCGGCACCGAGGCGAACGCCTCGGCGTCGTACAGCGCGGCGATCGAGCTCATGTAGCCGGTCCACTGCGCACCGGCCAGGGCGGAACCGTCAACGTACGAGCGGGTCACACCGTTGATCTCCTGGTTGTTCAGCGACGAGTAGGAATTCCAGTTGCCCACCCAGGACGCGGTGGCGATCCCGGTGGTGTAGCCGACCGTCCACGTCTGTTCGGACAGGTCAGTGGTGCCGGTTTTCGCCGCCGCGGGAACTCCGATGGGGTGGATGCTTCCCGGTGAGCCCTTGACCAGGTTCTGCAGGGGCAGCGTAACCGCTGCGGCGACGTCGGCGGAGATGGCCTGCCTGCAGTCCTGTTGGGGAATGTCGTAGGCATTGCCCTGCCGGTCGGTAACCTCGGTGAGGGCAGTCGGCTCGCAGTACTGTCCCCCGGAAGCAAACGTGGCATAGGCCGAAGCCATGGTCAGCGGGGATACTTCCTGCCCGCCGAGCACGAAGGAGGGGCTGATGACTTCCAGCGGCTCCCCGTCCACGGCGCGGTGGATGCCCATGCTGGTGGCAGTATCGCGGATGTCGCACAGGTCCAGCTGGGCGGCCTGCGCCACGGTGGCGGTGTTGACCGATGAGGTCAGCCCCTGGCTTACCGTCATGGACCGCTCATAGCCTTCGGAAGCGTTCTTGAACTTCCACTCGTCGAACTCGGCACTGCCGCCCAGGCAGCTGGCCTTCCACTTGAAGCCGGCCGGGTAGGACGTGCGGCTGGCGTCGATGGTGTCATTGAGCCCGTGGCCGGACTGCAGCCACTCTGCGGTGGTGAACGGCTTCATGGTGGATCCGGGCTGGAACCCGTACGGCGTGCCGCCCATGTCGGCGTCCACGTTGAAGTTCAGCTGCGTCCGACCCGCGCCCGGTTCGGGGGTGTATTCGGTATTCTGCGCCATGGCGAGGATCTTTCCAGTGCCCGGTTCCACCGACACGAGGGAGGACCCGGCACCGGAAGGATCACCCACGGGAACCTGGGCCTCAATCTGTTTCTGCGCCTCGGCCTGCAGGCGGGAATCAAGTGTGGTGCGGATGGTCAGCCCGCCGCGGGCCAGGAGCCGTGCCCGCTCCTTCACGCTGGAGCCGAAAGCGTCCGACTGCAGGATGGTCTGTTCCACATAGCTGCAGAAGTACTGGGCATTCTCCGCGCCGGTGCAACCGGACGTGACGGTCTGCGGATTCAGGTTCAGCCCCGTCGCCACGGCTTCCTCGTATTCGGCCTGGCTGATCTTCCCGTTTTTCAGCATGGCGGCCAGCACGGTGTCGCGGCGCTCCTGGGTGCCTTCCGGGTTGGTGAAGGGGTTGTACACGCTGGGTGACTGCACCATGCCGGCCAGCATGGCCGACTGCGCCGGAGTCAGCTCCGCGGCCGATACACCGAAGAAGCTGCGCGCTGCGGCTTCCACGCCGTAGGTCTGGCCGCTGAAGAGCACAATGTTCAGATAGCCCTCAAGGATCTCTTCCTTCGAGTACTGGTTTTCGACGGCGACTGAGAGTTTTGCTTCGCGCAGCTTGTCGCCCAGGTCCTTGGTGCCGCTCAGCGTCAGGTCGCTGCCGCCCTTGCCTGCTGCAATGTCCCGGCTGATGAGCACGTTGTTGACGTACTGCATGGTCAGGGTGGAAGCGCCCTGTGTATCGCTGCCGCTGGCATTGGAGGCAAAAGCCCGGGCCACGCCCTTAAAGTCGATGCCGTTGTGCTCGAAGAACCGCGCATCCTCGATGGAGACGATCGCGTCCTGCATGTTCTGCGAGATGGCATCGAGCTTCACCGGCACCCGGTTCTCGGCGTAAAACGTGGCCAGCAGCACGCCGTCGGCGCTGTAGATCTTCGATCCTTCGTCCAACGGTCCGGTTTCGAGCTCGTCCGGCAGCTGGTCCAACACTTCAACGCCCATGTCGGTGCCGGTGGCAGCCACGGCGGCTACGGGAATCAGGGTGGCCGCGGCCAGCACGCCTGCAACCAGGCTTACGAGGAGAAACGCGACCAGCCGACCGGGCATGCTGAGTCGTTCCAGGAAGGAGGTTTTAGGGGCTTGCATCCGGCTAAGTTATCGGGTCATCCTGTGAACGCTTTTGACCCCGGTTGCACCCGCAGGTATAACCCGCGATGTGTGCATCGGCGTCGGACCCCTGCCTATTCCGCGCCGGAACAGGGATCCGGTGAAGGCAGCGCTGCCTGCCGGATGGTTCGCAGCGGCACTGCCGCCTTTGAGGTGCGAGAACAAGATCACACCGAATCCGCCCTTAACGGGCTCCGGCCCGCCGCCGTTGGGCAGCGGGCCGGAGCAGCGGATCCGGAGCGGATCCTGCTACGCGTCGACGACGATCGCGGTGATCGCCGGGGTGCGGTTGTAGAAGCGGCGCATCCAGTTCGCGACGGCGCGCTCGATGACGTCTTCGAGGTCCTCGCCCTTGGGTCCGCGGCGGTTGCCGGACGCAGCGTTGGCCAGGGCCTTCTCCACGGCTTCCTCACCCTTGCTCAGGTCCTCGGACTTGATGGTGAAGCCCTTGGTGAAGAACTCGGCCGGCTCGGCGATGGTGCCGGTGTCGGCGTCGACCAGGGCCAGCACCGTCACGGCGCCTTCCTCGGCCAGCTGCATGCGTTCCTTCAGGGTCTCCTCGGTGGTGTGGCCGACGCTGTCGCCGTCCACGAAGACCAGGTCCACCTGGTGCTTGCCGGAGATCGTGGCACGGCCGCGGCGCAGGTCAACGGTCATGCCGTTTTCCGCGAGGACCACGTCGCGGGGATCCATTCCGGTCGCCTCTGCGATGGCTCCGTTGGCCTTGAGGTGGCGCCATTCGCCGTGCACCGGCATCACGTTGCGCGGCTTGACGATGTTGTAGCAGTAGGCGAGTTCGCCGGCGCTGGCGTGACCGGAGACGTGCACCTTGGCATTGCCCTTGTGCACTACGTTGGCGCCGATCTTGGTCAGGTTGTTGATGATGCCGTAGATGGCGTTCTCGTTACCCGGGATCAGCGAGCTGGCCATCAGCACGGTGTCGCCCTCGTGGATGCGGATCTGGTGGTCGTTGTTGGCCATGCGGGACAGCGCCGCCATGGGCTCACCCTGGGAACCGGTGCAGATCAGGACGACCTTGTGGTCATCGGTGCGCTGCAGGGACTTGAAGTCCACCAGGATCCCCTTGGGGATGTTCAGGTAGCCCAGTTCCTCGGCGATGGTCATGTTGCGGATCATCGAGCGGCCAACGAAGGCCACCTTGCGGTTGTAGCGCGACGCAGCGTCGATGACCTGCTGGATGCGGTGGATGTGGCTGGCGAAGCTGGAGACGATGATCCGGCGCGGAGCGGTGCGGAACACGGTGTCGATGGCCGGCGCCAGTTCCTTTTCCGAGGCCATGAAGCCGGGAACTTCGGCGTTGGTGGAGTCAGTGAGGAACAGGTCCACGCCTTCCACGCCCAACCGGGCGAAACCGGTCAGGTCGGTGATGCGGCGGTCCAGCGGGAACTGGTCCATCTTGAAGTCACCGGTGTGCAGGGCCAAGCCTGCGGCAGTGCGGATGGCGATGGCCAGGCCGTCGGGGATGGAGTGGTTCACGGCCAGGAATTCCAGGTCGAAGCCGCCGATGGTGCGCCGGTCGCCTTCCTTGACCTGGATCAGCTTGGGCTTGATCCGGTGTTCCTTCAGCTTGGCCTCGATGAAGGCCAGCGTCAGCTTGGAACCGACAATGGGGATGTCCGAACGTTCGCGCAGCAGGTACGGCACGCCGCCAATGTGGTCTTCGTGGCCGTGCGTCAGCACGACGGCGACGACGTCCTGCAGGCGGTCGCGGATGGCGGTGAAGTCGGGCAGGATCAGGTTGACGCCGGGGTGTTCTTCCTCAGGGAAGAGCACGCCGCAGTCAACAATCAGGAGCTTGCCGTCGAATTCGAAAACGGTCATGTTCCTGCCGATTTCGCCGAGGCCGCCCAGGTTCATCACTCGCATGGTTCCCTTGGCGAGTTCCCGGGGGGCTTTGAGGACGGCAGGTGTTCTATTCACGGATGTAGTTCTTTCGTCGGGGATCAAATTGCAGGGTGGAACGGCAGCCGTACGGCGGCATTCCGGAAGTCTGTGGTGCGGCCAGAACAGGGCCGGCAGCTGTTGTGCTTAATTCATTCTATTGATTTTTCCGGCGCGCCGGGGACACCGGGCACACACGGAGAGTCCCGGGACGGTTTCGGGGAGGTGGCGTTGCGGGTTCTAGCCGCGCTGCAGCGCGATTTTCTGCATGCGGCTGATCCCGGTGCTCTGCCCGCAGTTGGAGCAGGTGAAGGCATAGCGGCGGCTGGTGGTGAGGACCGGGATGAAGAACAGCGTGAGCCGGTTGGCGCGCTCCTCCACCTGCTGCGGCGCATAGGCGCCGCAGTATTGACAGGTGGCCGGCCGGGAGAACAGGGCGCGGGCAACGGTCTTGAATCCAAGGATAAAGAGCATACGTTCCTAACAGGTCCCCCGCCGCAGCCGTTCACGCATGCTGCGGGAGTCTCCGGCGAAATAGTCGGGTTCCTCCATTTGCTTCCACTCTACGGACCGGGCCGGCCGGCCGCACGGGGACACGCGGTAATTACTAAGGTTGCTTACCAACCGCGGTGGGGTTATCTTCGCTGCCATGGAAGCCCGCCCCGTGCTGGACGCTGAGTACATCCTGCCGCTGAAATGGAGCACTGACGACGGACTGGACGAGCTGTGCGGGTATCTGGCAGAGCTGGCCGTGCAGCTGCCGGTCCTGGTGGTGGACGGCTCGGACGTCGAGCACTTTGCCTCGCACGCCCGCGCCTTCCCGCCGGCAGTGCGGCACTGCCGGCCCAAGCATCCGGAATGCCGCAACGGGAAGGTGGACGGGGTCCTGACGGGTTTGGACCTCACGCAGGCCGCCAACCTGGTCATTGCCGACGACGACGTCCGCTTTACTCCGGCAGGACTGTCCCGGATCCTCGAACTGCTGGAGGGGGCCGACGTCGTCCGCCCGCAGAACTACTTCCCGCCCCCGCTGCCGTGGCACGCGAAATGGGACACCGGCCGGACACTGCTGAACCGGGCCTTCGGGTCGGACTATCCCGGGACCATGGCGGTGCGGGCCGGGACTCTCCGGCGGGCGGGCGGCTACAGCGGCGGTGTTTTGTTCGAGAACCTCGAGCTGCTGCGGACGGTGCGGGCCGCGGGCGGTGTGGAAGTACGGGCCGATGACCTCTTTGTGGCCAGGCTCCCCTGCTCCACCCGGCACTTCCTGCGGCAGCGCGTCCGGCAGGCCTACGACGGTTTGGCCCAGCCCGTGCGGTTCGCCGCAGAGCTGGCGCTCCTTCCGGTGCTGGCATGGTGCCTGCGCCGGCCGGTACGGCTGCTGCCCTCTGGCGCAGCGGCCGTGGCAGCGGCGGAATACGGGCGGCGGCGCGACGGCGGCACGCACGTGTTCGGGCCGACGGCGGCACTGTGGGCGCCCGCCTGGGTTGCTGAGCGGGCTGTGTGCGTGTGGCTTGCGGCGGCCCGGCGGCTGTGCGGGGGAATCCCGTATTCCGGCACCCGGCTCAAGACCGCAGCCCACTCCGTCCGGCAGCTGCGGCGGGGCATGGGGAAATAAGTGCGTGCCGTACCTTAGTCGGATGGGGAATCAGCAGGGCCAGCACCGCAGCGGTTGGGTAGCCGTACCGCACGCCCGGATCTACTGGGAAGCGAGCGGCAATCCGGCCGGCATCCCGGTCCTGTACCTGCACGGCGGTCCCGGCAGTTCGCTTGGGTCCGGCGGTTACCGAAGGCGGCACGATCCGTCCCGTTTTTTCACCGTCGGCATAGACCAGCGCGGATGCGGCCGCAGCACCCCCGTCGTCCAAGACGACTTGGCGCACCTGCACCTGAACACCACCCAGCAGTTGATCGAGGACATCGAAGCCGTGCGGGCCGAGCTGGGGTTCCCTGCATGGATCGTGACCGGACTATCCTGGGGCAGCACCCTGGCCATGGCATATGCCCTCCGGCATCCGGACCGGGTGCTGGGCCTTGCCATGGCCGCGGTGACGACCACCAGCCGTGCCGAAATCGACTGGATCACCGGCGACGTCGGACGTTTCTGCCCGAAGGCCCTGGAGGAGTTCATCAGGGATGCCCGCGCCCTGCCGTATGAGCGGACAGTGGAGGCCTATGCCCGCCGCCTGGCAGGTCCGGACCGTACGGACGCCCTCGCTGCGGCGCTAGCTTGGGACCGGTGGGAATCCGCCGTCGCAGCTCTGGAAACAGCGGGGCCGGCCGGTTCCAAAACATCCGCGTCCGCTGCTCCCCGGTTCGACGGCGAGCGCAGCTTGGTGAGTTTCGCCCTCCTGGTGACCCGGTACTGGGCGCAGGACGGGTTCCTCCCGGGCGCCGAGGCGATTCTGCCGCGGATCTACGAGCTCAACGGCATACCTGCTCGGCTGATCCATGGTCGGAAGGATGTCGGCAGCCCGGTGGACACCGCCTGCAAGCTGCACCGGCTTTGGCCCTCCAGCCGACTGACGGTGATAGACGGGGAAGGCCACGTTGGACCGAAGGGTTTGGCGGCGCTCGCAGGGGCTGTGGAGGAGATGTCCGCTGAGCTAGGCAGCCGCGGTCGTTCATGGCGAATCTAGGCCAGCAATTTCTATCCCGGAAAACGGGTAGCAGGTCAGGTATTTTTCCTCTCGCATTCGAATCCAGGGACAAATAGACTCGAACACATATTCGAAGATTCTGCACCTCTTCCTCAACGCCGGGAGGCTTCCACCCCACCTTCCAAGACGCCTCCTGCGGTCGCCGTCGAGGTTACCGCCGAGCTGGTGGGCGGGTGGGTGGCTTCCCTCGGCGGCGGCCCAGGCGCGTGCCGCCGCTGCGTTTGACGCGTTGCACCGGCAGAAGCAGGAGTTGTCCGGCCTGCCGCGGGAACAGTTGGGCAAGGGTATCGCCGGCCAAATAGCGCTGGCCCGCAGGGAATCTGCCAACCGGGGCGGCAGGCTCTTGGGTTTCGCGAAAGCGCTCACCGCCGAGATGCCCTGCACCTTGGACGCTTTGAGCCGCGGACTGATCAGTGAATGGCGCGCCACCTTGCTCGTACGTGAGACTGCGTGTCTCAGCGTTGCGGACCGGCGCACCGTGGACCGCGAGGTCGCCGGGGATCCAAAGGTACTGGAGACCCTCGGGGACCGGCAGATCATCGCCCGGGCAAAGGCTGCCGGCTACCGGCTGGATCCGCAGACTTCGGTAAACCGGGCCGCCAAGGCCGCTTCGGAACGCTTCGTCTCGTGCCGTCCTGCCCCGGACACCATGACTTACCTGACTGGACTGTTGCCGGTCAGCCAGGGCGTGGGCGTTTATGCCGCCCTGTCACGCGAGGCGGACCGGCTGCGGGCTTCCGGAGACAGCCGCGGACGCGGGCAAATCATGGCGGACACCTTGGTTGAACGCATTACGGGCCACGCCGATGCCGGCCGAATGGGGGTAGAGGTCCAGTTGGTCATGACGGACCGAACGCTGCCTGCCGGCGAGTCCGAACCGGCACTTGTGCCCGGGTACGGTCCGGTTCCGGCCCAGTGGGCAAGGGACCTGGTCCGCCAGCAAGGCGGCGGACGTACCGGGGACGGGGGCAACCGCGCCAGACGGGCGCGCAGACGCCCAGGCGGAAAGCACTTCGGCCAGGCGGGCGGACAAGACCGCCCGGAGGTGGATTCGCCGGTTGTACACAGCCCCGAAAACCGGCGAGCTGGTAGCAATGGATTCCCGCGCGCGGCTGTTTCCGGCTTCCCTGGCCCGCTTCATAGCCGCTCGGGACCAGACCTGCCGTATGCCTTGGTGCGGCGCACCCATTCGGCACATTGACCATGTGCGGCCGCACCGCGACGGCGGACCCACTACCGGGGACAACGGACAGGGCCTGTGCGAAGCATGCAACCATGCAAAGGAAGCACCGGGCTGGTCGGCACGGACGGTGCTGCTGCCGGACAAGCCCGGGCACACTCTGCACACCGTGGAAACGCACACCGTGGAAACCCGCACACCCACCGGCCACACCCACTGCTCTGCTGCTCCGCCCCTGCCCGGCGCCCCGCCAGGACCGGGAACGCGATTGCCGGCGCCGCTGCCCGATGTCGGCCGGACTGGTGATGAACTATCCGTGGCCGAGTCAGCGCTCGCCTATGCGCTCCGGGCTGCGTAGCCAAGCCGTCCCGGTAGGCTTTGAGCATGGCCAGATACTTTGACGTCCACCCCGAGAATCCGCAGCCGCGGTCCATCAACCAGATCGTGGAGATGCTCCGCTCCGGCGGACTCATCGCCTACCCCACCGACTCCTGCTACGCCCTGGGCGTCCAGCTGGGAAACAGGGAGGGCCTGGAACGTATCCGTCAGATCCGGCAGCTGGACGACAAACACCACTTCACCCTGGTGTGCCGGGACTTCGCCCAGCTGGGGCAGTTCGTCCAGCTGGACAACTCGGTGTTCCGCAGCGTCAAGGCCGCCACCCCCGGCAGCTATACGTTCATCCTTCCGGCAGTCAAGGAAGTTCCCCGGTGGCTGTCGCACCCCAAAAAGCGCACCGTAGGCGTGCGCATCCCGGACAACGCCGTGGTCCAGTCCCTGCTGGATGCCTTGGGCGAACCCCTGCTTTCCAGCACGCTGCTGCTGCCCGGTGACGAAGAACCGATGACGCAGGGCTGGGAGATCAAGGAACGGCTGGACCACCAGGTGGATGCCGTGATCGACTCCGGCTTCTGCGGCCCGGACCTGACCACGGTGGTGGACTTCTCCAGCGGCGCTCCCGAGGTGGTCCGCCGCGGCACCGGAGATCCTGCCCCCTTCGAGTAGGCTGCCCGCGAATACCCCTGCCTTCTGTTGACACCTTGTCTGCCGGTGCAGAGTGTGGCTCCCGTCAGGGGGACCAAGGCAAGTCACTCGCAGGGGAATCCACATGAATAAGACGGCTTCGGCATTATCCACCGCGGTACTAAGCGTCTGCGTCCTGGCAGGATGCGGCATGGGGGGCATACCGGCTACGGGCGGAACGGCAAATCCCACCGGCTCCCCCGGACCCAGCGGCACAGCCACCGGATCGCCGACTCCAACATCCAGTCCAACCGCCAGCGAAACCTCCAGCCCGACGGCGAGCCCAACTCCCAGCCCTACCGGCGGCAACGGGGACAACGACGAATCGGTGAACGTCATCCTGATGGTCGGCGACGGCATGGGCGCCAGCCAGCGAGACGCCATCCGGCTGGCCTCCGTGGGGCTCACCGGCGAACTCACCATGGACACCCTCCCGGAGGTGGGACGTGTCCACACCAACTCCGCTGATGAAGAAACATTCGTCACCGATTCAGCCGCAGCAGCCACCTCCATGTCCACCGGCGTCAAGACGTACAACGGGGCCATCGGCACGGACCTTAACCGCCAGCCGGTAACCACTGCACTGGAGATCGCCGAAGGGTTGGGGAAGTCCACGGGCCTGGTCACCACAAGCCAGGTTACGGACGCCACCCCGGCGGCGTTTGGCTCTCATGTGCTGGACCGGGATGAGCAGAGCGCCATCGCCGCCCAGTTCCTTCGCAGCTCCCACCCCGAAGTCATCCTGGGCGGCGGAGAAGACCACTGGTACCCGGCAGGTGACCCGGGCCGGTTCCCCGACAACCCGCCGGAGGACGAGTCCGAGGAAAGCGCCGGAACCGAGGGCAACCTCGTCGAAGAGGCCCAGAACCAGGGCTACGAGTACGTCTCGAACCGGGCCGGACTGCAGGCCGCCGACGGCGGAAAGATCCTGGGGCTGTTCGCCAACGAGGAGATGTTCCAGTACGGCGACGATGTTGAGGCACAGTACGAACCCGTAGTACCGCTGACGGAAATGACGCAGAAGGCCCTGGACGTGCTGGACGGCACCGAAGGCGACAACGGATTCTTCCTGATGGTCGAGGAGGAGGGCATTGACGCCTTCAGCCATGTGAACAACGGAGCCCTCACCATCGAATCGGGCATCCAGTTCGACCGGTCCGTGGCGCTGGCCAAGGAGTTCGCCGAGCAGGACGGCAACACCCTGCTCATCACGGTTGGGGACCACGAGACCGGCGGCATGGCAATTGAGCCGCTCAATGACGAGACCAACCCGGACAGCCCGGTGCAGGAAGAACCCTTCAGCGTCGCAGGTTCGGACAAGCAGTACCGGATCGACTGGACCACCGGCGGCCACACCGGCGAGGACGTGCCGCTGACGGCCATGGGTCCGGGCGCGGAAATGCTGTCCGGCGTCTACGAGAACACCCGGATCTTCGACGTGATGACTGAGGTCATGCGTTCCGGCACGGAGCAGGACTTTGACCTGCAGTCGCACCGCGGCGGCCGAGGGGAAAACACCGAGGAATCTCTGGCCGCCTTCGCCCATTCATTGAAACTCGGTGTGAGCACCCTGGAACTGGACACGCACCTGACCGAGGACGGCCGGATCATCGTCTGGCATGACGACCTGATCCAGCCCGAGAAATGCATCGACACCGGTGCCGCCAGTGCCGGGGACCCCGAGTTCCCCTACGTGGGTGACCGGGTGGCGGAACTGAGCTGGGCCCAGGTGCAGACCTTGGACTGCGGCTACCAGCAGCTGCCGGGGTTCCCCGAACAGGACGTGGTGGAGGGCAACCGCATCGCCGAACTCAGTGACGTCTACGACCTGGCCGACCAGTACCGTGCCGACACGGTCCGGTTCAATGTGGAAACCAAGGTCGAAGAGGGAATGGCGGGAGGACCGGCCAGCGTCGCGCTGACCGAGGCCGTCGTGGCCGAAGTCCGGGAGGCGGGCAAGTCCGCCCGGACCACCATCCAGTCCTTCGACTGGTCCACCCTGAATATCGTGGCCCAAACCGCCCCCGACCTGACGCTGGTGGCCCTGGCCGGTACGGCGGAGGAGCTGGGGGTCGGCCAGCCCGGTGCGGCACCCCAGCTGGGCGGGATCGACATTGACGACTTTGGCGGTTCAGTTCCGCGGGCCGCCGCGGCCCAGGGGTACGACGTCGTCTCCCCCATCGCCACTACCGTCACCCCCGAGATGATCGCCGACGCCCACGAAATGGGGTTGACCGTCATCCCGTGGACGGTCAACGAAACGGCTGACATGAATGCGCTGATGGATCTGGGCGTGGACGGCCTCATCACCGATTACCCCACCCGGTTGCGTGAGGTGATGGCTGAGCGGGGACTGGAGCTGCCCGTTCCCTACTACCTCAGCTGAGTAATCCCGCCGGCCATCCCGGTGCGGGTGCCTTTTCCGGGCACCTGCGCCGGGATGGCATGCTGGTGGGATGCCCGGTCGCTACAATCTGCCCTCCTGCTGGCTGCTCCCTGCCGGTCCGGAAGAGATTTGGGCGTTGGTCGCCGGGAGCGACATGAGCTGGCCGCGCTGGTGGCCGGGATGCACACTCGAGGAGCTGGCAACCGCCCCGGAAGCCGATACGGGCACCGACGACGCCCGCCTGCTGGCAACCACCGCGGCACTGCAGTTCAGGGCGGCCCTGGGCTACCGGCTGAGCATCTCGATCCGGCCCACGCGCGCGGACTTCCCCCGCCTCATAGAGTTCGACGCCGGCGGCGACCTGGTCGGCACCGGCCGGATCCGTCTCTCCCCCGACCCCCGGGTTCCGCAGCGGACCCGCATGCTGATCGACTGGCGGGTCACGCCCACGCGTCCCTGGATGCGGCTGCTCACCCCGGTGGCACGGCCCGTCTTCACCGCCGCCCACAGCATGCTGATGCGCCGCGGCGAACAGGGACTGCGCCGGGAACTGCGCCGGAATCAAGCCACCCGCCAGGGCCGCCCGAACAGTGTCCGCACCCCGGTGGAGAAATGCACGGTGTCCGGCGGTCCGGATACCGGCAGCCCGGCGGCAGGCACCAGCTCGTCGTAGAAATGGGTCAGCCGGGCCGGATGCAGCGGCCAGGGCCGGTGCGAAATGGGAATGAATACGGTTCGCCCGGCAAACGCGGAATGCAGCCCGAAGCGGGCGCTGAGCCACAGGGACAGCTCGTCATCGGCCTGGTGAGCATAGTCGGGTACCGCCGTGAAGGAGGACCGTGCCTGCCTGCGGAACCGCTCGACGTCGTACCCCCAGGACCAGCCCGAGCGTGTGGGCCGGCAGCGGGACCAGACATAGGGGATGCGCAGCGCGCGGGCCGCCAGCACCGGCGCCAGGCGTGAGGCGTCCAGGCTCAGGAACAGCACCCCGCGGCTGCCGTCCTGCCCACGGGAATACAGGCGGACGTTGATTTCCGTGAATGAACCGAACCATGGCACCCAGACACCGCACAGCCGCGTCTCCGGCGCCCGGAAGCCGATGAGGCCCACGTAGCTGGACCCGCGGTATACATCGGGCTCCACGCCCGGCGGCATATACGGGGCTGCCGCGGCCGGGTCGATCCGCCAGTGCAGGAACACCGTATTGGCCCAGCTCTGGGCCATCAGCACGGGCGGGGCCACCCTCGGTCCGGCGGGCCAGGGATCCTCCGTGCCGTGCACGCGCGCATCCATCCCGCCAAGGTAGCAACGGCGGCCTGCCGCTGCCAGAGCGGCTGGTAGAGACGGGCTTAGACCGGGGTGTCCGGCGCCTGCCGGCCGTCGCCGAAGCGCTCTTCCGCCACCCGCTCGCGCAGGCGGTCCAGCCGGTTCATGACCGGGGCGGCGGTGACGCCGTGCAGGACAATCGAGGAGGCTACCACCAGGCCGATCATCGCCCACAGCTGCTCGCCGCCGGGAAAGTTCCCCTTGCCCAGGGCATAGCCCAGGTAGTACAGCGAGCCGATGCCGCGGACGCCGAAGAAGGCAATGGCCAGCCGTTCACGGCGTCCGGGCCGGCCGCCAAGCAGGCTGATCCAGCCCGCCAGCGGCCGTACCAGCAGCAGGAAGGCCGCGGCCACGGCTATTTCGCGCCAGCCGATGCCGGCCAGCAGCCCCCGGGCAATGGCCCCTCCCAGCAGCACCAGGATCACTACTGTGAGCAGCCGCTCCAGCTGCTCGACGTAGCTGTGCAGCACCCGGTGGTAGCCGTGCGTGCGTTCGGCGGCACGGATGGTAACGGCGCATACAAACACGGCCACAAACCCGTAGCCGTCCAGCATCTCGGTGATGCCGTAGGCCAGGAACGTGGAGGCCAGGGCGACGAAGCCTTCCGAGTGGTTGGACAGCCGGATGCTTTCAAGCCGGGCGGAGAAGAAAACCCGGCTGAGTCCCTTACCGGTGGCGAAGCCCAGGAGCACGCCCATCCCAATCCGCCAGAGGACATCAACGGCAAGCCAGTGCGGCAGCCACGCCGACGGCGCGGTGCCCACCACGCTCAGGGCAATCGCCAGGTACACAAAGGGGAACGCCAGTCCATCATTCAGCCCGGCCTCTGACGTCAGCCCGAAGCGGACTTCGTCCTCTGCTTCCCCTTCGGCGTCTTCTTCCTCGTCATCGGCCGGCTCGCCCACCTGCACCTCGGAGGCGAGCACCGGGTCGGTGGGCGCCAGGGCGGCGGCCACCAGCACTGCGGCAGCCAGTCCGACGCCGAGCAGCCACAGGTTCAGCAGGGTCAGTCCCAGCAGGGTCAGCGGCATGGCAAGGCCAAGCATCCGCCAGGTGGTGGACCAGCGCCGCCACCCGACGGGCCGGTCCAGGGCGAGCCCGGCACCCATCAGCGAGATGATGACGCATACTTCGGTCAGGTGCGTGGTGACGTCGGCGTACCGGACCGGGTCCGGATCCGGCAGGTTCCGGAGCACGGTAAAGGCCAGGATGCCGGCGCCCAGGAACACCATGGGCATCGACACGGGTATGTCGCGCAGGATTTTGGGCAGCACGGCGGCCATGAACACCGCCAATCCGGCGGCGAAAAAGACGAGGCTGGGTCCGTCGAACACCGCCTGAACATTACCGCGGCTTTCGCCGCACAAACAGGTGCCCCGCGGAACCGGCGTGCCGGAGGGGTCAGCCTTCGCGGATCTCCACTTGCCCGGGAGCAGAACCTTCCGCACCGAAAATGAACCAGCGGGTGGCTATTTTTTCGGTGAAGAACCGGTCGTGGCTGACCGCAATGACCGCTCCCGGGAAATGCAGCAGGGCCCGCTCCATGACCTGGGTGCTGGACATGTCAAGGTGGTTGGTGGGTTCATCCAGCAGCAGTACGGGGGCACCGGAAAGCAGGCACTGTGCCATGGCTACGCGGGCGCGCTGGCCGCCGGACAGGTTGCCGATTTTGGCGGTCAGGTCCGCTTCGGAGAACTGGAACATTGTCAGGAACCGGTTCACGGACTTTTTCGTCGCACTGAAAGCCAGGGATCCGGGAAGGGAGTTCACGGCGTGGGTGACGGTGTCGTCGTCGTCGAGTTCGGCGAGCATCTGGTTGTAGGAGACCATGGACGGTCCCTTGGGCCAGTTGACCTCGCCGGCGTCAGGAGCTTCCTCGCCGGTGAGCACGCGAAGCAGGGTGGTTTTGCCGCTGCCGTTGGTTCCAGTCACCGCAATGCGGTCTCCCCTGTTCACTTCGAAGCTCAGGTCGGAGAACAGCACCTTGTCGCCGTAGGACTTTGCCAGTCCGCGGAAGCGGCCCAGGACGTCCTTGACGTGCAGCCCGTCGTAGATGGCCGTGATGATTTCATCCACCGGGCGCGGGGCGCGGGATTTCTTGATCCGGGCCAGCTGGGTGCCCAACCGGCCGCCGGCCTTGGCCGCCTCGCGGCGGTCCGCTATGCCTTCTGCTTCAAAGGCCAGCAGTTCGGCCTCGTGGACAAACTGCGCCTGCAGCGTCTTGAGCCGGAACTGCTTCTGCACCACGTATTCGGCGAAGTTCCCCGGGTATTCGTGCAGGTGGAAGTTCTCCACCTCCACGATGCGGGTGACGACGGCATCGAGGAACTTCCGGTCATGCGAGACAATGACGGCGGCGCCGCGGAAATCACGGAACCAGCTTTCAAGCCATTCGACGCCGGCCACATCCAGGTAGTTGGTGGGCTCGTCAAGCAGCAGGACGTCGGGCTGCTCGAGCAGGATCTTCGCCAGCGCTGCCCGGTTCCGCCAGCCGCCGGACAGGGCGTCAATGGGGCAGGTCCGGTGCGCCTCGGTAAACCCCAGTGTGGTCAGGACCGTGTCAATCCGCCGGGGATAGTCCCAGCCGTCCAGCCGGTCCATGGTTTCAAACAGTTCGGACTGGCGCCGGATGAGGCGGTCCATCTCCTTATCGGAGGGATTTCCGGACAGCTCGCCGTCGATGCGGGCCAACTCGGCTTCCACATCCTTGACCGATCCGAAGACGGCGTCGAGGACCTCGGTGATGCTGGCAGCGCCGTCGAGCTCCGAGAACTGGGAGAAGTAGCCGATCTTCACCCCCGCTTCCACGGTTACCGTGCCCGAGTCCGGCTCCACCTGCCCCAGCACAAGCTTGAGGATGGTGGACTTGCCGGACCCGTTGCGGCCGATCAGGCCGATCCGGTCCTTGGGTTCGAGCCGAAGGAACGCTTCTCGCAGGACCTGCTTCTTCTCGAAGGAAGTGTTGACGTCCTGCAGCCGGATCAGGCTCATGGTGTCCTCTCAAGGGGTTGGTCTTCGCCCCGCGGGACAACGAGCACCCATCTTACCGTTGCACGGCCGGCGGTAATCGCCGGGGGCGCAGGCTGGCCTCGAAGCCTAGCCGCGGAGGGTGTAAGTGCCCACGGGACGGTTGCGCTGTGCGGCACCTTCCATGCGGGTGTAGCTGCCGCGGACACGCGTTGCCTGGCTGGCGGCCGAGACGTAGCTGCCCTCGGGGCGGGCTGCTGCCTGCGGGCGGTCGTAGCGGGTGGTGTAGCTGCCCAGGGGCCGGGATGAAGCGGCGGCCGGGGCGGCGCGGTGGCTCGTTTCCCGGGTGGTGGTTGCTGCTGCGGGTCGGTTGATCAAGATGGTCATAGTTCTCTCCTCGGATATTGCGTTCGGTGAGACTCGGGCCGGGGTTCTTGCCGCCGGCTTCGCGGGCCGGGACAAGGCGGATTCCGGGCATGGTGCAGCCCGGAAAGGGAAAATCGCCATTGAAAGGCCCGCCGGTGCTTCGGACGGGTGTGCTGCTTAGCGGGCGGAGTATTCCGCCTGTTGCCGGCAGCTGCTGCAGACACCGCTGAAGGTTACTTCGGCGGCAATCACGGTGAAGCCGGAGTCATCCGACGGGGCAAGGCAGGGCGCCTGGCCGATCACGCAATCCACGTCGCGGATTGTTCCGCAGCTGATGCAGACGAGGTGGTGGTGGTTATCCCCCACACGGGACTCGTACAGGGCGGGTGATCCGGCGGGTTCAATCCGCCGGGCTACCCCGGCGTCGGTGAAAGCCGACAGAATCCCGTAAACCGCCTGCGCCGAAATGGCCGGCAGTTCTTCCCGGACGACACCCAGAACACGGTCCGCACTGGAGTGCGGGGTGTTCTCCAGCGCCCGCAAAACCGCCAGGCGCTGTGCAGTGACTTTCAGTCCAGCTGTCCGGATTTTTCCGGCCAGCCGATCCGCTTCCAGGTCCGTCTGCATACCAAGAACGCTATCAGTTGTTTTGACTGGCTAAAGACAACTTGGGGGGTTTTGGGGTGTGATTCCGGACGCTGTGTCCCCCGCCACGCAGGCGGTCCGAGCAGCAGCGGGTCACCCGGTGGGACGATAGGAGGGACGCAACACACCAGTGGAAGAGGATCGGTTATGGCCACGCTCAAAGAGCAGCTGCAGGCAGACATGAAGACGCACATGAAGGCGGGCAACCGTACTGCCCTCACCACGGTGCGCAATGTGCTGGGCGAAATCACCACCCGCGAAAAGTCCGGGAAGACTCCCGTAGAGCTCGACGACGCGCAGACGGTTTCCCTGCTGCAGAAGGAAGCAGCCAAGCGCCGCGACACGGCCCGCATCTACACCGAGGCAGGCGAAACCGAACGCGCCGCCGCTGAGGAAGCCGAAGCGGAGGTCATCGAGGCCTACCTTCCCGCGCCACTGGGCCGGGAAGACGTTGAAGCGATTGTCGACGAAGCCATCGCCGGCCTGCGCGCCGCAGGCACTGAGCCGTCCATGCGCCAGATGGGCCAGGTGATGAAGCCGGTGACCGCCAAGGTGGCAGGGCGGTTCGATGGCAAGGCCGTGAGCGAGATCGTCCGCTCCCGCCTGGCTTAGCTGCCGGGGCTAATGACCACAAGGTCCGATCCGTCGGCCTTGTGGTCGGCCATCCGGACGCTCTGGATGGCCGGGTCGTCGTAGGTGTTCCAGTAGTAGCTCATGGTCCGGGACGAATACAGGCCGGTGTACGTGGTTATCTCAAACTCCCCCGACCCCATGGCAGCGCTGCCGGCGACCATGGCGGTCTGCTGCAAGGTGTGGAACGCGCGGCTGACGTTCTCTTCCTCAGTGCTTTGCTCCGGGTAGTTCGCATGCACGTACGCCGCGCGGACAAACCGCGACGGCGAGTAGTAGTCCCCGGGGATCCCGCGCATCAGTGACCCCGAGCCGAATGGGGTCAGATGCGCCCGGTTGAGCACAACTTCCTCGGGAAATGCGGACGAGGCGTTGAGGTAGTTGCGCAGGTTCTCGTGGTGCCAGTCGAAGCCGGGCTGGTTCGTCAGCACGTCTACGTCGTCGTGGAAGACGTGCATACCGTCCTTCGTATGTTCCACGACGATGGCCCGCGTTGAGTCGCCGATAAGCCAGTGCAGCAATGAACTCGGATACTTGTCGTTGATCGGCTTGTCGACAATCACCACCTTGTCCAGCGCGGCTTCGACCTCGTCAACGCTGGCAAACTGGGAGGCCACCCACAGCGGGAATTCGAACGCTGCGACGTTGGTGGCACCCTGCACCGGTTCCGGCGCGTACTGCGCGTACCCCGGGAAGTTCAGGCCGCCGACGGCAAGGCCGGCGTCGTTGCCGCAGTCGAAGTACAGCGGCGTGTCCTCCTGGACAATGCCCATGCCGATAACGGCGTGCTGGATCTTGGGCACCGCGCCGAACGGCGACTTGGTGGCGTAACCGGTGGGCGTCACCACCACCCGTTCCCCGAAGTCGGATGTCCAGTCGAGGTTGCGTGCGAAATAAAGGTTGCTGCCGTCCGAGAACCTGATGCCTGTGCACATATGGATGCTCCCTTGGTATGGCGTATACAGCCAAGCCCGCACGGGGCTTCGCCTCCCCCTGAGCTCTTCAGTCTAGGTCCGGAAGGCCGCCGCGGGCGCGGTGCGGACGAAGAAACAGCCACGCGCCAGCCGAATTGGGTTCCAGCGCTGCTGCCTCACGGGACCGGCGCAGCCACCCCGCCGCCGCTGTTACCCTGATTGCTGAACGCTCATTCACTGCCATCCCCGGAGGTCCAGGTGCCTGCAGTCCAGACCGGCCAGCGGCTGCTGGAATCCGCCACCGAGGCGTTTGCCGCCAAGGGCTTCCACGGCACGACGACGCGGGACATCGCCGCCGCCGCGGGCGTCACCCCCGGAGCCGTGTACGTGCACCACCGCTCCAAGGAAGAGCTGCTCTACAGCATCTCCAAGCTCGGGCACGAGCGCACCCTGGAACTGGTCCGCGCCTGCGCTTCCACCAGCAGCAATCCGGTGGAACAGATCCGCACCATGGTGCGGGACTTCGTGGAATGGCAGAGCAGCAACCGCACCAAGTCGGCCGTGGTCAACTTCGAACTGGCCGCGCTCAGCGACGAGCATCGTGCCGAGGTGCTGGACATCCGCAGGGCGGTGGACGCGGAGTTCCGCACCGTGGTGGACCGGGGCCGGGAGCAGGGTATGTTCAACGTCCCGGACACATCGCTCGCCGTGTTCGCGCTGCTGTCGCTGTGCATTGACGTCGCGCGCTGGTACCGAAGCGACGGCCGGCTGAGTGCTGCAGCAATCGGTGAACACCACAGCTCCATGGCGCTGCGGATGCTGGGCGCCGCGGCCTGAGCGCCGCCGCACCCCGCATGCCTGTTACACCGCCCGTCCCACGGGCATACTGGAGGTCCCGCACCGGCGGCAGGCCCGGGACCCAAGGCAATCGAGGTGCAAGCATGGCGGAACTGACCACACTGGTGTCCGGTATCGGCATGGGGGAATCGGCCCGGTGGCACAACGGTGAATTATGGTTCGCGGACTGGACTGCAGGGACCATTTCCGCACTGGATGCGGACGGTAATGTCCGCCGGGTTACCGCGGTACCGTCCTTCCCCATCAGTTTTGACTGGCTGCCGGACGGCCGCATGGTGGTGGTTTCAGGGACCGATGGCCACGTCCTGGTGGAGGTGCCCCACGCCGGACTGGTCCCGTACGCAGACCTCAGCGGCCTCTCGGACTATCCGTGGAACGAAATTGCCGTTCACCCTTCCGGCAACATCTACGTCAACGGCATTGGCTACGACTACTCCGGCGCGGCGCGTGCGGACGGGGTCATTGCCCTGGTCCGGCCGGACGGATCCGCGGAGCAGGCCGCCGGCGGGCTGGCTTTCCCCAACGGCATGCTGGTCTCGGACGACGGCGGGACGCTGGTGGTTGCCGAGTCCAACGCCGCCCGGCTCACTTCCTTCAGCGTTACGCCCGGCGGGGGGCTGGCGCCGGCCGGGGAATGGGCAGCGGTCAACGGCAGTGCGCCGGACGGCATCTGCTGGGACGGCTCCGGGGGCATCTGGTTTGCCGAGGTGCCGGGGGAACGCTGCGTGCGGATCCAGGCGGGCGGGAACGTAGTGGAGACCGTGCAGCTGGAGCAGGGATGCTTCTCCTGCGCCACCGGCGGCCAGGACGGCGGCCTGCTGTTCATGATGACCGCCCAATGGCCCGAGGCAATGGACCCCGCCGCAGGCAAAACCGGGCAGGTGATGGGCCTGCGGGTCCGGTAATGCCGGCGGCGGGCTCCTGGGCTAGGCGAAGGCGGACAGTCCGGTGATGTGCCGGCCCAGGATCAGCGACTGCATGCTGTCCGTGCCCTCATAGGTGAAGACCACTTCCATGTCCGTCAGGTGCCGCGCCACATGGTTTTCCAGCAGCAGGCCATTGCCGCCCATGATGTCCCGTGCCTCCTGGCAAATCCAGCGGCCCTGCCGGGCGGCGAACATCTTGGCCATGGAGGCCATGGGCCCGGTCATCTGCCCGGCGTCGCCCAATTCGTTGAGCCGGAAGCAGGTGAGCTTCACGGCGGTCAGCTGGGCGAGCATGTTGGCCAGCTTGTTCTGCACCAGCTGGAACCCGGCAATCGGCCGGCCGAACTGCACCCGCTGCTTGGCATAGGCCACCGCAATCTCGTATGCGGCCTCCGCATGCCCCAGCGCTTCCCAGGCCACTCCCCCTCGCGTGGCAGCCAGCACCTTGTTCACGTCCTTGAAGGAGTTGCAGTTCTCCAGCCGGTTTGCCGCCGGGATGCGCAGGTCCTCAATCACGATGTCCGGCTGCAGCACCGCCCGCTTGCCCATCTTGCCGGTGATGACTTCTGCCGTGTACCCGGCCGGGTGCCGGCCGTCCGCGTCCTTTTCCATCACAAAGGCCTTGACCGCGCCGTCGGCCTCGTCCCGGGCATAGATGATCACGACGTCGGCGAAGCTCGCGTTGCCGATCCACCGTTTGCTGCCGTTCAGGACATACTCGTTCCCCTCCCGGCGGGCACTGGTTTCCAGTGAGACCGAATCCGAACCGTGGCCCGGCTCCGTCAGCGCAAAGGCGCCGATCTTTTCCATCATGGCCATTGCCGGCAGCCAGCGCTGCTTCTGTTCCTCGCTGCCGAGCATGTCGATGCTGCCCATGGCCAGGCCGGAGTGGACGCCGAAGAAGGTGTTGATGGACCCGTCGCCGCGGGCCAGTTCCGCTGCCGCCGTGGAGGAGGCAATCCGGCTCAGCCCCGGGCAGCCGTGGCCGGTGATGGTGCCTCCGGCTATGTTCAGCGCCGCAAGTTTGGGCACCAGCTCAAACGGGAACTCGGCCCGCTCCCAGTACCCGTTGATGACTGGAAGCAAATCCCTGTCCACAAAGGCACGCACCCGGTCCCGGACGTCGCGCGCCTGCTCGTCGAGCACTTCGTCCAAGAGGTAGAGGTCTGAATCCACGTCCTGGCCGGCGGCGGGTTCGAAGGCGGGACGGTCGGTCCGGGTTACGGTCATGGGATGCTCCACTCAGCTAAATGATCGTTTAGTTAGTGGTGAGTATGGCCTGCATCACACCGCGGGTCAACCGTTTTAGTGCGGGAGCACGGTCTCCGGCAGCTCGTTGGTCGGCCGGCGGACGAAGAGCGATGCCGCAACAGCGACGAGGGAGACTACCGCACCCCAGAAGAACGCCGTGTGGACGCCGGAAGCCGCAGCCGAGACAGCTGACGCACCGTCGGCCAGCGCCGTCGTCGTGCCGGTGGTCATCAGTGTGATGAAGACGGCGGTGCCGGCGGCTCCGGCCAACTGCTGCAGCGTGTTGATGATGGCGCTGCCGTGGGAGTACAGGGACTTGTCCAGCGAGCCCAGTGCAGAGGTGAACAGCGGCGTGAAAATGAAGCCCAGGCCGGCATTGAGCAAGCAGTGCAGCAGGATGACGACGCCAACCGGGGTCTCATCTGTGAGCATGGTCATTCCCCACAGGGCGGCACTGAGCAGCACGGCGCCGGGAATCACCAGCGGGCGGGGACCGAACCGGTCAAACAGGTTACCGACAACCGGCGAGAGGATGGCCATAACCACGCCGCCGGGCAACAGGAGCAGGCCGGTCTGCAGCGTGGTCAGCCCGAGAACATTCTGCAGGTACAGCGGGAGGACAATCAGGCAACCAAACAGGGCCATCATGGAAACCAGGACCATCAGGATCGCCACCACAAAGGGCTTACTGGTAAACGTGCGAAGGTCCATCAGGGCACTGTCAGTGCGCTGGAGCACCAGCTGGCGCAGCACGAAGCCGGCCATGGCGAGGGCCCCGACGGTCAGCGGGATCCACAGCGGCATCAGTTCCTTGCCCTGCGCAGCTTCGCCGATGCTGCTGAGGCCGAAAATGAGCCCGCCGAAGGCAAAGGTGGACAGCACTATGGACAGGACGTCCAGCGGCACGCGCTTGGTCTCGGTAAGGTTCCGCACCTTCACCGCGCCCAGGCCGAGGGCCAGCAGGGCGATGGGCAGGACCAGCCAGAACATCCAGCGCCAGTCCAGCGCATTGAGGATGATTCCGGAGACGGTGGGCCCGATGGCCGGTGCCACCGCAATGACAATGGAAATGCTTCCCATCATCTGCCCGCGCTTATGCGCCGGAACAGCATTCAGGACCGTGGTCATCAGCAGCGGCAGCATAATAGCCGTGCCGCCGGCCTGGATGATCCGTCCGCCCAGCAGGGCGCCGAAGCCGGGTGCCGTGGCGGCCAGCAGCGTACCGGCGCTGAACAGGGACATGGCGGTGAGGAACAGCCCGCGCATGGAGAACCGCTGCAGCAGGAAACCGGTAGCCGGAATCACCACGGCCATGGTGAGCATAAAGCCGGTGGTAAGCCACTGGGCGGTGCCGGCAGTGATCTCAAGGTCCGACATCAGCCGCGGCAGGGCCACGCTCATGATGGTTTCGTTGAGGATCACCACGAAGGAGGAGACCAGCAGCAGCCCGATCACGGTTTTAGTGCGGGCGTCCAGGGCATCGGGGGCAGGGGTGCGTCCCGGCCTTACCTGCGCAGGGGAAACGTCGGTTTGGGGGTCAAGACTCAAGAGGGAGGATTCCTAAACAACGGTTGGTATACGGGGCCGCTGGAGCGGACCCGGCCTGCCAGCTTACGCGTGCACCGCACCGGGTGCGGAATCGGTCAGCCGAATCCGATCACGAGCAGCCCGAACCCCAGCACAAAGGTAATCACCAGCAGCCAGCCGCATACAACAGCCACCACACCCATGAGCGATACCACCAGCCAGGTGCGCTCAAAGCGGCGGCGGATCCAGCCAAAGAGTTCCGGCACCGCGAGCAGCAGCATAACGAGCGCGCCCAGGATCACGGCCAGCAGTACGGTTACCAGCACCGGTTCGGGCAACACCCACAGCTGCAGGAGCACGACGGCGACCGCCAGCGCCAGTGCGGCAGCGGCCTGCACCAGCCAAGCCGCTCCCAGGTGCGGCCATGCTTCCTCTTTGGTACTCATGGTCCCGCAGTCTAACTGCCCTAGTGGTGTTCCCGGTGGTCCATGGTGACGGTGCGCAGGTCCAGCCGGCGCAGCACGCGGTCCACGGCCTCGGGATCCATGCCCGGCTCCCGGCGGGCCGCAAGCACCTCCCGGCGCGCGGCGTCCATCGCCTCGCGCTGCACCACGTCCATGACCTCCAGCGTGGCCTTACGGTCCAGCAGCTTCTGCGGATCGTGTTCCTCATCGCCCTGCAGCATCGAGTGCAGGGAGGACATCCGCTTGGCCAGGACGGCCCGGCGCTCGGGCGGAAGCTCCTGGATGGCCCCGCAGCGCTTCATGGTCTCAACGGCTGCCTTTTCGGCCCGCAGGGCCAGTTCGCGTTCCTTGCGGTTGGCGTCCTTGAGGTCATTGGGCAGCTTCAGGACCCGCATCAGCCACGGCAGGGTCAGCCCCGGGACCACCAGGGTGACTACCAGGACCGCGGCCGCACAGGCCACCACAAAGTTGCGTCCGGGCAGTGCTTCTCCGGCGAGCGTGGTGCCCGGCAGTGCCAGGGCCAGGGCCAGCGTTGCCAGTCCGCGCATACCGCACCAGGTCAGCACCAGGACTTCCTTAAGCGAGCCGGGAACGTGGTTCTTTTCGGCACCGCCGAGGCGGTAGATCGCCAGCATCCACAGGAACCGCACCAGAAGCACCGCGGCGCAGACCGCCACGATGCCGGGAATCATGCCCAGCAGGTCCGAACCCTCATCCTCGATGATGTAGCGCATTTCGATGCCCACCAGGCCGAAGGCGACGCCGGTGGTCAGCAGCTCCACGACGTCCCAGAACGCGGTGCGCGTCAGACGCTCCTCGGAGTCCTGCGGCCGGGCCCTGCGGCCCAGCTCCAGGGCGGTGACCACCACGGCCACCACACCGGAGAAGTGGGCTTCTTCAGCCAGCAGATAAACGGCAAAGGGGGCGACGAGGGTTGCGGCGGACCGGGCCACCATGTTGGGGACGAACCGGTTCAGGCTGCCCACTACCCATGCCATGGCGAGGCCCAGAACCACGGCTCCCGCGGCCCCGATGAGGAACCGGGGCACTATGTCCCACCCCACGACGCCGCCGCTTGTGCTGGCCGCAACGGCGGCCTGGAAGATCACGATGGCAATGGCGTCGTTAAAGAGACCCTCGGTCTGCAGCACGGTGATCAGGCGCCGGGGCATCTTCACCTTGCCGGCCACAGCTTCCACGGCCACGGGATCCGGCGGAGCAACAATGGCGCCCAAGGCGATGGCGGCAGGGAGGCCAAGAGCCGGAATCATCACCCATGACACGCCGGCCACCACAGCCACGGTTACCGCCACAAGGGCTACGGCCAGCAGCACCAGGGAGCGCCAGCGAAGGCGGAACACCGACCAGGAACTGCGCTGGGCGGCTGCGTAAAGCAACGGAGGCAGGAAGAGCGGGAGGATCAACTCAGGGTTGATGTGGACCTCGGGGATGATCGGCAGGAAGGCAATCATTGCCGAGAAGATCAGCATCAACACCGGGTACGGGAGGCGGATCCGCTCGCCCACGCCTGCGGCCAGCACCGTGCCGAACAGGAGGCAGATCAGGAGCATCAGGAATTCCATTGCTTCAGCCCCTTCCGCAATACGGGTCGGAGACTGTCGTTCCTGTGCATGCCATATGTGCCTGTAACCTCTTTCGGGTTTGCGTCACTGCGTACCGGTCTGCGGATAATTATTGCACCCAAATCACAAGAGTGTAGGAATGCATCCAGTGCAAGCCCAGATTCGACGGTTCCCGGGTGCGGCTCGCATCACTTCAGCCGGTGGGCATCTTCACCGCAAGGGGGCTTACTTTCCGCTTCCGCACGCTCCCGCCCTCTCGCTAAAATTAACGGGTAAGCATTTGAATCCACAATCAACGGTGATGTGAGTTCGGAAAGATGTTTCCGCCGCCTCAGAACTTTCATCGTCCAACACGGCTTTGGGAGGGAGGTTCCGCTGCCGTGACGCGCCTGTACGGCCTCATAGATGTTCCGCGGCCCAACATGGATCAGCCGATTCCCCCCGTTTCACTGCACGGCGGGGCTCGGCGAGCTGCCCCTGTCCCGTCCACCGGTCCGACCGCTGCGCCTGGGCAGGCACCGGGGATGCTCATCCGGTGGGATCCCGCCGATGTTCCCGCCGCCCTGGACCAGCTCATAGTCGAACATCCCGAGATATTCACCGGGCCGGATGCCCTGCCGGATCGCCCCGTCCCCTTCCGGATGCGCTTGGTGGACGCGGACGTTCCGCCGGAGATTCTCATCCATCCCTCCGTGGAGCAGGCACAGGCCGGCTTTATCCGCGAGCTGGCCCGGGGACTGCCGCTGAACGCCCGGACCCGGAACTATAAAGACTGCTCCGCAAGGCTGGAGGTGGCCGTCGCCATTACTCCCGTCCGCGTCCTCTCGGGCGAGCGCAGCCCGGCAGAATTGCGGGTTATCGCGGAGGAACTCGGCCTGCCCTGGCTGCGGTCCTTCACTGCCTTCCGCCACGAATCCCCCAGCCATGCCATCCTCCGGATGACGCCCGATGAGAAGGCACGGGCACTGGCGGAAACCTATGCTGCCGTGGACCGGGCCGCCTGCACCCCTCCGTCCCCGGGCCCGGTGGCGGACACGATCGCCGTCGTCCACCGCCTCCGCGAGCTGTTCCCCGGGGATCACGGGATCCTGCTGGCCGTCTGCATGAACCTGTTCCACCTCGAACCGGGGCAGGCCATGGTCACTCCGGCCGGCTGCATGCACACCTACCTCTCCGGCCTGGCCATGGTGGTGATGAGCATTTCGGAGAACGCACTGAAGGTGGGCCTGACCAAGGACTATATAAACGTGGACGAGCTCCAGCAGATCCTGGCCACGGAACAGACGGGGCCGGCACCGCTCCCGGTCACCCAGGCAGACAGCTTCCGGGAACGGATTCCGCTCTGGAGCGATGAGCTCCTGCTGGAGCGTGCGGTCCTCGATGAGACGCCGCGGGACATTCAGCTGGGCCGTTTTACGGTAGTCCTGGCGGCGCTGGGGGATGCCGAAATCACGGTGGGTGATACAACCACTCCGATCGACCAGGGCTCCAAGGTCCTATACCTGGGCGATCCGGTGAAGGCGCAGGTCCGCGGCCCGGCGCAGCTGTTCGTTGCGTCCAGGAGCTAGGCTCCCGGGCGCAACGCCTGCGCACTGCGCGTTGTTCCGGCGATAACCGCCACGGCCACCAGCGCACCGATGGTGGTCTCCAACGCCCGGTCCATCGTTAGCGCCCACACGTCCGCGCTGTGCGTGAACCCTGTCATCAGCAGCGCCACCGGCGTGAGGAACACCATGGCCATTCCGTAGTGCCGGATGACGTAGATTTCCCCGCCGAACTGCAGCACGGCCAGCAGCACCGCCAGCTCCACCGGCGACCAGTGCACCTGCAGCAGCAGGGCCGAGAGCAGCACCCCGGCGTAGGTGCCCAGAATGAAGTGGGCTGCCCGCCTCGGACCCGACGCGGCGTCGGCGGCTGCCAGCGGCGCGCAGGCGGCCAGCATGGCCCAGTATCCGTGGCCCAGTCCCAGTACCGCCGAAAGCGAGCCGGCCGCCGCCACCGCCGCCGTGTACCTGCCCGAGTGCAGCAAAATCCGCCCCCAGGCAGGCGGCACACGGGTGAGTCGCACCGCGGGGGTATGCCGGCGGGCATGTACCCGGCCGGCCACACCCAGCAGCACAGCCAGGAGCGCCCCGGCCGCGGCGGTCAGGAAGGCTTCAGCGAGTGATCCCGCGAAGGGCGCGGCGGAGGTGGCGGTGAAGGCGAAAATGTAGGTAAACGGACCGGCGGGCCTGACCCGGAGGTAGTCCGCGGCCACGGAAATGCAGCCGGCAATCACCGTGCCGATAGCCACCACGGCCCATGGCCCCGGGTCGGTTTGGGACAGCGCAACGCCGGCCAGCACGGTCAGGATCATCAGGGCACCGGAGGCGGACTGGTGCTTCAGCCGGCGCCAATGCGGCTCGCTGCGGCCAAACACCCCGGTCAGCGAGCCGAAGATTGCGTACATGGTCAGGTCCGTGCGCCCCAGCAGGACCAGGACCAGCAGCGGCAAAAACAAGCCGAGACCAACGCGGACGGCGGGGAAACGGTGCCCGCGGCCGGAGGGAATGCTCAGGAATTCACGGACATGGGTCATCACTGGTGCAGGAAGCCTTTCACTGCGGCCTAGGAATCGTTGCCGCACTTCCAGCCTAGGAGCCGTACCGCTGCCGATTGTGCAGCGGCCGGTGTGAGGATGGTCGCAGTTCGGCGCATCACATCCTGGCTTTGGTCCTCGCCGTCGCCCGGGCACTCCACGGATCCTGGGGCCACGGATGCTTGGGGTACCGGCCGCGCATTTCCGCCCGCACCTGCGCGTACGGACCGGACCAGAAGGACGCCAGGTCATCGGTGACGGCCAACGGCCGGCCGGCCGGAGAGAGCAGGTGGAACAGTACCGGCACCCTCCCCTGCACCAGCCTTGGGGTTTCCGCCCAGCCGAAGCACTCCTGCAGCTTCACGGCGACCACGGGCCGCCCGTCGCCGTATTCGGGGTAGTCAATCCGCACCCGCGAACCGCTCGGGACCTCCAGCCGTTCCGGGACCAGTTCCGGCAGCCGGGAGGCCTCCGGCCAGGGCAGCAGCCGGCGCAGCGGGTCATTCAGGTCGATTCCGGAAACGGCGGCGCCACCGGCCAGTAGTTCAAGCTCCGGAGCCAGCCAGTCCTCCAGCCGGGCCAGCAAGGCCTGATCGGACACATCGGGCCACGGCTCCCCCAGTTCGCGGTGCAGCAGGGCCAGGCGGCGGCGCAGCGTGTCGGCGGCGGCAGAGAAACCCAGGATGCCCAGTCCCTGCCGGGCCAGCGCTGCGGCCACGGCGTGCCGGCCTTCCGCTGCGGCGGGGCGCACGGGTGTGGAGGAAAGCACAATGGCTCCAAGCCGGTACTCCCGCCGCGCCGCCACTTTGCCGCCGCGCAGTTCCGCGGTCAGTGTCTCTTCCAGCAGGGGCCCCGAGGCTGCCTCCGCCGACTCCCGGCCCAGCGGCGCTGCCGCGCGGATCACGGCGCCCGTGCCGGCGGCATCGCGGCCTTCCGCACGGGCCACATCGGCCACGGCAATCCACTCCTGGCCGGTCAGCGGACTGCCCGCAGGCAACCCGGCCCGGGTGCCCGAGGCCAGCAGGTACCGTTCGGGACCCGCACCCGGAACCCGGCGGGCGATCCGTTCCGGGAAGGCCAACGCGACGGTGAAGCCCACGGCATCGGCAGCGGGCACAGGCTCGTTCCCGCCGGCCGGCAGCCGGGCCCCTTCGCGGCGGACCAGCTGTTCCAGCCGACGGACATCCTCGGCCCAGCGCCGCTCCCCCGGAATTCCGCCCGTGCGCAGGGTGCCCAGCAGCCGGGTCAAATCAGCGCCCGGGGCACGCAAGTCACCGGAAACCGCCGCCACCGTTTCGGCAGCCGTCCGGGCACCCGCCCTCCCTGCGCCGTCGAGGAGGGCCCGGGCCAGCCGGGGATCTGCCGGAACCCGGGCCAGGACCTTACCCATGGAGGTGGCGTGTCCCCCGCCATCCACCGCACCCAGTGTCTTCAGCGTCGCCATGGCTTCCTGCATCGCAGCCTGCGGCGGCGCATCCGGCAGGGCCAGTCCGACGCCGCCCGGAGCGCCCCAGCAGGCCAGCAACAGGGCCGCAGCGGTCAGGTCGGCAACAGCTATCTCGGGCGTCTGGTGCGCCGGCGCCGCACCGTAGGCGCGGTCGTCGTAGCAGCGCACCACCCGGCCAGGCCCCTGCCGGGCCGCCCGGCCGGCCCGTTGTTCGGCGGAGGCACGGGAGCAGGAAACGGTGACCAGGCCGCTCATGCCGCGGGCCGCGTCCCGGCGTGGTTCACGTGCCAGGCCGGAGTCGACCACCAGCCGGACACCGGGCACCGTCAGCGAGGACTCCGCCAGCGACGTCGAGACGATAATCCTCGCCGGCTCCCCGGGTCCGCGGCCGGAGACCGCACGGTCCTGCTCCGCCGCGCCGATGGAGCCGTGCAGCTCCAGCACCTCGGTGCCGCGGCCGGCCCGGGAGCGCAGCCGGGACGCCACATGCGCCACCTCACGGGCCCCCGGTACGAAGACCAGGGCATCCACCTGGGGGTCCGCCGCCACGGCCTCGGCGTGGGCCCGGGCTGCGGTATCCGCTACGTGGTCCAGGAAGGAGCGCGTGATGCCGCGTTCGTCCAGCCTCGGCGCCGCCGCAGGCTGCCACGAGACCGCCAGCGGATACAGTGCCGACGGGCAGCCGATCACAGGAGCCGGATCGCCGCCGTCGCCGCCGATCAACGCGGCAAAGCGCTGCGCGTCGAGGGTGGCGGACATGGCGATGAGCGTCAGGTCGTCGCGGAGCTGGCGCACCTCGGTGAGCATGCCCATCAGCAGATCGGTTTCCAGCCCGCGTTCATGCACTTCGTCGAGGATCACCGCCGCTGCGCTTTCGAGTCCGGGATCGGCCAGGAGCCGGCGCAGCAGGATTCCCGGCGTCACGAATTCAACCATGGTGCCGGCGCCGGTACGGCTTTCCCCTCTAACGGTGTAGCCCACCCGCTCCCCCACAGCGGAGCCGTCCAGGGCGGCAAGCCGGCGGGCGGCGGACCGTGCGGCCACCCGCCGCGGCTGGGTGACGATGACCTTTCCCCGGCGGCCGGCGGCAGCCACGATGTTGGCCGCAAGGGGCGGAACCATAGTGGTCTTGCCGGTGCCCGGCGGCGCCTGGACGACGGCGGTTCCCGCCCCCTTCGCCAAAACCTCCGCGAGGGCAGGCAGGGACTGCATAAACACCAGGTTGGCCCCGACTGCGGGCAGGTCAAAGGGAGAACTCACCCTTCCATTCTGCCGCGCCAGCGGATCAGGTCCGTGCCGGGCGTTGCAGGAGCTCGCTTTTTCGCGCTCCGCTGACCCCCAACCGCGCTCATAGACCGGATTGGAGCGAAGCAGCGGAGTAAAATGGAAAGCAGTGGCCACGCTCGCAGGTGCGGCCCGTCCCATCCGGCTGGTTCCGGGTGGCCGGTTGCCGGCTAAGGACGCAGAGCATTGGTCCTCCATTTTCGTCAGGAGGCAGCAGATTGCCATTCTCCGAAGGCCAGGTCCTGGTCCATCCGCACCACGGCCCCGCCGTCGTAATGTCCTATCAGACCCATCCCCGCATGCAGAAGGACTGCATTGTCCTTCAGGTGCAGTCATCGCACCTTTTGGTCTGGGTACCCGTCGACCAGATGGCCCGTGTGGGCCTGCGGCCCGTCCTTGACCGCCCCGGCTTGGAGACTTTGTTTGCCGTGCTCCGCGCACCGGCGGACCACGAGGACCCGCAGTGGTCCCGGCGCTACAAGGAAAACAGCGAGAAACTCGCAACCGGTGATCCAATGGTGATTGCCGCCGTCGTCCGCAACCTGATGCTGCGCGACGCCGCGCGCGGACTGTCCCAGGCCGAACGCGAAATGCTGCGCCATGCGCGCCGGCCCCTGCTGACCGAGATCTCCCTGGCGCTGGGAATTTCCGAGGAAGACGCCGGCGTGCGGCTCGACGCCGTGTGGTCGCCGTCCGGCGCTGCGGCCTGAGCAGCGGGCCGCACCGGGCAATACAGGCAACACCGGGTAACAGTGGACGGAGTACCGTTGCGCTCCATGTATAGTCAAACCTTCAACCATTACCTATGACGGAGGTTTGCTGCGCATGAGCGACGGCACTATCCAATCCACCAGTGCGCTCGACGCTGCAGCACTGGACTCACTTTTCCGTGACGCCCGCACCGTGGCCGAATTCAGCGGCGAAGCGGTTACCGACGAGCAGCTCGCCGCCATCTACGAGCTGACGAAGATGGGCCCCACGGCCATGAACATCCAGCCCCTGCGCATCACCTGGGTCCGTACACCGCAGGCCCGGCAGCGGCTGGTGGAGCACATGGCGGACGGCAATAAGGCCAAGACCGCCGCAGCTCCGATGACTGCCGTGCTCAGCTTTGACCGTCAGTGGCACGAGCACTTTGCCGCCATTTTCCCTCCGGCCCCGGCCCAGGGCGCGGTCTTTGCCGCGAACCCTGACCTCAGCGCCGTAATGGGCAACAACAACGCCCACCTGCAGGCGGGCTACTTCCTGCTCGCAGTCCGTGCGCTCGGCCTGGCCGCCGGGCCGATGGGCGGTTTTGACGCCGCTGCCCTGGATGCTGACCTGCACGCCGGGATGGACCGCCAGTCCATCCTTGTGGTCAACATCGGTGTTCCGGCCGCAACTGAACCCCGGTACCCGCGCCTGCCGCGCCTGGACTACGCGACGGCTGTCACCGAGCTGTAGTTTCCGCGGACTCCCGGCAACCGGAGCCAAGCAAAAAGGGCGGGCACCAAACGGTGCCCGCCCTTTTTGCTGCTAACTGCTAGGAAGCCAGCGCAGCGATCTTCATGCCGTGCATATTGACCAGCAGGTCGCGTGCGGACTCGACCTGGCGGCGCGTTTCGGCGTCGTCCCAGCCGAGCTGCGGGGCCAGCAGGCCGGCCATCTCGTTGAGCATTTCCTCGGACACCAGTCCGCGGAAGGCCAGCGAGGTGCGGCGGATCAGGACGTCGGCCAGGCGGGTGATCTGCTCGTTCTGCACCATGTACTCGAGTTCGCGGGTGCTCAGCTCGTTGGTGGAGGCCAGCAGCTGGTCGGTGCCCTTGGCCAGGAAGGCCATCACGTCGGTGGCGCGGGTGCCGTAACGGGTCAGCAGGACGCGGACGCGGTCACGGTCGGCAACCTCGTTGGCGGTGCGGTTGATCCACAGGCGCTCTTCAGCCTCGGTGCGCGGGAAGTCCTTGCCGCCGCCGATCTGAAGACCCGCCGTCGTCGTCTTCCGCGGCATGCCGAGGGCCGTCATGGCCTCGGTGGCGAGGTTCTCGGACAGTGCGCGGAAGGTGGTCCACTTGCCGCCAACCAGCGAAAGGCTGGTGACATTCTTGCCGGCACGCTTGTCCGTGCGCTTCTCGATCCGGTAGTCGCGGGACACGAAGCCGGGCTGCGTGTCGTCGTGCTTCGGGAGCGGGCGAACGCCGGAGAAGGTGTACACAATGTGGTCGCGGCGCACGTCAACGGTCGGGAATACGTGGGCGATGAGCTCGAAGAAGTACTCGATCTCCTCGTCGGTGCATACCGAGGCTTCGCGGATGTCGGCGTCGATGTCCGTGGTGCCCACCAGGACGCGGTCGCCCATCGGGTAGATGAGGACAATGCGGCCGTCAGTGTGCTCGAAGAACATTTCGCGGCCGTTGCATGCTGCGAGCAGCTCCGGGTGGTCCAGCACGATGTGCGAGCCCTTGGTGCCGCCCATGAAAGAGGTGCGCTTGCCGAAGGAATCGTTGGTCTCGTCGACCCAGGCGCCGGTGGCGTTGATGACGACGTCGGCGTCGAACACGAATTCTTCACCGGTCAGCTCGTCGCGCAGCAGCGTACCGGCGTCGGTGGTGCCCACGGCGCTGACGTAGTTGCTGGCGCGGGACTGCTTGTTGGCTTCCAGGCCGTCGCGCAGCACGTCCAGGGTCAGGCGCTCCGGGTTGTGCACGGAAGCGTCGAAGTAAGTGGCGGTGTACTTAACGTCCGGGCGCAGCAGGGGCAGTTCCTGCAGGGACTTCTTCTTGCCGACAAAGTTGTGCTTGGGAGCCACGCGGCCGCCGCGGGAGAAGAAGTCATACATCATCAGGCCGGCCTTGATCAGCAGCGCGCCGCGCTCGTTCGGCTTGCCCGGCTTGTGCGTCAGGAAGCGCATCGGTGCAGCAGTGATGCCCGAGAACGTGCTGGTGATCGGGATGGTGGTCTGCAGCGGCTTGACGTAGTGCGGGGCCAGGTTCAGCAGCGCATTGCGCTCCACGACCGACTCGTGCACTAGGCGGAACTCGCCGTTTTCCAGGTAGCGGATGCCGCCGTGGATCATGTGGGAGGACGCACCCGAGGCGCCCTGGCAGTAGTCGCCGCGCTCCACGAGGGCTACGTCCACGCCCTGCAGTGACAGGTCGCGGAATGTGCCGACGCCGTTGATGCCGCCGCCGATGATCAGTACCGAAGCCCGGGGCCGGTCCTTCAGCTGCTTCACCACCGGACGGGTGGCGGTCTTGTCCTTGCTGGGGTTCACGGAATTGTCCACGTATATCTCCAAACGCTTCTGTGGCTGCATTGCCATATCCCACAATGTTCGAAGCCGCCGGCACGCCCAATCGAGTCAATGAACAAACGTGCACCCTGCGATAATGGTTTTATGGTCAACAAAGCGGTGCGGACGGACAACTTGTGAACATTGGTCTCACTCCCGGGCTTCCGGAGCACATTGGACCCGGAGCGTCGGAGAAAGACGGGCGGGACAGGGACGCCCTCCGGGCGGCGCAGATGTACTACCTGCAGAACCTGACCATGGAGGCGATTGCACGCGAGCTGCGGATCTCCCGGTCCACGGTTTCCCGGCTGCTCTCCCATGCACGCAGCACCGGGCTGGTGCGGATAGAGATCCGCAGCCCCTCGGACCGGGCGCCGGCACTGGAACGGCAGATCAGTTCCCGGTTCGGGATCCAGGCCAACGTAGTACCGGTGACCGAAAGCGTCTCCCCCGCCCAGGTGCTGCAGCGGGTGGCCGTGCAGGCCGCGCACATGATCGGTCCGCTTATTGATTCGGACGCCATTGTGGGTGTGGCCTGGGGATCAACGCTGACGGCGGTCAGCCAGCACCTCCCGATGAAGAACACCCATGACAGCACAATTGTGCAGATGAACGGTGCCGGAAACTTCCGCACCTCGGGCATCACTTACGCCAGCGAAATCCTGCAGCGCTTCGGCCACGCCTACGGGGCCCGCGTGGTGCAGTTCCCGGTGCCGGCATTCTTTGACCACGCCGGCACGAAGGAAGCCATGTGGCGGGAGCGGCCCGTCAAGCGGGTCCTGGACCTGCAGGCACGGATGAACACGGCCATCTTCGGCGTCGGGTCGATGGAAGCCGGCGTGCCCAGCCACGTCTACAACGGTGCCTACCTGGACGAGGAGGACGTCAATGACCTGCTGGCCGAAGGCGTAGTGGGCGACGTCGCCACTATGTTCTACCGTGCCGACGGCACCTGGGACGGCATCCGGCTAAATGACCGCAGCACCGGCCCGGACCTGGCCACGCTCCGGCAGGTGCCCCGGCGGATCTGCGTAGTGGCAGGGGAAACCAAAACCACCAGCCTGCTGGGCGCGCTGCGTGCGGGACTGGTCACGGACCTGATCCTGGACGAGAACTCCGCCCGCCGGCTGGCCGCCACCGAATAGTCCGGGCGGGCGCTACCGGGCGCGCCCGGAATGCGGGACACTCCTGCCATGGGAAGAGCTCCTGCGCCGGCCGGTGCCGGCCGCGTGGCTGCGCTGCTCCGGGCTGCAGGCTGTGTTTACGCCGAGGAAGAGGCCGCGCTGCTGCTGGCCGAGGCGGCGGACGACGCCGGACTGGAACGGATGGTTGCCGAGCGTGCCGCCGGGCGGCCGCTGGAGTATGTGCTGGGCTGGGCTCAGTTCTGCGGCCTGCGCCTGAACGTCGGCGATGGAGTGTTCGTTCCGCGCCGCCGCACCGAATTCCTGGCCCGGCTGGCGGTGACCGAACTGGTGGAGCGGCCGCGCGCCGTCGTCGTTGACCTGTGCTGCGGTGCCGGCCCGGTCAGTGCCGTGATTGCCCACCGGGCTGACCCAAACAAGATTTTCGCCGTGGACATCGATGCAGCCGCGGTGGCCTGCGCACAGCGCAACCTGGACGCGCGTGTCACGGTGCTGCAGGGGAACCTCTTCGACGCCCTGCCCGGCGGGCTGCGGGGGCGGGTGGACCTGGTGGTGGCCAACGCTCCCTATGTGCCAACGGGGCAGCTCGCGATGCTTCCGCCCGAAGCACGGCTCCACGAGCCGGAAGTGACGCACGACGGCGGCCCGGACGGGCTGGCGGTCCTGTCCCGGATCGCTGCGCAGGCACCGGCATGGCTGGCGCCGTCGGGCGTGCTGCTGGTGGAATGCGCCGCCGGCCAGGTCAAAGGCCTCAGGCACAGCTTTGCCGCGGCCGGGTTGGTTCCCGCGGTGCGGCGGCGCCGGGCCATGGATGCCACGGTGCTGCGCGGTTCGGTACTGGGCGGTTCGGTACTGGGCGGTTCGGTACTGGGCGGTTCGGTACTGGGCGGTTCGGTGCTGGGCGGTTCGGCGGAATTCCGGCCCTAGGGCTCCAGCATCGCCACGGAACGGTTCCACAAGCCCAGGGCCAGCGCGGCGTCGCCGGCCTGCTTGTTCGGGCGAGCCACCTTGCAGCGTTCAAAGTAACGGCCGGTGGGATAGTCCTCCCCCGGTGTGCCTTCGGCCAGGAAGAGCAAGGTGCGGGCTCCCTTTTCCGGGGTGGGCAACAGGCGGCGTACAAAGGGAGCCTGGTAGAGCGAACGCATGGCAGAGCCCTCGGAGCTGGAGAAGCTGGAGCCGATCACGCCGGGATGGAAGGCCGTGGAAGTGGCGCCGTGCGAGCGGTACCGGCGGTCGAATTCCTCCGTGAAGAGGATTTGCTCCAACTTCGTGTCGCCGTAGGCCTTGCGCGGGTTGTAGTTCTTTTCCTCTTCAAGGTCCTCAAGGTCCACGTGCCCGAAGATCCGGTTGGCCACGCTGGAGGTGTTGATGACCGTGCCCTGGGAGGCAATGATCCGGTCGGTAAGTAACCGGGTGAGCAGGAACGGCGCCAGGTAGTTCACCTGGAACGTCATCTCATGCCCGTCGCCGGTGACCTGCCGTTCCTTGCCGAAAATGGCTCCGGCATTGTTCGCCAGCACGTCAATGCGGCTGTAACGCTGCAGGAGTTCCGAGGCGAGGTTCCGCACGCTGTCCAACTCCGCGAAGTCGGCCAGGCAGTACTCGCCGCCGGTCTGCCCGGCCACTGCAGCAGTCTTCTCCCGGGACCTCCCGACCACCACCACATGGTGGCCCTTCTTCGCCAGCTGCTTGGCCGCGGCGGCACCGATCCCGTCGCTGGCGCCGGTGATCACAATGGTCTTGGGAGCCACGGAAGCCTGCCTTCGTTATGGCCCCCGGATGCGGCAGCCGTCCGCATCACACACTAGTACCGAATCTGCCGGCCTCGACAGCGGTCGGCACTGGCGGCCCGGCGTCCCCACGCCCGTGCTGCCTTGACGTGAGCAGATTTTCCCACGCTCTGGGGCACCTGGGGCTGGTGTTTCCCCACAAGGCACACGAGTCACACTCCGTGGGATGTTCTGCAGGTTTAGCCGGGTTCCGGCCCGGAAAGCTTCCCGCTCAGGAAATCCCAGGGCAATTACCCCTGCAGGCGCAGCAGCTTGTCCGGGTTGCGGACGGCGAAGACGGCCTGCACCCGGCCGTCTCCGGACAGCCCCAGCTGGAAAACCGTGGTGACCGCGCCCGCCTCCCGGAAAGCGACGGCGGGCAGCCCGTTGAGTTCGACGAACTCCGGCACTGCTCCGGCCCCGTACTTGCCGGCCAGACCGAGCATAAGCCGCGCCACCTTCTCCGGGCCGTGGACCGGCCGCAGCGCCGCGCTGGCCTTGCCGCCGCCGTCGGACACCAACACCACCTCCGGAGCCAGCAGGTCCAGCAGGGACTGGACCTTCCCGGTCATGGCGGCTGCGAGGAACCGTTGGACGGCGGCGCGGTGCTCACCGGTATCCGGAGCCGTCCGGGGCGTGCCGGACCGGAGCCGGACACGTGCCCGGTGGACCATCTGCCGCGCCGCGGGTTCGCCGGCGTCCAGGGCTGCGGCAATTTCCGGATAACCGAAGTCAAAGACGTCGTGGAGCAGGAACGCAGCCCGCTCCGGGCCGGTCAGGGCCTGCAGCACCACCAGCATGGCAGTGGACACCTCGCCGGCGGTGAGCGCCGCGGCTTCCGGGTCCGACGCCAGCGCGTCCGGGCCGGTGCGCAAAGGTTCGGGCAGCCATTCGCCCGGATACTCCTCGCGCCGCCTGCTGGCTGCGCGGAGCGAATTCAGTGCCTGCCGGGTGGCTATCCGCGCCAGGTAGGCCCGCGGATTAGCCACTGGTTCAGGCACCGCCCGCCAGCGCAAATAGGATTCCTGCACCACGTCCTCGGCATCGGCCACGGTCCCCAGGATGTCGTAGGCAATCGTGAACACCAGCGCACGGTGGTTCAGGAACTGGGAGTTCCGCTCCGGGAGACCGCTGCTCAGCCCTGCGTCTGGGCCTGCACCGCCGGCGCCGAGGGCTGCATCTTCGGACCGGTTGGCCATGTGTATGCTCCGCTTCGTTTAGCTTCGCCGCGGATCCACCGAAGCGTCATGCGGCATATTATTTCCTTCTGGACCGCCGCCGTCCTGCCGGACAGGTGCAGGCGGGCCGGCGAATCGTCCGCAGCCACAAACTGGACCACTCCGTCGCTGCGGCCCAGGCTAACGCAGACGCCGCGGAACCCGCTGTCGTGACGCGCACCCGCGGCGCCGTCCAGGGAACGCAGGATGTTGCCGGCGGCGCCGGCCCCCATGGGCATCGCCGCGGCACAGCACATCCGCAAATAGGCGTACTCCGGCCGGTCAATCACCGCAGCATCGCCGGCGCCGTAGATCCTCCCGTGCCCGGGCACCTGCAGGGTCGGATCCACGCGCAGCCTGCCCTCTCCGTTCACCGGCAACCCGCTCACCGCTGCCAGCGGCGGTGCGGCAAACCCGGCACACCACAGCACGACGCCGGCGCCCAGGTGACGGCGGACGTCGCCGTCGGGCGGAACGGGACTGCCGGTATGCAGCTGCACCCCGGCCCGGCGGAGCCGCTGTTCCAGCGCCCGGCGGCCCTGCTCCCCGAACCGTGGTGCTATCGGTCCCGCACTGTAGAGTGCCACACGCAGCTGCGGGAAGGCGCGGGCGGTTTCCGCGGCCGTCTCGACGGCGGTCAATCCGCCGCCCACCACGGCCACCCCCGCGCCCGGCGCCAGGGCTGCCAGTTCCCGGCGGGCCGCCGCCGCGTCGGATAGCCGGTCCACTGCCAATGCCCCGGCAGGTACCGTCGAGTGTCCGGATCCCACGGCGTACACCAAGTAGTCCCAGGGCATTGTCCGGCCGTCTGCCAGCAGCACGGTCCGGTAGCCGTCGTTGATGCGTTTTGCGCTGCCGTGCACCAGCCGGACCGCCGGGTGCAGCAGCGACTCGAAGGCCGCAGTGGGGTCCTCACGGCTTCCGCCCGCATATTCGTGCAGCCGGATCCGCTCCACGAACCGCCGCCGGGGATTGACCAGCTGGACCGCCAGGCCCGGACGCTGCGCGGCAGCGAGCCGGTTGGCGGCCATCACCCCCGCGTATCCTCCGCCCACAATCAGTGCTGTGCTGCCCATGGCTTGCTCCTTACCTTGTCCCTCCGTACCGGCGGCTGCCGGCCCGAACATAGGACACCGGCCGGACCGGTTCTGTGACCGGCCGGCAGGAACGGATCTGCAGGAACGGCTGCGGCTCCCCCGCATTAAACGGCAGGGCCCGCCACCGTTGGTGGCGGGCCCTGCCTCAACCGTTGCCGGCTGCGGAACTGCGGTCAATCAGGCGCGGACCGGCTCCGGGCGGTCTGCGGCGTTGTCTGCGGCAGGCTCCACCGGTGCTTCGTCCGTGGGCCAGGCTTCGTCCCGGGGCGGTTTGATGCGGTCGATAATCATGACGACCACCAGGGAAGCAGCACCCCAAATACCCAGCGTCAGCAGGTGTGAACCCACCGTGTCGCCGCCGAAGTACAGGATGGATCGGATGGCTTCGACCGCTGCCGGCATCGGCAGGTAATCATGCAGGACGCGGAAGAACTCCGGCTCCATGTAAATGGACATTGCCGCGCCGGAGGCTGGAATGCCCAGGAACATCAGGATGCCGATGGCTGGCAGGATGGCCAGCATGCCGATCAGGCGTTCCAGGACCGCGGTGAACATCGCGACGCAGAAGATTGCCACGGCGCCGGTACCCCAAAGGGCGAGGAAGTGGCCGTCGATGGCGTTTACGAAGACGGAGACTATGACCCACAGCAGAGCCGAGTAGCCCACGGCCCAGCCGGCCGTAATCGGCACGAGCTTGCGCAGCGGACGGCTCGCGGGCTGTGCTGTGGAGCCAACAATGATGATCATGAAGCCTGCCATGATCCAACCCATGGCCATGTACATGGTGGACATGCCCATTGAGTCCTTGTTCGGCAGGGGTGCCACGTCCTCCGTGGTCAGCTGCATCTGCTGACCGGCGGCAACCTGCGTAAAGACACGGTTGACCACCTGCTGGGCACTCATGCCGGCAGCCTGGTTGGCAATGAGGGTGGACTTCGGATTCTCGGCCGAAGGCAGCACATAGGCGGCGGTGATGGTCCGGTCCCGGACCTGGTCCCGCGCTTCATCGGCGGAGTCCATGGCGCGCAGGTCAAAGAGCCCGGACATGTTCTCTTCAAGCCCGGCAACTGCCTGCTCGGCCTGTTCTGTGGTGGCTCCGACGACGGCGACGGGCATGTCCCGCGGCGTGGGCTGGTACATGGCGCCCAGCATCAGGGAGAGCATCATCGCTACCATCATCAGCGGCAGGAAGCCGAGGGTGACGTAGCGCCAGGCGCGGTTCTTCGGGCGGGGCCCGCCGTGCAGGGATGCAACGTTGACGGCCAGGGGCTTGTCTTTGCCCTTGCGGCGGCGCATGGCATCAATGCCCAGGGTCAGCAGCAGGGCTGCCACGGCGCCGATGACCAGCACCATCAGGTGCCGGCCCGCGCCGTTTCCGTCGAAGTACAGGACGGACCGCAGGGATTCACCGGTGGCTGCAGCGGGCAGGAAGCTGTGCAGGAACGGGTAGAGACCGGGCATGGTGTGTACGGACATGCTCATGTTGGAGGAGGGAACGCCCAGCACCATCAGGAACAGCATGCCCACCAGGACGGCCATCGGACCCAGGATGCGGGTCAGGAACAGCTGCGCACTGCCCACCGAGAACACGGCGAGCCAGCTGATCCCCAGGACGGCGGCCGTGTGGCCCTCGACGATCCCCATGATCGGGCCGACGACGGTCCAGACCAGGGCGGCGATCAGTGCGGACCAGCCGGCCAGCAGCGGAACGAAGCGGCGGAAGCGCATTAGTTCCGGAGAGTTGGACAGGGCCAGGCTCAACGGCATGTAGCCCGCCAGCATCAGGGCCGTGGTCATGAACATTGCGCCCAGGCCAGCCAAATCATTGGCGGGCAGCGGAGCAAGGTCCTCGGTCTGCAGGGTCAGGCCCGAGGCGAGCACCTGGGGTGCGAGCAGTGCGGTGACCGTGCTGGACTGGGAGGCGCCGGCGGCACCGGCAGTGTAGAGAGTGGCGGTTCCGTCACCCAGCACAACGGCACTGCTGACCTCGCGGTCGAGCACCAGCTGGCGGGCATCGTCGGCAGAGTCCACTGTCCGGACATCGACGGCGTCGGCGTTTGCGGATTCCAGTGCCTGCGCAAAGCGGTCCGCCTGCTGGGCGGAGCCGCTGACGGCGATCGGCACGTTGTGCGGGGTGGGTGAGTGCATGGCAGCCAGGTAGCCGCCCACCAGCATGGACACCATCAGCAGGGGCATCAGGAACATGGCGACGTAGCGCCCGATCTTCTCAGCCTTGGCCCGCTTTGCGGCGGCGGCTTCGAGGTCCTGGCTTTCCGTTTCCTGAGCTGGCTCCGCTCCCGGATCATTCTCCGGCGGGGAGTCGGTGGAGGTAGGGGAAGAATTGGTCAAGAACGTGCTCCTGTGCTGAATATACGAGGTGGTGCGAAGTGCGCCGGGGACCGGATGCGGCCCGGGCGGGGTCAGTGGGACCAACTCGTCAAAATTACGCCATGTGGCGTAAAATCAGTAATCGACGTGCGGAACAGCGTCTGGAAGAGGGATGAGCGGCATGGGACAGCACGGCGACAAGGCACGCGCGGTACTGCTGGACGCGGCCGAGGAACTCTTTGCCCGCTACGGCATCGACGCGGTGTCCAACCGGCGGATTGCCGAACACGCCGGCACCGCCAACCATTCCGCCGTCGCCTATCACTTCGGCAGCCGGGACGAGTTGCTGCGGACGCTCGCAACGCGGCACCTGGAGGACACCAACCGGCGTCGGACCGAGCTGTTTGAGACCCTGCCGCCCGATGCCGCCCTGCCGGACCTGCTCGCGGCCATGATCCTTCCGTGGGTTGAGCATCTGGCTTCGCTGCCCGTGCCCAGCTGGCGGGCGCGCTTCGTGTCACAGATCCGCAGTGCGCCGTCCGTGCACGAGGTAGTGGTGAGTGCGGCGGTGGCCAGTCCCGTGATGGAGGAACTGGTCCGCCGCACCCACGCCGCCGCGGGCGACGTCACCCCTTCCGTCCTCTACGGCCGCTCCTCGATTCTCGGCGGTATGGTGCTGGGCGTTTGCGCCGAGTACGAGGCGCGCCTCCACGCCGGGGTGGAAGAACCGAACTGGACCGGCGTCGGTTACTTCCTCGTTGACTCCTGCGCCGGCATGCTCGCTGCACCCGTAACGCATCCGGGGGATTTCCTGGCGGCGCCGTCCTCGGTTTACCTTTTGTAGGCAGTCAGGAGGCCTGGGACACCCCGGGCATACCCGCGGCCGACGCCACGGCGAGCGCAGTGTCCTCAGCCACCAGGTCCGCATTGATCGCCGCCCCCGCCATCAGTCCTGCCGCCGCGGCGGCAATCACCTGCACGGAAGGGTTGGCCAGGTTGCCGGCAATATAGACGCCGGGCACCGATGTCGCTCCGGTGGGCCCGGCCGGGACGGCGGTCCCCAACGGAGCCTCCCCCATGTACTGCTCGGCCGGGACGAGGCCCAGATCCGCCAGATACCCCGCCCGGGCCTCCAGCCGCGTAAACACCACCAGGGCATCCCGCTCCACCAGTTCGCCTCCGGCCAGCCGCACAGCGGCGCCGGTGCCTTCCACACCAACCACTTCCCCGGCCACCGTCCGGATCCCGCGCGCTGCCAGTTGCCGCGCCTGCCCGGCGTCCGGTTCCCCTGCCGTGTGCAGGAACACCACGACGTCGTCGCTCAGCTGCCGCCACAGCAGTGCCTGGTGCATGGCCACGTCCATATCCGTGCCCAGGATGCCGATGGCCTTGTCCCGTGCCTCCCATCCATGGCAGTACGGGCAGTGCAGCACCGTGCTTCCCCAGCGCCCGGCAATGCCGGGGATGTCCGGCAGGATGTCCCGGACCCCGGACGCAGCCAGGATCCGGCGCGCACCCAGCTCCCGCCCGTCGGCCAGCAGCACGGTGAATCCGCCGTCTGGATTCGGCCGAACGGTGGACGCCTGTCCTTCAAGGATTGTTCCGCCGTAGCTGCGCACCTCGTCCCGTCCGGTCCCGTACAGCTCGGACGGCGCGGCGCCCTCCCGGCCCAGGTAGTTGTGGATCTGCGCGGCCGGCGCGTTGCGGGGATCCCCCGCGTCCACCACCGCAACGGACCGCCGGGCGCGGGACAGCACGAGCGCGCCGTTCAACCCGGCGGCACCGCCGCCGATCACAACCGCGTCATAGGACGCCCCCTGCGGCGTACCGCTCTCTTCTGCTCGTTCCATGAGTTTGCCTTTCCTCCGCCGTCCGTTCCCGGACGTAGTTTTCGATGCCTTCAGTGTCCGGTCGAGCACTTCGCGGGAGCAATATTCTTTGCCGCTATGGCAAACTCTTCCTATGAACGACGCCGATACTTCACTTGACGCGGTCGGTGCCCGGCTGCGGTCCCTCCGACTGGAACGGCACACCACGCTGGCACGGGTGGCAGCGGGTACCGGCATATCCGTGAGCACCCTCTCCCGGCTGGAATCCGGCCAGCGCAAACCCACCCTGGAACTGCTGATGCCGCTGGCCCGAACCTACGGAGTCACCCTGGATGAACTGGTGGACGCCCCGGCCACCGGGGATCCCCGTGTACACATGCGGCCCCTGCGCCGGCGCGGAGCCACCATCATCCCGCTGACCGAGCGGGCCGGCGGGGTCCGGGCGTACAAGTACATCCTCCCGGCCCGGCGCACGGCCGGGGAACCCTCCCTGCAGACGCACGAAGGCTATGAGTGGCTTTACGTGCTCAGCGGCAGGCTGCGGCTGCTGCTCGGATCGCAGGAGCTGATCCTGCTGCCCGGCGAAGCCGCGGAATTCGATACCCGCACTCCGCACTGGATGGACAACGCCGATCCCGGTGCCGTCGAGTTCCTGGCCCTGTTTGGACCGCAGGGCGAGCGGGCCCACCTGCGGGCGCGGCCGGCGTCGGGCACCCGGGGCTGACTGACGCTTCGCTGGCCTACGCCGCCGCCGGCAGTCCTGCACCCCGGCGGCCCAGCAGCCGGTCGTAAACCAGGGAAGCCAGCAGAGCCACCAGCACCGCAATCAGGAGGATGATCAGCATCCCGATGATCCCGCTTTGCAGCCCGGCGTCCGCCTCGGCGTCGAAGTACAGCACCGCCCGGTTGGCCGTGGTCATGTGGTACAGCGGCTCACCTGGGGCAATGAATCGGAAGAAGCCGGGCAGGGCTTCCAGGGGCACCACACCGCTGGCGGAAGGCAGGCCCATAAAGACCACATAGATCAGCGACAGAATCATGCCGGCGCTGCCCAGCAGGGCGATCAGGGCGAGGGTCACGGCGGACACCGTGACGATGGACAGCCATGTGGTGAAGAAGAACAACGCCCCGTGCGGGATCGGCATCCCGACGGCGGAGGCCACCCACATCATGAGTCCGGCCGTGGGGAGCGCACCCACTACCACAATCCCCCACATCAGCAGATAGGTGGCCCAGCGGCCTGGACGCAGCGGCGGGTCCAGGACAAAACGTGTTCCCAGCTCCACCGGCGCAACCCCCAGCCGCGCATCCACCAGGAAATGCAGCGACACTGACCCGCTGACACCCACCACCATCAGCAGCACCGAGTAGAAGAAGGCGCCCTCGCCCAGAGCTGCGCCCTCCGGTGGCTCCTCGAAGGCGGTGGTCGTCACGGCAATCGGATCCTCAAGCAGGTCTGCGGAGGTTCCGTCAACGCGTGGGGCGAGCTGCTGTTCCAGCTGCGGCGGCAGGTCCGCGCCCAGCGCCTCCAACCGGCGTTGCAGGTCCGCCTGTGCCGTTGCCTGGGCGGTCTGGGCGGACGCGGTCAGCTGTTCCCCCAGACTCTTGTTGGCCTGGTCCAGGGCCGGGTTGATGGCGCCGGTGGCGAGGCTGCTGGCCAGCGGACCGGCCAGTGGATTGGTATAGACCGTCACGGCCGGGCGGGACACGTCAGCGTCGCTGAGGGCACCGCTGACCAGGGCCAGGGCATCGGCGGAAAATGTTTCCGGGATCACCATCATTCCGTGGATCTGACCGTCGCGCATCTGGTCCTGCGCCTCATCCCATGACAGCACCCGCAGATCGATCTCATCCGAGCCGTCGAACCCCTGCCGCATCTGGTCGGTGATGTTACCGCCCAGGTTTTCCCTGCTTCCGCCGGGTGTGTCCGCGCCCCGGTCCTGGTTCACCACGGCGATCGGAAAGTGGTCCAGATTCTTCCCCGGGCTGCCCAGCCCGCCGATGTACAGCGCGGTGCCGGCGCCGCCCAGGAGCAGGAGCACCAGCACCGGCAGCAGCCACGTGCGCGGCGAGAGGTAGGCGCCTATCCGCGAGGGCGCGGCTTGCGGTTGTTGCCGCCCGGAAGCGGCGGACTGGGGTCCGGCCGGTTGCGCTGAATGTGCGGGCATGGGCATACCTCCCGGAGCAACTGCTGGGATGTTCTCAGTCCTACCGTTTGAGGGTAGCCGCCCGGCCCGTGCTCCGGATATGCCCGGCGGCCTGCAGGCCGTCCGACGGGCGGATTCGCCAGTCACTTGACCTTGACGCTGCGTCAACTTCTACGCTGGAGATACAGCGAAAGGGAGGGCACATGGATCTGTCCATCAAGGAAGTGGCGAAGCTTGCCGGGACCACGTCCCGTACGCTGCGCCATTACGACAGCATCGGCCTGCTGCCGCCCAGCCGGGTAGGCAGCAACGGGTACCGGCGATACGACCGGGACGCCTTGGTGCGGCTGCAGCGCATCCTGCTGCTGCGCGGCCTGGGCTTGGGGCTGCCGCAAATCCGGAAGGTCCTGCACGGTGAACAGGACGACGCCGCGGCCCTGGCCCGGCATCTGGTCCAGCTGCAGGCCGAACAGCACCGGCTGCAGGCGCAGGTTGTTGCCGTGCGCTCAACCCTGGCTGCCCTGGAAGGCGGAGAGGAAATCATGGCGGAAAAGATGTTTGAAGGATTCGATTCCACGCAGTACCGCGAGGAGGTGGAGGAACGCTGGGGCCGGGAGGCCTATGCGGAATCCGACCGGTGGTGGCGTTCCCTGGATGACGCAGGCAAGCGCGGCTTCACGGCCGAACACGCCTCCCTGCAGGATGCCTGGGACGACGTGCAGCGCCGCGGGCTGTCACCTGACACTGCGCAGGTGCAGGAGCTTGCCCGGCGGCACGCGGAATGGATTGCCGCCGGCGCCGGGAAGCGGCAGCGAGATCCGCAGATGCTGGCCGGCCTCGCGCAGATGTACGCCGCCGATGAACGGTTCGCGGCGCACTACACCCGCGAGTTCGCCTCCGGTGCCCGGTTTGTCCGGGACGCACTGGTTGCGTACGCGCAGACCCTCGCGGGGTAACGGCCGAGGGATCCCCCGACCGGGGATCCCTCAGCCTTTAGGCTTGCCCCGCCAGCCGGCGCAGCAGGGCGTCGAGCACCGGCGCCTGGCCCTTCACGAGCTTGGTCCGGGCTTCGGGCTCGGGGAACCAGCCGGCGTCGTCAATCTCCGGATACTCGCGGACCCGGCCCGAGCCCTTGGGCCACTCAAGGGCAAACGTGTTGCTGGCTATTCGCTCCGGCGCGAATTCCGCCTCGGCAACGAACACGGTGATGGTCTTTTTCGAGGACTGGCGGAAACTGCCCAGCAGCTCATACTCAGCAGCCGGCGCCGGGCTCCCCATTTCCTCACCGAATTCGCGCAGCGCCGCGGCCAGGGGTTCCTCTTCCCCCGGCAGGTATTCACCCTTGGGCACGGACCAGGCGTGTTCGTCCTTCCGGGCCCAGAACGGCCCGCCCATGTGGCCGATCCAGACCTGGAGGCCGTCCGGCTGCCGCCGGTACAGCAGGAGGCCCGCACTGTGGATCATGCGTACTCGAATCCGAACGCGACAATCGGCGGTACACCGCTGCGCAGGCGCTCCAGGACAGCGGCCTGCACGGCGGACTCCCCCGCCTCCACATGCCCCGCGGCGGCGGTGGCCCAGCTGGCCGGCACTACTTGGAACCGTTCGGACACGGCGAATCATTCTCCTCTGGCGGGTATGCGGGCAAGGCGCGCTCCAGCCTAGCCCAGCCGGCCGCTTGCGCGTCGGCTCGTGTCCCGTAGCTGTCCTACCCGGGATTATTGGCTAAGCTCGCGGCGTGCCGTGCGGCAGCAACCCGTCAGGAAGGCCTGCAAATGTTCAACAGCATGAAGTGGCTCAACGAACCGCCCAAGTGGCAGGACACCGGTGACTCACTAACCCTTCATACCGCCCTTGAGACCGACTTCTGGCGGGAAACCCACTATGGGTTTATCCGGGATAGCGGACATTTTTTCTACCGGGAGGTGACGGGCGACTTCACAGTGGCCGTGACGTTTAGCGGTGACTTCACCACGCTCTATGACCAGGCCGGCCTTATGGTCCGGGCGAATGAGCGGACCTGGGTCAAGGCGGGGGTGGAGTACAGCGACGGCGCACTGCAGCTGAGCACGGTGGTCACCAACGGCACGTCTGACTGGTCGCTGAGGCCGCTGGCAAGCAGCAGGAATGAGGTGACCCTGCAACTGTCGCGGCAAGCCAATGCAATCCACGTGTCGTATCTGGAGCCGCAGGGGCCAGACTCCCGGTGGAGCAGCCTGCGGCTCGCGTATCTCCCGCTGGACGACCGGCCCTGCCAGGCGGGAATCTTGGCCTGCTCCCCCACCCGCGCTGCCCTGCGCGTTGATTTTACGGATTTCCGGATCAATCCCTCCCACGGGATTGACCTCCATCCCGACGACGGGCACGGACCCGCCACTTCGGACAACTAGGGCAGATGGATCCTTCCACGAGGTACAGGGCGCTGGTCGCAGCCAAAACAAAACACCCCGGTCCGAAGACCGGGGTGCCTCTTCAACAATTGGTGCCCGAAGTGGGACTCGAACCCACACACCTTTCGATACTGCATTTTGAGTGCAGCGCGTCTGCCAATTCCGCCATTCGGGCGTGCCCTGTGTCACGAACAACGGGTAGTTGCCGTGTTGGACGCAAAACAACTCTACATGCGGATAGGCTGATTACGTGAACTGCCGGTCCGCCGGCAGGCGAGACCGTACCTGAGGAGCCACCCGTGTCAGAGTCCACCGAGTCCGCGTCGTCGAACACCAACGCCCCGGCCCGCCGCGTTCTCGTCGCTGAAGACGAGACCCTTATCCGCCTCGACATTGTCGAGATCCTCACCGGTGAGGGGTACGACGTCGTCGGCGAAGCTGACAACGGAGAGAAGGCCGTTCAGCTGGCCAAGGAACTGAAACCGGACCTCGTGCTGATGGATGTGAAGATGCCGCTGATGGACGGCATCACCGCCGCCGAGCAGATCGTCAAGGCCCGCATCGCCCCCGTAGTGCTGCTGACCGCGTTCAGCCAGAAAGAACTCGTGGAGCGCGCCCGCGAGGCCGGCGCCATGGCCTATGTGGTCAAGCCGTTCACCCCGGCGGACCTGATTCCGGCCATCGAGATTGCCCTCTCCCGCCATGAGGAAATCAAGGCCCTGGAAGAAGAGGTCACCGATCTGAAGGAACAGTTCGCCACGCGCAAGCTGGTGGAGCGTGCCAAGTCGCTGCTGACCACCAAAATGGGCCTGACCGAACCCGAAGCTTTCCGCTGGATCCAGAAGACTTCCATGGACCGCCGCCTGAGCATGCGTGAAGTGGCCGAAACCATCATCAACCAGGTCAACTGATCTTCTAGACACCGAAGCACCTACAGGAAAGGTCCCGTCCATCTGGACGGGACCTTTCCTGTAGGTGCAGTACGGGCGGCGGAGGCTAGATGGCCTTGGCCTTGCCCTTCTTGCTTTCCTTGACCGGCCACGGGCCGACCTTTTCCTTGATGCGCTCCTGGCCTTCGTAGCGCTGGCCGGCGTCGGCAATGTCGCCCACGCGGTGCACCTTCAGGCTGTTGGTGGAGCCGGCCTGTCCGGGAGGCGAACCGGCAGCGATGACCACCAGGTCATTGTCTTCCACCAGTTCCTCTTCGAGCAGGGTGCGGTCCACCTGGGCGGTCATCTGGTCCGTGTGCTCGACGAAGTCCACCAGCTTGGGAGCCACGCCCCAGAACAGGGTCATGTACTGGTACGTCTGCTCCACGGGGGTGAAGGCGAACACCGGCTTGGACGGACGCAGGCGGGACAGGCGGCGTGCGGAATCACCGGACTGGGTGAAAGTACAGATGTATTTTGCATCCAGCTGGTCGGCGATTTCGACGGCGGCACGGGTGATGGCGCCGCCGCGGGTACGCGGCTTGGAGCCCAGCGGCGGAACGCGGTTCAGGCCGTGCTCCTCGGTGGATTCGATGATGCGGGCCATGGTCTCGACGGTTTCGATGGCGTACTTGCCCACTGAAGTTTCGCCGGAGAGCATGACGGCATCCGCGCCGTCGAGCACCGCGTTGGCGCAGTCTGAGGCCTCGGCGCGGGTCGGGCGGGGGTTGTCGATCATGGATTCGAGCACCTGGGTGGCCACGATGACGGGCTTGGCCCAGCGGCGGGCCAGCTCAATGGCGTTCTTCTGCACCAGCGGAACTTCTTCCAGCGGCAGTTCAACACCCAAGTCGCCGCGGGCAACCATGATGGAGTCGAACGCGTCGATGATTTCCTCGAGGTTGGCCACGGCCTGCGGCTTCTCGATCTTGGCAATCACCGGTACGCGGCGGCCTTCTTCGTCCATGATTTCGTGAACGCGGGAAATGTCACCGGCGTCACGTACGAAGGACAGGGCAACCATGTCGACGCCGCGGTTCAGGGCCCAGCGCAGGTCATCCTCATCCTTCTGGGACAGGGCGGGAACGTTCACGGCAACGCCGGGCAGGTTGATGCCCTTGTTGTTGGATACGTTGCCCGGCACTACCACCTGGGTGACCACGGTGGTGGAGGTGACGTCAACGGCGCGGAGTTTGACCTTGCCGTCATCAATCAGCAGGAAATCGCCCACCTTCACGTCGCCGGGCAGGCCCTTGTACGTGGTGGAGCAGATTTCCCGGGTGCCCTGGATGTCTTCGGTGGTGATGGTGAAGGTATCGCCCACATTCAGGAAGTGGGGTTCCTCGGTGAACCGGCCCAGCCGGATCTTGGGGCCCTGGAGGTCGGCGAAGATGCCTACGGGCATCCCGAGCTCGGCGGAGGCCTTGCGCACGTTTTCATACGTGGCGTTGTGTACGGAGTGGTCGCCGTGGCTCATGTTCATACGGGCGACATTCACGCCCGCGCGAAGAACCGCTACCGTATTCTCGTAGCTGGCGATCGCTGGTCCAAAAGTGGCAACAATCTTTGCGCGTCTCATATTCCTAGCCTAGTCCGCCTTGGCTGTTTGCGCATGGGACCGGGCCGCGGGTCTCACAGTGCGGGCACCTTGCGGGACCGCCATGCAGTCATTTCGGCCCGGCGGTAGATACCCGGGCTGCACAGATTCCCACAATCCGAAAAATACGGCGCCTCCTGCTGCTGCGGAAGGGCTAATTTCGCCAACGATGATGGGAATCTGTGCAGCCCGTGCGGGTCAGCTGGTTCGGGCAGGGCCGCCGTCGGCGTCACGGCCGGTGTCCGACGGCGTGGAGAAGCCCGGGTACTGCACCGGCGCAGTTGGGGCGGGCGGCGCCTGAAGCGGGTTCCCGAAGGCATCCGTGCCGGCAGGGGCGGCGTAGTAGCCGGGGTAGTGCTGCTGGATAGGAGCACCGCCCGCCGGTGCCGGCAGCGGCAGCCCGTCCGGTGCCTCCCCAGTCGCCCCTGCCGGAGCGACCGTAAACGGCTGGCCGACCTTCGCGGCATAGATGGGACGGATGGCGCCGATCAGGACCACCAGGATCAGGCCCACGGCGTAGCTCGGCACGTTCCATACCGGATACATGGTCACAGCCAGGAACAGGTACAGCGCGCCGCCGGCAATGGCGGCAACCAGCCAGAGGAATGCCTTGGGCCGGAACCGGACCACCACCGGCGGGCGAAGCGGGTCCTTGTTCAGTTCCCTCGCCTCGGCCCGGTTCATCATGTAAAAGACCAGCGTCAAGAGTCCCAGCAACAGCGCGCCGGTGATGCCGGCGAAGGTGAGAAATTCGTCCATTTGAGTCTGCCCCCATGTCAGTCAAATCGATGTGCTCGATTGCATGCCACACCATACCCGAATCCGGCGCCGCCGCCGCCGGTACCGCGGTGCGGGCCGCAGTGCCGGAATATCAGCCGGTCCGCCGCCGGTAGGCAACGGCCGCCGCTGTGTAGGCGGCGGCGAGGACGGCACCCAGCCAGAGCAGGGCGCTCCACAATTCGGCACCGGGTTGCTGCCCGGCCAGAAGTGCCCGCAGCGTTTCCACGATGGGAGTAACGGGCTGGTTCTCGGCGAACCAGGCAACCGGACCGGGCATCGAATCGGTGGGAACAAACGCAGAACTGATAAACGGCAGGAAAACCAACGGGTAACTGAACGCCCCCGCGCCGTCGGCCGTTTTGGCGGTAAGCCCGGCTACTACCGCAAGCCAGGTCAGCGTCAGCGTAAACACGGTGAGGATGCCGGCAACACCCAGCCATGCCCAGGCCGAGGCGCCGGTGCGGTATCCCATCAGCAGCGCCACACCGATCACCACCGCGACAGACGCCAGGTTGGCCGTCAGCGACGTCAACACGTGGGCCCACAGGACGCCGGACTTGGCCACGAGCATGGACCGGAGCCGGTCAAAGATTCCGCCTTGGATGTCCAGGAACAACCGGTAGGCGGTATAGGCCACACCGGATGCCACGGTGATCAGGAGAATGCCCGGGAGCATGTAGTTGATGTAGGGCCCGTCCGAGCCGGTAGCGACCGCTCCCCCGAACACATAGACGAAGAGCAACAGCAGGGCTATCGGGGTGATCACCGTGGTGATCACGGTGTCCGGGCTGCGCAGGATGTGCCGCAGCGAACGGCCGGTAAGGGCCCGGGTGTCACGGAAGGCGGCGGCGGTGGTCATGGCAGTTCCTTTCCCGGCGCGGTGACTGACAGGAAGATCTCTTCCAGGGAGGGCTGGCGCACCACATATTCGGCCTTGGCCGGCGGGATGAGCTGCCGGAGTTCGGCGAGCGTGCCGCTCCGGACAATGGTGCCGCGGTTCAGGATCGCAATCCGGTCCGCGAGCTGCTCGGCCTCGTCGAGGTACTGGGTGGTCAGGAGTACGGTGGTACCGCCCCGCGCCAGGTCCCGTATGGTCTCCCACACCGCGGTGCGGGCCTGCGGATCAAGCCCGCTGGTCGGCTCGTCGAGGAACAGCACCGGCGGCCTGCCGATCAGGCTCATGGCAATATCGAGCCGGCGGCGCATCCCGCCGGAATAGGTGCCGACTCTTCGCCGGCCTGCTTCCATCAGGGAGAACCGGTGCAGCAGCTCATCCGCCACCTCCCCCGGATCCGCCAGATGCCGCAGCTTGGCGATCAGCTCCAGGTTTTCCCGGCCGGTGAGCACTTCATCCACGGCCGCAAACTGTCCCGTCAGGCTGATCGAGCGGCGGACGTCGTCGGGGCGGGCCGCGACGTCGAACCCGCAGACCGCGGCACTGCCGCCGTCCGCTTTCGCCAGGGTGGAAAGGATCCGAACGAGCGTCGTTTTGCCGGCACCGTTGGAGCCGAGCAGGGCGAACACGCTGCCCGGGCTGACCTCGAAGGAGACGCCGCCAAGCACCTCCTGTTCCTTGAAGGACTTCTTCAGGCCCTGTACCCGAACAGCGGGTCCCGGGGCGTGCAGGGTATCCATGGCTTTCTCCCGTTCCCAGCGCCCGGTCTCCGGCAATCCGGAGGCCGGCCGCCGCTAGGCCTGGTCCTGGGCGGCCGATTCGTCAATGGCATCGATGAGCCGCCGGCGCTCCTTGCTGATCCATTGCCCGTCCGCATAGTTGGCAATAAACGTTTCGGCGAAGTCCACCGGATCTTCGCCAACAATCCCGCGGACCGGAACGCCGTCGGCCGCGCCCTGCTCCATCAAGTCAGCGAGGTCTTCCAGCATTTGCGCCAGCACGTCCCCCTTGGAGATGGCGCCCGCGTACATGATGTAGCGTTCCAGCCCGTCCGTTGCCGTGCGGTAGGGGGCTGGAAGAAGTGCTTTCCGCTCCTTGTAGCGGTGCCAGCGTTTTTTGTCCTCGAAAGAGCCGGTCACCTGCTCGATCCATCGTGCGGCCATGGTTATGCTCCTTCTTGAGGCGGGTTTTCAACGAGCTGGCGGAGCCGGCCCAGGTGTTCCTCGAGGAAACTCCAGCTGCTCCAGAATTCTGCGAGGTACTCGGAGCCCCGCAGATTCAAGCTGTAGACCTTGCGCGGCGGCCCCTTCTCCGAGGGGATTTTCTCAACGTCGACCAGTCCGCGTTTTTCAATCCGGATCAGGAGCGCATAAACGGTGCCCTCTGCAATGTCGGAGAACCCCGCTTCGCGCAGCCGGGCCGTGATCTCGTATCCGTAGGCGGGTTTCAGCGCAAGGATCGCCAGGACAATGCCCTCGAGCGTGCCCTTGAGCATCTCGGTCATCTGCTTCGCCACCGGCTGCCCCCTCACTATCTAGTCTTACTGAGTACCACTAAATAGTAACACTGAGTAGCGAGGTGGCAAGGGGTTGTCCGGAGGGTTTTCGCCGGCTGTTCGGAGCGTGCACCGGATACGCAGCAGGCGCCGGACTGTGCCGGCGCCTGCTGCGTATCCAAGGAAGTCCTACAACACGGTGATCGCCCGGTCGGTGGGTGCCACGGGTGCCGGCAGCCGGGTGCTGCCCATCAGCCACTGGTCGACGGCGGCCGCTGCGGCACGCCCCTCGGCGATTGCCCATACAATCAGGGACTGCCCGCGTCCGGCGTCGCCGGCAGCAAAGACTCCGGGGGTGCCGGTCATGTAGTAGCCGTCGCGGGCCACGTTGCCTCGGTCATCAAACTCCGCGGATACCTGCTCGGCCAGTCCTGCCGGCTCCGGACCGGTGAAGCCCAGGGACAGGAACAGCAGGTCCGCGGGAATGATCCGCTCGGTGCCCGCCTTGGGCACGCGCCGGCCGTCCACAAACTCGGTTTCAGCCACCTTCACCCCGGTCAGTTTCCCACTCTCCCCCACAAACTCCACGGTGGACGCCAGGTACGTGCGTTCGCCGCCTTCTTCGTGGGCACTGGCCATCTCGAACAGCGTGGGGAACATCGGCCACGGCTGGTGCGCGGCCCGCTCCGCCGGCGGCTGCTGGCCGATCGCCAAGGTGGTTACCGAGGCGGCCTGCTGCCGGTGGGCGGTGCCGAGGCAGTCCGCACCGGTATCGCCGCCGCCCAGGATCACCACGTGCTTGCCGCGGGCATCAATCTGGTTCTTCACCTTGTCCCCGGCCACGGCCTTGTTGGACTGCACCAGGTAGTCCATGGCGAAATGCACGCCGGACAGTTCCCGCCCGGGGATGGGCAGGTCCCGCGGTACGGTGGCACCGGTGGCAATAACCACGGCGTCGTAGCGGCGGCGCAGCTGCTCCCAGCTGATGTCCTTGCCCACTTCGACGCCGGTGCGGAACCGGGTGCCTTCGGCGCGCATCTGCTCCAGGCGGCGGTCCACCTGGATTTTCTCCATCTTGAAGTCCGGGATGCCGTAGCGCAGCAACCCGCCAATCCGGTCATCCCGTTCGTACACGGCCACGGTGTGCCCGGCGCGGGTCAGCTGCTGCGCGGCAGCCAGCCCGGCGGGACCGGAACCAACGACGGCGATGGTACGGTCCGTCAACCGCTCCGGCGGGTGTGGGGTCACCCACCCCTCGCCCCAGGCTTCGTCGATAATAGAGACTTCCACCTGCTTGATGGTGACCGCCGGCTGGTTGATGCCGAGCACGCAGGACGCCTCGCATGGTGCCGGGCACAACCGTCCGGTGAACTCCGGGAAGTTGTTGGTCGCGTGGAGCCGTTCAATGGCCTCGGCGCCCTTGTCCCGCCACATCAGGTCATTCCATTCCGGGATGAGGTTGCCCAGCGGGCAGCCCTGGTGGCAGAACGGAATGCCGCAGTCCATGCAGCGCCCGGCCTGGGCCCGCAGCACACCCTTTTCCTGCGCCTCATAGACTTCCTTGTAGTCCATGATCCGCACCGGCACGGGGCGCCGGGGCTGGGTAACGCGATCGCGTACCTTCAAGAATCCGCGTGGGTCAGCCACCGGTAACCTCCAAAATCTGAGTCCAGGCCTCGGCGCCGTCGGGATCGAGTCCCGCTTCGGCGGCGGAGGCGCGGGCGCCGAGCACTGCTGCGTAGTCACGCGGCAGCACCTTGGTTATGCGGGACACCGTGTCCTCGAAGTTCTCCAGCAGTTTCCGGGCCAGATCGGACCCGGTCTCCTCCAGGTGGCGGATCAGCAGTGCCCGGACAATGTCGATGTCTTCGGCGTCCGGAGCTTCGAGCCGCAGCTCGCCGCGTTCCAGCGACTCCTTGTTCACGCGCGCCGGGTCCAGGTCCACCACAAAGGCGGTGCCGCCGGACATGCCGGCACCGAAGTTCCGGCCGGTCGGGCCCAGGATGAGGGTCTGGCCGCCGGTCATGTATTCGCAACCGTGGTCACCAATGCCTTCGACGACGGCGGTGGCCCCGGAGTTGCGGACCATAAAGCGTTCGCCCACCTGTCCGCTGAGGAACATTTCGCCGCTGGTGGCGCCGTAGCCGATCACGTTGCCGGCAATCACGTTGCGCTCCGCGGCAAACACGTTGCCCCGCTCGGGGCGGACAATGATCCGCCCGCCGGAGAGGCCCTTGCCCACATAGTCATTGGAATCGCCCAGCAGGCGCAGGGTGATCCCGGCCGGCAGGAACGCACCCAGGGACTGTCCGGCCTGCCCGGTCAGGGTTACGTCAATGGTGTCCCTCGCCAGGGTTTCCGTACCGAAGGTCTTGGTGACGGTGTGCCCGAGCATGGTGCCCACCGAACGGTCCGTGTTCACCACGTCCAGCGCAATCCGCACCGGCGCCCGGTTCTTCAGGGCGTCGGCGCTCATTTCGATCAGCTTGTTGTCGAAGTGCAGGTCCAGTTCGTGGTTCTGCGGGACCATGTTGCGCAGCGGCGCCCCCGGATCCACTTCCGGGCCGCGCAGGATCGGTTCCAGGTCCAGTCCGTCGGCCTTCCAATGGTCGATGGCTGCCGCGGTGTCCAGCAGCTCGGTGCGGCCAATGGCCTCCTCCAGGCTGCGGAAGCCCAGTTCGGCGAGGATTTCGCGGATTTCCTCGGCAATGAACTCGAAGAAGTTCACCACAAACTCGGGCTTGCCGGTGAAGCGGCTGCGCAGTTCGGGGTTCTGCGTGGCCACGCCCACGGGGCAGGTGTCCAGGTGGCATACGCGCATCATGATGCAGCCGGAAACCACCAGCGGGGCGGTGGCGAAGCCGAATTCCTCGCCGCCCAGCAGTGCGGCAATAACGACGTCGCGTCCGGTCTTCAGCTGCCCGTCCACCTGCACCACCACGCGGTCCCGCAGCCCGTTGAGCATCAGGGTCTGCTGGGTTTCGGCCAGGCCGAGTTCCCAGGGGGCGCCGGCGTGCTTGAGGGAGTTCAGCGGCGAGGCGCCGGTGCCGCCGTCGTGCCCGGAAACCAGTACGACGTCGGCCTTGGCCTTGGTCACGCCGGCCGCCACGGTGCCGATGCCGGCTTCGGAAACCAGCTTTACGTGCACCCGGGCACTGGGGTTGGACCGCTTCAGGTCATAGATCAGCTGCGCGAGGTCCTCGATGGAGTAGATGTCGTGGTGCGGCGGCGGGGAGATCAGGCCGACGCCGGGGGTCGAGTGCCGGGTGCGGGCCACCCACGGGTAGACCTTCTGCGCCATCAGCTGGCCGCCCTCGCCGGGCTTGGCGCCCTGGGCCATCTTGATCTGGATGTCCTGGGCGTTGGTCAGGTACAGGCTGGTGACGCCGAAGCGGCCGGAGGCCACCTGTTTGATGGCCGAGTTCCGCTCGGGATCCAGCAGGCGTTCCGGGTCTTCACCGCCCTCGCCTGTGTTGGATTTGCCGCCCAGCCGGTTCATCGCAATGGCGAGGGTTTCATGGGCTTCCTGGGAAATGGACCCGTAGCTCATGGCGCCCGTGGAGAAACGCCGAACGATGCTGGAGACGGGCTCCACCTCGTCCAGCGGCACGGCCGGCCGGTCCCCAAGCCGGAAGTCCAGCAGCCCGCGCAGGGTCATCAGGTTCTTCGACTGGTCGTTGACGCCGCTGGTGTACGCCTTGAACACGTCGTAGCGGCGTTCCCGGGTGGCGTGCTGGAGGCGGAAGACGGTTTCGGGGTTGAACAGGTGCGGCGGGCCTTCCCGGCGCCACTGGTATTCCCCGCCGTTGTCCAGGGCGCGGTGCGGTTCCTCCACGCCGTCGCTGGGGTAGGCGTCGGCGTGCCGTGCTGCGGTTTCGGCGGCAATGACGTCCAGGCCGACGCCGCCTAGCTGGGTTTGGGTGCCGTGGAAGAACTCGTCCACGAGTTCCTGTCCCAGGCCCAGGGCTTCGAAGGTCTGGGCACCGCAGTAGGAAGCGACGGTGGAAATGCCCATTTTGGACATGATCTTCAGGACGCCCTTGCCCAGCCCCTTGATCAGGTTGGTGACCGCCTCGTCCGGGGTGACACCGGTGATGTCGCCGTTGCGGACCAGTTCCTCGCAGCTTTCCATGGCCAGGTACGGGTTCACCGCAGAGGCGCCGTAGCCGATGAGCGCGGCCACGTGGTGGACCTCGCGGACGTCGCCGGCTTCGACCAGCAGGGAAATCTTGGTGCGGTTGGCGCTCTTGAGCAGGTGGTGGTGCACGGCGGAGAGCAGCAGCAGGGACGGGATGGGCGCCCATTGGGCGTTGGAGTCGCGGTCGGACAGCACAATGTACTGCACCCCGCGGTTGATCGCCCCGGAGACCTTTTCGCTGATTTCGCGCAGCCGGGCCCGCAGTTCGGCTTCGCCGCCTTCGGGCCGGTAGAGCCCGCGGACCTTCAAGGCGATCCGGTCGCCGTCGTCATCGGTCTGGTTGGCGATCTTGGCGAGCTCGTCATTGTTGATGACCGGGAACTTCAGCGCGATCTGGCTGGTCTTGACCTGCTTCAGGGACAGCAGGTTGCCGTTGGGGCCGATGGAGGCCTGCATGGAGGTGACCAGTTCCTCGCGGATGGCGTCCAGCGGCGGGTTGGTCACCTGGGCAAAGGACTGCACAAAGTAGTCGAAGAGCAGCCGGGGCCGCTTGGAGAGCACCGCAATGGGGGTGTCGGAACCCATGGCGCCCAGCGGTTCGGCGCCGGTGCGGGCCATCGGGCCCAGCAGGATCCGCAGTTCCTCCTGGGTGTAGCCGAAGGTGCGCTGACGGCGGTTGATCGAGGCCTTGGTGTGCAGCACGTGCTCACGTTCGGGCAGTTCCTCCAGCCGGACCTGGTTCTCGCGGACCCATTCCGCCCACGGGTTGGCGGCGGCGATTTCGGACTTGATTTCCTCGTCCTCGATCAGCCGGCCCTCGGCGGTGTCCACCAGGAACATTTTGCCCGGGGAGACGCGGCCCTTGCGGACCACCTTGGCCGGATCAATGTCCACCACGCCCACCTCGGAGGCCAGGACCACCAGGCCGTCATCAGTGACCCAGTAGCGGGCCGGACGCAGGCCGTTGCGGTCCAGTACCGCGCCCACCTGCGTGCCGTCGGTGAAGGACACTGCGGCGGGGCCGTCCCACGGTTCCATGAGCATGGAGTGGTACTGGTAGAAGGCGCGGCGGGCCGGATCCATGGTGGCGTGGTTTTCCCAGGCCTCGGGGATCATCATCATGATCGCGTGCGTGATGGGCCGGCCGGAGAGCATCAGCAGCTCGGCCACCTCGTCGAAGGACGCGGAGTCGGACGCGCCGGGGGTGCAGATGGGGAACAGCTCTTCGGGGGTCTCCCCCAGCAGCGGGTTCTTCATCTGCGACTGCCGGGCCCGCATCCAGTTGCGGTTGCCCTTGACGGTGTTGATTTCCCCGTTGTGGGCAATGGTGCGGAACGGCTGGGCCAGCGGCCAGGACGGGAAGGTGTTGGTGGAGAAGCGGGAGTGGACAATGCCCAGCTTCGTCTTGAAGCGCGGGTCGGAGAGGTCCGGGAAGAAGGGTTCCAGCTGCGCGGTGGTGACCATGCCCTTGTAGACCATGGTCCGAGAGGACAGCGAAGGGAAGTACACGCCGAACTTGTTCTGCGCACGCTTGCGCACACGGAAGGCGCGGGCATCCAGGTCCGAAGCCCCCGTCCCCTCGGCGGGTGCCAGGAAGACCTGGACAAAGTACGGCATGCAGGCCCGGGACATGGCGCCCACCAGGTCCGCGACAATGGGTACCTCGCGCCATCCCAGCACCTGCAGGCCCTCGGACTCGGCAATGGCTTCCACGCCGGCGCGGGCAGTGTCCTGCTCGCGGTCTTCGGTGGGCAGGAAGGCGGTGCCGACGGCGTAGCCGCCCGCGGCGGGCAGCTCGAAGTCCACCACGGCACGGAAGAACTCGTCGGGAACCTGGGTCAGCAGTCCGGCGCCGTCGCCGGTGCCTTCATCGGCGCCCACGGCGCCGCGGTGTTCGAGGTTACGCAGGGCGGTGAGGGCGGCGTCGACAATCCCGTGCGTGGGCTCACCGCGCAGGGTGGCGATAACCGCCAGGCCGCAGGCGTCCTTTTCGTTGCCGGCGCGGTACAGCCCGGCGTCCCCGGGGAGCGCGGCAAACCGGGTGAAGGGTGAGACAACGGATTCGGCAGAACCGGAGCCGGAAAAACCAAACAGGGAATCAGTCATAAGAAGTGAGTCCTTCCCCCTTATTAGAGCGTCGGGAGGGGACAGCGCTGGCCCCACGGCGGAATCCACTGAGGGGACGCTCCGCGGCGTTTATAGAGTCTACGGCTCGCTACTGCCCCGCGAACCCGGAAATTGCTCCGGTTTCGCTGGGAGTCGGGGGTACCGCATGCCGGCGCTTTTCCGGATGGGTCTCCCGGTGCTGCAGCCGTATGGCGCCACGTCCATGTGGCTTACCGCCTGCAGTACCGGGAGGGTAACCCGGGATTCTCAGGCGGAAGGTCCGTTGTCCTTGGACCGGTGAGGAAGGGGCTCCTCAGTTTTTGTCTCTGCGAGATTAGCACGCGCCCGGGCATCCGATGACGCCGAATCCGCATTGCGGCCTTCTGTTTCTTTCTTGTTATCCGCCGCGGTACTTTCGGTTTCCGGGGAAGGCTCGTGCCCGGGCAGGTAAAGGGAGCCTTCCTTGCCCTTGCGGGCCTTGAAAGTCAGGTAAACGAACATTGCCAGTGCAGCAATCAGCAGCAGCAGGCTGGTCCAAACATTAAGCCGTTGTGTGACGCCGAGAATCGTGATCATTTCGGCGTCGTCAATGCGCAGCAGCTCAATCCACAGCCGGCCCACGGTGTAGAACGCAACGTAGAGCCAGAAGAGGCGGCCCCCGCGCAGCTTAAACCGGCGGTCCAGAACCAGCAGCAGGGCCACTCCGGCCAGGTTCCACAGCGACTCGTAAAGGAAGGTCGGGTGGAACAGGGTTCCCGGTGCCGCGTCCGCAGGGAAGTTGGCGTTGTCCGGGTCGATTTCCAGGCCCCAGGGCAGGTCGGTTTCGGAGCCGAAGAGTTCCTGGTTGAACCAGTTGCCCCAACGGCCCACCGCCTGCGCCAGCAGCAGGCCCGGCGCGCCGACGTCGGCGAAGGTGGAGAGCTTGATCCCGGCCCGGCGGCAGCCGATCCAGGCGCCCACGGCCCCCAGCGCCACTGCACCCCAGATGCCCAGCCCGCCCCGCCAGATCTGCGGGATCAGGGCCAGGTCGCCGTCGGCGCCGAAGTAGGCGTCCGGGGAAGAGATGACATGGTAGAGCCGGCCGCCGATGATGCCGAAGGGAATGGCCCAGATGGAAATGTCCCAGACGGCGTCCGCGGGCAGGCCGCGGTCCTTCCAGCGCCGGGAAGTAAGCCACAGCGCCAACACGATGCCGGCGAGGATGCACAGGGCGTACGCGTGGATGGTCAGCGGCCCCAGGGAGAAGCTGGCGAATTCGGCCGAAGGGCTGGGGATGCTCGCGGGCACCAGGATCAGGTTCATGCGTTGCCCTTCGGGGTACCGGTACTGAGCTCACGGGTCAGGTCTGCGACGGCGTCGGCGCCGCCGTCACGCAGGGCGGCCACCAGGGCCGTGCCCACAATAACGCCGTCGGCGTAGGCGCCGATCTCGCGGACATGTTCGGCGCGGGATACGCCCAGGCCCACGCACACCCGTTCGGCGCCGGCGGCACGGGCCGCGCTGACCACGTCCTGCGCGGCGTCGCTGACGCTGTCCCGGGCGCCGGTGACGCCCATGATGGACACCGCATAGACAAACCCGCGGCTGGCGGCAACGGTGCTCTTCATTCGGGCCGGTGTGGAGGACGGCGCCACGAGGAACACGCGGTCCAGTCCGTACTTGTCCGAGGCTTCGAACCATTCGCTGGCTTCATCCGGGACCAGGTCCGGTGTGATGAGCCCTGCTCCCCCGGCTTCGGCCAGGCGGCGGGAGAACTCGTCCACGCCCATCCGGACCACGGGGTTCCAGTAGGTCATCACCAGCACGGCGGCGTCGGTGGCCGCGGTGATGCCGGCGACGACGTCGAACACCTGCGCCACGCGGAATCCCTGGGCCAGGGCCTGGGTGGTCGCGGCCTGGATCACGTGCCCGTCCATGACCGGATCGGAGTACGGGATGCCGATTTCAATGAGGTCGGCACCGTTCTCGGCCAAGGCAATGCCCGCGTTGATGGTTTCCTGGACGCTGGGATAGCCGGCGGGCAGGTAACCGATCAGCGCTGCGCGGCCGTCAGCTGCCGCCCGGTCAATTGCGGCGGCGGCCTTGCTCTGCTGTACCTCGGTGCTCAAAGCTGTTCCCCTTCTTTGCCGATTTCGGCTTCGGCTGACTCGTTGTCCAGCAGGTTGAACCATTCGGCGGCGGTGGCCACGTCCTTGTCGCCGCGGCCGGAGAGGTTGACCAGCACAATCTTCTCGGAAACATTTCCGTCGGAGCCGGCCTCGGCGGCCAGGCGCTGGCCCACCTTGATGGCGCCGGCCAGGGCGTGCGCGGACTCGATGGCGGGGATGATGCCTTCGGTGCGGCAGAGCAGCTGGAAGGCCTCCATGGCCTCGGCATCGGTGATCGGTTCGTAGCTGACCCGGCCAATATCGTGCAGGTAGGCGTGCTCAGGTCCCACACCCGGGTAGTCCAGGCCGGCAGAGATCGAATGCGACTCAGTGGTCTGGCCGTCCTCATCCTGCATCAGGTAGGAGCGGGCGCCGTGCAGCACACCCGGGCGGCCCAGCGTGATGGTGGCTGCGTGCCGGCCGGTTTCGACGCCGTCGCCGCCTGCCTCGAAGCCGTAGATCTTCACTTCCGGGTCATCCAGGAAGCCGTGGAAGATGCCGATGGCGTTGGAGCCGCCGCCGATGCAGGCGCAGACGGCGTCGGGCAGGCGTCCGGCCTGCTCCAGCATCTGGGCGCGGGCTTCCTCGCCGATCACTTCGTGGAAGTACCGGACCATGGCCGGGAACGGGTGCGCGCCGGCAGCGGTGCCCAGCAGGTAGTGGGTGTTGTCCACGTTGGCCACCCAGTCCCGCAGGGCTTCGTTGATGGCGTCCTTCAACGTCTGGGAGCCGTTGGTTACGGGGATGACCTTGGCGCCGAGCAGTTCCATGCGGGCCACGTTAAGGGCCTGGCGGCGAGTGTCCTCCGCGCCCATGTAGACCACGCACTCGAGCCCCAGCAGGGCGGCAGCGGTGGCACTGGCGACGCCGTGCTGGCCCGCGCCGGTTTCGGCGATAACGCGGGTCTTGCCCATCCGCTTGGCGAGCAGGGCCTGGCCCAGCACGTTGTTGATCTTGTGCGAGCCGGTGTGGTTGAGGTCTTCGCGCTTGAGGAAGATCCGCACTCCCCCGGCGTGCTGGGAGAAGCGCTTGGCCTCGGTGAGCAGGGACGGGCGGCCGGAGTAGTTCTTGTTCAGGTCCGCGATCTGGGCGCGGAACTCCGGATCGGCCTTGGCCTTCTCGAAGGTGTCTTCCAGCTCGTCCAGGGCAGCAATCAGGGATTCGGGCATCCATCGGCCGCCGTATTCGCCGAAGTACGGACCGGAGGCGTGGCGCAGGGAGGAAACTCCCCCGTTGAGGAAGGCCTCAGTGACGCTTCCGGTTCCGGTTTCTGCGGCAGCACCGGCTGCCTGTGCCTGTTCCGACTTCCCGATCATTGGGTGGTGTCCTGTCCTGCTTGAGCCCGGACCGTGGCGGCCCGGGCAGAGGGGATGTGGTGCTATGGGTCAGCTTTCACCGGGGGTGCGCCAACTGCGGGCGGCAATGGCCTTGGCACCGGTCGCGGTGAATTCACCGATGGTTTCGGCCGGTGAGGCATGCTTCACCAGGGCCTCGCCCACCAACACGGCATTGGCTCCATTGGCGGCATAATGCTCGACGTCGGCGGCGTCGCGTACACCGGACTCGGCAATCACTACGGGTCCGGCCGGAATACCGGCGGCCAGCGGGGCGAAGACGGCACGGTCTACGTCCAGGGTCTTGAGGTTGCGGACGTTGATGCCGATGAGGCGGGCACCCAGTGCCACGGCCCGGTCGACTTCCTCCGGGGTGTGCGTTTCCACGAGGGCGTTCATGCCCAGTTCATGGGTGAGATCCAGGAAGGCGCGCAGCTGGGAATCGTCCAGCGCGGCGACAATCAGCAGGACCAGGTCCGCGCCGTGGGCGCGGGCTTCCCAGATCTGGTATTCGTCAACGGTGAAGTCCTTGCGCAGCACGGGAATGCCCACAGCTGCGCGGACGGCGTCCAGGTCTGCCAGCGATCCCCGGAACCGGCGCTGCTCGGTGAGCACGCTGATCACGGCCGCTCCGCCGCGCTCGTAGGCTGCGGCGAGGGCGGCGGGATCGGCGATGTCGGCCAGGGCGCCCTTGGAGGGGCTGCTGCGCTTAACCTCGGCAATCACGCGCAGCTCGCTGCGCGGGGAGGCGGTGCCGCCCAGGGCAGCGTACGCGTCCAGTGCTGCCGGGGCGCCCAGTGCCTGTTCGCGGAGCTCCTCGAACGGGACACTTTGCCGGCGTTCGGAGAGGTCCTCCCGAACGCCGGCAATGATGTCGTCGAGAACGCTCACTTAGTGGCTGCTGTTCTTCAGCTTCGAACCGTTGACGCCGTAGCCTGCCTTGCGCATGATGAAGCCCACGAGCAGGCCTACGAGCATAACTGCGATGCCGGCGAAGAAGCCGATGTAGCTGGCCATAACGTAGGCGACGGACGAAACCGCGGCGCCCACGATCATGATCAGGACGCAGGTCCAGGCAGCGGGGGTGTTGCCGTGGCCAATGGTCTCGTCATGGATGTTGGCGTGGGTTTCGCCTTCGTTTTCCTGGCCGGCGTCAAGGTGCTGGTCGGTGGCGTTTGTGCTCATGCTGAATCTCCTCTTAACGAATCTGGTTTCCATTCTGCCATTACTGGGCGGAAACCCTTTCACATATTGCGCCGGTGTCCGGCGTAACTTGTTTGGTCTGACTGGCCGGTGAGGCCCGGGAAGCTGCTTAGCGGGCTACTTATCGGGCTACTTATCAGTGGGGTCTTCGCCCCGGGTGAGCCGGTCCCAACCGTCGATTTCATCCATCGGTTCGGCGCTGTTCTCCGCAGCTGCCTGCTTTTGGGCTGCCTGGCTGCCGATCTCCGGCGTACCTGGCGTACCTGATCCCGGGGTGCCTGGTTCCGCGATGCTGCCGGCGTCGTCCGTGCCTGCCGCCGCAGCCGGTGCCGCAGCGTAGCGGCGCGAGGTGGTCCAGTGCCGTCCGGCCAGGGCGAGCCAGATGCCGGAGAGGGCCATCAGGATGCCGATCACCAGGGCGGCGTACGGCATGGCGGTCAGTTCCACCTCGGTCCCTTGGGCGGAGGTGACGCCGATGGCCTTGCCGATGGCCCCGGCGGCTCCCTGCAGCGGATCGCTGATGATCCGGTAGCTGGCTGCTGCCACGCCTACCCCGGCAACCACCAGGATGACGGCGGTGATCCAGCGTCCTATCCGGCCCGCGATGGCGGCGGCCAGCGCTGCTGCCACACCCACCACGGCGAAGGCCGTGACGGCGGTCGCGGCGTCGGACCCGGAGACCGCGACGTCGGGGGTCGCCACGGTGGTGGCCGGCAGGGCCACGTTCAGCCAGGTGCGGGTGGTGGTCCCGAAGGCCAGGGCTGCCAGCAGGACGGCGCCCATGATGACGGTGCCCTTGCGCTGCCAGCGCGGTGCGGTGCGGGGTGCTGCGGGGTCGGTGGTGCTCACTTCTCTGCTTCCTGGAGGGGGGTTTCCGGGGCTGCTACGGTCTGCAGCGATGCGGCTATCAGGGCGGCGCGCAGGGGTGCGGCTGCCTTGTTGACGGTTTCCTGGGCTTCGGCCTCGAGGTCGGAGTCGGCCACGATTCCGCCGCCGGCCTGGACATACGCTTTGCCGTCGCGCAGCAGGGCGGAGCGGATGGCGATGGCCATGTCCATGTCCCCGGCGAAGTCGAGGTAGCCCACCACCCCGCCGTAAATGCCGCGGCGGTGCGGTTCCACCTCATCGAGCAGGCGCAGGGCGCGCGGTTTCGGGGCACCGGAAAGAGTCCCGGCGGGGAAGGTCGCGGCGAGTACGTCGTAGGCGGTGGAGGCATCCGCGAGCCGCCCGACGACGGTGGAGACCAGGTGCATGATGTGGCTGAACCGCTCCACCTCCATGAACTGGGTGACGTCGATGCTGCCGGGCCGGCAGACCTTGGACAGGTCGTTGCGGGCCAGGTCCACCAGCATCAAGTGTTCGGCGCGTTCCTTCTCGTCTTCGAGCAGTTCCGCAGCCAGTTCACGGTCCAGCTCCTGCGTTTTGCCGCGCGGGCGGGACCCGGCGATGGGGTGCGTAATGACGTCGCGGCCGGTGACGGTGACCAGTGCCTCCGGCGAGGAACCGACAACGTTGAACGGGTTGCCGTGGGCGTCCTCGAAGTTGAACAGGTACATGTACGGGCTGGGGTTGGTGGTGCGCAGCACCCGGTAGACGTCCAGCGCCTCGGCCCGGCATTCGGCTTCGAAGCGGCGGGAGATGACCACTTGGAACACTTCGCCGTCCACAATGGCCTGTTTCCCGCGCTGTACGGCGCGGGTGTAGTCCGGCTTGGGCCAGCTTTCCTTGACGTCGGCGGTGAGGTTTTCGGAGTTGATGCCGGCCTCGGGCAGCACGGACACGGCCTGCGGCGTGGGCGCAGCCAGGCGCGTGAGCATGGAACGCAGCCGGGACACGGCGTCGTGCCAGGCCTCATCCACGCGGTCATCGGTTCCGTCGAAGTTAATGGCGTTGGCAACCAGGGTGACGGTGCCGTCGCTGTTGTCATGGATGGCCATGTCGGAGACCAGATTCATGGCAATATCGGGCAGGCCCAGGTCATCGGCAGGCGGGTTGGGAAGCTTTTCCCAGTGCCGTACCGTTTCCCAGCCGACAAAACCCACCATCCCGGACGTGAACGGCGGCAGTTCCTCGAACCGTTCGGTGGCCAGCAGTTCCACGGTGCGGGCCAGCGCTTCCACCGGGCTCCCGTCCACCGGAACACCCGCCGGCGGCTCGCCGAGCCAGTGCGCCTGGCCGTCCAGCGTGGTGAGGGTAGCCCGGGACCGGGCGCCGATGAAGGAGTAGCGGGACCAGACGCCGCCGGAGGCAGCGGATTCCATCAGGAAGGTGCCGGGTTCACCGTTGGTGAGCTTGCGGTAGATGCCGATGGGGGTGTGCGCATCCGCCAGCACGGTCAGGCGTACGGGAATGACCCGGCGGTCGGCCGCCAGGGCCCGGAATTCCTCCAGGCCGGGACGGATGGCTCCAAGATCCTGCATGTTCTTCTGCTTCTCCCCTGTCGGGTCGGGTGCGGCGGGTGTTTGCGGCGGCGTGTTTGCGGGCGGAATTCTCAGCGGGAGCCGACGACGGCATCCAGCTCCCGGCCGTCAAAGCAGGTGCGGGTACCGGTGTGGCAGGCCGCTCCCACCTGGTCCACGCGGACCAGCAGCGCGTCGCCGTCGCAGTCCAGCGCGACGGACTTAACCCACTGCGCATGGCCGGAGGTGTCCCCCTTGCGCCAGTATTCCTGCCGGGACCGGGACCAGAAGGTCACCCGGCCGGTGGTCAGCGTGCGGTGCAGGGCTTCCTCGTCCATCCAGCCCAGCATCAGGACCTCGTTCGTGTCGTACTGCTGGACAACGGCGGCAACCAGCCCGGCGTCGTCGCGCTTGAGGGCCGCACGCAGCTCCGGAGCGAGGTCCGAGGGCTGCTGGTTCTGGGGGAAAGGTGAGGATGGCATCGTCCCAATTCTAGTGCCACGCGTTATCTTGCCGCCCAACCCGCGGCAACCCGCCGCTTCGCCGCCGGTTTCGGGCGTTCCATGCTAGTTTCAGCAGTGATGCATTACGTAGAACCGTCCCGTGAAGTCCTCGCCGAGACCTTGCTTGCGGCGGGTCCCCATGCGCCCACGCTCTGCAAGGGGTGGCAGACCAAGGAACTGGCCGCGCACCTGTACCTGCGCGAGCACAAACTCAGTTCGGCCGTGGGCCTCTTCGTCAAGCCCCTGGCCGGCCGTGCGGATAAAGCCCTGGCCGAAGTTGCCGAAAAGGCGTCCACCACGGAAAGCTACGCCAAGCTGGTCCGCCGGTTCCGTTCCGGCCCGCCCGCGTACTCCCCCATGCACCTGAAGTCGGTGGACAACAGCGCGAACCTCAGTGAGTACTTTGTGCACACCGAAGACGTCCGCCGCGCCTCGGACCGCTGGGCGCCGCGCGCCCTGGACAGCGAGTACTCGGACGCGCTCTGGGCCGAACTGATCAAGCGTGCCGCCATCCTGTACCGAGGTGTGGACCTGGGCATTGTGCTGGTCCGTCCGGACGGACCCCGGCATGTGGCCAAGCGCTCACCGGTCTCCGTGGCCATTGTGGGCGAACCGGGGGAACTGCTGATGCACGCCCACGGCCGTACCCGGCACGCGCTGGTCATGTACGAAGGCCAGCCCGACGCCGTCGCACTGCTGGAAAGTGCGGAGATCGGGATTTAGGTCCCAATCCCCGCACGTCCGCGGGTGGTTAGCTGGCGGAGTCGGCTTCGGGTTTCTCCGGGCTGTGCCCGGCTGCGGCGGCCCGGGCGTCACCGTCCTCATGTCCGTCCTTCTTGCCATCCTTCTTACCGAAGGGCAGGACCTTTTTCAGCGGGTGCGCCACGGCCATGACAACCAGGCCCCAAACCAGTCCGACGATGGCCGAGCACAGCGTGTTCACGAGCCACCCCAGGATGCCGCCCACCACCGCAAGGCCGGCGACGGGATGCTCCAGCGTGTGGACCAAGTCGTACGGCGCGTGCCAGCCGAGGTCCGCTGCCCCCACCAGCATGATGTGGCCGCCCACCCAGAGCATGGCAATGGTTCCCACAAAAGTGATAACAGCCAGCACATGGGGCATGCCGCGGACCAGCAGTCCACCCAGGCGCTGGGAGCTTGCCGAGTCCTTTTTGGCCAGGTGCAGGCCGATGTCGTCCATCTTGACGATCAGCCCGACGGCTCCGTAGACGAGAATCGTGATGGCAATGGCCACAAACACAAGGATGACCGCGCGGATCCAAATGGACGCGTCGCCCACCTCGTTCATGGCGATGACCATGATTTCGCAGGACAGGATGAAGTCGGTGGTGATGGCGCCCTTGACTACCTTGGACTCGGCGTCGGGGCCGCGCTCCACCGCCGGTGCGTCTTTGTCTGCGGCGGCATGTCGGCCGAAGACCTTGTGCCATACCTTTTCCGCGCCCTCGTAGCAGAGGTACGTGCCGCCGAGCATCAGGATGAACGGGATTACGCCGGGGATGAAGGCGCTGATCAGCAGCAGGGCCGGGAGGATGAACAGCAGCTTGTTGCGGAGCGAGCCCCAGAAGATCTTTTTGATCATTGGGAGTTCACGGGACGGATCGGCGCCGGACACATACTGCGGGGTCACGGCGGCGTCGTCAATCACGACGCCGGCGGCCTTGGCTCCTGCTTTCGCTGCTCCGGCGGCGATGTCATCCACCGAGGCGGCGGCTATGCGTGCCAGGGCAGCGACGTCATCCAGCAGGGCTACGAGTCCCCCGCTCACAGTGCGGGTCCAAGCTGATACGGGACGGGCAGTTGGTCGGAGGTGGCGCCCTCGAGGCGCAGAATTGCCATGGTGCCAATTATATGGGGGCCGGGACGGCGCTCATCTACGTCCCTGGGGCGCGACCTTCGGTGTTGCCGCGTCCCTCCTCCCCTGTTTGCGCATTGGCGAAATCGGTGAGGATTTGCAGGAGGGTTTCGTATTCGGCGTTCAGCTCCTCATCGACGGCTCCGTCGCGGCAGACATAACGGTCGCTGAGGCTGCCCACGCCTCGTCCAAAACTGCCGGAAACCCATTCCCTTGCCTCGGCGACCGTGCCGGGGGACGTGTCGGTCCGAAGCTGCCCGGCGAGGGCTTCATACTTCTGCGCCAACGGGCCAAGGCCCATGACTCTCAGGATCGAGGCAAAACGGGACATGTCGTCCGGCAAGGAAAGAAGGCTGCCGGCCGGAAGCGGGCGCCCGTACGGGTAGTCCACCCATTGGCCCGGCATCCCTTTGCCTGCCACAGCCCTGGCACCGTTTACCGTTGAATGGAAGTCAGCCGGGTAGCGGGCGCCTTGCAGCACGTCATCAATATTGACGCCCGATTGCACTTCGCCGTTTGCATAGCGCACGTCGTAGGAAAGATATGCTGCGCCGAAAAACAGGGACCGGCGTTGGCGCGGCACCCAGGTTGCCCGCACATGGACCGGCAGCGGGTTTTTCACTGGCTTTCCCGCACCGCCGACGCGGGGATCTCGTCCGCGAGCCACACTCCCGAATCGGACCGGTAGAAGCTGATTCCCTGTGCCGCGGCGATGCCGGTATCGATGGCCAGGATCACCGGCTCCGCATCTTTGCGCTGCCCCACTTCCCGCGCCTGTTCCACGGTGTCTGCCAGGTGGACGTACTGCCGCCGCATGGGGAGGATTCCGGACTCCCGGATGGCGGCCGCAGCAGCGCGGGCCGTTCCATGGAAAAGCACGGCCGGGGGCTGGACCGGATCGGAAACCTGCTGCACGGGGACGGAATGTCCGTGCACCGCCCGTATCCTGCCCTCGCGTATCTGGTGCCGCTTCTTCACAGCCGCTTCCAGCACCTCATCCAGCATAGCCTCGTCGACGGACTCCCACTGCGGGCCCATCCGGTGCAGTGCAGCAAGCACCTCGGTGACCGGTGCCCATCCTTCCGCGTCCAGGCTCAGGCCGTACTCTGCCGGGGCATGGCGCAGCGCGTGGGACAGCACCTTGCTGATGTCCAACGCCGTCGGTGAGGCGGTCATGGCGAAAGTCCTTTCATCTGCATGCCGGACTCACATTCACAGAATGCCGGCGGGGATTGAATCTGCATTATGCCCTAATTAGGGTGGGACCCTCCGTCCACCCCACCGGGAGCCGATCAATGACCAGTGTCCGAGTCGACCTCAACATCTCGCTGGACGGTTTCGCCACCACCACCGACCAGACTCCGGAGAACCATCTACAGCATCGACGCTGATGCGAACGCCGTGGCTCCTCCGCAAGGATCCCAGCCGGGGAGAGATGACGAAGATTAGCTGATCCTCCTGGTTCCGGCTTGCGCGGATCCCGTTGCCTATTCTGAACGTATTCAGAATAGTGGGGGCATGAATACTGCTGCGATCTCCCGGACGGCGACTTCCTCGGACCTGTCCCGCAACCCGGGACAGGTCTTCCGTGCCGCGGACGAAGGACCGGTCACCATCACCCGGCGTGACGGGGAACCGCTGACCCTGCTGCCCAGCCGCACGGTCGAACGCGAGCACGAAGCGCTCCGGCTGGCCTCCCAACTGGTGGCCGCCTCCCTGGCCCCGGGCGGGCAGAGCTTCCCGGACCGTCTGCTGGGTCCGTTCCCCTGGCTGGGTTTCCTGCCCGAGCCCCAGTGGGAGGCATTCGCGGCGGAGATCGTTGAGGTCGCCCGGGCCTGCGCCTCGATTTCCAATTTCGACCGGCTTTTCATTGTCCTGGCTGAGTGGAAATCAACCGCCGAAGCAACCGCCGGCGGCTACACCGGCGACGATAGGCTGGACTGGCTCGATGAACCGGCCGCCGTCGAAGAGCCCGAAGCAGACACCGGTTACCCGGCCGCTGCGGCGCAGCGAGTACCGGATAGAGTTCGGCACCAGCAACGCCCAGAAAGGCTGGACGGATGTCCTGGCCACCCAGCGCAACACCGTCGTGGCCGCCTGGGAACGACTCCCCGCCGACCCGCTGGCCGATGACACCACCTGCCACGGCATGAAAGGCAACTTGGAATTCATCACCCACGCCGGATCTACCTACCGGCGGCGGCAATACGAACTGCGTAACGGCGCCCGGATCTGGTTCTACGTTTATGACCGCACCGTGGTCCTGACCGAGGTGCACACCCATCATCCCAACGCCACCAAATAGAGCCCGCATAGTCCGGTCTCCCTGGGTTGCGGTTGCGAAACCCGGTCGGACGGAGTGATCACCGGACTACGGAATATCGTGAAGGGTCGGGATGCATCTTGGGTGCACCCCGACCCTTCATCAATTTATAGCCAATTTGATCAGCGAAATGCCTATCAGTACACGTGAAAGGGCCATGACTCTGATGTCGTTTTTGATCGTACCGCCCGGCTGATCGTCACGTGGCGCGCTATTAGGGCGTTGGACAGGGAAACAGCGGCTGACAGCACTGACCAGAAAATAGGGTGTTATTTTGGGGGCATGCCTCCTTAGGCAGATTTGTACTGCTACCGGTCAAGCTACTGACAATTGCAATCAGTATTTAGCCGATCTTCGGATCGCTATGCCGCCCATAGCTGCGACGACAATTCCCACAATAACTTGCCACATATAACGATCCTGACCCTCCGCAAATATCAAATATAGGGATAAAAGCATGAGGGCAACACCGGCAATGAGCAAGACCATTCCACCAATCTTGAAAACCGGATTGGTTGCATTTGGTTTGGGCTTTGAACTAGACAACTTGATCTGCTCCTTTCCTGTGCGTGGGTGAGGTAGGGACCACTAGCTACATGATTCCGCAGCGTTCACCCCCCCCTGAAATGGCTCCTCCAAGAGAGATGGCAGCACCAAAAGCGAAGCCCGCCGATGCGAGTCCCGCGGTCGGTACTGCCGCCGCGGCCGCAAACATCCCGCCTCCAACGAACCCGCCCCCGAGAAATCCGAGACTGACGCGGAGGCTGATTGCTCCGGTGAGTGCACGGTAGACCTGGGATTGCGTGATTGTCTGCCGCAACGCCATACCCTGTCTTTACGTATGGGTACGGGTGGTTCGCCATCGCAGGCCGGCCGCGGTAGCAGAAACGTCGATAATTTTGTTATGTAAAGTTGTTGCTTTGAGTGCAACAATTCTCCGTCGGAAACCTGACTTACGCGTCAGGGCCATCAAACTTTGGCGAGGACTGGGCGCGGCTCTCGGCCGCATACGTGGCCACCCGGACGTTCCGTGAGCGGGTGCTGCAGGATGACAGCGGCGAGGGAACCACCGGCGTCGACGACCGTTATGCCCAGCGCTACTTCGAAAACATCGGCGCGGAAATCATGGGCGCCGGGATGTTCGGCCTGCATGCGAACCCCGACGACGCCGACTGGCAAGGTTGGTGGGGCGAGGATCCGCCCTTCCATGTGCCTGTTTTCGTGCTGACGCACACAGCCCGCCCGCCGCTGGACATGGCCGGCGGCACCAGCTTCCACTTCCTCAGCGCGTCACCGCAGGAAGCCCTGGATACTGCCATCGAAGCTGCCGGCGGCGGCGACGTACGCATCGGGGGCGGTGCGGAGACAGTGCGCGAATTCCTCCGGGCCGGTCTTGTTGATGACCTCCACGTTGGCATTGCCCCCATCATCCTTGGGCGCGGCACACGGCTCTGGGACGATCTGCGGGGCCTGGAGGAGGACTGCGAGGTCAGCTCGGAAGCGGCACCAAGCGGGACCACCCATGTCACGTTCCGGCGCAAACCATAAGCGGCCGGATCACCCTCACGCTGCCGGCCCTTAACGCAGGAACGCCCCACCAAACGGTGAGGCGTTCCTGCAGCAGGGACTGAATCCTAGATGGTCGCCGCATCAATGACGAAGCGGTACCGCACGTCGGACTTCAGCACACGCTCGTAGGCGGTGTTGATTTCGGCGGCCTCGATCAGCTCCACCTCGGGGGCGATGCCGTGTTCGGCACAGAAGTCCAGCATTTCCTGGGTCTCGCTGATGCCGCCGATGTTCGAGGCGGCGTAGGAGCGGCGCTTGCCCATCAGGGTGAACACGGAGATCGGCATGGGCTCGGGCGGGGCGCCCACGCTGACCATGGTGCCGTCCAGCCGCAGCAGGGCCAGGTACTGGTTGAGGTCGAGCGGGGCGCTGACCGTGTTGATGATCAGGTCGAACGTGTTCTGCAGCTTCTCGAAGGTGCTCTCGTCGCTGGTGGCGTAGTAGTCCTTCGCACCGAAACGGAGCCCGTCTTCCTGCTTGCTCAGCGTCTGGGACAGGACGGTCACGTCGGCGCCCATGGCGACGGCGATCTTGACGGCCATGTGGCCCAGCCCGCCCATGCCGACGACGGCGACGCGCTTGCCCGGTCCTGCGTTCCAGTGGGCCAGCGGTGAGTAGGTGGTGATGCCGGCGCACAGCAGCGGGGCGGCAGCTTCGTAGGGAATGCTTTCCGGCACGCGGAGCACGAAGTCGTCGTTGACCACTACGGAGGTGGCGTAGCCGCCCTGCGTGATGGTGCCGTCCACGTCCTTGCTGGCGTAGGTGCCGATGTTGCCGTTAAGGCAGTAGTTCTCCATGCCGGCCTTGCAGTTCTCACACTCGCGGCAGGAGTTGACCATGCAGCCCACACCCACCCGGTCGCCGACTTTGTGCTTGGTGACGTCGGAGCCGACCTCGGCCACGGTGCCCACGATTTCGTGGCCAACTACCTGCGGGTACGCAATGGGCCCCCATTCGCCGCGGACGGTGTGGATGTCCGAGTGGCACACACCGGCATAGGCGATGTCGATGAGGACGTCATGGGCGCCGACCTCGCGGCGTTCGATCGTGGTGGGAACCAGCGGATCGGTGGCGGAAGTGGCTGCGTAAGCGCGTGCGGTAGTCATATTTCTCCAAGCTGTGGGGTAACCGTGCCGTAGGGCACGTAAAGCACAAGCCGGATCCGGCCTGGTCTATTCCCGCGCCTTCCGGACGACGACGCCGGCATGCACTGATTGCCGAACTCACCAGGGCTGGTTGGCCGGTCCGACAGTGAACTCGTTGACCGTGGTGTCCGCCGGCAGGTCCAGGGCGTAGGCAACGACGTCGGCCACCCGCTCCGGCGAAATTCCGTAGCGTTGGTACAGGGCCTGCGCATCCTTGGCGGTGTGCTGGTCGCTGATAGTGTCCAGCAGTTCAGTGTTGATGGCCGCCGGATAAATGGTGGCGGTGCGGATGTTCGTGCCCTCGGCGGCGGACTCCATGCGCAGCACTTCCATGAAGTCCCGCAGGAACCATTTGGTTCCGCCGTACACGGCACCGCCCGGATAGGCCTTCAGTCCGGCGACTGATGACGTGGCGATCACGTGGCCGGACCGCTGCTGAATAAACGGGGGCAGTACGGCCGCGATGCCGTTGAGCACCCCCGTGACGTTCACGTCCACCATCCGGTGCCACTCGTCGGTTTTGAGCGCGGACAGCGGGCTGTTCGGCATCAGGCCGGCGTTGAGGAAGATGGCGTCCACGCCGTCGAACGTTTCCAGGGCCAGCTTCACGATCGCGTGGTTGGAGTCCTGCACGGTAACGTCGAGGACCTGGTGGACCGCTTCCCCGCCGGCGTCCCGGATCTGCGTGGCAATCCGTTCCAGTCTCCCGCCGCGCAACCGGATGCGGAAGCTGAACGCAGTCCTCAGCCAGCGGCAAGGCGAACGGATATCATTGGAGGTCCGCCGAACCCGTCGACCGGATGCGAACCGGCTGCCCCACCGCAAGGAACCCCCTCCCGTTGAACAAGAAATCACTCAAGGCCAACGGCTTTACCGGCTTCCGGCCCATCGACAACCTCGACTTCAACCGGATCCCGCAGCGCCAGGGGATCTTCGCCGTCGTGCGGCCCGACGGGTTTGAACCGCGGTTCCTCAAGGAGAGCACGGCCGGGGTGTTCAAGAAGAAGAAGCCGTCCCTACCCCGGGATGAACTTGCCGCCGAGTGGGTGGCGGACGCGGACATCCTCTTCTTCGGCAAGGCCGGGGCCGGCAGCCAGGGCAACCGCGGCCTGCGGCGGCAGATCAAGGAATTTGTGGACTTCGGCAGGGGGAAGCCGCCGGGCCACTGGGACGGCCGGCTGGTCTGGCAGCTGGTCGATGCAGAGGATCTTCTGGTGGCCTGGAAGGAACTGCCACCGGAAGAGCTCAACGCCGCCCTTGCGGAGTGCCAGCAGCAGTTCACCCACCAGTACGGCCGGCTGCCCTTCGCCAACCTCGTTCCGGCCCGCGCCTAGAAGAACCACCGTTTGGCAGGGGAACCTCCCTGCCGGGCGTTCAGCCCAACAATGCCCGGTCATCCCCTGCAACGGGGCTGAGCGTCTTGCTGAACAGCACATACTCACCGTCTTGACCGCTGGCTTCGTAACCCGCGGCCCGGTACAGCAGATGGGCCTGGTTGCTTCGGAAAACACCGAGTTCCACAACGCGGGCTCCGCTGGGAGCGGCGCTCTGCTCGAACGCGTCCAGAAGGACCCTGCCGTGTCCTTGGCGGCGATGGCTTCCGAGGACACTGATCGAGACCAGTGTTGCGGTGTCGCCGTCGAGGCTCCCCATCACATACCCGATCGGGTGACCTTCTGCATCAAGGCAGAAGAGCGTGGAGGGAAGGCAATCGATCCAGAGTTCCAGGTTCTGGTCGAGAACGCTCATCCACCCCAGGAGCGCATGCGGCTCGATGGTCTCCATGTATTCGCGCTCTTGACGCAGGATGAAGGGCAGATCGCTTACTTCGGCGCGTCGGACGCGTGTTGGCATAGTCATGGACGGAAGCATGCCACATCCGTCTGCGTTCATAGCCGAGCGCAGCCCAGCGCGCCCTCACGGCCGGGCCTGCCGGTGTGGCCGGGGGGCCGTGAGGGGCAGCAGCTAGCGGACGTCGAACCCGGCGTCGCGGATGGCCTGCTTCACCTGGTGGATGGCGTCATCCGGGCCGAAGTGGAACACCGAGGCGGCCAGGACGGCGTCGGCCCCGGCTATCACGGCGGCCGGGAAGTGCTCGGGCTTGCCGGCCCCGCCGGAGGCGATCAGCGGCACGTCCACGGCGGCGCGGACGGCCTTGATCATTTCGATGTCGAAGCCCTCGCGGGTGCCGTCGGCGTCGATGGAGTTCAGCAGGATCTCTCCCACGCCGCGGTCTGCGGCCTCCTTCGCCCAGGCGACAGCGTCGATCCCGGTGCCCGTGCGCCCGCCGTGGGTGGTGACCTCAAAGCCCGACGGCGTGGCGCCGTCGTGCGTGCGGCGTGCATCCACGGAGAGCACCAGCACCTGAGAGCCGAAGTGCCGGGTGATCTCGTCGATCACGTCCGGGCGGGCGACGGCGGCGGTGTTGATGGAGGCCTTGTCCGCGCCGTAGCGCAGTAGCCGGTCCACGTCCGCGATGGAGCGCACTCCCCCGCCGACGGTCAGCGGAATGAAGACTTCTTCGGCGGTGCGCGCGACGACGTCGAACGTGGTGTCCCGGTTGCCGGAGGACGCGGTGACGTCCAGGAAGGTCAGCTCGTCGGCGCCGGCCTTGTCGTACCGGTGCGCGAGTTCCACCGGGTCCCCGGCGTCGCGCAGGCCTTCGAAGTTAATGCCCTTGACCACCCGGCCGGCGTCGACGTCCAGGCAGGGGATGACGCGAATGGCAACACTCATGGTGTCCTCCCCTAGATCCGGCAGGCGTGGATGCTGCTGACCAGGATGGCGCGGGCGCCGATGTCGTAGAGCTCGTCCATGATGCGGTTGGTTTCGGACTTCTTGATCATGGAGCGGACGGCAACCCAGTCGCTGTTCTGCAGCGGGGACACGGTGGGCGATTCCAGGCCCGGGGTCAGGGCGGCGGCCTGCTCCACCAGGTCCTTGCGGACGTCGTAGTCCATCATCACGTATTGCCGGGCCACCAGCACACCGCGCAGGCGGCGGATCAGCACGTCGACGCCGGCGGGGTTGGCGCCGGGCCGGCCGATCAGTACGGCTTCGGATTTCAGGATCGGTTCGCCGAAGATTTCCATTCCTGCGGCGCGCAGGGTGGTGCCGGTTTCAACGACGTCGGCAATCGCGTCGGCGACGCCGAGGCGTACGGAGGATTCCACGGCGCCGTCGAGCCGGACCACGGAGGCGTTGATGCCGCGTTCGGTCAGGTAGGCGCGCAGAAGGCCGTCGTAGCTGGTGGCCAGGCGCTTGCCTTCAAGCTGGTCAATAGAGGTGAAGTCCCCCACCGGGCCGGCGAAGCGGAAGGTGGAGGCGCCGAAGCCGAGGCTCAGCAGTTCCTCGGCGTCCACCTGGGCGTCCAGGAACAGGTCGCGGCCGGTGAGGCCGACGTCGAGCGTTCCGGCGCCCACGTACACGGCGATGTCGCGGGGCCGGAGGAAGAAGAATTCAACGTCGTTGTCGGGGTCCACCATGACCAGTTCGCGGGTGTCGCGGCGCTGGCGGTAGCCCGCCTCGTTGAGCATGGCGGAGGCGGATTCGGACAGGGCACCCTTGTTGGGTACGGCTACACGGAGCATGGGAGCATCTTTCGCTGGAAGTTTTGTCGCTGAATTAGGAGTAGTTCAACCGGCGGGCCACACGCTGAAAGGTCAGCGCGCGGCTAGAGATGCTTGTAGACGTCCTGCAGGGTCAGGCCTTTGGCGAGCATCAGGACCTGGAGGTGGTAGAGCAGCTGGGAGATTTCTTCGGCGCATTCGGCATCGGATTCGTATTCGGCGGCCATCCACACTTCGGCGGCCTCCTCAACAACCTTCTTGCCGATGCCATGCACGCCCGACTCGAATTCGGTCACGGTGCGTGACCCGGCGGGGCGGTCCTGAACTTTCTGGCTCAGCTCGGCAAAGAGGTCTTCGAAGGTTTTCACATGGTCAAGGGTACGCTGTGGCGCGGTGTGTGACGGAATCGAGTGACGGATGAGGAGATCCGTCCTTCTCCAGCGATCTCGGCAGGAACGGATACTGAGTCTTTGCCCGCAGGGAAGCTCTCTACAGGAGCCGCAACGCAGCGCATCAATCTGCATCGCCAATTCTCGTTACAGAGTCCCGTCCCGGGTGCTTCACAGAGCTAATCGTGGGGTGCTCATAATCAAAATTAATCTCCGTATATTGCCCATCATTTTCTACGGGCAACTCATTATCACCTATGATTACCTGCAGTCGGTTCCCAGCAACGCCCACGAGATCGACGATTGACCGGTAAAGGGCTTTAGAAAGATCCTCGTCATCATTCAAAGAAGTCCTCGGACTGTCAATGAGGAGGAAGGCCGGATAACAAGTGTCTTCCCTTTCGAGAGCTACCGCCATAAGCGTAACCCAATACGCGATTTGGATCGCTGTACGCACACCGCCAACAGGACTAAAAGCATCGAAACGTTTTCCGTTGAGCACCGGCAGGTATGATCGGCGGTCAATTTTGGCCGTAGCGACCCCAGGAATACGTATCGCGGCCGTGATGGCGAAAAACCTCCTATCTAGCTCATCAAAGACCTCTTGGTGCCGAGTTGCGAGTTCCTGTTCTGCCGCTTGCAAACTTATGGACAGTTCCAACTTCTTCGCTTCTAAAACGTCCGCGAATGACTGCAAGTCATCCACGCGGTCCCACTGCTCTAGGGACCTCTCTAATTCCTGGCTAAGTGTGTTTGCTATAGCTAAATTACCAGTAGCATCTGCGAATCCCTGCAACCTCGGAGTAATACGTTCACTCGTGCGCTTATCAATTTTAATAGCCAACTCGACCAAAAGCCGCTCGCGACTTTCAAGAGAGGAGCGTGTAGCTTGGATATCCGCGTCGAGAGCTTCTATCTGACCACCGATTTCATCGATTTGCCCGCGGAGGTGGAGGATCTCGTAGGTGTCAGCATCCGTTTCCCGGGGAGTCGCGGGGACTGGCTCCGATTGAAGACACAATCGACAGGTGTGAATTGGAGCGCTCCTATCGCGAACAGATTGCATGCAGCGAGGACATGTTACAAATTCTATTTGTGCAAGCCGCTCTCCCGCCAGTTTCATGCTTCGTATTCGGCCAATGTCTTGTGCAATGAGACTACGTTCCCGAACGAAGTCGGCTCTTTGCTGGGACAGAAACCGCAAGTAGTTCCGCGCTTCAGCAGCACTGCGTTCTGAGTCGCCCAGCAAATCGCGAAGGGTTAATGTCTCTCGATCACTAACGGGAACGACAGCCTCTTGGTAAGAATTGAGCTCCCTTGCAGCAAGCCGTTTTTGCTCTTTTGCAGCGGACAACTGTTTCTGTGCCGCGTCCTTAGTAGGCGTATTGCTGTCAGCCAGAAATTGCACCACCACCGAGTGGTCATTCTTGGCCTTCTCCCACTCGCCCCGAGTGCGAGCAACCTCAGAACGCAGCTCCAGCAATTCGGGGTTCGTGAGTGCGAAGAGAACTTCAAAAACCGCTTTGCGTTTGGGTTGATAATAGCTGTCGGCACTGCCGGCTATCTCTTCATTTATATCGGCCTGTGAAACATACATGTACTTGAACAGATCGTAGAAGCTTATTCGGGCGCCTTGGTTTGTACTTCCCGCCGACCTGGAAGCTGCACGCATATCGTCAGGTATACCTAGGGCTTGTAACAGAAACGTGTTTAGGGCGGGTTCTTCTTTTTCGACATAGTGATCTTGGAGGAATGACTTGTTATCACAATCGAACACCGTTACGATATTTGATCGACCGGGCTGGATGTCTCTCGTCAGCACATAATGGCTCGTTCCAACGGACACCTCAACCGCCACAGCAGAGACGTCAGAACGTACAATACCGGCTAATAAACCGTGACCACCAAGTGAAAACTTTATCAACTCAAATAAGGTGCTTTTCCCGACGCCCACGTGGCCCGACAAGACCGTCATATTCTCCGGAAACCGGTATTCGACCGGTCCACCACTCGTTTGTATCCGAAGCGCGTCTATACGAAATATGGTCGTCATTTAATTAGCTCTCTGTACGGGCGATCCATCAACGAAGCTAGGTTGGCGTATATAAGGTCCTTAAGCTTCGTTCCGCTTAAACCTACTGATGTTTGGGCGATTGCATGACACCGGTCGTTTACATCAGCCCACTCGTTGGTATCCCCGATTCCGACTGCAACCTTCCTTCCAAAGGACGTCGGAATGAGAGCCAGACTGCCTCTTCGCCCTTTGGCATATCGCAATAAACCTCGTCCAACGAGAGCCCCAATGATCGGGTAGTACCGGTCGTCCCACGGCCCGTACTTGTATCGGACCATAGGTGCCTCAACATCTGTGGGGGACAGCTCCCCACCGTTTTCGATGTGGAGCCTAGAATCATCAGCATCCAGCGCTTCAAGAACATTGGGCGCAAGCGCAGGATATCTTGTAAGGAAATCTAGCTTTGCCAGCTTTGTCAATCCATCAAGTTTTCGGCTGTGCCCTGCCTCGCTGGCAACAGCTGTCACCAAAAGCAGGACCCTCGTTTGGTGGTAGGCAAGATCGACGCGCAAGGCCTCCAGATGTTCAGAGACGACGCTTTCCGTGATCAAGTGATTCCGCCAGTTCGTATGCTTTTAGCGGCGGCGACCGCAGCTTTAACGTCAAATCTTGGCCCGAACCACACCAAGCACCGAGAGGTCAGGTCGCAGATTCCCCCAAGCGCTATATCGCCCTCGAGACCCGCACGCTCTTCTGCTTTGGTCGCGTCGTCCAATCGCTCAGAAAGTGCAGACCAGAGTTTGTCACCATAAGTCTCGCCGGGCACACGAACTCTTGTGGTTTCTCGGTCAGCGATCCGAAGCAGTCTATTCTCCAACACCCGCTCCTCGGCCCTTGCTCCTGGCACACTGTTTCTGCGTTCTCTCCGGTACCTGGAATAGTCAAGTTTCAAACGTTCGGCCAGTTCGATGCTCGTATCTGAGCACCCTCCTTGCGCCATCTTTACACCCAGCTGAGTAATCCGGGTATGAGTTGGAATCGGCGTATACGCTGACGGGTTGTTGATCGCTGTATTTACGGCGGTCAGGACGTCTTCCAGGGTTACTATTCGTTCCTCGAACAGGCTGGTTGGGAAAGACCCTTGGTTCGCTACGCCACCTAGGTCCGGGAGATTACCATTGGCCCTCGGGCCTCTAGCACGCATCCGAACACGGAACACGGCTAGAACTGCGTACCATACTGCGACTGCTGTAGAGGCGGACTGAATACCCATGTTCCGGAGGAGCGGAAGTGCGTAAAGGCTGGGCGCGGAGTGGTGGACTAGCTCCCGGTTCGGTCGGTTCGAGTCGATCGTTAGAACCAGAATAAATTGACCGACCGTCTCAGCTAAGTCATCGGGTACCACTAATTGTCGGGATCTCGTTTTAAGAGGGGCTTGCCAAGCAGACGGCAGATTTTTACGATACATCATTATCGCTTGCCCAAAGGTCTGGATGTGGCTACCCAATAGGTCGGCTTCGCTGGTCGTCAGAGCGTCGCCGTCCGCCTTTCGGCGCAGAAGCCTTGTGCAATCAGCCAAGGCTTTGCCCACATCTGGAGCAACGGCTGCACAGGAGACGAGCCGGACAGCCACATTTTTGCCGAGGTTCAACCAGCGCTCGAACAGATGTCCGAGCCCACCGGCGTCTACAAGTACGGCGATGCTCAGAAAAGGTCCTGTGCTTTGCTCTCGGTGTTTAGCCGAAACAAGTTCGACCGCGGACCCGATTTGTAGAATCCAATCCTCGTGTACTTCGCACACGATTCGGACTCCTTTAAGGTCAGCAAACTCTCCCGTGCCGACGAAATGCTGGTTAAGGGCGGCCATACCCTCCGCCGCTGCCATAGCGGCCTGCCAATCGTATAAATCGGCGGTTCGAGCCCCGGCATCATCAAGAGTCTCTGAACCAAGTAACACATCAATAGTGCTCACTGAGCATCCCCCACCCAACTTCCGGACCCATCAATCGCCAGTTGCTAAACCGCTCTGTCCACGCGACGTAAGTAATAGTATGACAATTTCTCTTGTATCTCTTGGTTGCACGAGGCGTAGATCAACATAACTGCAGGAAGTACCAGTGAATAGACTGCCAAATGACCAAACCACTGGCGACTCAGCACCATTGGTGATCCTCACAACGGAAATCTGCCACTGTTTCGTGCACCTCTCCAGGAGCAGGGCCGGCATCGTTACGTCATAGGTCTCCCGTGAAGGCCCCTCGGTTATCGTGGGATATTGCTTGAAGCGGAGCGTACACACCCCCTTAACTCGACGCTAGAACGGAGACACCGTACCAATCCGGACGTCGACGAGGGTCGGCCGGTTGGAAGCCAAAGCCTTGGCGACCTGGTCGCGGAGCTCAGCCTCGGACTTGGCCAAGCCCGACTCCACTCCGTACCCTTCGGCAAGCGAGACGAAGTCGATGCCCGGGACGTCGAGCCCGGGTGCGTCCAGGGCATCGAGTTTGGCGGCAAAGCCGCGGAGAGCGCCGTATGTGCCGTTGTTCAGGATGATGAATACCACCGGGATCCCATGCTGGGCGGCTGTCCATAGGGCGGTGATGCCGTAGTTGGCGGAACCGTCGCCGATAAACGCAATCACCCGGCGTCCAGGCTCGGCCAGTTGGACGCCCACGGCGGCCGGCATGCCGAAGCCGAGACCGCCGGAGGCCGGAAAGTAGTAGCTCCCGGGATGGCGCATCTGGATCCGGTCCCAGAAAGCGGTCACCGTGGCGGTGGCCTCGTTGACGTAAATAGTGTCCTCCGGAGCCAAGTCGTTCACGACGTCGAAGACGGCTTCCGGTGCCATCCTGCCGCCCGGCTCGGCGGCGCTGGACACCGCAGGAGCCGCCGGACGCGGCTGCACCGAGATTCCGCGGAGTGCCACCGCGTCGGCAAGCCTCGCCAGCGCCGGACCGATCGACGCCACCACCGCCCGTCCCATCGGTGCGCGGGCGGCTTCGCCCGGGTCGCAGGTAATGTGCAGCAGGGCCGCGCCGTCGGGCAGGTACTCCCCCGGTTCGTACTGGTGGTAGCGGAACACCGGAGCCCCCACCACCAGTATCAGGTCGTGCCCGGAGAGCAACCCGGCAATTCCGGCGACGCTGGCGGGCAGCACCCCGCGGAAAGCAGCATGCGTAGTCGGGAACGGGCACCGGGACGCCGAGGGTGCCACCCACACCGGCGCGCCCAGACGCTCGGCCAGCCGGACGGCGTCGTCGTTGCCCCGCGCGGAATCGACGTCGGGCCCCAGCACGAGCACGGGATTGACGGCGGCATCCAGAGCTGCCACCAGGTCCGCCAGTTGGCCATCGGACAACGCCCCCGCCGTCTCGACCGTGCGCTCCCCCAGGTGTGCCTCCTCGGGCCCGGTTTCGTACGCCCAGTCGTCGTAGGGAATGGACACATACACCGGTCCGGCCGGTTCCAGGACCGCAGTATGAATGGCCTGCCCCATGGTGCGGACGACGTCGCGCGCCGACGCCGGTTCCGCGCTCCACTTCACCAGCGGGCGCGGCAGGGACACGGCGTCGATATTGGAGAGCATCACCTCCTGGCCGATGGTGGAGCGGACCTGCTGACCGGCGGTAATCACCAGCGGCGTGTGCGCGTACCAGGCATTAGTCAGCGCGCCCATGGCATTGCCGGTCCCCGACGCCGCGTGCAGGTTCACCAGCGCCGGCCGGCGCGTGGCCTGCGCATAGCCGTCGGCCATGCCCGCCACCACGCCCTCGTGCAGGCCCAGGATGTAGCGGAAGTCCTCCGGCATGCCGGCCAGGAACGGCAGTTCGTTGGAGCCCGGGTTGCCGAAAATCGTGGTCAGCCCGTGCCGGCGCAAGAGGTCGTAGGTGGCCTCGCGAATGGTGGTCATCTCTTCCTCCTGTCCCCCGGGTCCGTTCGGTCAGCCCAGCGGCACCGGTTTGCCGGACCCCGGAGGTACCGAGTCCGCTGCCTCCGGCGTGGACTCCCGCGGCCGCGGGATGACGGCCACCGCCGCTACGCCCAGCACGGCCGCTGCCGCGAAGACGTAGAACCCGAACGGATAGGCGATCCCGGCAACCACCAGCAAACCGGTGATCCACGGCCCGGCAATGGCCCCCAGCCGACCGACACCGGACACGAAGCCCATCCCGGAGGCGACGATATGCCGCGGGTACAGGTAGCCCACAAACCCGTAGACGAGCACCTGGGCGCAGAAGACAAAGAAACCGGTCACGAACACCACGCCGTTCAGCAGCAGCTGGTCCTGGATCCGGATGCTCAGCACCGCCAGCAGCACGGCCGCGGCACCGAACCAGAACATGGTGGTTCCCTTCACCCCGCGCCGGTCGGCAACGCCGCCGCCCACCAGCAGGCCGGCGATCGCGCCCAGGTTCAGGACCAGCAGCAGCACCAGCGAATCGGCGACGGCGTAGCCGGCCTCACGCATCAGCTGCGGCAGCCAGGTGTTCAATCCGTAAACCAGCAGCAGGCCCATAAAGGCAGCAACCCAGAGCCCCAGGGTGATGCGCACGTACCGCCCGCGGAGCACGTCCCGGACATGCACCTTCGGGACTTCCGTGTCCGCGGATTTGCGCGCCTCGATCACGGGAGAGGTTTCGGGCAGTTTGGCCCACAGCAGCAGGGAGGCGAGCAGGCCGAGGATCCCGCCGGTATAAAAGAGCCATTCCCACCGCTGCCCCACCAGCAAGGCCGTAACCGACGCGGCCACGGCGCCTACGTGGTAGCCGGTCATGGTGAGCGTGCTGGACTGGGCCTTGCCGTTGGCGCGGGCGGTTTCCTGCATGATGGTCACCGCCACCGGCATGCACCCGCCCAGCCCCAGTCCGGCCAGGAAGCGCAGCAGCCCCATCAGGGCAACGGTGGGCATCAGCGGGAAGATCAGGGTGAAGACGGAGAACACCACTACGCACGCGATGAGCGGCAGGCGGCGGCCGAAGCGGTCCGAGATGGGCCCGCTCAGCGCAGCGCCGATCCCCACACCCACCAGCGAAATGGTGGCCACGAAGGTGGCTCCGCCCGCATCAATACCGGCATGCCTGGTGTCCAGCAGGGTGGGAATGGAGGCACCCAGGGCCACCAGGTCGAATCCCTCGAAGACCACGGTGAGCCAGCAGAGGATCACAATCCATTTTCGCGAAACCTTCATGATGAACTTCCTTGTTCGAGATGGCCACCGCTGTAAGAAAGGAGAGCTGCATGAAAGGAGAACTGAAAGTCCGTGTCGACACAAGTGTGGAACCCCCGGCCGGGGAGCACTAGGTGAAGACGAAAATTTGTTTCCGGTTGCGGCGCAGGCGAACGCTCCCGCAGAAATGTCGAAATTCCGGACACTGTCCCGTCCCCGGAGTGAATGCGGCCACAATGGCCGTGTTGCAGCGATTCGACCATCCCCGGAGACCAAGGAGATAAGTCATGGCCAAGTATCTGTTGCTCAAGCATTACCGCGGTGCACCGGCACCCATCAATGACGTGCCGATGGACCAGTGGACACCGGAGGAAGTATCGGACCACATGCAGTTCATGCAGGACTTCGCCGACCGGCTGCAGGCCCGCGGCGAATACATTGACGGCCAGGCCGTTGCACCGGAGGGCACCTTCGTGCGGTACGACGGCGAGGGCCGGCCGCCGGTGACCGACGGTCCGTTCGCGGAAACCAAGGACCTGATTGCCGGTTGGATGGTGATTGATGTGGACGACTATGACCGCGCCGTCGAACTCGCCGGAGAATTGTCCGCCGCTCCCGCCGCGGGCGGGAAGCCACTGCAGGAATGGATTGAATTGCGCCCGTTCCTGGGCTCGCCCATCACCATCACGGAATAGGCCGGTTGTGGAGGGCAGCACCGTGGGGCCCGGCACCGTGGATGAGCAGCTGGTCCGCACGCTCACCCCGCAGGTCATAGCCGTCCTCGTCCGCCGCGGAGCCGACTTCGCGGCGGCCGAGGACGCGGTGCAGGACGCCCTGATCGAAGCCCTGCGCGCCTGGCCCCAGAACCCGCCGCGGGACCCGAAAGCCTGGCTGGTCACCGCCGCCTGGCGGAAGTTCCTGGACGCGACCCGCGCGGACACTTCCCGCCGACGTCGTGAACTCACCGTTGACGCGGAACCTCCGCCCGGGCCCTCCGGTAAAACCGATGACACGCTGCAGCTGTATTTCCTTTGCGCGCACCCGTCCCTGTCGCCGTCGTCGGCCGTGGCGCTGACCCTTCACGCGGTCGGCGGGCTGACCACCCGGCAGATCGCCGCCGCGTATCTGGTGGGCGAGGCAACCATGGCGCAGCGGATCAGCCGGGCCAAACGCACCGTTGCCGGGGTCGGGTTGAACACAGTCCGGTTCGGCTCCCCCGGCAACGTGGCCACCGTGCTGCGGACCCTGTATCTGGTGTTCAACGAGGGCTACTCCGGGAACGTGGACCTGGCTGCCGAAGCCATCCGCCTCACCCGGCAGCTGGCCGCCGGCATCAACCATCCCGAAGTCCACGGGCTGCTGGCCCTGACGCTGCTCCACCACGCCCGCCGCCCGGCTCGGACGGACGGCGCCGGGCGGCTGGTGCCGCTGGCCGAGCAGGACCGTAGCCGCTGGGACACCGGCCTGATTGCCGAAGGAGTGGCGATCCTGCAGCGGGCACTGGCTGCGGACCGGCTGGGCGAATACCAGGCGCAGGCCGCCGTCGCCGCCCTGCACGCCGATGCACAGACGGCCGGGGAGACCGACTGGCCGCAGATCGTGTCTTGGTATGACGAACTGGTCCGGCTCACCGGCAGTCCGGTAGCCCGGCTGAACCGCGCCGTCGCCGTCGGGGAGGCGGACGGACCGCGCGCCGGGCTGGCCGCGCTGGCGGAACTGGATCCCGCACTCCCCCGGCGCACCGCCGCGCTGGCCTACCTGCATGAGCGCGACGGTGACGCCGGCACGGCCGCACGGCTGTACGCCGAGGCCGCCCTGGCCGCGCCGAACCTGGCCGAACGCGAGCACCTGGCCCGGCAGGCGGCCCGGCTGCACGCTGTCCGATAGCTGAACGCCCGGGAAAGGGCAGCCGCAAGAGACCCGCAATGTATGCCAAATTTTCGGAAAATTCTTCAACACCCCTACCTCGAAGCATCTGATCGAAGCGAGTAACGGTTACGCGTGTCCCGTCTGACTACCTCGTATTCACTGATATCGATGTCGTCCATCGCTAATTGAGGTCTCGAAAATGTTTAGTTCAGTCACGGGGTTCTGCCGTTCCGCCCAGGTCCACGGATCCACTGCCGTTCCGGCTGTGCCGAAACGGATCCGGGACAAACCGCTGAAGATAGCGCTCGTCACGGAGGGCACCTACCCGGTAGTCACCGGAGGGGTCAGCACGTGGTGCAACCAGCTGATCACGGGAATGCCGGACCACGACTTCGAAATCTTTGCCCTGACCGGAAGCGGTGCCGACCGTCCCGTCTGGAAGCTCCCCGAAAATGTCCGCTCCCTGAGGATCATCCCCGTCTGGGGACCCCCTGCGGCCCCGCTGCGGCCCGGATCCCGGCGCAAGGAATGGATTGACCGCACGCAGGGCGAACTCGCCCTGCTGTGGGACGCCGCACTCGGGTCCGACGACGCGGACGCCGTGGCCCGGACGGACGAGGCACTGCGCAACCTGGTGGCCATCAGCAACCGGATCGGCCTGGCCCATGCCCTGGCTACCCGGGGTTCCGTGGCGCCTATCCTGGCAGCCTGGACGCGGCACCTGGTCAGCGCCGGCGAGCCGCCCATGTCCGTGGCGGACGCCGTGATGGCAGCCAGCATCGTTGACCGCGCCCTGGCCCTGGTTGACCAGCGGCCGGCGGGGGCCGACGTCATCCATGCCTCCAGCAACGGCCCCTCCTCACTGGTCGCCCTGGCCCACTCCTGGCGGCACGGCACTCCCATCCTCCTGACCGAACACGGCGTGTACCTGAGGGAGCGGTACCTCGCCCTGCACGGTGCCAACTTCTCCTGGCCCGTGCGGCGCGCGGTCACGGCGTTCCTGCGCCGGCTGTGCCAGGTGGTTGTGGCCCGGGCGCACATGGTCCTCCCGGTCAACCAGTTCAACGCCCGCTGGGAGCGCCGCCTCGGCGCCCTCCCCGAACGGATCCACACCATCCCCAACGGCGTAGACCCGGAAACGTTCCTGCCGGTCACCTCCGAACCGGAGCTGCCCACCATCAGCTTTGTGGGACGGATCGATCCGCTGAAGGACCTGGAAACCCTCATCTCGGCCTTCGCACTGGTGCGTCAGCAGGTGCCCACGGCCCAACTGCGGCTTTTCGGGCCCACGCCAACGGAAAACCACGCCTACAAGGCGGGCCTGCTGGAACTGGCCGCCAGCCTCGGTGTCACCGACGCGGTGCACTGGGAAGGTCCCAGCAAGGGCAGCCGCCCGGCCATTGAAGCCGGCCACGTGGTGGCACTGTCCAGCGTGTCCGAAGGCCTGCCCTTTACCCTCATCGAGTCCATGATGTGCGGCCGCGCCACCGTCAACACCGACGTCGGGGGCGTAGCGGAATGCCTGGACGAAGAGCGGACCACCGGCATGCTGGTGCCCGCCCGCGAGCCCGCCGCGTTCGCGGACGCTTGCATCACCCTGCTCTCCAATGACCGGCTCCGGGCGGACATGGGGGCGGCCGCACGACGCCGTGCCCTGGCCGAGTTCACGTTGGACCGGTGCCTGGGCCGCTACCGGGAGGCCTATGCTGCCACCCGGGACGGGCGGCTGTTCGAGCACCCCCCGGCTGCCGGTTTCCGGCCCGGCACGGCTACCGGAGCCCACGGCGCACCGGCACCCGCGGTTCCCGCACTCCGTGACGCGTCCCAGCGGTTGTCCGCATGAGCGCCGACACTGTCATTGTGCCCGCAGCGGGTTCAGCCGTCCCGAAACTTGAGAACAACCTGATGGCCTACGACGCCGTGGACACCTTTGAGATCACGGCTCGGCTGGAAGCGTCCGGGCTCAGTGACCGCACCGTGCGCCAGCGCCATGGAGCGAAGGACGTGTTCGACTACGCTTCCTCCCTGGTGCAGGAACGCGGCACCACGCAGGCAACCGCCGAGCCATGGCTCGGACGGGACGACCTGCTCCAATCCGTCCGGCGGGCCATTGTCCTCATCTTGGGGGCAGTGCTGGGCGGTCTCACCGCTACGGTCCTTGCCGCCAACACCAGGGAGGTCCTCGTAGCCGGCATCGGCGCGTGGATCATCGGGCAGGCCGTCTCCGGGATTGTCTGGACCTATGCCGGCGCCGGGCAGCTGAAACGCGGCGTCGCCCGCGGCACCGGGGCAACTCTGCTGATCATGGCCGCCCTCGCCTGCTACGTGGGGGTCTCCCTGATCCTTCCCGGCCATGATGCCACCATGGCCGCACTTCTGATGGTTTGGTGCTGGTACTCCTGTGTTGTTTCCATGCTCGTGATCCTGGGCCGCTCCTGGTTCCTGCTGACGGTCCTGGCGTGTGCCGTCTCGATTGTGGCGACCATGCTGGCGCTCCGTTCCACTGCCGCGGCCGTCATTGTGCCCGGCACCGCCTTGCTGGTGGTGGCGGCAGTAACGGCATTGCTCGCCATCCATCTCCGCTCCAACCCGGAGGGCCGCCGGCCCCGATGGGAAGACGGCAGAAGCGCCGTCGCCCCCGCCGCCCAGGCCGGCTTCCTTGCGGCAGCCCTGACCTTGGCCCTGACCCGGTTGCCCGCGTGGGAAGGCACCGCGTTGGTGGCGGCCACCGTCGTTGCTGCCGCCGCCACCGATCCCGCGCTGGTACTGATGCGCCAGCGGCTCCAGTGGTCCTCCCAGCGGACACCGCTGCTTCGGAACGCAGCGTGGAACGCCTGGCTGCTGACCCTGGCCATCTCCGCCACGATTGTGGTGATCTCGGCAGCGGTGTCCTCCGTGGTGGTCCTCTTCCTGGTGGAGGACAACAGGGCGGCCGCCACGGTGGTGGTAGCCGCCATCTTCAGCGCCCTGGCCACTATCTCCACGGCCCTGAGCGCGTTCGGACAGCCCCGGCGCGGTGTGCTGTTTGCCGCTGCTGCCTGCCTTGCGGCCGCATTGTGGCTGCTGGTCAGCAGCGGAGCCGGCATCCTGGCGGCCGCAGCTTTCCTGCTTGCGGGAATCGTGGTCCTGCTGGCGCTCGTGGCGGATCCGCGGACCTACGCGTGAGGGCACCCCGACTGGCGCTGCCGTGGTACATCCACCCGGCGGAAGGGCCCCGGGAATGGGCGTGGCTGGCCGGACAAAACGTCTCCTTCGCCGTCGTCAACGTCCACAACGGACCCGGCGGAGAAGACGATGCCTACTATCCGGAAGCGATTGCCGGACTGGGATCCACCCGGCTCCTGGGGTACGTCGCGGTTAACTACGGCCAGCGCCCGCCGGCGGACGTCGCCCTGGACGTGCTTGCCTGGCAGCGAATCTACGGCCTGGACGGGATTATGTTCGACGAACTTCCCTCCGGATCGGGCAGCCTTGGCCGGTGCACCGTGTATGCGGCGTCGGCCCGGGCTGCCGGCATCCGGTTCCTCGCTGCGAACCCCGGAGTCTTTCCGACGCCGGGACACGTGCGGCTGTTCAATGTGACCTCGGTGTTCGAGGGAACCGCGGAAGATTACTCCCGCTTCCGTCACCCCGCCTGGGCACAGAACGTGCCTCCGGCGCGGCTCTGGCACCTGGTGCACAGCTGTGACCCGGCCCGGATCGCCGGCATCCGTTTGGCAGCGGGCCACCGCGGTGCCGGGCATGCCTTTGTCACGGACCGTTCCATGCCCAACCCGTGGCTGGGGCCGCCGGCGAATGTTTCCGCGCGCCTGGCCAAGACAAAGTCCCCGTGAGGCCGGGACATTGCTCCCGGCCTCACGGGGACTCCTCACCTTTCTTCGCTGTCCGGCTTTCTTGGATGTCCAGCCTCCTTCGACGCCTAGCCTTCCGATACGTCGGAGAACAGCGCCCTGAACGGTGTGCCCGTGGCGGTCAACTGCCCGAACGTATCGGCAGCCGCAGCGGTCTTCACGGCTGCAGAGGCATCCTCATAACTGTCGAAATACAGGTCCAGGGTCCGGTGGGCCGGCGTGGGCGAGCCGTCTTCCTTGGGCCAAACCTTCCCGGCCTCGTACCGGCGCAGCTTCGGAAGCTGCTTTGCGTTGCCTTCAATGCTTTTGTAGGCGGACTCGAAGGCTCCGGGGTCGGCGGGGTTGTCGATGATGAAGGTGATCTTCGTGGGCATGTTCTTTCCTTTCGTGGGGTGGTTGTGGTGATGGCGGAAGTTTGCGGGCGGGCCGGGCGGTTGTCTACCGTCCTGCGATTTCCAGCAGCCGAAGCCAGAGCTCGCTCATCGTCGGATAGGCCGGCACCGCATGCCAGAGCCGGTCTAGAGGTACTTCTCCGGCGATGGCGATGGTCGCGGCGTGCACCAGCTCTGCCACGTCGGATCCGACGGCGGTGAACCCGACAATGGTGTTGGTGTCCTCGTTGATGACAATGCCTGCGCGGCCGGCATAACCGTCGGCATGCAGGGATGCGCCGGCAACGGAACCCAGGTCGTACTCCACAGAACGGACCCGCAGTCCGGCGTCGGCGGCCGCGGCCAGGGTGAGTCCGGCGGAGGCGATCTCCGGGTCAGTGAAGATGACCTGCGGAACGGCCAGGAGATCGGCGGTGGCTGCATGGCGCCCCCATGCGAAGTCCTCAACCGGGGCGCCGGTTGCCCGTGCCACGATCACGTCCCCCGCCGCACGGGCCTGGTACTTGCCCTGGTGGGTGAGCAGCGCCCGGCCGTTGACGTCTCCCGCGGCGTATAGCCACCCGCCGTCGGGCACGTGGCCCCCGGGAGCGGTCACCCGCAGGGTCTCATCGACCTCCAGCCAGCCGGAGTCCGGGAGTCCGAATTGTTCAAGTCCGAGATTGCCGGTGTTGGGCCGGCGCCCCGTGGCAACAAGGACCTCGTCCGCACTGATGACCTCGCCGCCCGCCAGGGTGATCTGCACGGTTCCACTGGGATCCCGTGTGACCCCGGTGGGGCTTGTTCCCGCCATTACCTGTACGCCGCTGCTCTGAAGGGACGCAACGACGTGCTCGGCGGCATACGGCTCCACCCTGGGGAGTACGCCGTCGCGCGCAATCAGCGTCACGAACGCGCCCAATGCGCTGAAGGCGGTTGCCATTTCCGTGCCAACAACACCGCCTCCGATGATGGCAAGCCGTTCCGGAATTTTCTTCACCGACACGGCCTCTCTGCTGGTCCAGGGAGCAGCGTCCGCCAGTCCCGGAATCGGCGGAACGGCCGCGCTGGTGCCCGTGGCGACGACGACGGCGTGCCGGGCCGTAATAGTACTGACGGTACCGTCCCCGCCGGTGACTTCGACGGTCCGCGGGGCGCTGATACGCCCCCGGCCCCGGACAAGCCCCATGCCGGCCTGGCGGAGCCAGGCAACCTGGCCATCATCGTTCCAGTCCGAGGCAAACCGGTCACGACGCTCCAGCACGGCGTCGACGTCGAGTCCCCCAGTCACCGCCGCGGCGGCACCGGGCAGCTGCCGGACGGCACGGAGCGCGGCGGCGTCCCGGAGCAGCGCTTTGGTAGGCATGCACGCCCAGTAGGAGCATTCTCCGCCGACCAGCTCGGCTTCCACGATTACGGCGCTCAGCCCGCCGGAGACGATGCGGTCGGCTACATTTTCCCCGACCGGTCCGGCGCCAATGATGATGACGTCCGTACTAGTCCCGGCCATCATGCGCCCGCCTTGGCGGTGCGTCCCAGCCGGATCGCGGAGAGCAGGAAGAAGATGCCGCCGAGAGTTGCGTACCCGGCGACGCCGGTGAGGGATGACGAGGGTCCGCCCGACATCAGGATGAACCCGGTGCCCGCAAGAGTGGAGATGCCGCCGCTGAGGATCATGGGCCACTGCCCGCCCAACCGCAGACGGCTAATGGCTACGACGAGTTGGACCGCACCCGCGGTGATGGCCCAGGCGCCCCAGACAACCAGGACTGCGGCCGGTCCGGAGGTGACGGCGAAACCGAGCGCAACAGCGGTCAGGAGGCTGAGCGCCATGTTGACGACGAGCAGTGGTCCCGGCCGGGTGGCTCGGGAGGCGCGGTGGTCGACGACGGCTGCCCCGACGTCGAACAGCGGGTAAAGGATGAGCAGTGCGATGCTGAGCGGGCCGATGGTGGTGGCCGTCAGCGCAATGAGGACTGCCCAGAGGACGGCGAATCCGAAGCGGACGAAGTACAGCTTCCGAAGGGCCGGTCCGACGGTGCCGGCGGGGTGTGCGGTGGCGGGGTGTGCGTTGGCGGTGGTCATGGTGTTCCGTTCTGTTGTGGGGTTCGAAGGGGTGTCTCTTGATGGGTCAGGGGACACCTCGACCTCGATAGCGGCCGCGCCGGTCCGACGGGTGCTTCCCGCAGGAAGGTCCGCCGGTACGACTGATGGAACCGTTGGTAGAATGACTAGTCACTCTACTTCGAAGGACTGTAGTCTTGATCACGGAGCGGCACAAGGGCAACGGAAGGAAAACTCATGGCGGAGACTGTGAAGGTATCGATGAGGGATCGCCTCATCGAGGCCGCCACCGAGCTGTTCTATGCCGATGGCTTGCGTTCCGTCAGCGTTGAAAAGGTCATTGCCCGGACCGGCACCACAAAGGTGACTTTCTACCGGCATTTCAAGAGCAAAGATGACTTGGTGGTCGCCCATCTGGAACTGAGGGCCCGGATTGAGCGGGAGGGAATCGGCGCGGCCATGGAACACGCGGACGGCGACGCCGACAGGACACTCCAGCTCATCGCCGACCAGCTGGGCAAGATGTCCTGCGAAGCGGGTTTCCGGGGGTGCCCGTTCATCAATGCTGCTGCTGAATATCCGGACCCCGCCAGCGCCGTCCGGAAAACCGTCAGTGAGCACCGCGCCTGGTGCAAGGACGCCTTTGCGGAAATTGTCCGCCCTCTCTCCCCCGCCGATCCCAAGGCCGTTGCCGAAGATCTGATGCTGCTGCGCGACGGGGCGATGGTCGCCGGGTACCTCGACGACGGCGAAGCGCTGGCCGCATCGTTCCTACGCAGCTGCCGCGCGGTTATCAGTGCCGGCTGAGGCCTGGACCACCCGCCGGGCCGGGCCGGCCCGGACCAGGGCGGCCTGCGCCGTCGTAATCGCCGGTGCGGTACTTCTCTCCGGCAGCCTCGCCGGCTGCACTTCCGACGACGGCGCGTCCTCCGGTTCCGCGCCCACCGCGCCAGCGCCGGCCGGGGCGGCGTCGGCGGCGTCGTCATCTGTCCCGTCGTCGTACTGGGCGCCGTCGCCGGGAGCCAGCTGGCAGTGGCAGCTCAGCGGCAGCCTGGACCTGGATGTTGACGCAGACATTTTCGACGTGGACTACGAAACCACCACGGTTGAGCAAACCGCGGCGCTGAAGGCGAAGGGCCGCCACCTGGTCTGCTATTTGTCCGTCGGCTCCCGGGAGGATTTCCGTCCCGATGCCGGCAACTTTCCGGACACGGTCCGCGGAAAAACGATGGACGGCTGGCCGGACGAACAGTGGCTGGACATCCGGCAAACGGACGTGCTGCTGCCGATCATGGCGGCCCGCATGGATACCTGCGCAGCCAAGGGGTTCAACGCCGTCGAACCCGACAACGTGGACGGCTACCGCAACGACACCGGCTTCCCGCTGACTGCCGAGGACCAGCTGGCGTACAACCGTGCCGTTGCCGGCCTGGCCCACGACCGCGGACTGTCCGTGGCCCTGAAGAATGACCTGGACCAGATTCCCGCGCTGGTCGACGATTTCGATTTCGCGGTCAACGAGGAATGCGTCCGGTACGCGGAGTGCGAGGCGTACCAGCCCTTCACCGACGCCGGCAAGGCGGTGCTGCACGTCGAATACGAAGGCACGTTGGACTTCTGCCCCGGGTCCCGGCAGCGGGGATTCTCTTCAATGCTCAAGCCCCTGGACCTCGGGGCGCCCAGACAGCCCTGCTGACGGCCGCTCCCGCTCCAAGAGTTAAAGCGCGGTTTGTACCGGCTGGCCGTCCACGGAATCAACGGTCGGGACAATGCGGGTTCCCGTGGGGTCGGTACTCACGGTGAGGGTCAGCTGCCGTCCGTAGGTGTCCGTGGCGGCCAGGGTGTACGGAGTGATCCGGGGCTTGGCCTTGTCATGCAGGATGAGCTGCTTGGGTTTGGTGACGGTAATGCCGTAGTCCCGTACCAATGATTCCCCGAGCCGGTAACTGGCCGCGGCCACCTTGCCCCGAACCTGTACGGACTTGACCATCAGAATAATGAACAGGACAACAAATGCGAGGAGCATCGCCAGCATCAGGATCATCAGGAAATCCACCATGCCTCCCGTGCTTCCATCCATGGCTATGCCGGTCACTACAGCGCCTGCAATCACGGCAACCATGGCGAACAGCAGCCAGTTCAGGTTGGGTACTTTAGGGATGAGGTTTTCGCCGGGTTCGGCAGAAACGGTCTTTTCAGTCATGTTGTAAAACCTTTCAGCTAAACGGGTTGGAAGATCCGGCATAACCGCCGGCCGAGCCTTTTCCGGGGTATACCCCTGCTCGCCGGTCGACTTTCCGTCGATAAGAATAATGGTGGGGACAACATTTGTACCGGTCGTATCCAGGCCCAGTTTCATGAAGAGTGCCCGCCCGTTCTCGTCGACGGCATCAAAGGCATCCGGCTGCAGTTTGCAGCTCGCCGTGTTCATAAGAACCAGGGCGACCCGGCGGTGCACTGCGATGCCGTAGTCCCGGTGCAGGTTTACGGCAATTCCGTAAGCGGCAGCGGCGACCTTGCGCCGGTTGGACATCACTATGCGGAGGAAGTTGGCAAACCCCAGGAACATGGCTGCCACACCGAGGGCGTCCACCAGCTCATCACCGCTGCCCAGCGCGCCGCTGATTGACCAGCCGATTAACAGCACCACTGGTGCGGGCAGGAACGCCCAGGCCAGCGCGCCCCACACATTCGCGATCTGCGGAATCAGGCGTTCACTGGGGACAACGGCGGACTTCCGCCGGGTTAATGGCATGCCGAGACCTTTCGCTTACGGGGTGTGCGTTTGGACGGGCAACCCGGCCGCGTCAACGAACGTGGGGATCACCCGGGAGCCGGTGGGATCGGCACTGATGGAGATCGTGACCGGCCGGCCATACGCGTCCACCGCGGGAATGAGGTGCGGATTCAACAGGGGTTTCGAATTGTGCTGGAGGATAAGCGTTTTAGGTTTGGTGACAGTGATGCCGTAATCCCGGCTCAGGGATTCACCTATCCGGTAAGCCGCAGCGGAAACCTTGCCGCGCAGGGCGGATATCTTAACAATGAAAATGACCATGGTCACCAGGAATACGGGCGCCATGGACATGGCAACCACGGCCCAGGCATCGGCTGCATCACCTGAGGAATTATCTCCACCAATGCCGGCTCCCACCATGACCGCTAGCGGTGCCACGATGAGCGCCGCCAACCAGTTGGTGTTTCCTACCTTTGGAATTAGCTTTTCGCTCGGCTGCGCTGCGGTAATCTTTCCATTTTCAGACACGCTTATATACCTTCCCCCATTTGCCCGGCGCACGTGGGTTTCCCGGGAGCGGACACAACCCTAACAGCATTTCCAATGGAGTTATCCGGTGCCGTTCCGCAGCATCCCGGGCTAGGCTGTCCCGGGAAGTGCGCGGCGCTGCAACGTCGAACGGAGGCCGTATGCCCGGTACGAAAGCCAACAGGAACACCCGCCTCCTGGCCGTGGCGATCCTCTCCTCTTTCGTTGCCTTCCTCGACGGTTCCATCGTCACCGTGGCTTTGCCCGCCATCGGTACAGAGCTCGGCGGCGGGCTGGTCACGCAGCAGTGGACCGTCAACGCATATCTGCTGACCCTCGGTGCGCTGATCCTGCTGGCCGGTTCCCTTTCGGACACCTTCGGCCGGCTGCGGATCCTGCGGCTCGGGCTGCTCGGATTCGGCGCCGCATCCCTGGCGTGCGCGCTGGCGTGGAGCCCCGCAGTACTGATCATCGCCCGTGCAGTCCAGGGCATGGCCGGCGCCCTCCTGGTCCCCGGATCCCTTGCACTGATTACGACGGCGTACCGGGACGAGGCGCGCGCCCGTGCCATCGGCCAGTGGACGGCGTGGACCGGTACCGCCGCCATCATCGGCCCGCTGCTGGGCGGAGTGCTGGTGGACTGGGCCAGCTGGCGCTGGATTTTCGCGGTGAACGTTCTGCCGGTGACGGCAACGCTCCTGCTCACTTCCAAACTGCAGAACACCGGCCGGCTGCGCCGCACTTCGCTGGATCTTCCCGGTGCGCTGCTGGCCGTGGCCGGCCTCGCCGGTCCCGTCTATGCCCTCATCGAACAGGAACGTATCGGCTGGGCCGATCCCGCCGTCGTCGTACCCCTGGTTGCAGGCACCGCGGCGCTGGTGCTCTTTTTCCTGCGCGAGGCACGCGCCCCGGCGCCCATGATGCCGTTGTCCCTGTTCCGGGCCCGGAACTTCCGTTACGGGAACCTGGTGACCGCCGCAGCGTACGGGGCCATCTCGCTCGGCTCCTTTGCGGTGACGGTCTTTGTGCAGGAGGCTGCCGGGTTCAGTGCCATTGAGGCCGGGTTCATTTCGCTGCCCCTGCCGGTGGCCATGCTGCTGTTCTCCACCTACTTCGGGAAGCTCTCCGGCCGGTACGGACCGCGGCTTTTTATGACGGCCGGTCCGGCAATCTGCGGTGCCGGATTCCTGCTGCTGCTTACCGTACAGCCGCCCGTGAACCTGCTCACCGAGCTGCTGCCCGGGTTGCTGCTCTTCGGCGTCGGGCTCAGCGTGATGGTCGCTCCGCTGACCGCGGCAGTGCTCGGCGCGCTGCGCGGTGAGGAGGCCGGAATCGGTTCGGCCGTGAACAACGCCGTGTCCCGGGTGGCCGGGCTGGTGGCCGTGGCTTTGGTGGGCACCATTTCGGGCGGTGCGCTGGGATATGCCGGCTTCCGGCAAACGGCGCTGGCGACGGCGGGGCTGTTCTTTGCTGCCGCCGTGATCGCGTTGCTGGGAATCCGGAATCCGAAGAGCGCTTCGGTGGGTCCGAGCGGCCAGGAACCCCCCGGCAGCAGCCCGCAGAGCTGAGCGGGACGACACACAGTGGGATCGGTTTGGTCCCGCGCCCTTTTTAGGGTTCGCTTTCCTCTATGTCCTGGAACTTTGTGCGCCGCGTGCTGCAGCTGCTGATAGGCGTGTTCTGTTACGGCTTTTCGATCAGCATGATGATCCGCGCCGGGCTGGGCGTTTCTCCGTGGGATGTCCTGGGGCAGGGCACGTCGCTGCAGTCCGGGCTGCCTTTCGGCCTGGTTGCCAACCTGATCGGCATCGGCGTCCTGCTGCTGTGGATCCCGTTGCGCCAGCGGCCCGGGGTCGGCACCGTGGTGAACACGCTGGCGGTAGGGCCAAGCGCGGAGGTCGGGCTGCTGCTGCTGGACCCGCAGACTGAACTGCCCGGCGAGATACTCCTGTTCACCGGCGGCCTCGTGCTGCTGGCGGTAGCCACCGGCCTTTACATCGGGGCCCGGATGGGACCAGGCCCCCGCGACGGACTCATGACCGGCCTGCACCGCCGCCTGGGATGGCCGGTCTGGGTGGTCCGCACCGGCATAGAGGTCATTGTCCTGGTGGTCGGCTGGTTCCTGGGCGGCACGGTGGGCATCGGTACGGTGGCTTTCGCCATCCTGATCGGGCCCATGGTCAACCGGACGCTGCCGCTGCTGAACGTACCGGAACGCCGCTCCGGTCCGGCTGCTGGTTAGGGGCAGGTCTGCGGGCTCTGGCTGCCGGCTGGCGGCCTCTATGGCATCGGTACTGCTCGGTTTGCCTCCACCGTGGACCGCTAGAACCCGGAACGCCAATCCAAAATGATGCGCGCGACGTCGTCCAGGTGCGACTCCAGCAGAAAGTGGCCGCCGTCGAGCAGTTCCACACGCGCGTGCGGGACGTCGTCAAGGAACGCCGTCGCGCCCGCCGGGCCGAAAATTTCATCGTTCCTGCCCCAGACGGCGAGGACCGGAACCTGGCTGGAGCGCAGCCATTCGTGGACCTCCGGATACAGCGCCCGGTTGGTGGAATAGTCCCCGAACAGGGCCAGCTGCGCTTCATCGACGCCCGGACGGGCCAAGAGGGCGAGGTCATGCTCCCATGCGTCCGGATCAACGGTGGTGGGGTCGGGAACCCCGTGTGTGTACTGCCATTCCACGGCCTTGCGGCCAAGGGCCGGACGCAGTGCTTCCTCATTCTCGGGGGAAGGGTCGGCACCGTAGTTCCAGATCGGGGCCCAGAAGTCCGGGACAAAGCCTTCCTCGTAAGCATTGCCGTTCTGCGAGATCACGCCCTGCACCGCTGACGGGTTGGCCAAAGCCAGCCGCCAGGCGATCGGTGCACCGTAGTCCTGGGTGTAGACCGTGTATGCCTCCACCCCCAGTTCCTCGAGGAAGCCCTGCGTCACCTTGGCAAGTGCCTCAAAGGTGTACGTGAACTCCCCAACGGACGGCGCGGAGGACAGGCCGAAGCCGATGTGGTCCGGAGCAATGACGCGGTACTGCTCAGCAAGCCTGGGAATGAGGTGGCGGAACATGTGCGAGCTGCTCGGGTACCCATGCAGGAGCAGGAGGACCGGAGCATCCTGCGGCCCCGCCTCACGGTAAAACACGTTGTGGCCGTTGACGGAAACACTGCGGTGGTGGACGGTAGCCATGAGCTAACCCCTCTCAATTGTTTTACTGGTTAGGAAGACGCTAGCATGGATGACGTGCAACACAATCCGCTTGAAAGGAATCCGATGGTCGAGGACGAGGAACTGCTGCTGGTACTGCTGAACAGCACCCCGGTTGTATCCGGGCGTCCTGCGGATGAGCTTGCGGGGGCCGCCGGCGGAGAATTTTCCGTGCGGTTCGGGGGCAACGGATCTGCCGCCGAAGTGGAGCATCTGCGACAGATGCGGGAATGCCTCCAAGACATCGTGCGGGGAACGGACGGCGCCGTCGAACGCCTCTCAGCGGCGCTGGAAGGAGGCGTCCTGGTTCCGCGGGCCACCGCCCAGGGACTGGATTGGGAGATGCGGTCACCGGAGGACGAGCGGCTGGCGTTCCGGGCCGCGCTGGCGTGGTCCCGGGTCCAGGAAACGGCACCGGGCCGCCTGCGTCACTGCGCGAACGAGGAATGCAACCTGTATCTGATCGACCGGAGCCGGCCCGGCACCGCCAAGTGGTGTTCCATGGCCGTCTGCGGCAACCGGATGAAGGCCCGTGCCCACGCGGACCGGCAGCGCACAGGGACCGGTGGGGTTCTCGGGCGCGCCTAGTTGACGGCGTCGGCTCCGGCCGGAGCGAGGTTGGAAAACGCCGTCAGCACGTGTGTTCTGATCGCCTGGAAGCCATTCCAGAGGGCTGAACGGCAAGCAAGTAGTCGACCCGGAAAGACGCGTATTTGGAGGGTGCTTGGTTGGGCCGGTTAGGCCAGTTTTGGGCCCGGAAATGTCAGTGCCGGCTGAAATCCTTAGGGCATGGATCAGCTCGGAAACACCGAACGGATAGCCGAAGAATCAGGAACTGAACACCAGACGGCCTCAGCTCAAACCGCTACCAAGAGTGGGTCCGGCACGGCCTGCACACTAGCTGTATTTCGGGCCGATCCGGGTTCGCATACTGCCGACGACGACGGAGGTCGTACCAGCGGAACCGCCACTGACTTTCCCGACGGTTTCAGCGGGATGCTGGCTCTGCAGAACCTCGAATCCTTCGACAACCAGGCAACCGGTGAAGTCCTGGTCCGGGTCGCACACCTGATCGCGTGGGCGGAGGCGCAGCGGGCCCGGTTGCTGAACCGGATGGAAACCATTTTCCGGGAGGATTACGCGGGCGCGACCGGACGGGTGGAACCCGGGATGGCTTTCACACTGGCGGCAGCCGAGTGTGCCGCCCTCCTGCACACACCGCACGGCACCGCGCAGCGGTTGATGTTCGAAGCCGGCCTCCTATCTGGCGCCCATACGGCCACACTGGAGGCGCTGCAGGACGGGCGCCTGAGCTACGGGCATGCCCAGGTGGTGCTGGACCAGTGCGAAAGTGTTCCTGCCGCCGAGTTGCCAGAGTTCGAAGCTGCTCTGCTGAAGGCCGCAGAAGGTCAGACCCGGTCCCAGTTTTCCGCCAAGGCCCGCCGGCTGCGGGAGAAGAAGTACCCGCAAACCATTGAGGTCCGGCACCTCACTGCGTTCGAGAAGCGCCAGGTCACTCTGGATCGGGAAGAAGACGGGATGTCCTGCCTGTCCGCGCATCTTCGTGCCGCGGAAGCACAACAGATCTACACTGCCCTGAGCACTGCGGCCCGCGGTGAACAGTCTGATGGGGATTCCCGGACCACGGACCAGCTGCGCTCGGACATTCTGGCCCAGTTGCTTATGGGCGGTCTCGGTTCAGCGGCACCCAGCCAAGCGGACAACAAGGATGCCATCGCTGACGAGGACGCCGATAAATCCAGTGTCGACAAATCAGGCATCCTGCCCAGAGCGGAAATCATGGTCCTGATCAACGCGGAAACACTCTTCGGCGCCAACGAAGACCCAGCCGAACTGCACGGCTACGGGCCCATCAGTGCCGAAGCAGCCCGCCGGCTCGCCCGCAACGCGACCCGCTGGACCGGCCTCGTCCAGGACCCGGACACCGGGGAAATTCTGGGCGTGGGCAGGCGGCGGAAAGTCCCGGCCGGGCTGGCCCGTTGGTTGCGTGCCCGGGATGGGACCTGCCGGTTCCCGGGATGCCGGGTCAGCACTGCGGTCTCGGAAATTGACCACACTACGGATTGGGCGGCCGGAGGTCCCACGGATCATGGCAACCTCGCTCACCTGTGCCGCCGGCACCACCGGTTCAAAACACTGGGATTCTGGAAAGCGTCCCAGCCCGAACCGGGCGTGATGGAGTGGACCTCGCCGAGCGGACGGATCTATCGGACTGAACCATTTCTCGAGCTAGCCCATTCACCCTCAAACGCAGACCGACAGGCCAAAAACCTGTTGGACGCCGTGCCGCCGTTCTAGGCAAAACGTCCGGGCGGCAACAACGTCCGGGCGGCACAACGTCCGGGCGGCACAACGTCGAGAGCCATTCCCGGGGATATCTGCGCATCCACTATGGGGGCACGGCTGCCTCTGCCGCGTCTGCCTTAGCCGCGGTTCGATCCGGCGCAATCGGGTCAGGCGCGGTGCCAGCGGGCTTCCTCGTGAACACGGATGCGTTGCCGGTTCCCCAGGCCCAGTTGCAGCACGGGGGCCAGTTCAACGTGGGCGTATAGCTCGATCGAGGTCTCCCCCGCATGCCACACTCCGGACCGGTGGCCGTTCGGATACGCGCCTTCATCGATAGGGGGACCATAGGCTGCGTTAAGCCGCGAATGCAGGGCATCAAACCCGAACTCGCACAGGGCACGGGAGCCCAGCCGACCCGGATAAAAGAAAAAGCCGAGGCTTTCCAGCTTCCCGTCCACGGCAGACCACACACCCCTTTCGCCGCCGGGAAAATGCAACCAGCCCCTTTCTTCTCCCGGCAGGTCCTCCTCCCGGAACGGCAGTGCGGCATCCGCGGTACAGCCCAGACGCGCCAGGTACGGGCCGCACTGCTCCGGGTCTTCCGGCCACGGAGTCGACGCAACTTTCTCTATAAGGGCTGCCACCACGTCAGGGGGTGGATCCAAGGCAGCGGAAGGTTCTGTCTGGGAAGTCATCGCCGCACTCTATAACTCGGGTTCAGGCAACGCCACAGGCTTACGTGATTCCTTAGCTGGAGCCGCACCTGCCCGCCCGGTCGGCGGCAAAACCATGCGGAGAATGATCTCCGCGAAGGCCAGCACAAACCACGTTCCCACAGCCTCAAAAGCGAGCAGCATGGGGAAGAACCCACCGCCGATTCCGTTCTCTCCGTAAGCCTCCACATACGCAGCATGGTCGGCCTGTGACCAGGCGAAACACAGGACGGCCGTCACCGGCAGGCCGACCAGAAGCACACAGAAGGTGATCCATGCTTCCCGGCGATGGGCTATGAGCAACCCGGCATGAAACGCCCATACAGCTGCCGCTACACAGGGCAGGCCCCAAAAGGCCACAGCTACCCGACCAAAGCTGCAGCCAACCGCTGCGCGAAGTGGTGGCTGGACAGGACAAATTGGTAGCGGCGCCCGTCGCTGACAAACGAAACTACCGCACTGCCGCCCATGTTCAGCCGCACCAGCGTTCCGCGTTCCAAAGAAACAACCGGCCAGTTCACAAGCCCCGGATTCATGCCGCTGTCACCGCTGACCTCGACATCGTGCAGCTCACCCAACTGCAGGCTGCGTTTCCAGAACGGACCGGAGAGCAGAACCGTCTGCCCCTCGACGGCGGCGGTGATCTTGGCGGACACGCACCACCAAATCGCTGCGAGTCCCATCCCCGCCGCGGGTACGAGAACAATCCAGTACCCATCGCTCACCGCCCCGATGGAGAGCACGACGCCGACGCTCAGCAGCAGGGCACCGCCGCCCCAGCGCAGCCAGCCCGGCGAACGCTCGACGAATTTCACCATTGTGGTCGCTGCCTGAGCGGGCATTCTGCTGGTCCTGTCAGTCGCCGGGGCCGTATCACCAGCCATTATGCCCACAGGGCTGGTTTGCGCATAGCAATCGGGGTTCCCGGCAAACGACGCCGTCGCCTGCGGCCGGACTGTAATCCGACACGACTTCAGATACTGACGTCAAACTCCAGCCGACCGTGCCGCACACCGTTGACCTGCAGTTCCAGAGCGTGAACACCGGCATAGTGCCGCCGCGTCGTCATCTGCCGGAAGGCATGCCGGCCGGTCAGCTTCCGGGATTCCCCCGCCGCAAGCTCAACGGTCGTCAGTTTGAAAACCTTCTCAGCGGTCGAGCCGCTGGCTTTCACATAGTGCACCGCGTAGTCCACAGCCAGTTTCGCGGGCACGTCCCCGGTATTGGTGAGCAGGAACCCGAAGGCCAGCTCGCCAGGCAGTGCCACCTTCTCTGACTCGGCGTGCAGGTCGCTGATGCTCACCTGCGCCGGAGCGAAGCCCATCAGCTCCAGCGCCCCGGGATTGCCCTTTTTGATCAGGGTGCGCAACGCGTGCCGTACCACCCAGGTGCTGCCGGGTGTGCCGGTCTGCTGCCACCGCGCTGCCGTCTCCAGCACCAGGTCCGGGGCATGCCGGGCCAAATCATTGGTGTGGTTGGCCACCGACCGGCGGACATAGATCTCGGGGTCATTGTGCATCGCATCCAGGATCGGCAGCGTCAGCTCAGGCCGGGCCGTCAACTGCGGAACGCGAACGGCCCAAGGCAAATACGTACGAGTGCCTTCGCTGGCCAGCCTGCGAACGTGCTGGTCCGGATGGGCGGTCCACGTCCGGATGATCCCCAGTGCCCGCTCCGGCTGCTCCCGCAGCAGCCGCCGGATGGCGAATTCGCTGGTCAACCGCGGTGTGAGCTCTGCGAGCAGGGCCAGCGCGTCGTCGAAGTCCTCATCCTCACCGGAGCGCAGGGCCAAAGTTACCGCGGCTTCGGTTACGGGCCAGAGCATCCACCCCGTGAACGCCGGATTAGCAAGACCCATGCGGAACGCTGAAGCGGCAGCCGGATAGGAACCCAATGCATCCACCAGTGCATCCGCGACGACGTCGGTGCGTCCCCGCAACGACAACGGCTCCAGCCGCTCGCCCGCCGCGAGCACGGCCGCCCACTGAACTGACGGAACAGCCGACGCCAGTACGTCGTGCAGCTCCCGAACCTCGCCCGGCCCGAGCATGTCATCCATTGATCCCAAATGCGTTCCCCTGTGTCCTTCCTTGCCCTGCCCTCAACCCTAATCCCCGGCGTCGCCCAGCAATTGGGCGGCGAGCCCGGTCAGCAGGATGTCCAGCCCCTGGTCCAACTCCGCCTCGCCGTCGTAATCGGCCAAATCCGGCGCCAGCGTCCTAAGGTTCGGAAAGTCCTTGGCAGGCAGCCGGTACAAGCCGAGGCGCAGGACTGCTTCTTTTTCCTCCGGGTCCACTACGAGCTCCTGCAGCTCATTGAGGATATGTCCGTAAACAAATCCGTAGTACGCCCGGTAGACGTGCAGCGCGTCGGCAGGCGTGAAACCGGCCCTGGTCAGCAGCGCCAGAATCTCTTCCAATGGGCGAAGCGTCCCCAGCGGACGCAGTCCCAACGGGATGGACAGTGGCCGGGTGACCAGCAGCGGCACGGTATGGGGATGTTTCAGGGCCAGAAACCGGACATTATGCGCGTTGCGCCGCAACTGCGCCTGCCAGTCGGGATCGTCAGGGAAGACGTCGAGCTCGTTCATGACTGTTTCGGCGACCCCGTCCAGCAACGCCGCGCGGTTCTTTGCGTACCGGTAAATGCTCATGGGATCACAGCCGAGCTTTTGGGCGAGACTCCGCATGGTGAGGGCCGCGAGCCCTTCGGCATCCACCAATTCCAACGCCGCGTTCAGCACCAGCTCACGGTTCAGGCGCGCTTTATGCGAGCCTGTGTGCGGTTTCCGTGGAGTCTCCATACAGCATCCGCTCTCCTCATGGTCAGGCTGCTGATAATCAGCAAGCTTGCTTATTTGTGAGTCTACAGCTAGTGTCTACAGCGTAGAGAAGTTGTCGACATGGTTCCAGAAGAGGAATCACAGTTCACATGGCCACCACGGCCGCTCTCACCAATACTTCAGGAGACACACATGGCTACGGAAACCCGTAACAACACGAACACCGTCCACCACACCAACGAGAACGACATCAAGGTTTCGGTCCGGACCCTCGAATTCGTCCTCTACGTCCTGGCCGTCATCGCCACGATCATCACCGCAGCAGTTGTGGGTGACAACGCCAGCGAAAACGGCGTCGACGCATTCAACGCCAGCCAGGCCATGCAGTACATCACCTGGCTCACCGTCGGCTTCATGGTGGCCCGCGGCCTGGCCAAGTCCGGCAACCGCCGCAACAACGACCACGTCTAACCAACGTTTCGGCTCCTGCTAGGAGCTGCACCACTATGGCGTGCCACCTTTACCGGGTGGCACGCCATAGTTGGTTAACGCCCGTTCTGTCGGTAACACGTTCCAGGCGCGACGGACCCTAGACCCCGGACCCTACACCCCGGCCCCGCGCAGCTCCGCGACGGTCAGCACCGCAGCCGCGGTTGCTTCGTAGCCCTTGTCCTCGGAAGAACCGGGCAGCCCGGCCCGGTCCAGCCCCTGCTGCTCGGTATCGCAGGTCAGCACGCCGAACCCCACCGGAGTGCCGGTGGTGACGCTGACGTCAGTAAGCCCGGTGGTAGCCGCAGAACACACGTAGTCAAAGTGCGGAGTGCCGCCTCGGATAACGACGCCGAGGGCCACCACCGCGTCAAAGTGCGGAGCCAGCCGTGCGGCTGCGACGGGAAGTTCGAAACTGCCCGGCACCCGGATCAGCTTCGGCCCCAGGCCGGCATCCTCCGCAGCGCGCAGCGCTCCGGCAATCAGGCCGTCCATAATTTCGGTGTGCCAGCTGGCAGCAACGATGGCCAGCCGAACGGGTACTCCGGCCAGGCGGATGCCACTGAGGTCGGTGGCGGGTGCGCCGTGTCCACTCATGATGAGGTGCTCCTTGGGTCGGGGGAAAGAAATTCAGCTCTGCTGCACTGGTTTGGTGCGCAGCAAGGTTAGGTGGTGGTCCATCCGGTCCCGCTTGGTCTGCAGATAGCGCTCGTTCTCCGCACGGATGGGTACCTCGGACGGAACCATGGCCTCAACATCCACGCCGAAACGGCGCATCCAGTCCTGCTTGGCGGGATTGTTGGTCAGCAGCCGGATCCGGTGCAGGCCCAACTGGAGCAGGATGTCGGCAGCGGCCTGGTAGTCGCGGGCGTCCACGGGCAGGCCGAGCTGCTCGTTGGCTTCCACTGTGTCAGCACCGGCTTCCTGGAGTGCGTACGCCCGCAGCTTGTTCGCCAGGCCGATCCCCCGGCCTTCCTGACCGCGGAGGTACACAATGGTTCCCCCGTGCAGGGCAATAAGCTCCATGGCCTGCTCCAACTGTTCCCCGCAGTCGCAGCGGTAGGAGCCGAACACATCGCCGGTGAGGCATTCCGAGTGCAGCCGCACCAGCGGAGCACCTTCGGCCAGCGGACCGGAATTTTCCGTCCCGGGCGCAGTCAGGGTCATATGTTCGACGCCGGTGCGTGTGTCGGTCCAGGCGGTGGCGGTGAAGTCCCCAAACGCGGTGGGCAGATGCACCCCGGGTCCGGGTACCACCGGCTGTTCGGCTGCTGCTTCGCTCATGAGTCCTCCCCCATCCGTGCGTGCAGGTACTGCACCAGGTCCTCGATGGAGATCAGCGGAATACCGTGGGCATCCGCAAAGTCCCGCAGCGCAGGCAGGCGCATCATTCCGCCGTCGTCGTGCACCAGTTCGGCAATCACGCCCACCGGAGTGCAGCCAGCCAGGCGGGCGAGTTCCACAGCGGCTTCGGTGTGGCCGCGCCGCTCCCGCACCCCGCCGTCGGCCGCACGCAGTGGAAACATGTGTCCGGGACGGTGCAGTTCGCCGGGAACCGAAACCGGGTTGGCCAGTACGCGGGCGGTCAGCGCCCGGTCCGACGCGCTGATCCCGGTACTGGTGCCCTCGGCCGCATCGCAGGAGACGGTATACGCGGTGCCTTTGGCGTCTTGGTTGACGTCCGTCATGGGCGGCAGCTCGAGCCGGTCCGCATAACTGCCGGGCAGCGGCACGCAGAGCACGCCGGAACTGTACCGGACGGTCCACCCCGTCAGTTCGGGGGTGGCGTGCTGGGCGGCAAAAACAATATCGCCCTCGTTCTCACGGTCGGCGTCGTCCACCACGACGACGGCGCGCCCGGCAGCGATCGCCTCCACCGCCTCCGTCACAGGGTTCAGGACAATGTCAGTGTCAGCGGCGCCCACTTAGCCCTCCTTCGCAGCATCGCCGGACGCAGCATCGCCGGACGCAGCGTCCCCCGATGCCGGCTCGGCGGCAGAATACGCTGGAGGCCGGGGATTGGCGAAGGCCAGCAGCCGCTCGGCGTATTTGGCCAGCACGTCCACTTCCAGGTTCACCCTGCTGCCCACGGACAGGGCACCCAATCCGGTTTCGGCCAGCGTGGTCGGAATCAGCCCTACCTCGAACCAGTGCTGTTCCGCGTTGGCGCCGCTGACGGCAGTAACGGTGAGGGACACCCCGTCTACGGCAAGGGAACCTTTCTCCGCGATGTACTTCGCGAGCCCGGCAGGCACCGCGAAGCGCAGCCGGTCCCAGCTGCCCAAGTGTTCCCGCTCGAGCAGCCGGCCCACACCGTCCACGTGCCCCTGCACCACGTGCCCGTCCAGCCGGCCGCCGGCGGGAACGCAGCGTTCCAGGTTCACCTTCGCGCCGGGTTCCAGATCACCAACGGTGGTGCGCTTCAGGGTTTCGCCCATCACGTCCACGCTGATCGCGCCGCCGCGGATTTCGGTGGCCGTGAGGCAGACGCCGTTGACGGCAATCGAGCCGCCCAATCCCAGCCCGGCACCCGTCTTGGGCGCGGTGATCACCAGGACCGCGCCGTCGCCGTCGGGATTCTGTGCCAGGGAAACCACGCTGCCCTGTTCAGCAACTATGCCGGTAAACATTTATGCGTCCTCCGATTCTTCGGAAATGGCCGTAGCAGGCTGCAGCCGGAGCCGGAGGTCCCTGCCAAGGTGCGCCACGGCACCGCCGGCAGCGGAGTCCCAGCGCCAGCGCGGCGCCCGGCCGAGGGTCTGCACACCGATGCCCTGCAGCGAATCCGTGCCCGCGCCCAGCAGCAGCGGTGCGGTGTAGACCACCAGTTCATCCACCAGCCCGGCACGCAGGAACGCGCTGGCCAGGATGGCGCCGCCTTCCACCAGCAGGTGCCGCACCCCGCGCCCGTACAGGTCCGCGGCTACCGCCGCGGGATCGTGCAGGGCCAGCTGGAGGAACCGCCCGTCGGTCCCGCGGACCGCCGCGTTTTCGGGGATCGGACGGCGGCCGACGACGACGCGCAGCGGCTGCCGCTGCGCGTCTGTGTCGTTTGCGGTGCCGTCCGGGATGCCGTCCGGGATGCGGGCAGTCAGCCGGGGGTTATCGGCCAGGACCGTGCCTGTGCCGGCCAGGACGGCGTCCACCCGGGAGCGCAGTGCGTGACCGTCTCGCCGGGCCTCCGGGCCGGTGATCCACTGGCTGGTGCCGTCCGCTGCGGCAATCCGCCCGTCCAGGCTTTGGGCGATCTTGACCGTGACGAACGGCCGGCGCTCCACCACAGCCGCAATCCAGCGCTCGTTCAACTCCGCGGCAGCACCGGCACCCAGTCCGGAGGCCACCTCGATACCGGCCGCGCGCAGGGCCTCCGCTCCCCCAGCCGCGGCATCACTGGTATCCGGTGCGGCGAACACCACCCGGCGCAGGCCGGCGTCGATGATTGCCTGAGAGCAGGGCCCCGTGCGGCCGGTGTGGTTGCAGGGTTCCAGGGTCACCACCATGGTGGCGCCGGTGACGTCTGCGCGTGCTGCGCGGGCGTTGGCCAGGGCATCGGCTTCGGCGTGCGGAGTTCCGGCCCCGCGGTGGTAACCGGTCGCCAGGGTGGCACCGTCGGCGTCGAGAATCACGGCCCCCACCAGTGGATTGGCGCCGCGGACGCCGCGCGCAGCCAGGTCCAAAGCTTCATCCATGGCGGCAACTTCGCCCGCAGTGAAGTCTTCGGGGCGCATGGTCAGCGTGTCCGGGGATCAGGCATCAGGACTTCCACCTGGGGCTTTTCGTTCTTTTTAGCCTTCCACCATACAAAGAAGCCGGCCAGGGTAAAGCCGCCGTAGAAGAGGTACATAAAGGCGGTGGCGTAGTAACCGGCGCTGAAGAGCAATGGCACACCCACAATGTCCACAGCCACCCAGATCAGCCAGAACTCCACCCAGCCCTTCGCCATGCCGTAAGTGGCCAGCAGTGAGCCGACGAAGGTCCAGGCATCGGCCCAGACCGGTTCGTAGGAGCCCAGGCGGGCGAAGACCGGAGTGAGGGCCACGGTGCCGAGCAACATGATGACCACCAGCCCGATCCGCTCCCGGCCGGAGGCCCACTGCGGGGTCACGGCGGCGTCGCCGTTGGTTTTGCTCTGCTGCCAGCGCCGCCAGCCATAGATCGAGACAGCAACGAACATGATCTGCCGGCCGGCCTGGCCCAGCAGCGTGGCGGTGTCGGCGTCGCCGAAGATGGAGCCCAGGAACACTGTCAGCAGGAGCAAGTTGCCTACGATGCCCACGGGCCAGGCCCAGACCTTGCGCCGCATGCCGCCGAGGGCGCTGAGCAGTCCGAAAATGTTGCCGAGAAGTTCTCGCACCAGCAGCGAGCTTGAGCCCACCGGTATCTGTGCGTCAAAGAGCCACCGCAGAAAATCCATGTCGTCCTTTATCCCTAAGCTGCTGCTCCGGGGGGGGTACGACAGGCGTACGGCAGTGGGTGCATCGCCGGCAGGGCAACCCGAATGTGGCCAAAATCCGCGCCGGACCCGCTCAGCGGGACCCGGAACGGACCCTTGCGCGGGGATCCCGAAACGGGTCCCCTTTCAGGGTCGGCAAAGCCGGCGGAACAACAAACTGCACGTGCTTCTCCCATCCAGACTTTAACTGTCGGTATCGGAATTTCACCGATTCAACCGAACCGCTTCCCCGAGAAACTCGGTTCAGCAGTGCGGGTCGCGGACTATAACCGCCGGTTCGGAATTACACCGACCCCGGAGCACGTTTTGTTAGGAACTATTCTTGCACAGCTGCTTCGGCCGAAGCGCGCAGTTTACGGATAGCGTCAGCAGGATCACCTGATCCGTAGACGGCGGACCCGGCCACAAAGACATTCGCACCGGCCTCGGCGGCCCGCTCGATGGTTTCCGCAGAGATTCCCCCGTCCACCTGGATGGCCAGCGGCAGGCCGGACCCGCGCACCGCGTCAGCGGCACGGCGGATCTTGGGCAGGGTGACGTCCAAGAACTTCTGCCCGCCGAAGCCCGGCTCCACCGTCATGATCAGCAGCATGTCCAGTTCGGGCAGCATGTCCAGGTACGGTTCCACCGGGGTGGCCGGGCGCAGCGCCATCCCGGCCTTGGCACCGCGGTCCCGCAGGTCGCGTGCCAGCTTGATGGGCGCCGTCGAGGCCTCCACATGGAACGTGACCGAGGCCAGGCCCGCCTCCGCATACAGCGGTGCCCAGCGGTCGACGTCGGAAATCATCAGGTGAGCATCCAGCGGCAGCTTGGACACCTGCTGGATCCGCTCCACCACGGGCAGACCGATGGTCAGGTTCGGTACGAAGTGGTTGTCCATCACATCCACGTGGACGGCGTCGGCAGCGCTGATCCGCTCCAGCTCGGCTTCAAGATTGACGAAATCGGCCGAGAGGATGCTCGGGTTGATGCAGCACTTGCTCACGTGTGTCTCCCTGGCTAGGACTGGTTGGATCTTGCGGCGGCTGGCTAGATCTTGCGGCGGATGAGCGCCAGGAACATGGCGTCGGTCGCGTGGATGTGCGGCCACAGCTGGGCGGTGGACTCATGTCCGGCCTCCAGCGCACCGGGCAGGCTGACCGCATCCAGGGCGGCACCGGCGTCGAGCAGTTCGAGGTCGTTGCGCTTGCGCATCACGTCGGAGACGACGGCGGTGGTTTCGGCCGGGTGCGGGGAGCAGGTCACGTAGGCCACCACACCGCCGGGCTTCACGGCGTCGACGGCGGTGGTCAGCAGTTCGCGCTGCAGGATGCCCAGTTCGCCGACGTCGCCGGGCTGGCGGCGCCAGCGCGACTCGGGCCGGCGGCGCAGGGCGCCCAGTCCGGTGCAGGGAGCGTCTACCAGGATCCGGTCAAAGGTTTCGGGGTAGTCCTCGGCAATGGTGCGGCCGTCCCCGGTGCGTACGTTCCAGGTCTCCCCCGGTACGGCTTCCAGGGCTTGCCGAACCAGCTGGGCACGGTGCGGGGCCGGTTCGTTGGCCAGCAGGACGGCGCCCTGTTCGTGGGCCAGGGCCGCTAGCATCGCGGCTTTGCCGCCGGGGCCGGCACACATGTCCAGCCACTTCTCCACGCCGTCCTCATCGATGGAGGAACCGTCGAGTTTCAGTTCGGCCAGGGCCCGGGCCACCAGCTGGGAGCCGGCGTCCTGCACCCGCGTGGTGCCGGCGCGCACAGAGTCCAGGCGCCCGACGTCGCCGGCGGAGAAGAGCGCGGAATCCTTTACGAGTTCCCCGTCCACGGCGCCGGCTTTCCGGGCTTCGTCCAGATCTCCGAGGCCGGGCAGGGCCACCAGGTTCACTACGGGCGCGTCGTTGTCGGCACGCAGCAGGTCAGTGATTTCGTCCACGCTGCGCCCGTGCGCCACCAGGGACTGGCGCAGGGCGCGGACAATCCATTCCGGGTGGCTGTGTTCAATGGCGGAGCGCTTCACGGCGTCCGGTTCACCTTCGGTGAGCAGCTGGACCCAGTCCTCCATGCTGCGGGCCGAAACCTTGCGCAGCACGGCATTGATCAGGGCGGAAGGTCCGGCGCCGATGACGGCGCGGGCCAGGCCCACGGTCTGGTCCAGGGCAGCATGGGCCGGCACCCGCATCGCGAGCAGCTGGTGGACGCCGATCCGCAGGGCATCAAGCACTGCGGGATCCAGGCGTTCCAGCGGCCGGTCCACGCACTTGGCCAGGATGGCGTCGTAGGTGCCCTGGCCGCGCAGCGCGCCGTAGGCCAGCTCAGTGGCGAACCCGGCGTCGCGCTTGTCCAGGCGGTGCTTGCGGATGCTCTTGGGCAGCACCAGGTTGGCATAGGCGTCCTCACCGGAAACCGCGCGAAGCACCTCGAAGGCCACCAGCCGGGCGGGATCGGCAGCACGGGTGCGCTGGCCGGGTGCTGCGGCGGTGCGGGTCTTCACGGCGGCGCGGCGGCGTTCGTGGCCCTTTTCGTTACGGGAATTCTGGGAGGTCATTCGAAGACCACGTCCTCACGGTTGGCGAGGCCGCGGGCCCAGTCGGCCCCCGGCATCATTTTCTTGCCCGCAGGCTGTACCCGCAGCAGTTCCAGGGCGTGCGATCCGGTGCCCACCAGGGCGGCAGCGCTGCCGCCGCCGCTGAATCGGACCTGGCCGGGGAGCAGGTCGGTGACGTCGGGGCGCAGGGCTGCGGCGCCGATCTTGAACCGGGCGCCGTCCCAGCCGGTCCAGGCGCCGGGTTCGGGGGTGACGCCGTTGATCCTTCGGCGGATAGCCAGGGCGGGCTGCTGCCAGTCCACGCGGGCATCATCGATGGTCAGCTTGGGAGCCAGGGTGATGTCACCCTGCTGCGGGACGGCGACGGCGGCACCGGCGTCCACGGCGCTGAGGGTCTGGGCCAGGAGCACCGCACCGGAGTGCGAGAGCCGTTCCAGCAGGTCTCCGCTGGTGTCCTCCGGCCGGACGGTTTCGGTCATGGTGCCGTACACCGGGCCGGTGTCCAGACCGGTTTCCAGCAGGAAGGTGGAGGCACCGGTGACATCGTCTCCGGCAATCACGGCGTGCTGCACGGGAGCGGCTCCGCGCCAGGCCGGCAGCAAGGAAAAGTGCAGGTTGATCCAGCCGTGCCGCGGCACGGTCAGGGCCCGGGCCGGAACCAGGGCGCCGTAAGCAACAATGGCTGCGACGTCGGGCTCCAGGGCGGCGATGGCGGCAATGGCTTCATCGTCCACCTTGGATGCGCGGATCACCGGCAGGCCCAGCTCCTGGGCACGGGCGGCCACCGGCGACGGGGTCAGGACTTTCTTGCGGCCCAGCGGTGCGTCGGGCCGGGTCAGGACGCCAACGACGTCGAACCCCGCCTCTACGAGGGCATCCAGGGACGGCACGGCCACCGACGGGGTGCCGGCGAAAAGAACTCGAAGCGCCACGCGGACTAGGCCCCTGCCTTGGCGCCGGACCCGAAGGACCCGCCGCCAAAGGAGCCAGCACCAACCGAACCCCCGCCGAAGGAGGACCCGACGCTCTGCGCACGCTCGCTGACGGTGCGTGCGGCCACGGCGTCGTATTCACGCTGGCGGATGGCACGCAGTGCTTCCTTGCGGTCCTCGCCCTCGAGCCGGTCAATGTACAGGGAGCCGTTCAGATGATCGGTTTCGTGCTGGAAGCAGCGGGCAAGCAACCCTTCGCCCTCGATGCTGATCGGGTTGCCGTGCAGGTCTACTCCGGTGACGCGGGCCCAGCGGAAGCGCGGTGCCCGGTAGCCGAGGCCGGGAATGGACAGGCAACCCTCCAGCTGCTCTTCCTGCCGGTCTTCGCTCAGTTCCAGGACGGGATTGACCACGTGGCCCGACTGACCGTCCACACGGTAGGTGAAAACCCGCAGGCTGACTCCCACCTGCGGCGCGGCCAGGCCGGCGCCGTCGACGTCCTCCATGGTTTCCTCCATGTCCGCTACCAGCTTGGCCAGTTCCGGGCCAAAATCGGTGACGTCTTCGGCCCGGGTCCGAAGGACCGGGTCGCCGAGGGTGCGGATAGTGAGGATGGCCATCGGGTGTTCGTTCCTTACTGTTGCTGCTTGGGATCGAATCCAGTCTAGTTGGCTCCGCCGCCCGCCGGGACGGCCGAGGGCTGGATGGGGGCCTCCGGTGCCGGAGCAGCGTGCGCACCAACCGGCGGCGGCGGCACGGGAAGCAGCGCCCGGCCCGCCCCGATGGCATCCATGCTGGTCTGCCAGACCCGCCGCAGGGCGCAGAACTTGAACCAGTGCTGCGGCAGTACTGCGGGGTTGGCGCGCATGGGCCGCACCTCGGTCTGCCCCACGGCGACGCCGAGCAGCAGCGGTTCCTGTCCGTAAGCCCAGGGCTCCCAGATGCCGGCGCCGGCGTCGACCAGGGATTCCTGCGCCTTCATGCCTGCCACCAGCTGCATCACCACCTTGTCATCCAGCGGCTTCACCTGGCCGTCCCGGTCCGTCTTTTTGGTTTTGTAGTCGATCAGGCACAGCCGTCCGCCGATCCGCGCCACCAGGTCCAGGGTCCCGGCGTAACCAACCTCGGCGTTCCAGACGGTGATCTCGGGAGCGATGGGCTGGACCTCGTAGAGTTTCCACCACTCATCGAACCGGTCCGCGAACTGGTGCTCGCCGCGCGAGGCCAGGTCTTCCCTGGCACGTTCCAACTCATGCGCGCGGTCCAGGGCCCGAAGGGCAACCTGCTCGGCGTAGAAGTGCACGCGTGTGCCCCGCTCGGCCGCGGCGTCGCGGTAGCGCTCAGAGGCGGAGGAAGCGTCCTTGACCACGCCGCGCAGCGCGGAAGGGTTCCCCAGGGCGGCACTGAGCTTGGGATCCTTGACGACGGCGGAGGCCGCCATGTAACTGTGCCAGCCGTCCAGGGAGGTGGAGCCCTGGGCGATCACCGTAGTAATAGAGGGCACCGTGGGCGGCTCCGAGAGCGACCGCGAGTACATCCGTCCGTATTCGGTAGCGTGTGCCAATGCTGGTTCAGTCATGTTTCCAGTCTGCCACCCGGCGGTGACACTCCGGGCGCAGGACTGCCGGGACGGACCGTGTGTCCGGGCCGCCTCCTGCAGCCGGCCTTTACCGTGTGCCCCCGGCCCGAACGCGGTTGATCACTGCGTCCACCCGGCTGCGATTCTCCGCCCTGGTGCCGGCCAATGCGAACGGAGGGCCGTCGTCGGTGGTCCCCCACGGTACGAGGACATCGAAATCGAGCTCACGGACCAGTGCCAGGCTGTCGAGGTAGGCCTGCCGCAGCGAGGGGTCCAGGACCACGGCCTTCCATTCGCCGTGCTCAATCCAGAGGAAATCTCCGGTGAACAGGAACCGACCGTTGCCGCTGTCCCATAAATAGCTGGCGGTGCCGGCTGTGTGGCCCGGTGTCGGAATCACTTCCAGGTCGCCGTCGATCATTTGCCGGTCCTCGAACACGCCAGCTACCTCCATGGCGGAAGCCACCTCGGCCCGGTCTCGGGAGTGCACATATACCGGCACATCCAGCCCCGGAGCGCCGTACATGGCTTCATGGGCGTGATTGATCAGCAGCCGGACTGCACCGCCCAGCTCCTCAATGGCTTGATGCGCGCTGCCGATCCCGGGCGAGTTGTAGATGATCACGTTGCCCGCGGGCCGTTGGAGGACATAGGAACGCAGCAGCACATTGTCCTGATAGGGCAGGCGGGCAGTTGGCGTGGCCAGCAGCCCCTTCAGGAGATTTTCCAGCTGGCTGGTCTCCGGCTGCGGCATCGGCTGCGGCATCGCGCCCCTTCGTCCCGGTGGTGTCCAGTGGTCCAGGTTTCTGTTCCGACTGCACAGCATGCGCCTGCCGGACGGGCTATGGAAGCGCCCAGACACAAAAAGGCCGCCACCTTCCCGTAAGGAAAGTGACGGCCTGTGCTGGTGGGCGATACTGGGTTCGAACCAGTGACCTCTTCGGTGTGAACGAAGCGCGCTACCACTGCGCCAATCGCCCAGCTTTTGCTGTTCTTTTTCTACTTCTTGTCTGTTTCTTGTTCTGTTGCCTGCCGGTGTGCCCGTAAGCACTCCAACGAGTAAAGAGCCTAGCCCAGATCCGGCGGGAGTCCAAACCGTCTCCGGAACCGCACCGCAACCAGTGCCGATTGGACGAACCCGCAAACGTCCTATAGAGTTTTTCTTCGTTGGAAAGCGGGGGTTCGCCGCGGAAAGCGCAAGCGTTCCGAGGCAAATAACCCCTAACTTCTTCAATGCGGACGTAGCTCAGCTGGCTAGAGCACCACCTTGCCAAGGTGGATGTCGCGGGTTCGAATCCCGTCGTCCGCTCGCAAGTCACTGTACAAGCCGCTCCTGGTTCTCCCGGAGGCGGACAGCCAAAGCTTCACGCGGCGGTTACGGTGGGGTGGCCGAGAGGCGAGGCAGCGGCCTGCAAAGCCGTATACGCGGGTTCGAATCCCGTCCCCACCTCCACAGTGGATTGCAGCAAAACCCATTTATGGGCGCGATTGGCGCAGCGGTAGCGCGCTTCCCTGACACGGAAGAGGTCACTGGTTCGATCCCAGTATCGCGCACGACAGTACTGTTTTCAGTGCTTTCTTGCGGACGTAGCTCAGCTGGCTAGAGCACCACCTTGCCAAGGTGGATGTCGCGGGTTCGAATCCCGTCGTCCGCTCTCCCTGCTGCCTTTGGTTTTCCAGGAGTAATCCTGAACGGGCCGGGCAGCCGGGCGCGATTGGCGCAGCGGTAGCGCGCTTCCCTGACACGGAAGAGGTCACTGGTTCGATCCCAGTATCGCGCACGGACAGTTTCGACTGTCTACATTTGCGGACGTAGCTCAGCTGGCTAGAGCACCACCTTGCCAAGGTGGATGTCGCGGGTTCGAATCCCGTCGTCCGCTCTCCCCCGGTTTTCAGGCCGGAAAAGAAGGAACAGGTTTTCGCCTGTTCCTTCTTTCGTTTAAGCGCTTCCGAGGGGTGCCAATCCCTGCGCTGTGTCCGCACTGCTGTGCCTTGTGTACAGCAGATGCGGTGCCGGCCTCATCTCCCGTACAGCAGACGCCCCCTGAAGCAGCATTTGCCCGCATCAGCTGTACACAAGGCATACCGTCTGAGCCGGCCTGTCGACCCTGCCGATCCCCCTCCCCCGCCGTGAGTCCACCCCCCGCTAGGCGCCGCGGATGAAAATTGCGCCCACAAAAGAAACCCTTGGCCCCTTCAGCGCCACGGCCTACCATGGAGGGGAACGGGAAACGAGCGGGTTTCCCCTGTGAAAGGAGGTGATCCGTGTCTGTATTTGACGAGCTCAAGGGCAGGGCCGGAGAGCTGAAGGGTAAGGCCGCCGGATTTGTGGGCGAGAACGCCGACAAGATCAAGGGCGGAATCGATCAGGCCGGCAACTTCGTGGACCAGAAGACGGGCCACAAGTACTCCAGCAAGATTGATGGCCTCCAGAGCAAGGTTTCCGAAGCGGTTGATAAGACCAACCGCGGCAAGGAGCCGGGAACCGGCAACGGTCCCGGACAAACCCCTCCGGTCCAGTAAGTCTTACGAGCACGACAAGAAGCGCCGGTCCCGCCGCGAGGCGGCACCGGCGCTTCCGCGTTTAATTGCTGGGAATCTTGCTAGGAATCCTCGCCGGTCTGACCTTCCCGGGCCAGTGCGGTCAGGCGGGAGACTGCACGGAAATACTTCTTCATGTACCCGCCGGCCATCATTTCCTTCGTGAACAGCTGGTCAAACGGCACGCCGCTGGCCAGGATCGGCACGTCCTTGTCATACAACCGGTCCGCGAGGACCACGAAGCGCAGCGCCACCGACTGCTCGGTGATGGTCTGTACGTTCCGCCAGACGACGGCGTCGACACCGTCGATCAGCTGCCGGTAGCGGCTGGGGTGGACGCTGGACAGGTGCGCGATCAGCTCGGAGAAGTCATCGGCTGCCACGGTCTTGCCGCTGAACTCGGACTCCATCCGCTGCTCCAGCTCGGCGTCGTCCAGCGGCGCCGGGGACTCGGGCAGGCCGCGGTGGCGGTAGTCCTCACCGTCGATGCGGACTACATCGAACTGGTCGGCCAGGACCTGGATTTCGCGTTGGAAGTCGACGGCGGCAAAGCGTCCCTCCCCCAGCGAGCCCGGCAGGGTGTTGGACGTGGCTGCGAGCTTGACGCCGGCGTCGGCCAGTTCCCGCATCAGCCGGGACATGAGCACGGTGTCTCCCGGATCATCGAGCTCGAACTCGTCAATGCAGACCAGCTTGTAGGTGCTCAGGGCGTCCACCGTTTTGCGGAAGGACAGTGCGCCTACCAGGTTGGTGTATTCCACGAACGTGCCGAAGGCCTTGGGGCCCTCCACCGCATGCCACAGCGAGGCGAGGAGGTGGGTCTTGCCGACGCCGAATCCGCCGTCGAGGTAGAACCCGGCCTTGGTCTCGGGCTTTTTGCCGCCGAAGAACTTCCGGAAACCGCTGGGCTCGGGGGTGTCGACGTCGGCGGCAAAGGAGCGCATGGCGTCCACGGCTTTTGCCTGTGATGGCTGCGACGGATCGGGGCGGTAGGAATCAAAGGACACGCTGCCGAACCGCGGTGAGGGGAAGAATCCCTGCAGCAGTTCGTTTACGGATACCTGGGGAGTCCGTTCTGTCAGGTGCTCCAGTTGTGCCACTGCGTGCTGTCCGTCCGTTTCGTGCCCGGCCGGCAAGGTCTGCCGGTTCTGATGCTCTTTGGGTGGCGGCATTTCGCCGCCCTGCAAACGATACGCCAACGCGCCCGTGAATGAGATTTGCACGGCCTGCCGTGCGAAGCCCGATGCCTTGGGCTCTTTATTGCGTGATCGCCTTCGAATACGATTCCGCCGTGGAATCTTCGCCAAAGAAGTACGAAGCCGATCCCTCACGGGCGCCGCGAACGGATGATCCGGTCGTGGAGTGGTTATTGCAAGGCGATCCGGCCATCCGGTGGCAGGTGTTACGCGACCTTCTCGACGCCTCCCAGGATGAGGTGGACGCTGAACGGGCGCGGGTGGAGCACGCAGGGTGGGGCGCCGGGCTGCTCGCAAGGCGTGCCCCTGACGGACGGTGGGCGGACGGGGCCTGCTTCCCGGATACCGCGGCGTTCGCCGAGAGTACGGCGCGGGCCCTGGCCGGCGGGGAACCACCGCCGCCGTTCCCTGCCGCCTTTGCGGAACCGACGCCGGGCGCACAACCGGGCGTGCAACCGGGCGGAGAGCCGGAGCAACCGTGGACCGCTACCTACCCGGTGCTGCTGGACCTGTGCCATCTGGGCGTACCACCGGACAGCGCGGTGATGCAGGAGACAGCGCAGCTGGTCGCCGACAACTGCAGGTGGGAATACGACGGATTGCCGTTCTTCGCCGGGGAAGTCGACTGCTGCATCAATGCCGGCACTATCCTGATCGGCATCTACTTGGGCGTCGACGTCGAGCCGGTGGTGCAGCGGCTCCTTGCGGACCAGATGCCCGACGGCGGCTGGAACTGCTGGGCCGAGACACGTCCGGCACCAGGATCCTTTTCCAGCACCCTTGATGTGGTGGACGCTTTACTGCGGTGGGAGCGGCACACCGGTGGATCCGACGAGGTCCACCGGGCACGCCATGACGGCGAGGAGTACCTGCTTCAACGCTCCCTGTTCCGGTCCTTGCGCACCGGCGAGGTGGTGGACCCGCGATGGCTTCAGTTCTCCTATCCTCCTCGCGGGCACTATGACCTGCTCAAGGCGGCGAGCTACTTCGCCCTGCGCGGCGGACCAGCCGATCCGCGGCTGGCTGAAGCGATCGACCATATCCGTGCGAAACGCCAGCCGGATGGACGGTGGCTGTTGGAGAATACCCACCCCGGCGCAGTCCACTTTCGTTTCGAAGGACCGGATGGCACGCCAAGCCGGTGGAACACCCTGAGAGCCTTGCGGGTTCTGCGCTGGTACGACGCAGCTAGTTAGAGAACGGAATCCGTCGAAGGGCGTCAACGACCTGCAGGACTGCCACCCGCTGGAGTGCTTCAGGCCGGCAGAGGATATCCACGCGCCGTGCCAGCGGCAGGTCGTGGATCGGTTTGAGGACAATCCCGCTGCCTGGCGGCGGGGCTGCGGTGTGGCGCGGCATCAGCGAGACGGCAGAACCGGCGGAGACAATCGCTGCCGCAATGAAAAACTCGTTGATCCGGTGCGTGATATTAAGGGGTTGCCCGGCGTGAACAGCAAGTGCCTGCAGGGCAGACGTCAGCGGAAAGCCGTCCTGGACTGACACCCATTCTTCAGTGATGAGGTCGGCGACGCTGACGCTTGGCTCAATGGCGAGAGGGTGTGTCTCTGACATTGCGACGTCGAGGGGCTCCCGAACCAGCGGCAGGACGGTGATGGATTCGGGCCATGGCGGGCTGTGCTCAAGGCGGTGGGCAATGACCACGTCGTAATCGGCGGCCAGGGCGGGAAAGTCTTCCTGGCCCACATCCCGGTCATGGCAGATTAGCCGCGGGCTATCCTCACCGGACAGCGCCTGAAGCAGGGGCCCGAAGTAGGTCAGGCCGGCGCTGTTGAAGGCGCACAGGTTCACCGTCGCGCGGGGGTCCTGGAGGTAATGGCTGACGGCCTGCTCGGCAGAACGCATGGCGACGCTGATATCAACGGCGGCCCGGGCCAGGGCCTGGCCGGCGCCGGTCAGGACAAGGTTCCGTCCCCGCCGCTCGGTCAGGGGAACCTCTGCCCGGCGCTGCAGCGCCGCCAATTGCTGCGACACGGCGGATGCGGAGACATGGAGCGCGCGGGCAACTGCGGCAAGGCTGCCTCGCTCACCCAATTCCCGAAGCAGCTGTAACTGATGCAGATCCATAAGGAAAACCTAAACCATCAGTTCATCAAATGCCCTCTCGTCTTATCTTTCCATTCCCATAAGACTGGTCAGGTGACCTTCCCCTCCCCGCGTCCCGCCCGGCGAATCCAGCCCGCCCGGCGAATCCGGACTGAACCGCGACGCCTGTTGTTTTCGCTACTTTCTGCGCGCAGGGTGGATCTCCTACTCCTGATGGTCGCTGTCGTGTGGGGCAGCAGTTATCTTGCCGCCAAAACCCTCACCGAGACAGTCGGCGTCACCGTCATCCTTTCCCTGCGCTTCCTGATCACCACGCTGGCCCTGGCACTCATCTGGCTGGTCGGGAACCGCCGTCGGCCCGGTCGCCGCGAGACGCTCGTCGGCGTGGTCCTGGGCCTGACACAGGCCGCGGTACTTCTCCTGGAAACCCAGGGTATTTCCGGCACCAGCGCCACAAACGCCGGGTTGATCATCAGTCTCGTCATTGTGTTTACCCCCGTCACGGAGAGCATTGCCTTCCACGTGCCGCTGCCGCGCATGGTCTTCGTGGCGGGGGTTGTTGCGGTGGTGGGAGTGTGCCTGCTTGTCTCTGGTGACGGATTCGCTGCTCCGACCCTTGGGGATCTGCTCGTGCTGGCCGCAGCCGTCGTACGGTCCATCCACGTCACCGCCGTCTCCGGCCTCACCCGGGGACGCGGTCACAGCGCACTGAATCTGACCCTGATGCAAAGTGCGGTCTGCGCCGTCGTATATAGCGCAGCCGACCACCAAGGTGTGCTTCACGCGGTGCACAGTTTCGATGCAGGCGAATGGATGGGCGTGCTCTACCTTGGACTGGCGTGCAGCGTGTTCGCTTTCCTCGTCCAAACCTGGGCCATTCAACAGACCTCGGCGTCGCGGGCCAGCCTCCTGATGGGAACCGAACCTGTCTGGGCCGTCCTCATCGGAATTACCATAGGCCGGGAAGCCCTTCCGCTGCCGGGCATCGCCGGTGCCGCACTCATCATCACCGGCACGTACCTGGGGCTGAGGTCCGAGACACGCCACCGCGCAGCGACGTCTCCAGCGAAACTCGACGCCGTCGGGACGCCGTGATCGCACTTCAACGGTTCGTCTTTAGCCGGTACCCGAGCACTGCAGCTGCTGCCAAAAGTGCAGTACCTAACCGACTGAGCCCTTCTTCCCACCAGCTATCGGTCTGGACGCCTGCGGCGAGGCCGACAGTCAACGTCAATACTCCGACCAGAACCATCACGATCAGCAAACGTCTGGCTTTCCGCCGTCCCGCCGCCGTCAACGGCTTCGGCGCAGTCTGCTCCTTGGAGTCCTCTCGCTCAAAGAGCAGAAACAACACGGAAGCAAAGAGGACTGCGAACATCGTCTGCAGCAGGAAAGGCCATTCTTCATCACCAGTCGTCGAGAACTGGACGGCGAGTACTATCAGCATGCCTGCAACTGAAATGGCCAGTGAAGCAACAAGTATGAGTCGCTTGCGGTCCCGCGCGAAAACGATCGGTTGACCTTTCGACCGGCCTCTTATGACCCATGCCCCACCGATGGCCGTGGCGCAGCCCCACGCAAAGAAGATCCAGGAAGTGACGGCTTCGCCGCCGGTCCCCTGGATCGCCCGGCTGAAGCTTGCATACACGCATATCAGGCTCAGCCCCAGCGTCAGGCTGCCGCACAGGATCCGTAACGGCGCTTCGCCGGGCTTCCTGCCGGTACGGACCGAACCATGTGTCATCGCAGCCTCCGCGGTCGCAGTAGTTCACCTTGCAGTGCATACTACTCACCGCCTGCTTCTAGCTGCCTCCGTGCCTGGAGCTGCGCACAGTGCTACTGCTTGGCCGGTTGGGGCTCGGCTCACGGCCTAGGGTATTGGCGCGGCGACCGATCGGGAACCATAGGCTCGGGCCGGCGAACGGGAAGGCAAGCACCGCGAGCACCCACACTGCCCGTGCCCCGGCGGTGAGGTGGGATGCAAGCATTACCGTCCCCCTTTTTTCGGGCCGGAGCGACTCTCGAGGCACACCTGCGGCCGGCCAGGCAGAATCGGAACGTTGGGTCGGCCAGACAGGGCCGGAACGTTGCCCTCCGTCATGTCTGGACGCCGGCCGAAACGCAGCCAATACTCGACACATGACCCGTCGGCGCACCGCGAGCCCAAATGCGGACAGCCCGCGCATCCGCGCTGAACGGACCCTGATAGGCCTGGAGTTCGGCACAGCCGCTGCTGCCCTCGGCGGCGGAATCCTGCTGGCCGTCCGGCCCGACGGCGCGTTCCTCCACGCGGATCCGCATGTGCTGCGGCGGACCCCGTTTACGGACTGGCGGCTGCCCGGCCTGCTCCTGGCCGCCGGGTGCGGCGGCGGATACCTGGCCACCGGGATCCTCCAGCTGCGCCGCCACCGGTCAGCCCGGCCGCTGGGAGTGGCGGCCGGCCTCAGCCTGATCGGATTGGAAGCCTGGGAAACCGCCTACGTCGAGTTCCAGCCGCTGGAGGCCGTGTTCGCCGTCGTCGGCGCTGCCGTTGCAGTGCTGGCGCTGCGCGTCCCCACCGGCCGTCCGGCACTGCGCCTCCCGACCGGGACGTCCCCGGGTTAGACGGGCATTGGAAGTTTTCGCCTCCCGGCGTCGTTAGGCTTAGAAGGAGCCAATATTCAAAAGCCTAGGAAAGAAGTTTTGCGTATGTCGATCGCCGCTGACAGCAACCCCAAGTTCGCCGCCTACGCCCACCCGGAGCGGTTGGTGTCGACGGACTGGTTGGCGGAACACCTGGACAAGCCGGATAACCTGGTGGTCCTGGAATCCAACGAGGACATCCTCCTCTACGAAACGGGCCATATCCCCGGCGCCCGCAAGATCGACTGGCACACCGACCTCAACGACGCCGACACCCGGGACTTCGTGGACGGCGAGGCCTTCGCGCAGCTCATGTCCCGCAAGGGCATCACCCGCGACTCCACCGTGGTCCTCTACGGCGACAAGAGCAACTGGTGGGCCGCCTACGCCCTATGGGTCTTTACCCTGTTCGGCCACGAGGATGTCCGCCTGCTCGACGGCGGCCGGGACAAGTGGGTTGCCGAAGGCCGCCCCATGACCACGGACAAGGTTTCCGTGCAGCCCACCGACTACCCCGTGGTGGAGCGCCGCGACGAACAGATCCGCGCGTTCCTGCCCGACGTCGTCGGCCACCTGGGCAAGGGACCGCTGATCGACGTGCGCTCCCCCGCCGAATACACCGGTGAACGCACGCACATGCCCGACTACATGGATGAGGGCGCCATGAAGGGCGGGCATATTCCCACCGCGAAGTCCGTGCCGTGGGGCAAGGCCGCCGCCGAAGACGGCACGTTCCGCAGCCGCGACGAGCTCGAGGCCCTCTACAAGGACGGGGCGGGCCTGCAGGAGGGCGACGACGTCGTGGCCTACTGCCGCATAGGCGAACGTTCCAGCCACACCTGGTTTGTCCTGAAGCACCTGCTCGGTTTCGAGTCCGTACGCAACTACGACGGGTCCTGGACCGAGTGGGGCAACGCCGTGCGCGTGCCGATTGCCCGCGGTGAAGAACCCGGCAACGCACCCCGCTGATTTCCACCGCATAAAGAGAGATTTCCCCATGACCGCAACACCCGAAACCGCCATCCCGGACTCCTTGGCCGAAATCGTCGACGACTTCCAGGCAATGGAGGAAGCCGAGCGGCTGGAACTGCTGCTGGAATTCTCCCGCAGCCTGCCCGAGCTGCCCGCGGAAATCGCCGACCGGCCCGAACTGATGGAGCAGGTAGTGGAATGCCAGTCGCCGGTGTTCCTCAGCCTGGATGTGGACGACTCCCCCGAACACCTGGTGTCCCTGTTCTTCAAGGCGCCGCCGGAAGCACCCACCACCCGCGGGTTCGCCAGCGTCCTGTACGAAGGCCTGAACGGACTGCCGGCAGCGCAGATCCTGGCCGTGCCGGCCGATGTTCCGGACCGGCTGGGGCTCACCCGGGCCATCACCCCGCTGCGCATGCGCGGGATGTCCGCCATGCTGGGACGTATCAAGCGCCGGCTCGCTGAACACGAAAAGCTGAACCAGGCGTAGGTTTCACCGGCACAGCAGTTTCACCGGCACAGCAGGAGGGCAGCACCATGGCGGGCAACCGGGACAAGAACGCGGGCCGGAGCGCGACCCCGGCCACGCGTCTGCTGGACCACGGCAAGGTTCCGTACACCGTGCGTCATTACGAGCACGACGCCGGTGCTCCCTCCTATGGGCTGGAAGCGGCGGAGAAGCTGCAGCTGCCGCCGGAATCCGTGTACAAAACCCTGATGGTGGATCTGGGCGGACACCTGGCCGTGGCCATGGTGCCGGTGGCGCTGAACCTGGACCTGAAGAAATTCGCCGCGCTGATGGGTGCCCGCAAAGCCGTGATGGCGGATCGCCACGAGGCGGAGAAGCGCACCGGCTACGTGGTGGGCGGGATATCCCCGCTGGGCCAGAAGCACGCCTCTCCCGCCGGCATCGACTCGCGCGTCGAGCTGCTGGACACCGTGTATGTGTCCGGCGGCCGGCGCGGCCTGCAGATCGGCCTCTCCCCGTTTGACCTGATCCGGCTCACGCACGCCGTCTCGGCCCCCATCGCGGCCGCCCCGGCCTGAGGGCCGCCTGTCTCGGGCTGCGGCCGGTGCCTAGCCCTTCCGCAGATGGTGCAGGGCGTAGCCGTAACTGAGCCGGGACCGCTGCGGATCGGCTTCCAGCCACGCGTCGGCGGTACCGTTCGGGAACTCCATCCGCACGACGTCGGCCAGCTCTTCCGGGCGGTCGAAGGTCCAGCTGCTCATCACCCGCGTGGTTGATGCACCGTGTTCCGCCCACCAGGACGCGATGTAGTCGCCCTCGCCCTGGCCGGCTGCCGCGTTGGCCGCCTCGAGCAGGTCCGCGAACTCGCCGTCGTCCTGGTCATTGTCGATGACCACCAGGGACCCGCCGGGCCGCAGCACCCGCAGGACCTCCGCCAGCCCAGCCGAGCAGTCATTCTGAGGCGACGGAAAAAAGTACGCAAACCGGGCATGGACTAAGTCCACCGAACTGTCCGGAAGCGGGATGTGCTCCGCCGAACCATGCAGCACTGAGGCGCCGCCGGCCCGTGCCCGTGCCGCTGCCAGCAGCTCCGGATCGGGTTCGACGCCGATCACCGAGGCCGCCTGTTCCGCATACCGGGGCAGCCAGAACCCGGTGCCGCAGCCCAGGTCAAGGATGATGCGGCCCGCCCAAGGCGCGAGACGGGACAGGGCCGCCCATACATACTTCTCCCGGTCCAGGGCACGGTTCTCGATTTCGTACAGGTCCGGATGCAGGCCCTGGTTCCAAGCCCGGAAAAAGTCGGCAGGCATTCCGGCCCGGTCATGATTCAGCATTGGTTACTCTTCGGCATTGGCTCCCCCATTGGTGCTGCTTTTCCACCGAAGATACAGGCCCGACGCCGGGTGCCCGGCTATTGATGACCGTCCGGCAGGTCCCGCATTGCGCGCAGCGGTGACAGGACCAGCGGCAGGAACGCGAGGCACGCGAGGACCCCGGCAATCCAAAGGGCCGGCCGCGCTCCGTAGACCTGGCCCAAAACCCCGCCCAGAACCGCTCCTACAGGCTGGGTTCCCCACACCAGGAACCGCATGGTGGCATTCATCCGGCCGAGCAGCCGGTCGGGAGTCAGCCGCTGGCGGAAACTGACCTGTGCAATGTTGTAGACAACGGTGCCGCAGCTTGCGACCCCTAGGCCCGCTGCTCCGAGCCAGACCGTCCAGCCTTGGCTGGCTGCGGGCCACAGCAGCGCGAAAGGCGCCGTTGCCGCTACCGACATCCAGATGGAGCGGCCTTCGCCGAGCCATGCGGTCACACGCTTCGCGGCCAGCGCACCCAGCAGGCCGCCCACACCCAGCAGCGAGAACACGATTCCCATTTGCCCCGAGCCCAGCCCCAAATCGCGGGGCAGGAAAAAGATCAGCATCGCCATGTAGGCGGAAAAGGCCAAGTTGAACAGGCCGCTGGATCCGGCGACGGCGCGCAGCAGCGGGTTGCCCAGGACAAAACGAAGGCCCTCCGCGATGTCGGCACCGAGCTTGGAACCGGGATCCCGCACCGGCCGGGCCTGCGGCTTCCGGATCCGGAAAACGAAGAGCGCTGACAGCCCCATGGCCAGGGCATCCAAGGCCACGGCGAAGGGGGCGGTAAGCCATGCGATGAGCTGCCCGGCCGCAGCGGGGCCGCCCAGCTGGGCGACGGATCGCACGGTCTCCAAGCTGGCATTGCCTTCCACCAGCCTGCTGCGGCCAATCAGCTGCGGAAGGTAGCTCTGGTACGCCACGTCGAAGAACACGCTGAAGATTCCGGTCACCAGGGCCACGGCGTAGAGCTGCCAGATGGACAGCGCCCCCAGCCACCAGGCCAGCGGAATGGTCAGCAGGACCACAGAACGGATGACGTCGGAAGAGACCAGGACGTGCCGGTAGCGCAGCCGGTCCACCCAAACCCCGGCGGGCAGTCCGACCAGCAGGAAAGCCACGGTGCTCACGGCAGCAAGCACGCCTGCCTCCAGTTCGCTGGCGTCCAATGACAGGACGGCTACCAGCGGAAGTGCCAGGCCGGAGATCTCCTGCCCGAATCTGCTCAGCGCCGTGGAGTAGAAGAGGTTGCGGAAGTCGTGCTCCCGCAGGATCCCCCGGCCGCCCTTGCCTGCGGGGCTACTCTCCGTGACCTCTGCTGCGCTCTTCTCCGTCGTCGCACTCTTCTCCGTCACCGCACTCTTCTCCGTCACCGCACTCTTCTCCGTCGCGGCACTCTTCTCCGTCGTCATGCGATTGACTTTGTGCAATCGATTGAGTTTTGTCAATAGCCCTCTGATATTCTGCCCGCATGACGAAAGAGAGCCGCCAGGCCCCGCGGCGGCCGGCCAGCGAGGAAGAAGCCAAGGCCCTCGCCTCCGCAATACGGTTCCGGATCCTCCGGCTGTGCCTCAAGGAGCAGCTGACCAACAAGGAAATCGCCACCCGGCTGGGGGCCAATCCCGCAACGGTGCTCTACCACGTCCGCAAGCTCGTCTCCGCGGGTTTCCTCGAGGCGCAAGAGGGCCGGTCCGGGCCCAGCGGAGCCTATGAAGTTCCCTATCTGGCCACGGAAAAGTCCTGGAAACTGGAGTTGGACGGGCATGATCTCGATGTTCGCGGCGCAGTAGTCGGTGCCTTCGTCGATGAAATGGGGCAGGTCCCGGCGTCGGCGGAGGTCATGATTTCCCGGCTGGGGGTCCGCCTCACCAAGGCGGGGCATGACCGGTTCGTGGACCGGGTAATGGGCATCCTGGAGGAGCTCAAGGCGGAGGAAGCCGAAGCCGAAGAGGAAGCGGACAGCACCAGGTATTCCATCTTCCTGGCCGTGCATCCCGAGAACAGGGCTCCCGCCGCAGAGGAGTAACCGTGGTGGCCGGCAGCGCCGTCGTCGCGCTTTCCTCCGCGCGAGGCCGCGCCGGACGCCGCCTGACGGACCGCACTGGCGCTAATGGTCTTTTCCATTGTTGAATACACGGATGCCTACCGCTGAGATACGCCGCGCCACCGAAACCGACATGCCGGCCCTCGGTGCAGTGCATGTCGCTGCATGGCAGTGGGCGTACCGCGGTTTGATGCCGGACACCGTGCTGGACGCGATGGATGCCGGCCGCAGGGCCGAAGGCTGGACACGGCTGGTCCGGGAAGGAACCGTCCCGCAGCCGCACGTGGCCGTGATCGGCCCGGAAATGGTCGGGTTTTCCCACGCAGGCACCAGCCGCGACCACGACGCCGGCCCGCAAACCGGAGAGGTCACCTCCCTGTATCTGCGCGCACACGACGTGGGCACCGGATTAGGGCGCCGTCTCTGGGAGGCAGCACTGGATCAGCTGCGCGGCAGCCAGCACACGGAGGTCAGCGTGTGGGTGCTGGAGACAAACGTCCGCGGCCGGCGCTTCTATGAACGGATGGGGCTGGTCCCGGACGGCGCCGCCAGAACCGAAGTCCTCAACGGATCGCCGCTAGCTGAGGTGCGCTACCGCGCACCGCTGGCGGGAACAACGCACTAAGCCGGCTGCCCCGGGGCCCGGGCCGCCGGGGCTCGGAGCCCGGTCCCCGATCCCCCGCTACTTCCCCGGCTATTCCTCCGTACGGTGCTCCGCGGGGTGCCGGGTGCGGCCCAGGGCGCTGTTCAGCCAGCCCAGCACCACACGCTCCCAGCGTTCGGGATCCACGTTGTATTCCTTGGTGTGTCCGGCCTGGGTGAAGGGCTCGAAAGTGATGACTTCCGGGTTCTTCTCCGCCAATTCGGCTGACGGACCGTAGGGCACGAAGTCGTCATCCTTGCTGTGTAGGATCAGGGTCGGGATCCGGATTTCCTCTGCGCGGGTGACCCAGTCCATGCTCTTGAGGTCCAGCGGAGCGGCCAGTCCGGTCAGCGCCCGGCCGGCGGCGTTGGAGATCAGCCACTGTCCCAGCCGCCCGGCCTGCGCCGGAATCCGGTTCACCCTGGCGTGGTGCGCCAGCACATCCACCCAGTTGATCACCGGCCCGTCCAGCACCATGGCGCGGATGTAGCGGCTCAGCGGTGATCGGTCTGCAGCCTGCAGGCTGATCGCCCCGCCCATGGACCAGCCGAACAGGACGACATCCTTGGCACCGTTCTCCAGCGCGTACCGGATGGCGGCCTCGACGTCGTGCCATTCGGTGTGCCCCAGACCGTAGCGGCCATCCGCTGCGTAAGGGGCCTCGCCGTCGTTGCGGTAGGAGATCAGCAGGCTGCTCAGCCCGGCTTCACGCGCGGTGCGCACAGCTCGCAGGCACTCGGTGCGCCGCGCGCCCCGGCCGTGGACCATGACAGCCCAGGTCTCCGCCCCGGGGGTGCGCACCAACCAGGCCGGAGCGGTCCCGTTCTCCAGCGGGATCTGCACTTCTTCTTCGGGCATCCCGACGGCGGCCGGCGAGGCATAAATGGAACCGCTCCACCAGCCGCGCCGGGCCTTGGTGAGGTCACCGCTGTAGACCTCTTCGACGTCGCGCTGCACGGTGCCCTCACGCGGCACGTAGGAGCGGATGGCACCGATCCGGGCGTGCCCTTCGCCGTTGTCGAAGTACAGGCTGTATGTCCCGTCCACGGTGGTATCCGCGTTGGCCGGGAGGATGACCTGGCGTCCGTGCTCGCTCTCGGTCACGGCCAGGATCTCCAGGTTCGAGTCGCGGGTGCGTGCCGGGGTCACCACCTGGCGGGCGAAGTAAACGCCCAGGCCCGACGCCGCCGCCACCACCGCAGTTGATGCCACCGCACCTATTCCGGCCCCGAAAGCGGTCCAGCGGACCCAGGGAACCACGGAGCGTACCGCAGCAGAACCGGCAGGAACTTCAGTAGGAACGGAGATAGCCATAAGACTATTCTTACCGACGCTGACGCCCTGCCGCGCATCGAGGCCGCGCCGCGCCGAGCCGTGCCGGAGCGGCGGGCATATTAGGCTGGTGGCCATGACCTCGACAATTGTGGTGCTGACCGAAGAATCGCTGGTTCCCGGCGACATTGAAAACCTGCGTGCCCTGGCCGGTGATACCCCCACCCGCTTTGAGGTGCTGGTCCCGGCCGATCCGGGCCGGAACCTGCTGGTGGACGTGCTGGACAACCTGAGCCTGCTGGAATTCTCCGCCGCGTTCAAGAACCTCACCGGTGACCGGCCCTCCAAGGCCGACGAGGTGAAAGCCGCCGTCACCGAACTGGCCGAATCGCTGGAACTGATGCAGGCCTCCGGCCTGGAAGCCACCGGCACGGTCACCGGCGAGGAGCCGGTGACCGCCGTCGTCGAAACCGCCAAGCGTACGCAGGCGGACCAGGTGGTGGTTATCACCACCCCGCACGCCATCGAAGACACCTTCCGCACCGACTGGGCCAACGAGGCCCAGGACCGGCTGGGCGTGCCGGTACTGCACCTGTACAGCGGCTCGGGATTTATTGGCGACTCTTAAGCGTTGACGCGGATATGACTACCGAAGAGAACGCCGGGACCATCCCGGTGCAAAAGTCCGACGAGCAGTGGCGCGAGGAACTGTCCCCCGAGGAATTCGCCGTCCTGCGCAAGGCCGGCACCGAACGGCCCTACACCGGCGAATACTGGGACACCAAGACCGCCGGCGTGTACCAGTGCCGGGCCTGCGGCAGCGACCTGTTCACCAGCAACGAGAAGTTCGATTCGCACTGCGGCTGGCCGTCCTTCTTCGCCCCGCTGGCCGAGGGCAAGGTCCGTTACCTGCACGACCGCAGCATGGGCATGGACCGCATTGAGGTCCGCTGCGCCAACTGCGACTCGCACATGGGCCACCTGTTCGAGGGCGAAGGCTTTGATACGCCCACCGACCAGCGGTTCTGCATCAACTCCATTTCGGTGAAGCTGGTACCGGGCGACGGCGCCGGCAGCACCACCGAACCGTAAAGGACCGGCGTTGGAGTACGGAGTTTTCCCGGCCGACCCCGTGAAGGGGCCGGACATCCCGGACGAGGCAACGAACCGGTACCGGGAGCTGAGCGCGGACATTGCCTCCGGCGTCGGCGTGGTCTCCACCCGGCTGCGCGGGCGTGACTATGCCGCCACCGTCAGCGGTTTCCTCTCCGTCTCCTACGACCCGCCCACCCTGCTGGTGAGTCTCTACGCCGAGGCCCGCATCGCAGAGGCCGTCGTCGATGCCGGCAGCTGGGCCCTGAGCCTGCTGCCGGCACGGCTGCGCGGCACCGCCAACTGGCTCGCCAGCCCCGGCTCGCCCCTGGAGGGGCTGCTCAACCAGGTTGACTACGGCCGCGGACCGGAAACCGGCGCCGCCGTGATTGAGGGCTCCGTTGCCTGGTTCGAGGTACGCACCACGCAGGTGACGACGGCGGCCACCCACCTGCTCATCGTGGGCGAAGTGGTATCCATGGGCCGGCGCGCGTCCGCCGACGACGAGGCGGACCCGCTCGTCCACTTTGCAGGCGCCTACGCCCGGTTGGGCCGCTGAACCCGCCCGACCATTGTTTCCGGCCGGACCCAAACGTAACCTCGATGGACGGGGGAAACGTTCCGCTCACCGCTCAGAGGGTGCGGAACCACCGGTCCTGAGGAGATGCAAATGGGCACAGATCAGTACCATGAGCCGCCGTCTGAACTTCCCGCGGAAACCCGCACCTTTACCCGCATGTGCGCCAGCCTAAGTGAAGAAGCCGAAGCCATTGGCTGGTACGTGCAGCGGATGGCCGTTGAACCCGACGCCCAGTCCCGGGCCATCATGCTTGATTCCCTCGGCGAAGAGTTCAAGCACTTCAGCATGGAACTGGAGTTCCTGCTCCGCCGCACTCCCCTGTGGCGTGAAATAGCCCAAGGGATCCTCTTCACCGAGGGCGACATAGTCCGGCACGGAGAGGACTCCGAGGCCGAGGCCACCGGAGACTAGCCCGCCCGAGCAGTCCACCCATCCTCCGCTCAGGGAGGTGCCGCATGGCACGCAACAGCCTGCTGGACCGTTTCCGCCCCGTAGGTGCACCCGGTCCGGCCGGGCCCGCCGGAGTTCCGGCCGTCGATGACCAGGGACCGGCCGCTGAACTGATTCCCGTCTTCGAGGCCCTGGACTCCGCCATCGCGGCCGGGCAGCAGTTGACGGCCAAGGCCGAAGCCGACGCCGGATCCACCGTGGCTGCCGCCCGTCTCCAGGCCGCGACCCTGGTGGAGCAGGCGCACATGGACAGTGCAGCGGTGCGGGCCGACGCCGCCGCCCGGGTTTCCGCCGACGCTGCCCGGGCAGACGAAGACATGCTCGGCCGGGCCCGCGAACAGGCAGCCGAGCTGCGCCGCCGGGGCGAATCCCGGATACCCGAACTGGCCGGCGCGATTGTGGCCGACCTCGTCTCGGATTTGCTCGGGCGCGGAACGGACAGCAGCTAATGCGCGCGGACTGGGTGGCGGCCTCCGTCCGGGCACGGTCCATGGCCCAGCGCCGGGTCGGTGCCGGTACCTGCCGGGAAGTTGCCGCGATGGCCAGTCTTCCCACCGCCGCCGAGGCACTGGCCGACTCTGTGTACGGCCCCGACCTCACCGCAGCCCGCTCCCTGGGCGACGCCCAGCACGCCACCCGACGCACCGTCCTGTGGCAGCTGCGCGTCCTGGCCGGCTGGCTTCCCGCCGGCGGAACCCCGCTGATCCGGGCCGCCGCCGCCCGCTTCGAAGCGGACAACATCATTGCCCTGGCTGCTGCCCTGCACACCGGCACTTTGCCCGCGGGAACCGACATGGCGCCTGCTCCGCTCTACGATCTGGGCGGTCTGGCTACGGCCTGGCCCCGGCTGCGCACCGCCGAATCCCCCGAAACACTGCACGCCATGCTGGCCGCCAGCCCCTGGGGCGACCCCGGGACGGCAGCCCAGCTCCCGGACATCCTCACCGCCGTGTGGCTGCGCCGGCTGGCCGGCGCCGCCGCAGGTGCCCGGCCGTGGGCGGTGTCCGCCGCAGTCCTGCTGGCCGCCCGGCTGCTCCTGGTGGACCGGACCCGCCCCCCGGACCGGCTGGTCTCCCTGCTGCGGCCCTTGCTGGGCACCGGATGGACTGATGCCGCCTCGCTGCCCGAACTCGCGGTGTCCCTGAGCCCGGCCGCCGGACGGGCCCTAAGCGCCACACAGGACCCGCAGGGCCTCTGGCGGGCCGAAGCGCAGCTGGCCGCGCAGGTGGAAACCGACGGATTCGGCCTGCTCCGGGCCGGCCTGCCCGGACCCGATGTGGTGCTGGGCGCCATGGCCGTACTGGCAGCCGATGCCTGGCGCGTCCGGGCCGCCCTGGCCGCCGCGGCTGCCGGAACCGGCGGAAGCGAGGTGCTTGATGCCGTGGCGTGAAACCCTCAGCCCCCTGCGGATGGAGCGCATTGCCCTGGTCTGGCCGCTGGAGTCCCAGGGTGCCGCGCTCACCGAGGTGGCGGCCAGCGGCGCCGTCGAACTGGACCTCCCCTACGAACCCGGCGACGGTCCGGAGGAACTGGACCGGGCCGCGGAGGCCGCCGTTGTGCACGGACCGGTGGCCGCCCTGGTGGGCTGGTCCCCCACCCGGCAGCTGCCGGAACTGCGCACTGCACTGGAACCGCACGGCGCCGCCGCCGTCCCGCTGCGCCACCCGCGCGGTGTGCAGCCGCCTACCCAGCTCACCGGCACCGGCACGCCGCGCAAAGTCCCGCCGTTGCAGCGCCTGCTGGTGGACACCTACACCACCGTCCCGTACGCCGATCTGGATCCGGCCCGCATCGCGGGGGTGGCGTACGTGGTGATGTTCGGGATGATGTTCGGCGACGCCGGGCAGGGCCTGCTGCTGGTGATTGCCGGGCTGCTGATCCGGTTCCTGAACGTGCCCTGGCTGGAGCGCTACCGGCGCACCTGGCTGTTCATCACCGGCGCCGGCGTGATGGCGGTGTTCTTCGGGGTCCTGTACGGGGAGTTCTTCGGCCCCACCGGCGTGCTGCCGGTGCTCTGGCTGGAACCCCTGGAGGAACCTATTCCGCTGATCGTCGCCGCACTGGTCCTGGGTGCGGTGCTGCTGGCCGGCTCCTACGCCTTGGGCACCATCAACCGGGTGCGGGAGGGCGGCTGGGGTTATGCCTTGTACGCCCGCTCAGGGTTGGCCGGCGCACTGCTGTTCGCCGCGATCGGGCTGGTGGCCTGGGGGCTGCTGGCCGGCAGCGGGGTGATCCTGGTGTTTGCCGGCGTCGCGGCCCTGGTCGCCCTGGTTTTTATCTTCATCGGACTGTTCGCCGAATCGGGCGGCGGGGCCACGGGCGGGCTGCAGGCCACGGTGGAGCTGGTGGATACCGTGGTCCAGCTGGCGTCGAACCTGGTCTCCTTCACCCGGCTGGCGGCCTTCGGCCTCACCCACGCCGCGCTGATGATGGTCGTGTGGCAGGCCACCACCGCTATCTGGGAACCGGGTTGGCGGATCATCCCGGCCATTCTGATGTTCGTACTCGGCAACGTGCTCACGTTCGCCCTGGAGGGACTGGTGGCCGGAATCCAGGCACTGCGGCTGGAGTACTACGAACTGTTCTCGCGTGTTTTCTCCGAAGAAGGCCGCCGCTTCCGGCCCTGGAGCCCGTCCCTCGCCCCTGCTGAAAGGCACCTGCCGTGAATCCCTGGTTTGCCAGCCTTCCGCTGGTCCTTGTCCTAACCGTAGTGATTACCATTGGCGCCGTCGTACTCATGCGCCGCCGCCGCCGCCGGGCCGGCGTCCGCGCCCTGCTCGGCTTCAACGCCGTGCTGATGGGCGGAGCCTTGGCACTGCTCGTCGCCGCCCTGAACGCCGTCCCGGCCACAGCGGGCGACGGCGGAGCTGCCGCCACCGCCGTCGCGGCGGCCACGGACGGCAGCGACAGCAGCGGCGCCGCCCTGCTGGGAGCGGCCATTGCCGTGGCCGGATCCTCCATCGGCGCGGCCATTGCGGTGGCCTACACCGGGTCCGCGGCGCTGGCGGCCATGAGTGAGCGGCCGGAAATTTTCGGCCGGGCCATGGTGGTGGTGGGCCTTGCCGAAGGCATCGCCATTTACGGGCTGATCATCTCGATCATCCTCATCGGGCAGGCATGAGCCGCCGCGAGGGCACCGTGGCCGCGCTGGGTAGTGCCGCCCTGCTGCAGGGCTACCGGCTAGCCGGCGCACTGCTCTATCCCGCCGCCGGTGCGGCAGACGTACGTGCGGCTTGGTTCCGGCTGCCGGACTCCGTGGCGGTGGTGCTGCTGACCCCCGACGCCGCCGGGCACCTCGTCGTCGAACGGGAGAATCCCCTGTCCCCGCTGACCATGGTGCTGCCCTCATGAGCCGGCTGCTGCAGGGGGCAGACGCCGCCCTGGCACCAGTGCGGCAGGCGCTGGCGCAGGACGCGGATACTGCCGCAGCCCGGACAATCGCGGCGGCGCGGCAGCAGGCAACGGACACCATGTCCCGGGCACAGGCGGAAGCTGACGGCATCCTGGCCGCGGCACGGCGGGACGGGGCCGAGGCCGCACGCGCCGAGGCGGCAGCGTCCTCCGCCCGGGCCCGGCGGCAGGCACGCCGGACCGTGCTGGCCGAGCAGGAACACCTGCGCTCCCTCCTGCAGGCACAGGTGCTGGAGCAGGCCCGTGAACTCCGCCGGGACCCGCGCTATCCGCAAATCCTCCGCAGGCTCACCGCCGAGGCGGACCGGCTGCTGGGACCGATGGCCTCTGTGACGGAGAGCTACAAGGGCGGCGTGACCGGCAGCGCCGGTTCCAGGCGCCTGGACCTGTCGCTGCCCGCTCTGGCCCTGCAGGCCATGGATGACCACGCCGGGGAGGTGCGCAGGTTATGGGACGACGGGTAAGGAAGCCGGCTGCATCGGAAGCGTTAACAACGGAGGCGGCAACACCCGGGCCGGCCGCTCCGGTGCCGGCCGCCGGCGCTTCCCGTCCGGCGGACAGCGGCCGGATCACCCGGGTCAGCGGACCGCTGGTGGAAATCAGCGGACTCCCCGGCCTGTCCATGCTCGAGGTGGTCAACATCGGTCCGGACGGCATTGCCGCCCAGGCCGTATCCATCAACGGTGACGAAGCCACCCTGCAGGCCTACGAATACACCGGCGGGCTGAAAGCCGGCGACCCCGCGGTGCGCACCGGACACCAGCTCGCCGGGCTGCTGGGACCGGGCCTGCTGGGCACGGTCTTTGACGGGCTGCTGCGCCCGCTTTCCTCGGCCCCGCTCTGGCTGACCCAGCAGCGGCAGGGCTCGGCCGAGGATCCGGCGGTGCTGGACACACAGTGGGAGTTCGCGCCGTCGGTGGCCGTGGGCGAGACCGTGACCGGCGGGCAGGTGCTGGGCACCGTGCCCGAGGCCGGAACGGTGGAATTCCGGGTGCTGGCACCCCCTGCCGTGTCCGGGGAAGTGACTTGGCTGGCCGAGGGGAAGGTCCGCCCGCTGGAAGCCGTGGCCCGGATCGGCACGGTGGAGGTGCCGCTGGCCCAGCGGTGGCCGGTGCACACCCCGCGTCCCTTCGGCGAGCGCATCACCGACGTGGTGCCGCTGCAGACCGGCCAACGGGTCCTTGACCTGCTCTTCCCCCTGCCCCGCGGATCAGCAGCCGCGGTGCCCGGCGGGTTCGGCACGGGCAAGACCCTGACCCTGCAGCAGATTGCCAAGTGGTCCGACGCAGATGTGATTGTCTATGTGGGCTGCGGCGAGCGCGGCAACGAGATGGCCGACGTGCTGGACGGGCTCTCCGGGCTCGATGACCCGCGGACCGGCGGCAAACTCATTGACCGGACCGTCATCATTGCCAACACCTCCAATATGCCCATGATGGCCCGGGAAGCTTCCATTGCCACCGGCGTGACCGTGGCCGAGTTCTTCCGCGACATGGGCTACGACGCGGTGGTGATTGCCGACTCCACCTCCCGCTGGGCCGAAGCCCTGCGCGAGTTCGCCAACCGCAACGGGGACCTGCCCGCCGAGGAAGGCTACCCCGCGTCCCTGGCCAGTGAGCTCGCCGCCTTCTACGAGCGGGCCGCCCGGGTACGCACCCTGGGCGGGGCGACGGCGTCGGTCACCGTGATCGGCGCGGTCTCCCCTCCCGGCGGGGACATGAGCGAACCGGTCACCACCGGCACCCAGCGCTTTGTCCGGTCCCTGTGGCTGCTGGACCGGGACCTGGCCTACTCCCGGCACTATCCCGCGGTCAGCTGGCGCGGCTCCTTCTCCCGCGACGCCGAGTCGCTGGGCCGCTGGTGCTCCGCCCACGGGGACCCGCAGTGGGCGCAGCGGCGGGCGCAGGCTTCCCTGCTCCTGGCCGAAGCGGACCGGCTGACCGCGCTGGCCGAGATTATCGGGGCCGGTTCCCTGCCCGGACACGAGCAGATGGTGCTGCTGGGCGGGCGCCTGCTGCGCGACGGAGTGCTGCTACAGAACGCGCTGAGCCCCAATGACGGCTACAGCTCCGAAGCCAAGGGGGCCGCCCTGCTGCAAACAGTCCTGGACGTGGTGGACACCTGCCAGACGCTGGTGGGACGCGGAGTGCCGCCGGCCGACGTCGACCGTTATGACTTCACCCCGGTGCTGCGGCTGCGGGAGGACACCGGTCCCACGGACGCCGAAGGCGTGCAGCAGCGGGGCCGGGCGTTTGTCCGGCAGTTGGCGGCGGACCTGGAGCAGGCCCCGGCCTCCCCCGCGGACGCCGTGCCCGCCTCCGCACCGTCCCCGGCGCCGGAACCGGCGCCGGAACCCCAACCAACGGCGGGAGACGCCCATGGCTAACGAGAGCAGCCACGCGGCTCGGCTGGGCCACAGCGACGTGCGCGAGCTACGCGGCCCCTTGCTGGTCCTTGGGGACACCCAGGGCGTGGGCTGGGACGAGTTCGCCAACGTTTCGGTGGACGGCGGGGCCGAGCGCCATGCCCTGGTCCTGGAGATCGACGGCGACGAGACCACTCTGCAGGTCTTGGAGGGCACCGAGGGCATGTCCCTGGGCGGGGTGGAAGTCCGCTTCCAGGGCCGGCCCCTCGCGGTGCCGGTGGGCACGGACTGGCTGGGCCGGGTCTGCAACGGCCGCGGGGAACCGCTCGACGGCGGCCCTCCGGTGACCGCTGAGCATTCCTCTCCTGTCGGCGGCTGGCCGCTGAACCCCGTCTACCGGGAACCGCCGCAGGATCCGGTGATCACCGGGGTCTCCGTGGTGGATGCCCTCACCACCCTGGTCCGCGGGCAGAAGCTGCCTATCTTCTCCATCCCGGGGCTGCCGCACCTGACCCTGGCCACGCAGATCGCCGCGCAGGCCACCACCTCCTCCGGCCGTGCCTTCCGGGTGGTGTTCGCCGCGATGGGCATGACGCACGCAGACATCGCCTACATCCGGGACCGGCTGGAGGAACGTTCGTCCGCCGGAGAACTGGTGCTGCTGCTCAACGCCGCCGACGATCCGGTGATTGAACGCATCCTCACGCCCCGGATTGCACTGACCCTTGCCGAGTCGCTGGCCTACGACGACGGCGCCGACGTGCTGGTGGTGATGTCGGACATGACCAGCTATGCGGAGGCGGTCCGCGAGGTCTCCGCTGCCCGGCGGGAAATCCCGGCCCGGCGCGGGTACCCGGGCTACCTCTACAGCGACCTGGCCACCCTGTACGAACGCTGCGGCCGGGTGCGGGGACGGGAAGGCTCGGTCACCATTGTTCCGGTGCTGACCATGCCCGCCGGAGACATCACCCACCCGGTGCCGGACCTTACCGGCTACATCACCGAGGGGCAGATAGTGCTCGACGGCGACATCGACGCCCGCGGGATCTACCCGCCCGTGGATGTGCTCTCCTCACTGTCCCGGCTCATGCGCAGCGGTGCGGGTAAAGGCCGGACCCGGGAGGACCACCTCGACGTGGCCGCGCAGGTCCTGTCCGCGATGGCCCGGGCCCGGTCCGCGTCCGAGCTCGCTGAACTGGTGGGAGCGGCCGCACTGAGTGAGACCGACAAGGCCTACATAGAGTTCCGCTCCGTGGTGGAAAAGGAACTGCTCCACCAGGGCCGCGACGAGTTGCGCACCTTGGAGCAGACCCTGGATCTGGCCTGGCAGGCACTGTCCCTGCTGCCCCGGCGGGAACTGACCATGCTTTCCGGCGAGTTCCTGGACCGGTACCTGCCCGGGGCCGTGGACGGGGCCCGGTTGTGAGCGGGGCGCAGCCGTGAGCGGCGTGCAGCCGTGAGCGGGTTCCGGTCCGGGGGAAGCCGGGCAGAGCGTGCCGAAGTTCAGCGCCGGCTGGCCACCGCCCGGCGCGGTGCGGAACTGCTGGACCGCAAGCAGCGCATCCTGCAGCGTTCCATCGACGGGCTGGCGGAAAGGGCCGACGCCGAGCGGCTGGCCTGGGAGGAACTGGCCCGGGAAGCTGCCGTGTGGCTGCGGCGGACCACGGCGCTGGACGGGGCTGACCGTCTGGCGGAGGCAGCGCCGTCGGACACCGCGCTGGCCACGGTCCGCTGGGGCGGGGCGATGGGTATTTCCTATCCCGAAGATGCGTCCTGCACGGTTCCTGCGGCGCCGCCGGCCGGGGGCAGCTCCGCATTGGCCTACGCTGCGGCGGCACACCGGACTGCGTTGGAAGCTGCCGTAGCCGCGGCCGCGAGCCAGCGGGCGCTGCTGCTGGTCTCGGAGGAACTGGCCGCCACGCGCACCCGGCAGCGCGCCGTGGAGAACCGGTGGATTCCGCGGCTGGAGGAACAGCTGACCGCCATTGAACGGCGGATCGCGGAGCAGGAACTGGAGGAAAGCCTGCGGCTGCGCTGGGCCGCCGGACTCATGTGAGCCGAAAAGGCACAAATAGCCGTTGCCTCGATCGAGAAAGCAAAAATTACCGTTTTTCGCCGGATAACCGGTAATTTTTGCCTTTTCGATGAGGGCGCGGTCCCGGACGGGCTCATCTTTGGACGGAAATCTTTGGGTACTGTGACGGCATCGACACTTCATCCACCGGCCCCCGGGTATCCCGAACCTCCCGCGCCGTCCCCATAGACCCGAGCACCCCGCACCCGAACATCCCGCCGCGGACTTCCCGCCGCCGCGCCGCCGTGGCCTGCGCCGCCGTCGTTGTCCTGGCGCTGGGCCTGTTTGCCCGCACCGGGTTGCCGGGACTGCTGGGCGACGCGTCCGGCGGCATCCTGTATGCAGCGCTGATGTACCTGCTGCTGGCCTTTCTCCTGCCCGGGGCGCGGCGTTGGCGGCTGGCGGGCGCCGCCGTCGTGGTCTGCATGCTGATCGAGCTGTTCCAGCTCACCCCGTACCCTGCCCGGTGGGGTGCGCAGTGGCCGCCGCTGCGCCTGGTGCTGGGCACCACGTTCAACGCCTGGGACCTGCCGGCGTATGTTGCCGGAGCAGCGGCAGTGTTCCTGCTGGATCTGCGGTTTGGACGGCGGACCGGCGGGCGGCGCCCGGCCGGCGGACCACCTGTGTAAGCATGGTGCCGTGCCAGCCAATGACCGCGACCCCATTCCCTTAGCCTTCCGCGCCACCGCGTATATGCGTCCTTCACTGTGGCGGCGCCGGCCGGTCCGGGCCTTCCGCTATGACGTGCTGTGGAAGGACGGACGCGTGGACCGGGACATCGACCTGGTGAAGGTGATGTATCGGCAGGCACCGGCGGACTACCAGGTCACTGAACGAGCCATGCTCGAGCAGTGCCCGGAGACAGGGGCCGGACAGTGGGTCGCCTACGCCTCGGGGTACCCCGTGGACGGCCCCGCCTGAGCGGCGGGGCCGTCTAACCGGCGGCACCGGCCAACCGGGCCGCGCCTGCGCAGCCTGCCTACAGCCGGAAGCCCTCGTCCAGCCGCTCGATGATGGTGACGTTCGCCTGCCCGCCGCCTTCGCACATGGTCTGCAGCCCGTAGCGGCCGCCGGTGCGCTCCAGCTCGTGCAGCAGGGTGGTCATGATCCGGGCACCTGTGGCTCCGATCGGATGGCCCAGGGCAATGCCGCCGCCGTTGACGTTGACCTTGGCCATGTCCACCCCGAGCTCCCGCTGCCAGGCCAGCACCACGGAGGCGAAGGCTTCGTTGATCTCGAACAGATCGATGTCCCCGATACTCATCCCGGTGCGCTTGAGCGCGTGCCGGGTGGCCTCGATGGGGGCGCTGAGCATCATGATGGGGTCATCGCCGCGGGCGGAGATGGAGTGGATGCGGGCGCGTGGCTTGAGCCCATAGCGGCGGACTGCATCCTCGGAGGCCAGCAGCAGGACGGCGGCGGCGTCGGAAATTTGGGACGAGGTAGCTGCGGTCAGGGAGCCGCCTTCGGCCAGCGGTGCCAGGGTGGCAATCTTGGCCCGGTTCGGGTCACGGGGACCTTCGTCCGCGGTAACGCCGTTCATCGGCAGGATCTCCCGGTCAAAGCGGCCCTCGGCCTGTGCCGCAATGGCACGCACATGGGATTCGACGGCGAAGTCCTCCATCTCCTCCCGGCTCAGCCCCCACTGCTTCACCATCATCTCTGCGCCGATGAACTGGGAGACCTGCTGGTTGCCGTAGCGCTTCTCCCAGCCGACCGATCCGGCAAACGGGTTCGGGAAGCCCAGTTCCTTGGCGGCACTGTTGGCGAAGGACAGCGGCACGGAGGACATGCTCTGCACGCCGCCGGCAATCACCAGGTCGCTGGTGCCGCTCATCACGGCCTGCGCCGCGTAGGACACTGCCTGCTGGCCGGAGCCGCACTGGCGCTCCACGGTGGTGCCCGGAACCCGCTCCGACAGCCCGGCCGCCAGCCAGGAAGTGCGGGCAATATCCATGGCCTGCGGACCGACCTGGTCGATGGCGCCCAGGATGACCTCGTCATATTCCTCGGAATCGATGCCGCTGCGGCGGACCGTCTCGGCAAGCACGTGGGCGGCAAGATCGGCCGGGTGGATCTTGCTCAGTCCCCCGTTGCGCTTGCCGACGGGCGTGCGGACGGCGTCGATGATGAACGCTTCAGCCATGATTGGAGGGCCTTTCGTCGTTGTAAGGCGGGTGAGAGCACGTACGTGCCGTGCACCACATTAGAAGACTTCGACGCCGCGCGTCCCGTACCAGCGGTACGAATCCGCGGCGTCCTTGGGCGCCGCCCAGTGTACGGATCCGGATTCCTATCTAAAGAACCCTTGCTAAAGGTTTCTTTAGCATTTAGGCTCACCCCATGGAACAAGACCGCGAGCCCGCCACTGGCAAGGGAAGCAGCACAGCCCCGGCAACACCCGGCGTGCCGGGCGAACAGGTGGTCTCGGACCCGGTACACATCCGCGCACTGGCGCATCCGGTCCGGCTGGAGCTGCTGGCCTACCTCGACGACGCCGGCAGCGCCACTGCCACACAGTGCGCCGCAGTCATCGGAGAATCCGTGGCCAGCTGCTCCTATCACCTGCGCATGCTTGCCCGGCACGGTTACATCGAACAGGTCGAGCAGCCGGGGCGCGAAAAGCCGTGGCGGCCGGTTTCCCGGCACCGGTCCCACGTCATTGATCCGGGCCAGCCCGGCTCGGCACATGCCGTTTCCGCCATGGCTGCCCTGGAGGTGGAACGGCAGGCCGTGCGGATCCAGGACTGGCTGCACCGCTCCCCCGGGCTGCCGCCGGAGGATCTGGACGTTTCAACGGTCTACGAGGCCCGTACCTACGCCACGCATGAGGAAATCCGGCAGCTGCGCGAAGAAGTATGGAACCTGACCCGTCGCTTCGAAGGCCGCTGGGAGGATCCCGGGCAACGCCCCGAAGGTGCTGTCCCGGTGCGCCTGTTCTCCGTGCTGAACATCGATCCGGGGCAGGAATGAGCACCGGGACAGGAAGGAACACTGCCCCAACGACCGTCGGCACCAACCGGGACGTGCTGCGGGTGCCGGGCTTCCGCCGGCTGGCCTTGGCCTGGGTCTTCTCCAACTTCGGCGACTCAGTCCTGTTCCTGACAGCGGCTATCTGGGTCAAGCAGCTCACCGGCAGCGACGCCGCCGCCGGCCTGGTGTTCGCCGCACTCGGCCTCCCCGCATTGTTGGCACCCTTCACCGGGCGGCTGGCAGACCGGAACCGGCGCAGGCCGCTGCTCATCCTCACCAACCTTGCTGCCGGCGGCGTGGTCCTGACACTTTTGGCGGTCCGCGGTGCGGGCAGCGTTTGGCTGGTCTATACGGTGATTTTTATTTACGCCATTTCCTCCTACATCACCGCTGCCGCCCAATCCGGACTGCTCCGCGACCTGCTGGAGATCCGCCTCCTGGCCCCCGCAAACGGCGTACTCAGCAGCATCGACCAAGGACTGCGCATTGTTTCTCCGCTGGTGGGGGCAGGGATGCTTGCATTGTGGGGAATGGACACCGTTGTCCTGCTGTCCAGCGGGTGCTTCATCGTGGCCGCACTGGTCCTGGCAACCTTGAAGCTGGCCGAAACGGTCCACGTCAAGGCGGAGGACGAGACGTTTTGGAAAAGCACGACGGCGGGCATCTCCTTCCTGCGCGGGCACCCGCTGCTCCGCCGGGCCCTGCTGTCCCTGGGAATTGCCATGGGCGCAACCGGAATCCTCAACGTGACGGTTTTCGCCACCGTGGAACAGGGGTTGGGCCGGCCGCCGGAATTCCTGAGCGTGCTGCTGGGCGTGCAGGGGGGCACGGCTATTCTGGGCGGACTCACGGCAAGCGGGGTGATCCGGCGTCTCGGATTGCGCCGGTGCATGGTTTCCGGTGCCCTCCTGCTCGCGGGCGGCGTGCTGGCCACCGCACTTACCGTTCTGCCGCTGGTCCTGGCCGGAGCTGCTGCGGTGGGCGCAGGTGTCTCCTGGCTGGTCATCGCCTTCGTGACGCTGCGACAGGAAGCGACACCGCTGGACATGCAGGGGCGAACCGCCGCAGTCACCCAGGTCATGACCAACCTCCCCCAGGTTGCCGCGTCGCTGCTTGCTGCCATCCTGATCGGCGTCCTGCCGTACCAGGTTCTGGTTGCCGCCATGGGCGCCGCCTGCCTGCTGGCCGCAGTTCCCCTGCTGCCGCGCCGCACCGGTACACCCGTCAGAGCGGCCGGACCGGGGCGGGTAGAATGAGAAAGCTGTGTTCTGAGCAGCTGACTGTCGGGCGCGGACACAAGTCCCCCAGCAGTTCCAACCCACAGAGTCTGAAAGCAGCGGAGTGTCACAACAGGTTTCCACCACCGTCAGCGCCACCGCCACCAAGGAGATCGTCAAGGAGTCCGCCCGCCGGCGCACCTTCGCGGTGATCTCCCACCCCGACGCCGGCAAGTCCACGCTCACCGAAGCGCTGGCCCTGCACGCCCGCGTTATTGGTACGGCGGGTGCCACCAACGGTAAGGAAAACCGCCGCGAGACGGTTTCCGACTGGATGCAGATGGAAAAGGACCGCGGCATCTCCATCAGCTCCACGGCCCTGCAGTTCGCCTACCGCGACACCGTGATCAACCTGCTGGACACCCCCGGCCACGCCGACTTCTCCGAGGACACTTACCGGGTGCTCGCCGCCGTGGACTGCGCCGTGATGCTCGTGGATGCGGCCAAGGGCCTGGAAACCCAGACCATGAAACTGTTCGAGGTCTGCCGTGCCCGGAACCTGCCCATCATCACCGTGATCAACAAGTGGGACCGCCCCGGCCTGGACCCGCTGGCACTGATGGACGAGATCACCGAACGCACCGGCCTGGCTCCCATGCCGCTGACCTGGGCCGTGGGCATTGCCGGCGATTTCCGCGGCGTCTGGGACCTGCAGAAGGACGAATACGTCCACTTTGAACGGCAGAACTCCGGCGCCTCCCTGGCCAAGGAAGAGCACTTCACCCCGGCACAGGCCCTGGAGCGCGAAGGCGATGTCTGGACCGACTCCCTGGACGAGGCCGAACTGGTCATCGACGGCCGCGAGTTCGACCGCGACGCGTTCCTGGACGCCAAGGCCACCCCCATCCTCTTCTCCTCCGCCGCGCTGAACTTCGGCGTCAAGCAGATCCTGGACACCCTGGTGGACCTGGCCCCCTCAGCCTCGGCCCGCGAAGACAAGGACGGCGGCCTGCGCCCCGTCGAAGCGCCCTTCTCCGGCTTCGTCTTCAAAGTCCAGGCCGGCATGAACCGCGCGCACCGCGACCACGTGGCCTTCATCCGCGTGTGCTCCGGCGTTTTTGAACGCGGCATGGTGGTGACGCACTCCAACACCGGCAAGACCTTCGCCACCAAGTACGCCCAGCACCTGTTCGGCCGCGAACGCGAAGTGATCGACCAGGCGTACCCGGGCGACGTCGTCGGGCTGGTCAACGCCTCCGCGCTGCGGGTGGGCGACAGCCTCTACGTCGAAGAGCCGGTGGAGTACCCGCCCATCCCGTTCTTCTCCCCCGAGCACTTCCGCGTGGCCCGCTCCCAGGACCCCAGCCGGTACAAGCAGTTCCGCCGCGGCATCGACCAGCTCGAACACGAGGGCATCATCCAGGTGCTGCGTTCGGACCGCCGCGGTGACCAGGCTCCCGTACTGGCCGCCGTCGGCCCCATGCAGTTCGAGGTGGTCGAAGACCGCATGACGCAGGACTTCAACGCCCCCATGCGCTACGAACAGCTCTCCTACTCCCTGGCCCGGCTCACCACGGCCGATGCCGCGGAGATCCTCTCCAACGTCCACGGCGCCGAGGTCCTGGTGCGTACCGACGGCGCGTACGTCGCCGTGTTCAACGATGTGTGGGCGCTGCGCCGGGTGGAGAAGAACCACCCCGAAGTTTCGCTGACCGTCATCGGCACCGAATCGCCGAACAGCAGCCGCGGCTACTAGGAGCCACGCGCCTCCGCACCCGTGCCTTCTGTACAGCACAGGCTGGCCGGACAAGGCGCAGGCAGCATCAACTGTACGAAAGCTGCGACGCACGCGCCCCGGTCGCAGCCAACTAGGCTAGCCTGCCCACATGACACGAAAAGCGAGGGCAGCAGGCGCGGTTCTTCTGGCCGCCCCGCTTGTGCTGATGGGTTGCGGAGGCTCTTCCGACCCCGCGCCGGCACTATCGGAGGAAGCCGGCAATTCCGCACCGTCGGGCACCTCGGCGGTCCAACCTGCCCGGCAGGCCGGGTGCCCGAGCAGCACAGGCGCAGTGCCGGCCGAACCAGCCACGCCCGCAGGACCCGCACCCGCCGATGACACGGCCGAACCAGCCACGCCCGCCGACCCCGACCCCTGCGGGCTCTCCACAGTCCATGCGGCAGAACCCGGCGAGGCGGCGCTGGAATATTGGACGCCCGAACGAATGGAAAGCGCCATCCCCGAGATGCCTACTGAGGATAGATAGCGCCAACTTGCCGGGGAGCTGAACAGAAGCAAAACTGCGGGTGTGACCCCGGACACATCCGACCATGCATAAGTCTTGCTAATCAGTGCTCCTGGTTCAGGTAAGCGTTAGGAATTCGTGAGTATGCTGTCGGCTATCTAGTCCAGCTGCCACCCGGTCTCAACGGGACGGCTCCTTCCCGGAAGGTCCCAGCTATGTCCTCCCCCGTTTTCTCCTCCCTGTCCCGCCCGGACATCGCCGCCGTACCGGCGGCAGGCTCCAACCCGGCCGACACGGATGCCTGGCATGCACTGAAGCAGGCCGCCACGGACCTGCAGCCGCTGCAGAACAAGAACGGCTCCATCGAGTCGGAACACCACGCCGCCGCGGCCGAGCTCATCGGCACCATCACCGCCGCCGTTGACGCACTGGCCCCGGCCTTCGCGCACGACGCCGAGTACCTGCGCCTGGTCGTGGCCGACTTCGAGCGCTGGGTAGCTGCCGGCCTGGAAACCGAACCCGACTTCCTCGATTCGCTGATAGCCTTCGCCCCGCAGCAGTACCGCACCGACGGCCTGTCCCACCTGGTCGTGTTCCCCATGTACACGCAGAACGGCAGCTCCAACCGCCTGGTGGAAGCCGTGCTGATCGAGGTCATCTGGCCTGAGTTCGTCGCCGAGCTCGAGGCGGGCGAATACTCGAACGGCTTGTTCGTCCCGATCCGTTTCCTGGACTTCACCCCCGGCTACGACACCAACTCCGCGGTGCTCTTCCCGGAAACCGTGGCCGTGCGGGAAACCCCGGCCTTCACCTGGGGCGCCATCTTCGCGGACCGGGAGGCTGCCCGCTTCCGCAAGGTGCTCGCCGCCGCAGCGGACATCACCTCGCTGCAGCTGCCTGCCGAGGCCGCCGAACTCCTGCAGGACCAGTTGCTCACCGAGGAAACCTTCATCATGTGGGACCTCATCCACGACCGCACCCACATGCGCGGGGACCTGCCCTTTGATCCGTTCATGATCAAGCAGCGCATGCCCTACTTCCTCTACTCCCTGGAGGAACTGCGCTGCGACCTCACCGCCTTCCGAGAAGCAGTGAAAATCCAGCGCAACGAGGACGCACCGGAGGAAACCCGCCGGCACGCCCGGCTGGTCCAGTACGCCGTCATCTTTGACCGCATCTTCCGCTTCGCCATCACCGGCAGCAGGGTGCGCAACTATGACGGACTGGGCGGCCAGCTGCTCTTCGCCTGGATGCACCAGAACCACGTGCTGCACTGGACCGACGGCAAGCTGAGCATCGACTGGGAAGAAACCGCCGACGTCGTCGTCCGGCTCGGTGCCCAAATCGAGGAACTGTACTGGCGATCCATCGACCGGCCCAAGACGGCGCACTGGCTGGCGGCGTACGATCTGGTGGCAGGAACGCTGACGCCGAACCCGGCGTCGGTCTGGGCGCAGGGTCCGCAGGCGCTGCCGCTGGACGGCCCGCCGCGCGGGCTGACCGACCAGGTGCTCGACGACGAGTTCCCGCTGTCCATGTTCTATGAAGCCCTGTCCAAGAAGATGGCCCCGGTGATCGAATCCACCGCCGGGATCACCGGCACCTCAGGAGACCTCCCCGGATGAACACTGAACCCGGCACCGCGCCAGCAGAAGACTCCAACGCCCTGAAAGGCCGGACGGTCCTGGTGGCCGGTGCCGGGAGCGCGTCGGGCACCGCGGTATGCGAGGCCCTGAACGCCGCCGGGGCCAAGGTGGTGGCCGTGGGGCGAGACGCCGCCCGGCTGGAAAACACCCTCTTCCGCCTCTACGACGCCGATCTGCGCACCTGCAACCTCGACGACGCCGAGGAGGTCGCCGCCCTGGCCAGCGACATGCAGGAAACCTACGGCGGGATCGACGGACTGATCCACCTGGTGGGCGGCTGGCGCGCCGGCACCGGCATCGGCACGCAGGCAGAGCAGGACTGGGACTTCCTGGAAACCAACATCCTGCGGACCCTGCGCAACGTCAGCCGGAGCTTCTACGACCAGCTGGAAGCCTCCCCGGACGGCCGGCTGGCCATTGTGTCCTCCACTGCAGTGGACTCCCCCACTGCAGCCGGGGCCGGCTATGCCGCCGCCAAGGCCGCTGCCGAAGCCTGGGTACGGGCCATTGCGCAGGGCTTCACGCAGGCCCAGGCCGGGAACAAGGAGCATCCGGCGCCCCAGCACTCTGCCGCCGTCGTATTCGTGGTCAAGGCACTGGTGGATGATGCGCAGCGCGCGGCGGCACCGGAGCGGAAGTTCCCCGGATACACCGATGTCCGGGACCTGGCCGCCGCCGCCGTCCGGCTCTTCGAGCAGGACGCCGCCGAAATCAACGGACAGCGGATCCTGCTGTCCAACGGTCCTTCCGGAAAGTGACCTGCACAACTGCAACGTAAGAGATACTAGGAACCGTGACTGACATTCTCCCCCTGCACGACACCACCATCCGGGCCTTCGCCTCCGACAACTACTCCGGTGTCCATCCGGAAATCCTGGCCGCACTGACCGCCGCCAACCAGGGCCACCAGGTGGCCTACGGTGAAGACGTTTACACCGCACGGCTACGTGAGGTCCTTACGGACCAGTTCGGCAGCCGCATCCGCGCCTTCCCCGTCTTCAACGGCACCGGCGCCAACGTCACCGCCCTGCAGTCCCTGCTGCCGCGCTGGGGCGCGGTGATCTGCCCGACGACGGCGCACATCAACGTAGACGAAAACGGCGCCCCCGAGCGGATCGGCGGCATGAAGCTGCTGGGTATCCCCACCGGGGACGGCAAGCTCACCCCCGACCTGATTGACCGTGAAGCGTGGGGCTGGGGCGATGAGCACCGCGCCCAGCCGCTGGCCGTGTCCATCACCCAGTCCACCGAGCTCGGCACCCTGTACACGGTGGAGGAAATCGCCGCCATCGCCGACCACATCCACGCCCGCGGCATGAAGCTGCACATGGACGGCGCCCGGCTGGGCAACGCCGCCGCCAGCCTGGGTGTCTCCTTCAAGGAAATGACCGCCGACGCCGGAGTGGACATCCTGTCCCTGGGCGGCACCAAAAACGGCATGATGTACGGCGAATGCATCATCACCTTCGACCCCGAGGCCTCCCCCGGGCTGGACTACCTGCGCAAGATGAACATGCAGCTGGCCTCCAAGATGCGGTTCATTTCCGCACAGTTCGTGACCCTGTACGGCACGGACCTGTGGCTCCGCTCCGCCTCGCACGCCAACGCGATGGCACAGCGGCTGCGCGCCGCCGTGGAGAAGATCGACGGCGTGGAAATCACCCAGCCCACGCAGTCCAACGCGGTGTTCGCAAAGCTGCCGGCCGGCGTCGCCGACCGCCTGCGCGGTGACTTCCGCTTCTACGACTGGGACCAGTCCACCGGCGAGGTGCGCTGGATGTGCACCTTCGACACATCCGAAGCCGATATCGATGCGTTTGCCGAAGCAATCGCCCGCGAAGTCGCCGCCGACCCGGCACCGCTGGCCGCGCACTGACCCCCGGTTACCTGCCGTCCGGCCGCCCCGCGCGGCTGGACGGGAGGTAACGAAACGGCCACACCGGCGAGCCTGCCCCGGCCGCAGTGTTCCGCAGGCCATAGTCTGCGGAGGTGAGTGCAATAGGTGACCTGTCCCAGGTGCCCCCGGATTTCCTGACGGCCCTCGGCGCCATGCGCCGGGCCGCGTGCCGGGCGGAGCTGAAGCTCGAGGAGATCCCGGCACCCACCCGCCTGGCCCCGTACGCTGTTTCCCTCGGCGCCGAAGTGCTGGCCCCCGGCCCCGCCGGACCCACCAGCCTGCACGGCCCCGCTGCCCTGCAGATACCCGAGCAGCTGGAACTGGCCACGGGCCGGTTCATCCTGCTGCACGATCCGGCCGGTTCCCCGGTCTGGAACGGCACTTTCCGTATCGTCACGTACATCCGGGCCGAGCTGGAACCGGACATGGGCAATGACCAGCTCCTGGGCTCAGTGGCCTGGACCTGGCTGGTCGAGGCATTGGAACAGCACGGCGCCCGCTATTCCATGGCCGGCGGAACAGCCACCCGCGTGCTGTCCGAGAGCTACGGGACGCTGGAAGGCCGCGACGACTCGATCGACATTGAACTCCGGGCCTCCTGGACCCCGGCCGACGCAAACGTGCAGTCCCACCTGGAGGCCTGGTCCGACATGGTGTGCACCTTCGCGGGACTGCCGCCGCTGCCCGACGGCGTCACTCCGCTCCCCGGCCGGCGCCGCAGTTAGCTGCCGGCGCCGCAGCTAGCTGCCGGCCCGCCGCTGCTGTCCGCGGCCGCCGCCTTCCTCGGTAGAATGGAATCCTTATGACCGCGCACATACCCGGCAGCACCGAAAACCCGTCCAGCACCGCACCTGTCGAAACGGGTGAACCGCCGGAGCCGCAGCCGGTTCCGGTCCTGGAAACACCGAGGGACGGGGTGCCCCTGGTCATCGACTCCCAGCGCGGCCTGGAACGGGCTGCCGCGGCACTGGCCGCCGGTACCGGGCCTGCCGGCGTCGACGCCGAACGAGCATCTGGTTTCCGCTACGGCCAGCGGGCCATGCTGGTCCAGATCCGCCGTGAAGGTGCGGGCACCTGGCTGATTGATCCCGAAGCCTTCGGCGACCTGCGCATCATCAACGACGCCCTGCGCGGCGTCGAGTGGATCCTGCACGCCGCCGCCCAGGACCTGCCCTGCCTCTCCGCCCTGGGCATGTGGCCGGATCGGCTTTTCGACACCGAACTCGCTGCGCGCCTGGCCGGCCTGCCGCGGGTGGGCCTTGCCGCCGTCATCGAAAACCTGCTTGGTTTCTCGCTGGCCAAGGAGCACTCTGCAGCGGACTGGTCCACGCGTCCGCTGCCCGAACCGTGGCTGCGCTACGCGGCGCTCGACGTCGAAGTCCTCGCCGAGCTGCGCATCGAACTCATCCGGGTGCTGAAGGAAGCCGGCAAGCTCGAACTGGCTGAGGAAGAGTTCGAAGCCATCCGCACGGCACCGCCGGCACCGCCGCGTGTTGATCCGTGGCGCCGCACATCCGGCATGCACCAGCTGCGCGACCGACGCCAGCTGGCGGCTGTCCGCGAACTGTGGACCGAACGCGAGCACCTGGCCGAGCTGCGGGACACCGCACCGGGCCGCCTGATCCCGGATTCCGCCATTGTTGCCGCCGCCCGGGCCATGCCCACCACCGTGCCGCAGCTGCTCAAGACCCCCGGCTTCCACGGCCGGGCAGCGCAGAAGGAAGCGCCGCGCTGGCTGCGCTGCATTTCCGCTGCGCGTTCCACCGAGGATCTGCCCCCACTGCACATCCCCACGCATGCACCGCCGCCCCCGCGCGTCTGGGCCAAGAACGATCCCGCGGCGGCCGCCCGGCTGCAGACCGCCAAACCACGCCTGACCGCACTGGCGGAGAAGCTGAACCTGCCACTGGAGAACCTTCTGACTCCGGACCACCTGCGCCGGCTGGCCTGGCGGCCACCGGCCGAAATCAACCTGGAGACCGTCAGCGCGGCGCTGCGCGAACTGGGCGCCCGGGAATGGCAGATCCGCGAAACTGCCGCGGTGCTCACCGTGGCCTTCCTGGATCCGGACCCGCTTGAGGAGAAGGAACCTGCCTCGGCGGAGGAGCAGCAGGGCTCGTCCCGGACCCGGCGCCGGTAGTACCGGCATTCACGCATTGACAGGGCCGCGTCCCTGCGCTGGACTCGGCGGGTGCCCAGTCGAAACGGAACGCTCGCCCTGGTCCTCGCCGCGCTTCTTTACGCTGCGTTCATATGGGCTCTTTCCACCTTTGTACTCCGGGAAATGCCCTGGTGGCTTGCCGCACTGATGTTTTTACCGAGCTGGGTGTCGTGGATTCTTGGCTCAAGGCGCCGCACGCGCCGTTTCCTAGAGCGCGGAGAGTTTAACTGCTGGCTCCGGGTAGTTGCGGACAGCCGTCCCGGATACTCTTCCCGGTGGAAACGCGCCGTCGTTATCCCGTATTCAGGCCGTATGAGTATTACCGGTCAGGCAGCGGCGGCCGGTCAGGACACCGGTGAAGGTGGTTTGCTGCAGCTGTCCAATGCCACGGCTGTCTCCCGCCGTCCCCCGACACTGATCGAATCACTCCGTTTTGGCCCCTATGTGCTGGTGGGCGACTACGCCGCAGATGGCCTGGAAGTGGAGGTCGCGGCATCTGGTGCGCACCTGGACCACACCGACGCCGTCCTGCGCGGTACTGCCGCCGCTCCCGCGTCCCGTCCACAGGCGTAGCCAAGGGGATAGCGGTGCGGGGCCGGATGGTTTATCGTCGCCGCAGACACGGCTGCGGATCCGCGCCACGAAGCCAAGGGGGCCCACCATGACCGATACCTCAGCCACGATTTACCGGACCCGCATCGCCTGCTCCCCCGCCCGCGTCTGGGATGAGCTGACGGCCACCGGTATCCCCCGGCACTGGATGCGGGGTTCGGTCCTGAACGGGTCCCTGGCTGAAGGCAGCACATACGTTATGAATCACGACGGCGAAGCCCTGTTTTCCGGGACCGTCCTGACGGCGGAACCGCCGGTGCGGCTGGCCCTGACCTTCAACCCGCAATGGAACGAACGAGTGGCGGCCGAGGCGCCGGGAGTACTCGAATACACGCTCGAGCAGGCTGGGGCCGGCTGTGAACTGACCGTCCGGATCACGGGGCTCTACGGTGCCTCCGCTGTGTCCGTGGACCATGACACACCGGGGATCTACGCCGGCCTGAAGGCAATGCTTGAATCATTTCCGGTAGCCTGAGCAGTCCGCACCCGTGAGGGGTTGGGTGCCGTCCCCGGCACGCGCAATAATGGCGGATGCCTCTTCTAGCGCCCACCCCGGATTCCCTGCAGGCGGGCAGGTTCATCCTTCGGATCCTCACCCCTTCGGACTGGCGCCTGGAACAGGAGCTGTCCATGGACGACGATGTGATCCGCTGGACGCTGTTCCCGCCGAACCTCAGCGATGACCGAGCCAGAATGCGCATGACACGTGTTGCCGAAGCCCGTGGGGAAAGCCTGCTTGCCCGTTATTCGGTGCACGATGGCAGTGATGTCCTGGGCACCGCAGGCATTTCCTGTTCCGCGGACGGCACCCCTGAACTGATGTACGCGCTGCTGCCTGCAGGCCGGGGGCGCGGCGCAGCAACGGCAGCCACCCGCGGATTGAGTGAGTGGGCACTTGCCAACGGGTTCTCCAAGGTAGCGCTGCGCACCATCGCCGGAAATACCGTCAGCGAAGCGGTGGCACAGCGCGCCGGGTTCCGGGCCGTCCGGCGGGAACGGCAGCGCCAGCGGGACACCATGGTGGACATGCGCTACTGGACGCGCACCCGCTAATCACCGGTGGAGCCGTCAAGCAGCTCGCGCAGGATGTCCAGGTGTCCACAGTGCCGTCCGGTCTCCTCGATCATGTGTACCAGCACCCAACGCACATTCTGCTTGCCGCCGCCGCCCCGGCAGCGATCCTCAAGCCCGTGCCGGCGCATGACCTCTCGCGACTGCTCGCAGGCAGCTTCGTAGTCGGCGATAATCCCCGCCAGGCTGCCCTGGGGACTGACCCGGAACTCGCCGTCGGGATCCTCCTCTGACCAGCGGGTGGGGACGTCCTGCTGCCCGTCGACCCGGTCCCGGAACCAGAATCCTTCAACGTCGGTCAGATGCTGGACCAGCCCGGAGACGGTGGTCAGGGAGGGCAGCAGCCTTTTGGCGCCCTCGGCGTCGCTCAGTCCGGCGGCCTTCATCACCACGGTGGCGCGGAAGTAGTCCAGGAAGCCGGTCAGGGTTTCGAGTTCTCCGGCAGTTTCGGGCGGTTCCACCCGCTGATCTGCTTGCATCGGTCCAATCTAGCCCGCGGTTTTCCCCGTCCCGGCAGGCGCGCCGCCGGAATCCGGCGGGGAGCCGGGTTGTCCGTGCCGCATTTACACAGGGGCGTCAAACGGGTTACGCTAGAAACCTTGGTTTAGACGCGGGCCAATGGTTCCTTTGAGTTAGGAAACTTTGTGACCCATAATCCCATCACCCATGTTGACCTTTTCCCGGAATTCTCCACGATGACTGACGCAGCCTTGGAATCCCTGGCGGATCAGGCATTCAGCCAGCTTGAAGACGGCCCCCTCGTAGAGGGACTGTTCGCCTTCTACCTCTCCCTGAGTGTGGAGATTGAGGACCGCAGTGCAGGTCGCACTGCCGCACCGACGCCCGCTTCCCAGGAAGAAAAAATCCTGCAGACAGCCGTTTAATACTCCGCATACAGAAACCGTCCCGTCTTCCGCGCCGAATGGCGCAGGAGACGGGACGGTTTTTTGTGCGGTATTGCCGCAGCAGCCGGTGCTAGCGGCGGACCTGGCCTTGGCCCTTGCTCCGGCCGGCGATGCCCTCGGCGACGCCGATCAGCAGTACAGCCGCGATGACGGCAACGATGAAGCCCAGGATATTGAGCTCGAAAATGTCTCCGGTGCCAAGCAGATTGGCAATCACGCCGCCGATCACCGAACCTACGAGGCCAAGCAGCAGGGTGGCGATGATTCCGAGGTTCTGCCGGCCGGGCTTAATGAGTCGAGCCAAGGCACCGATAATGAGGCCTGCAATGATGAATCCGATCATGACCATGATCCTTCCTAGCAGTGCATTAGGCAGAACCTCCCCCCTGGTCTTCGGATATTCCGCACCTGTTCTGCCTCATCAATGCTAGACACAGACCCACCGGAATTACTAAGCCTGCTGTTTATCGAGCGCGCGCAGGGCCGCAGAAACCGCCTGCCGCGTGGACTCCAGCTGATCCGCCGGCAGCTCCGGTTTGTCGCGGAGACGCTCAGCCTGCCGGAACTCCCGCAGGGCCCACCCGGGGTGGCCCGCGTCCAGCAGCACCTTTCCCCGGTGCTGGTGCAGGAAAGCGGCTGCGGACAGGACCGCAGCGGACTCTGCTGACCGGGACAGTGCTTCCCCGACGCGGGCGAGCAGGCGGAGCGCCTGCACTAGGTCTCCCTGCCGCTGCAGCACCTGTGCCAGCCGGATCCCGGGCAGGACGGCGGCCAGCGGCAGGTCCCGAAGCGTGTCACCCGCAGCAGCTGCGGCAAATGACGCGCGGGCCTCCCCCTCGGCCTCCGTAAGCCTGCCCAGGATTCTCAGCCACGCGATCCGAGCAGCCGCCGGCCCGGACGCCGCTTCCGGGCCGGCCAGCCACGCCTCGGCCGCCGCCCGGTCCGCCGGGACCTCGCGGAGGGTCAGCGGGTCTATGCGGTACTGCGGCTCTGCGCTTCCGGCCCCCGCAACGGACCCTTTAGCCCTACTCAAATACAGGAACACCGCCCCGCACCAGCCGCCAGTTGTCCTGCGCAAAGTCGTCAGGATCCACAGCACCCTGGGCCACCACATAGTCAATGAGCAGCTGGCGGATTTCCGTCTGCTGGTTCACCAGCACCGGAGCCGTGCTGATGGAGGGGAAGTTGCCTCCACCGGACTGGCGGTAGTTGTTGGTCGCCACGGCGAACCGCTGCGCAGGGTCCACCGGGGACCCGTTGAAGCTCAGGTTCACGATCCGCTCCCCCACCGGACGGGAGATATCGATGTCGTAATTGACCCCGGTCATGACGTCGTAGTTATAGTCCGGGGTCCCGTTGGCATTGGTCAGGGTGGCGGGGTCCACCGCCGCGCCGGCAGGTGTCTGCACAAAGTACTTGGCGGAGTACTCCAGGTAGTCCTTGACCTGGCTGCCGGTCATTTCGACGGCAAAGAGGGTGTTCGGGAAGACGTAGAGCCCGGCGATGTCACGGATGGTGACCGGCCCTGCGGGAATCTCGGCCGTGCGGCTGAAGGGTGCCGCCACGGACAGCACCGGCAGGTCCGCGTTCGGCCCGCCGTCGAGCGCCCGGTCCACGGCCTGCGCCTGGACCGAGTTCACGAAGTCCATCACCGCCGTGTCGCGGTACCGCGATTCGGCTGCAGGCATCGACTGCGTGGCGGTGCCGATGGGCGTGTTCACGTAGTCGATGACGCGCCGGTGCTGCTCCGCCACCAGTTTGGAGATCTCGGGATCCGCTTCCGCTGTATTGGCGTTCAGCAGGGACGACGACGCCGCAGTCACGTCCCACTTGCCCCGCACCTTGGTCAGTTCGAAGTCCATAACGGACAGGCGCATTCCCCAGTTCAGCGGTTCCGTGAGCAGCACCTGCTCGCCAGTGGCCTTGTTGGTGACGAAGCGTTCCGGGATTTCCTGGTGCGCGTGCCCTACCAGCACCGCATCAATGTCCGGCACCGTTTCCGCAAGCTCGGTTGAGGCGTTTTCCAGCGGCAGGTCGTCCCCGTAGGAGGAAAGACCGGACGTTCCGGAGTGCGAGCTGACCACTACCACGTCAGCACCGCGTGCCTTCATTTCCGGCACATATTTTTGGGCCTGTTCAACGATGCCGGGAAATTCGAGCTGTCCCTCAACATTGTTCTTGTCCCAAATGGCCACCCCTGGGTTTGTGAGCCCCAGGATGCCCACCTTCACGGGTTTGTTTCCTTTGGTCTTGACCGTTTTGATGATGTAGGGGGTGAACGCCGGGGCGCCGGTGGCCGGGTCTACTGCATTGGCGCCGAGCAGCGGAAACGCCAGCTGGCTTTCAAACCCGCGCAGCATGGAAAGACCGTAGTTGAATTCGTGGTTGCCCAGCGCCGCGGCGTCGTAATCCATGGCGTTCATGGCCGCAGCCATGGGGTGGATCTCGCCTGTCTCCGTGATCGGGGCCGTGTTGGCGAAGTAGTCCGCCAGCGAGGTGCCCTGGATCGTGTCGCCCGCATCAATCAGCAGGGTGGATTCCCGGCCCCGGTCAGCGCGTACGGAGTCCACCAGGGTGGAAATCTTGGCCAGTCCCACATCGTTGTGGGCGGCGTCGTCGTACTCGGCATCCTGGAAATAGTCCCAGTTTTCAATGTTGCCGTGCAGATCCGAGGTGCCCAGGACGGTCACTCTTGCCAACTGGTCCTTCCCCGCATGGTCCGGCGGCGCTGCTGCTGCCGGGGTCATTGAACCGAGTGTAACTGCCAGTGCTGCAGTGACTGCAGCGGCCGCATTCCGGCGACCGGCGGATGAAAGCATTTAGAACTCCTCATAGTGCGTGCAGGTTTCCCCCTAAGCACCTTTACAGGAGTTCGGTCTATTTCGGAAGTGTCCGGAGATAAAAACGCACCATTTACGGGTCACTTCGCATAAGAGGGCGTTTTACGGGTTCCCCCGCCCTCAGGAGCCCGTAATTTGTTTTCACCTCATTTACGCACCATGCATTTTCTAAGGGGATCCTTTGACAATCGAAAAAAGTTTTGCGCGGAAGGCTGCGGTGCTGATTGCCAGCGGCGCCCTTCTGCTTGCGCCGGGAACAGCGGCCGCAGTTGCAGCTCCGTCCGTCCTGCCCGCAGCTCCGGAAAGCAGCGGCGCTTTCGGAGCTCCGGGCGCTGACGGCACCGCCGCCAAGGCAGATGACCGCTCGGATCCGGTGGCGGACGAGCGGCGTGCGCTCAACCAGCAGGCCATTGAAAAAGTGGTCCGCGGCGAAGCGCCCGTCCGGCAGCAGGGCGGATCACAGTCGGTCCAGGTGGCGCCGGGCCAGTGGGCGGAGTACGGGCTGGAGGACAGCGACCAGATCCTGTCTTTCCTCATTGACTTTGGCAGCCAGGTGGACCCCCGCTTCCCCGCCTCCGCGCCGGGCCCGCAGCACAACGGGATTCCGCAGCCGAACCGCAGTGTGGACAACTCGACTTATTGGCTGCCGGATTTCGGCCGTGAGCACTACCAGAACATGTTCTTCGATCCGGCCGGCGAGTCCTTGAAGACGCTGTACGAGGAGATGTCCAGCGGCCGTTACACCGTTGACGGCGACGTCAGCGACTGGGTTACGGTGCCGTACAACTCGGCCAGCTACGGCGAGACCGAGAGCCAGGAGGACATGACCCGGTTCGTGCAGGACGCTGCCGACGCCTGGTACGAATCCCAGATCGCCGCCGGAAAATCTCCTGCCGACGTTGATGCCTACCTGGCCGGTTTCGACCAGTGGGACCGGTACGACTACAACAACAACGGCAACTTTGATGAGCCGGACGGCTACATCGACCACTTCCAGGCCATCCACGCAGGCGAGGGCGAGGAGGCCGGAGCAGCGACGTCGGCCATCTGGTCACACCGCTGGTCCGTAGGCCAGGCAGGCTACGGCATTGACGGCCCGGCGACCAACCCCTTCGGCGGCATCCGGATCGGTGATTCCAAGGTCTGGATCCGCGACTACACCACCGAACCCGAAAACGGCGGACTCGGTGTGTTCGCACACGAGTACGGCCACGATCTGGGCCTGCCCGACCTCTACGACACTGCCGGCGGCGACAACGGCACCGGTTTCTGGACGCTGATGAGTTCCGGTTCCTGGCTGGGCCGCGGCACGGATTCCATCGGCACCACCCCCAACCACATGGGTGCCTGGGAAAAGCTGCAGCTGGGCTGGCTGGACTACGATGTTGCCACCGCGGGGCAAAAGTCCACGCACATGCTGGGCGCGTCGTACCACGCCACCAAGAAACAGCAGGCGCTGGTGGTCACCCTGCCTCGGGATGCCCAGGGTAACGGCCGCTACTACATTGCCGAAAACCGCCAGTACGCCGGATACGACTCCACCCTGCAGACCGGCCCGTACAACTTCGGCTGGGCACTGAGCTCACCGGATAAGGTGGAACACTTCCCGTACCAGAACGGGCTGCTGGTCACCTACTGGAACGCCGGACAGCGCAACAACAACACCAGCCAGCACCCCGGTGCCGGACTGGTCCTGCCGGTGGACGCCCGCGCCACGGCCCTGCGCTGGACAGACGGCACGGTGGCACGGAACCGCATTCAGAGCTTTGACGCCACGTTCGGCAAGGAAGCAACGGATCCGATCCTGCTGCACCGCGAGACGGCGGCCGGCATGACCACCCTGCAGGTTCCGTCCCGGCCCGGTGTTGCCGTCTTCGATGACAGCAATCCCAATGCCTACTACGACCCCGCCAATCCGCAGGGCAGCGTGGTGGTTGCCGGAACCGGAACCAAGATCACCGTGGTCCAAAGCAACCCCAAGGGCATGATGACCGTCAAGGTCAACTAGCACCGCCCACCACCGACGGCAGGTGCCGGAGACTGTTTCTCCGGCACCTGCCGTTTTTTTGTTGGGCGGCGGCGCTTTTCCCTGTGCGGTGCCCGGGCAGGTCCCAACGCTCCTCGCCGTCCTCGTCCAGCTCCCCGCTGGCGATCAATCCCAGTTTGCAGGCGACGGCGGCGGAGGCCTGGTTCTGCGGATGGATGAACGCGGCAACCGGGCCGCCGGAGCACCGCTGCAGCCAATCCAGCACTGCCCGGGCGGCTTCAGTGGCGATGCCGCGGCCCTGGAACGGTTCGCCCACTACCCACGCCAGGTACGCCGTCGGGCACGGCCCGCCCACAGCCACGGTGGCCTGCACGAATCCGACGGCCGCGCCTTCCTCCCGGATGATCCAGTTCAGCCATGCCTCCCGCCCGTCCGGTGAGGCACCGACGGATTGTGCGGCATACCGGCCGGTCAGTTCCCCGCGGGTGGGCGCCTCCCCGCCGATGTACCGGTAGAGGTTGGTACCGGCCAGCACCGGGACCATCTCCGCCGCATGGATAACGCTCAGGGGATCCAACTGCAGGCGGGGTGTGCTGATGCGGGAGGCGCGGAGGATGGTGTTCACGGCACCAGTATCCATTGCCCCTGGATTACCAATAGCCACGCATCAGCTCTGTGGCCCAGCCGGGCTGGGCCACGGGCCTCCAGGGACAGGCCGCCCACCGACCGGATCTGCACAATGGTGGTGCCGATCCGGTTCGGCCGGCATGGCTGAACCGCCAGTCCCCACAATGCCTCCTCGGTGAACAGTGCGGGATCCAGCGTAATCACGGCCCGCTCCTGGTCCCACTGGTCATCCCGCACCTCGCTGCGGCTGGACGACACCTGCCCGATGGCCTCCATCTGGAACTTCACTTGGCACTCACCGCTTTCCCTCCGGTTTCCGGCAAGGATTATGTCAGCCGCCGCGGACTGCAGGGGAATCCGTGACGTGACCCTCGGGCACTCCTGCCCGGGCGGGCGATGTGAAAGGCTGGGTCCATGACGCGCACTGAACGGATACCGGCATGGCTGCGCCGTACGGGCATTGAGGTGGCGGGCTGGACGCTGGTTGTCCTGGGCCTGGCGGCCCTGGTGCTCCCCGGGCCCGGCCTGCTGATGATAGTCGCCGGTCTTGCGGTCCTGTCCCTGCGCTACGCCTGGGCCCACCGCTGGCTGAACCCCGTCCGGGTGCGTGCCTTTCGGGCCGCCGCTCAGGGGGTGCAGACCTGGCCGCGGATCGCCGGAACCGTCTGCGGCGCCTTGGCGGTGACGGCAGCCGGTGTGCTGTGGGGTATCTGGCGGCAGGCACCGAAGTGGTGGCCGCTGCAGGATACCTGGTGGCTGCCCGGCGGATGGGCCACCGGCGTCACCATGATTGTTTCCGGCTGCCTGGGACTGGCCCTGATCGGGTACAGCTATGTGCGGTTCCACGGGCCGGACAAGCCGGGGCCGAAGGACATACACTGACCGGCTGCGCGTTCACTGGATATGCCCGGCACGCAGGGACGGAAATGGCACCGGCCCACGTTCCGCGCTAGGGTGCAGAAACCGCTCAGCACAAAGCGTTATCCGGCAACGGACGGGGAACCACTCCCCCGGTGCCGGATAACGCTTGCCCGTCAAAGGAGACCGCAATGCCCAAATCCGCACCCGCCCGCACCGCAACGGCACAGGACACCACGGTGGACCTGCTGGTGATCGGCTCCGGCACCGGCATGGCCGCTGCACTGGCCGCCGCCGAACTGGGGTCCTCCGTCCTGATCGCAGAGAAGACCGCCTACGTGGGCGGCTCGACGGCACGGTCCGGCGGTGCGTTCTGGATTCCGGACAACCCGATCCTGCGCGAAGCCGGTGCCCCCGATTCCCCCGCCCGCGCGGCCGCCTACGTGGACGCCGTCGTCGGCGACACCTCCCCGCGGGAACGCTGGCAGTCTTTCCTCGACAACGGCACGGACACCGTGGACATGCTGCGCCGGACCACCCCCATGCGCTTTATGTGGGACAAGGAGTACTCCGACTACCAGCCCGAGCAGCCGGGCGGCTCCGCCATCGGCCGCAGCTGTGAATGTATTCCCTTTGACGCCAACCGGCTGGGGACCGAACGCGCCCGGCTCCGCGGCGGCACCATGGAGGCACCCCTGCCCATGCCCATCACGGGCAAGGACTACCGCTGGCTGAACCTGCTCGCCAAGGTCCCGGCCAAGGGCTTCCCGACCGCAGTGAGGCGAGCGGTGCAGGGAATCGGCGGACTGGCACTGAAACGGGACTATGTCGCCGGCGGGCAGGCCCTCGCTGCCGGGCTGTTTGCCGGAGTGCTGAAGGCGGGCATCCCGGTCTGGACGGAAACATCCCTGGTCCGGCTGATTTCCGACGGCGGCCGGGTCACCGGTGCCGTCCTGGAGCAGGACGGCACGGAGGTGACGGTGACGGCACGCCAGGGCGTGGTGCTCGCCGCCGGCGGCTTTGACCACGACATGGCCCTGCGGCACAAGCACCAGTCCCCAGCCCTTGAAGGGTGGAGCTTCGGCGCCGAAGGCAATACCGGTGACGCCATCAAGGCCGGTGTGGACGCCGGCGCCGGCACCGCACTCCTGGACCAGGCCTGGTGGTTCCCCGCCGTCGCGCCGCTGCCCGGGGCCGCACCGTCGGTGATGCTGGCGGAGCGTTCCCTGCCGGGCTCGTTTATTGTCGACGACGCCGGCAAGCGGTTCGTGAACGAGGCGGAGAACTACATGTCCTTCGGCCAGCATGTGCTGGAGCGGGAGAAGCAGGGCGACCCGGTGGGCACCATGTGGATGATCTTTGACCAGGAATACCGCAACAGCTATCTGCTGGCCGGCGCGCTGTACCCCCGCTCGCCGCTGCCCGCAGCATGGTACGAGGCGGGCATCGCCGCGAAGGCCGGCAGCCTGGCCGAGCTCGCCCGGAGCATCGGGGTGCCAGAAGACACGTTCACGGCCACGGCGGCCCGCTTCAATGAAGTCGCCGCAGCCGGCGTGGACGAGGACTTCCACCGCGGCTCCAGCGCCTACGACCGCTACTACGGCGACCCGACCATCCGGCCCAACCCGAACCTGCGCCCCCTGAGCGGCAAGACCTTTTACGCCGTCAAGATGGTGCTCTCGGATCTGGGTACCTGCGGCGGCCTGACCGCGGATGCCCGCGGGCGGGTCCTGCGCGAGGACGGCACCGTGTTGGAGGGGCTGTACGCCATCGGCAACACGGCTGCGAACGTCTTTGGCAAGAGCTACCCCGGGGCAGGCGCCACCATCGGCCAGGGCCTGGTGTACGGCTACATTGCGGCACGAGACGCCGCCGGCAAGGGCGCCCCGGCTGCCGCTGCCGGCTAGCCCAGCGTTTGGAGCGCCGCCGCCAGATAAGGCGCCGTCCGGCTTGCCTCGCAAGCGGCGACGTCGGCGGCGGTGCCGGCGCACATGATCCGGCCGCCCTCTTCGCCGCCAGAAGGACCCATGTCGATCACCCAGTCGGCGGAAGCCACCACGTTCATCGAGTGTTCCACCACCACCACGGTGTTGCCCGCATCGACGAGGCGGTTCAGCTGGCGCAGCAGCAGTTGGACGTCCTGCGGGTGCAGGCCGGTGGTGGGCTCATCGAGCAGGTAGAGCGTGTGCCCGCGGCGGGCACGCTGGAGTTCGGTGGCGAGCTTGATCCGCTGCGCTTCGCCGCCCGAGAGCTCGGTGGCGGGCTGGCCCAGGCGCAGGTAACCGAGCCCGACATCGAGCAGGGTCTGCAGGCTGCGGGAGGCAGCCGGCACGTCGGAGAGGAACTCCGCAGCGGACTCCACCCGCATATCCAGCACGTCCGCAATGGACATTCCCCGGTACGTTACCTCAAGGGTTTCCTTGTTGTAGCGGGCGCCGTGGCAGACGGGGCACGGTCCGTAGGTGCCGGGCAGGAACAGCAGTTCGACGGCGAGGAAGCCTTCACCCTGGCACGTCTCGCAGCGGCCCCCGGCCACGTTGAAGGAGAACCGGCCGGCGGTGTAGCCGCGCGAGCGGGCTTCGTCGGTTGAGGCGTAGAGCTTCCGCACGGCGTCGAACAGGCCCGTATAGGTGGCCAGGTTGGAGCGCGGAGTCCGGCCGATGGGCCGCTGGTCCACCCGGACCAGCCGGTCCAGGTGTTCCAACCCTGCGATGGACCGCACCTGCACGCCAGGATCGTCGTCCTCGGTGTCTTCCGTGTCGTCGGCCTCCGGAGCCGCTCCGTTGACCTGCCGGCCCACTGTTTCGGCCAGCACCTGGCTGACCAGGGTGGACTTGCCGGAACCGGAAACGCCGGTGACTGCGGTGAGTACGCCCAGCGGGATGTCCGCGTCCAGGCCGTGCAGGTTGTGCCGGGTGATGCCTTTCAGCGTCAGCCACTCATCGGGCGTGCGGCGGGCCGGCGGTGCGGTCTGCGCTTCGCCGAACAGGAACGGACGCGTGGCGCTTTCCTCTACCTCCGCCAGTCCGTCAACCGGGCCGCTGTAGAGCACGGTGCCGCCGCCGTCGCCGGCCTGCGGGCCGACGTCGACAATCCACTCCGCACTGCGGACCACGTCCATGTTGTGCTCAACAACGAACACCGAGTTGCCGGCATCCTTCAGTTCCTGCAGCACGGTCAGCAGCGGCTCGGCGTCGGCCGGGTGCAGGCCGGCCGAAGGCTCGTCCAGCACGTAGATCACCCCGAACAGGCCGGAGCGCAGCTGGGTGGCGATGCGCAGGCGCTGCATCTCCCCCGGCGAGAGGGTGGGGGTGGCGCGCGAGAGGCTGAGGTAGCCCAGGCCAAGGCCGATCAGCACCTCCAGCCGGCCGAGCAGGTCGCGGGTGATGGTCACCGCTACCTCGGTGTCTTCATTGGAGGCCGCTGCACGGGAGGCAGTGCCGGCGGACTTCAGTTCCGCCGTCGGCCGGATGATCTCGGCAAGTTCGGCCAGGGTGGCACCGTTCAGCTCGGCAATGTTCCGGCCGGCGAAGGTGACGGCCAGGGCCTCCGGGCGCAGGCCGGCGCCGCCGCAGACCGGACAGGGGCCCGAAACCATGTAGGCGAGAACACGTTCACGCATCTGTGCGCTGCCTGAATCAGCCAGCGTGTGCATAACGTAACTCTTCGCGCTCCAGAAGCGGCCCTTGTACGGTTTGGCCACCCGGTCACGCTGCGGGGTGATCATCACGACGGGCTGTTCCTCGGTGAACAGGATCCAGTCGCGGTCCTTCTTGGACATTTTCTGCCAGGGCACGTCGACGTCGTAGCCCAGCTGAATGAGGATGTCCCGCAGGTTCTTGCCCTGCCAGGCCCCCGGCCAGGCAGCAATGGCGCCTTCGCGGATGGTCAGCGACGGGTCCGGCACCAGCGAATCCTCGGTGACGGTATGGGCGATGCCCAGCCCGGAGCACTCCCGGCAGGCGCCCGCGGCCGTGTTGGGCGAGAAGGCATCAGAGTCCAGGCTGCCCGGCTCGGCGTTTGCCGGATAGGTTCCGCCGCGGGAGAAGAGCATGCGCATGGAGTTCGACAGCGTGGTCAGGGTGCCCACGGTGGAGCGGGAACTGGGGGCACCGCGGCGCTGCTGGAGGGCGACGGCGGGCGGGAGCCCGGTGATTTCCTCCACCTTGGGGGTGTGCCCCTGGGACAGCAGCCGCCGGGCATACGGAGCCACTGATTCGAAGTAGCGCTTCTGCGCCTCGGCGTAGATCGTACCGAAAGCCAGGGAGGATTTACCCGAACCGGAGACGCCGGTGAAGGCGACAATCGCGTCGCGGGGAATGTCGACGTCGACGTTGCGCAGGTTGTTTTCCTGCGCGCCGCGCACACGGACCATACCGGCGGTGCTGGATGTGCGGACATTCTTCGGGGAAGTTTTAGCGGTACTCATCAATATCAGGTTAGCGAGGCACCGCTTGCTGAACGAAATACTAAGCATGCTTTCCGCCCAGAGCGTTAGTGTCCGGCGCCCCCGCCCTGGGCGACCAGTGCCGCAGGTTCGGTGCTGTCCCACCAGCTTGCTGCCCGAAACGGCACTGGCCGTGCCACCCCGAGGGGCGGCACGGCCAGTGTCAGCTAGTGAGCCAGCTGCCGTTCTGCGCTACTGCAGCGCTTTGGCGCGGCGGGCACGCATGGCGTCCTCGTCACGGCCATGAACCCGATGGCAAGCAGCACACACGCCAGGATCAGCATGAAGGTGACATCCCAGCCGAAGTGGTCCACGGAGAGGCCGATGCCGGTGGAGGCCAGCGTGGCGCCGAGGACATAGCCGAACAGGCCGGTGAATCCGGCTGCCGTGCCCGCTACCCGGCGGGGGCTCAGGTCCAGGGCCTGCAGGCCGATCAGCATGACCGGCCCGTAGATCAGGCCGCCGATGACGACCAGTGCGCCGTAGGAAATCCACAGCGGCCATTCCACCGGCGAAAGCCAGTAGACCATTACGGCCAGGAATACGCCGATCAGGAAGGTGATGCCCGCCGGCGAACGGCGGCCGCGGAACACCTTGTCACTGATGTAGCCACACAGCAGGGTGCCCGGAATACCGGCGAGTTCGAACAGGGAGAATCCGGCAATGCCTTCGCCCAGGCTCGCACCGCGCACGTCCGCCAGGTACACCGGCGCCCACACGAGGACGCCGTAGCGCAGGGTGTACACAAACACATTGGCCAGGGCCAGCTTGACCATGGTGGCGTTCGTCAGGACATAGCGGCGGACGGTTTCCCAGGTGCTGGCGGTTTCATCCGCTGCATCCTCTTCAACCGGAGCGGGATCATTGCGGTATTCCTCAATGGGAGGAAGCCCTTCGGATTCCGGTGTATCCCGGAGCAGGAAGAAAGCAATAATGGCAATAACCATGCCGACAATGCCCGGGAACCAGAATGCCGACTGCCAGCCGCCGAACCAGGCCATGGCTGCCCCGGCCAGGGCGCCGGATCCGGCACCGCCTACGTTATGGGCGATATTCCAGAACGCGGTCTTGGAGCCGCGCTCCGAAGTGGAGAACCAGTGCACGAGGGTCCGCCCACTGGGAGGCCACCCCATTCCCTGGAAGAATCCGTTGAAGATCATTACGACGGCCAAGAAGGCAACGGAAGTGCCCACCGCCGGCACAAAGCCGATAAACAGGTTGGCCAGGGCGGAAAGCGCCAGGCCGATCGGGAGGAACAGCCGTGCACTGCTGCGGTCGCTCACAATGGCGCTGAAGAACTTGCTGAGGCCATAGGCCACGAGCACACCGTTGGTGACTACGCCCAGCCCGAAGGCGCTGAAGCCATGCTCGTCACGCAGAATCGTGCCCACCAGCGGCACATTGTTCCGGACGAGGTAATAACCGGCATAGCCGATGAAGATGCCCATAAACACCTGCAGGCGCAGCCGCGGGTATTTTGCCTTTACGGCCTCATCATCAAGGCGCGGGGCGGGCGGCGGAGCAGCAAGAAAACGGAAGGGTCCTCATCTTTGTCCGCGCGGGGGGATTTAGTTGTTGTGTCAATGTCTTCCTTAGCCTAACTAACCACTTAAAGGTGCGGCCAGAACGACACTCCTTTCCCCGTCGATTCCCTATTTACCGGCCGGCTTATTACCGCCGCATCTATGCGCACCGTGCCGCGCCGGCCTCAGGTTCAGACAAACCCCTGCCGGGTATGCTCCGGTGTGTATCATTTCCGACAATCACCCGCGCGATGCCATTCGCCGGATTCATTTGGGGGAAACGTGAGCACTAACGAACAGCAGCCGGGCGGGCAGTACCCGGGCCAGCAGCAGTACCCGGGCCAGCAATATCCAACCCAGCCGTACGGGACGCCGCAATATCCCGGCGAGCAGTATCCCGGGCCTAACCAGTACCAGGGCCAGCAGTATCCCGGCTACCAGCCCTTCTCCACCCCCGCTCCAGTGAGGGAAACCGGCAAGCGCGTCGCCAGCATGATCCTCCTGGTCATCGGCTACGTGCTGGGCAGCATTTTGCTGCTTGCCGCGATGGTGACGCTGCCGCAACAACTGAGCGACGCCGACGTCGAATCCGCCGGGGAAGGCGTTGGATACGTGATCGGCACTTTCGTCGGATTCGGCCTAGTGGTTGGACCACCCATCGTTCTCGTGATCCTTGTGCATCTGTGGCGTCGGCGGATTGTGCGCCGGGAGAACGCACAGGTAAAAACCCTCCCCTAGGACCGCTCGCCCATCCTTCCGCCGCGAACTTCAGCCGCGGCCCGCAGCCAGTGCCGCACCGTACCGCAGCAGCAGGGCATCACCTGCGGTACGGGCTGCCGGCGACACTGCATCCAGCGTCAGGAAGCCGTGCAGATGCCCCGGGTGCGGAACATAGTCAACGGCGGTTCCGCCCCGGGCCAGTTCGCGTGCCAGCATCTGCCCCTCTTCCCGCAGTGGATCGTGTTCTGCGGTGGCCAGCAGCGTCCGCACCGGCAGGTGCTGCCCCCTGGCCAGATCCGCACGGAGAAGATGCACTGGGCTGAACTCCGCCAGCCGTTCCGCTGCCGGCACCCACTGCTTGATGTAGAACGCCAGGTCCCGCACCGAAAGACCCCACCCCTCACCTTTCCCGCGGACGCCGGGCAGGCTCAGGGTCAGGTCTGCATTGGGGTAGGCCAGTAGCAGCAGGCGGGGTTCGGCCGCGGTACCGGCCAAGCTGCGGGCTGCGAGGAACGCAATAAGCCCGCCGGCGCTGTCACCGGCCAGTCCGGCACCGGGCAGCAGCGGCCCCAGCGCCGGCGGACGGTCCGCCGCCCAGCGCAGGGCCCGGACGACGTCGTCCACCCCCGCGGGAGCGGGATGCTCCGGCGCCAGCCGGTAATCCACTGCCAGGACGGCGGTGCCGGCCAGCAGCGAAAGCCGCCGGCACAGCCGGTCATGGGACTCCAGCCCTCCGAAGACGAATCCTCCGCCGTGCACAAAAACCGTCAGCGGCAGTGCTGAACCGTGAGGACGGTACAACCGGGCGGCCAGCGGTACGGTTCCGGGGATCATCAGATCCCGCACTTCCTGCACCGCCGGACCTGCCGGGCGGCGGCGCGGCACCCGCAGTTGCCTGATCTGTTCCGGCGAGGGCTCCGAACTGCCGCCGGAGCGGACTACCGCCAGCCATGCTGCCAGTTCGGCGTCGGCCACGGATTCCATCCGGACAAAGTATCAGCACCGTCCGTACAACGGTTCCTTGGACGGCGGTATGTCGATAGGGTCTGTTGCCGGGGCAGGTGCGCCCCGCACCACCGACAATGCGGGGGTCCCTTGCGGCCTATGTTACTCATGAGTAACATCGAGTCGGACGTTGTTCCGTTTCATATCTCAAAGAGGAGTAAGTACGTGAGCCCACAAAGCCGATCACGGCAGATCAGGGACGTAGTTTTCGTTGACGGAGTGCGGACCCCGTTCGGCAAAGCCGGCGAAAAGGGTATCTACGCCGGCATGCGGGCCGATGACCTGGTGGTCAAGTGCATCCGCGAGCTGATGCGCCGCAACCCTTCCCTCCCTCCGGAACGCGTTGACGAAGTAGCCATCGCCGCCACCACCCAGTCCGGTGACCAGGGCATGACCATCGGCCGCACCGCCGCCCTGCTGGCCGGTCTGCCCCGCACGGTCCCCGGATTCGCCATCGACCGTATGTGCGCCGGCGCCATGACGGCCGTGACCACCACCGCCTCGGGCATCGGCTTCGGCGCCTACGACGTCGTCATCGCCGGCGGCGTGGAGCACATGGGCAACCACCCGATGGGCAAGGACGCCGATCCCAACCCCCGCTTCATGACCGAACGCCTGGTGGACCCGGCAGCCCTGAACATGGGCAACACCGCCGAGAACCTGCACGATAGGTTCCCGCACATCACCAAGGAGCGCACCGACGCGTACGCCGCCGCCAGCCAGGAGAAGCTCGCCAAGGCCTACGCCAACAACGAGATCCAGCCTGACCTGGTGCCCGTTGCCACCAAGAAGCCCGGCACCGGATGGACCCTGAACACCGTGGACGAGCCGCCGCGCCCCGGCACCACGGTTGAGGACCTCGCCCAGCTGCGCACCCCGTTCCGCGCCCACGGCCGGGTCACTGCGGGCAACGCCGCCGGCCTGAACGACGGTGCCACCACCGCGCTGCTCGCCTCCGCCGAAGCTGCCGAGGAACTCGGCCTGGGCGTGAAGATGCGCCTGGTCGGCTATGCCTTCGCCGGCGTCGAACCGGAGGTCATGGGCTACGGCCCGGTGCCTTCCACCGAAAAGGTGCTGAAGCAGACCGGCCTGTCCATTGAGGACATCGGCCTGTTCGAAATCAACGAAGCCTTCGCCATCCAGGTCCTGTCCTTCCTGGACCACTTCGGCATTGCCGACGACGATCCCCGCGTCAACCGCTACGGCGGTGCCATCGCCGTCGGGCACCCGCTGGCCTCCTCAGGCGTGCGCCTGATGAACCAGCTGGCCCGCCAGTTCGAGGAAGACCCCAGCGTCCGCTACGGCATGACCACCATGTGCATCGGCCTGGGCATGGGCGCCACGGTGATTTGGGAAAACCCGAACCACCCCGACTACAACACCGATTCCACGGAGGCCACGAAGTAATGTCTGCTCCCGATTACCAGCGCCTCGCGGGCCTCTTCCCCACCGAGGTTGTTACCCACTCCTACGTCTCGGACATCGCGCTCCCCGGCAACGCCGGCACCTTCGCGCTGATCACCCTGGACAACGACGTCGACCACTCCCGCCCCACCACGCTGGGCCCGAACACCCTGCTTGAGCTCGGCGAAAAGCTGGACGAACTCAAGGTCCGCGCCGACGCCGGCGAAATTGTGGGTGTGGGCGTCACCGGCAAGCCCTTCTACCTGGTGGCCGGCGCCGACCTGTCCGCTGTGAAGTCCATTTCCGACATCGAAGCCGGCTACGCCATGGCCCGCCTGGGCCACGACGTCTACGGCAAGCTGGGCACCCTGGGCGTTCCCAGCTTCGCCTTCATCAACGGTGTGGCCCTGGGCGGCGGCCTGGAAATTGCCCTGCAGTCCGACTACCGCACGGTGTCCACCGGCGCCGGTGCACTGGCCCTGCCCGAAGCCTTCATCGGCCTGGTCCCGGGTTGGGGCGGCGTCTACCTGCTGCCGCGCCTCATCGGCCCCGAGAACGCTGTCAAGGTGATGATCGAGAACCCGCTGAGCAACAACCGCACCCTCGCCGGTCCGGCCGCCTACAAGCTCGGCATCGCCGACGCACTGTTCGAGCCGGCGGACTTCCTCGAGCAGTCCCTGGCCTGGGCTTCCCGCGTGATCAGCGGCGAAGAAAAGGTGGAGCGGCCCAACGCCGTCGAGCCTGCCGACGCCGGCGAAGCGTGGGACGCCGCCGTCGCCAAGGGCCGTGCCTTCGTGGAGGCCAAGACCTCCAACGCCGCACCTGCCCCGGCAAAGGTGCTGGACCTGCTCGAAAAGGGCAAGACCTGGACCCGCGAGGAATCCCGCGAAGCCGAGTGCGACGCCCTGGCCGAACTGATGCAGTCCCCCCAGTTCAGCTCCACCGTGTACGCCTTCCTGGACTTGGTGCAGAAGCGCGGCAAGCGCCCCGCCGGCGCCCCGGACAAGAAGCTCGCCCGCCCGGTCACCAAGGTGGGCGTGGTAGGCGCCGGCCTGATGGCCAGCCAGCTGGCATTGCTCTTCGCCCGCCAGCTCAAGGTCCCCGTGGTCATGACGGACATCGACCAGGCACGGGTGGACAAGGGCGTGGGCTACGTACACGCCGAGGTGGACAAGCTCCTGGCCAAGAAGCGCATCTCCCCCGACGCCGCCAACCGCACCAAGGCCCTGGTTACCGGCTCGGTCTCCAAGGAAGCCTTCTCCGACGCCGACTTCGTCATCGAAGCCGTCTTCGAAGAGCTCTCGGTCAAGAAGCAGGTCTTCGCCGAGGTGGAGGCCGTGGTCTCCCCCGAGTGCATCCTGGCCACCAACACCTCCTCGCTCTCCGTCACCGAAATGGCCGCGGACCTCAAGCACCCGGAGCGCGTGGTGGGCTTCCACTTCTTCAACCCGGTGGCCGTGATGCCGCTGCTGGAAATTGTCCGCGCACCCAAGACCGACGACGCCGTCCTGGCAACCGCCTTTGTGCTGGCCAAGCAGCTCAAGAAGACCGCAGTGCTGGTCAAGGATGCGGCCGCGTTTGTGGTCAACCGCATCCTGGGCCGCATGTTCGGCGAGATCACCAAGGTTTTCGACGAGGGCACCGACGCCGCCACGGCAGACAACGCCCTGCGTTCTATGGGCCTGCCGATGTCTCCCTTCACCCTGCTCGCCCTGGTGGGCCTGCCGGTGGGCCAGCACGTGCAGGAATCCCTGCACGCTGCCTTCGGCGAGCGTTTCTGGGTCTCCAAGAACCAGCAGAAAATCATCGACGCCGGCATCAAGTCCATTTGGCAGAAGGACGAAAACGGCAACCAGTACATCCCGGAGGAAACCCTGGCGATGCTGGACTTCGGCAACACCCCCTCCACGTCCGAGGAAGTCCTGCGCCGCACGCAGGACGCCCTGGCCGAGGAAATCGGGCTCATGCTCGAAGAAGGCGTTGTGGCAGGACCCGAGGACATCGACCTGTGTGTCATCCTCGGTGCCGGCTGGCCGATGCACCTGGGCGGAATTACCCCGTATCTGGACCGCGTCGGTGCGTCCGAGCGGGTTAATGGCAAGAAGTTCCACGAGGCGGCTGTGGCTGCTTAGCCCCTAACGGGCGCCCGCGCCTACCGTCCGCGCCGGGCGGACCGGAACGGCGGCAACGAAAATCCCTGCTCGCAGAGCTCGCAGGGATTATTAAAGCCGCCTAACCCGGTCCGTCCGGCGCTCTCGTTTAATCGTCCAATCGGGCGTTCGGTTGCGTCCGTAACGCAGGTCAGGTCAGGTTAGCCGGCGCCAGAGGGAAGGTTACCCCGGTGAGTTCCTCCGAGATGGTCCAGAGGCGCTGCTGGACCGCTTGGTCATGGGAGGCAGGGCTGGAGGCGACAGGTTTCGGATAGCCGCGGGTCTGTGAGCGGTTGCCGGGACCGTAGTACTGGCCGCCGGTGACCTCCGGATCGGTAGCCGCACGCAGGGTGGGCAGGGCACCCATCTCGGGAGTCTGCGTGAAGTACGGGGCGAGCCAGGTGACCGGCACCCGAAGCGCTGCCGGTGTGTTGCGGGTGAGCTCCGTATTGGAGACGCCCGGATGGGCGGCCACCGCGACAGTGGTACCAAGGGGTTCGAGACGGCGCTGGAGTTCGTACGTGAACATCAGGTTTGCCAGCTTGGCCTGGCCGTAGGCGCCGACGCGGCTATACGAGCGCTCCCACTGGAGATCATCAAAGTGGATCCCGGCCCGGATGCGGTGCCCGGTACTGCTGACCGTCACAACGCGCGAGCCGGGAACCGGCAGCAGCCGGTCCAGCAGCAGGCCGGTCAGGGCGAAATGCCCGAGGTGGTTGGTGCCGAACTGCAGTTCAAAGCCATCCGCGGTGGTCCGCTTCGGCGTGTACATCACGCCGGCATTGTTGATCAGCAGGTCTATCCGCGGGTGGTCCGCGCGCAGGGCCGCCGCAGCGGACCGGACCGACTCCAGTGAGCCCAGGTCCAAGGCCTGAACCCTCGCGTCCCCGTTGATGCGGGCAGCCGCCTGCTTGCCCTTCTCGACGTCGCGTACGGCCAGGACCACCGCCGCCCCCCGTTCCGCGAGCATCCTGGCGGTCTGAAAACCCAGCCCGGTGTTGGCACCGGTCACTATCGCCACGCGTCCGGTTTGATCAGGGATGTGGTTCTCGTTCCAGCTGAGGTTCATGGGGGGCTCCTAAAGTACCGTTGGTCTGTTACGTAGGACGAGCGTAAGCGCCCTGCATTCCCACGTCAATAGACCGCCGGTCCGTAATGTATGCTGGCCGCGTGACATTCCAACGGGCGCGCAGCGAAGAGCAGAAAGAGACCCGGCGTCGGGCCATCTTGGACACCGCAGCGGCAATGCTGGACGAGATGCCGGTAGCCGGGGTCAGTCTCAACGAGCTCAGCCGGCGGGTGGGGCTGGCGAAGTCCAACGTCCTGCGCTATTTCGACTCCCGCGAAGCAGTGCTGCTCGAACTGCTCGATGACTTCCTGGGCACCTGGCTCACCGAATTGGCACAGGAGCTCTCAATGGGCATCGAGCCCGAAGCGGCACCGGCAGTGCGGGCCGATCAGCTGGCCGAAATCCTGAGCCGGTCCCTGGGGGCACGCCCGGTACTGTGCGACCTGTTCGGGGCGCAGGGCGGCGTCCTGGAGCACAACATTTCGGTTGAGGTGGCCAAGCGGCACAAGCGGGCCTCCCTGGCCAGGCTCGAGGCCATGACCGGCATCGTGTGCCGGCACCTGCCAGAGTTGGGGGACGGAGCCCAGCAGTTCTGCCTGATCGCACTGGTTACTGCCGGTGCACTGTCCTCCTACGTCCCGCCTCCCCCCAGCCTCCTTGCCGCCTATGCGGAGGAACCCGCCCTGGGTGTCCTCCACGTAGACCTCACTGACGCCCTAAGGATCGCCCTGTCGTCGGCGCTCCTGGGTGTGCTGCCGCGGGCCTGACATCCTGCAGCGCACCTGGCCGCTTAGCGCCGGCTCTCTGGGCAGGGACGGTCTTCTTCGCTAGCCTTCCGGCCGTGAAGGGAACGTCGGAGGAAAACCGCAGGCAAAGCCGGCGCGTGGTAGCGCTGATACTTGCCACGGCAGTTCTTGGCTGGCTGACGGTACTTCTCCCCTGGTCCGCGCCATGGCGCTGGACTCTCGCCGGGATCCTGCTGGCACTCACGGCGGTGATCCTGGTAATACTGGTCCGACTGCAGCGCGCCCGCTAGTTTCGGCGCAAACACGAACAGAGGTAAAAGAGAATGTCCTTTCAGGCTTACCTTGATGCGGTTGAGGACAAGACAGGATTAACGCCCCGCCAACTGGTGGATGCAGCGGCGGCCAAAGGTTTCGGCGAACGCACCAAGGCCGGGGAAATCCTGGAATGGCTCCAAGCCGACTACGGAATCGGTCGCGGCCACGGGATGGCAATTGTCCACGTCATCAAAAACGGTGCCGAAATCGGCACGAAGCACGTGGGTACGTCGGGAACCCACCGCGACGAATCGGAAACGCTTTGGCTGGACGGCAAGGCCACCAAGCCGGCCTGAGCTTTCCGCCCTGGGAACCCTGCGAACAGCGAGCGGCCGGAGCTGTGCTTGACTATTGCGCATGAGCAGACGAATCGACGCCGGGACATTCCTGACGGTGGGGTTCTTCGCCATGGTGGTGGCCCTTTTTACTACATTCCTGGCGTTTGGGTATGAGTCTGAACTGCGTCCCCGACACAGCGCCTGCTTCTACGGTCAGCAGGTTCCACGCCGCAAGTGGGTCCTGGCTCTTTCCTTGGTACCGCCTGTTACGGCGGCTGCAGCAGCCATACTCTCGCTGGGCTACCGCCCATGGAATCGGGAAAGGCTGGCCCCGTCCCTGCTGCTCCTTGCGGCGGCAGCCTTGGCGGTCTGGATCAATTGGGCCATTGGCATAGACGCCATCGAACACTCACAGCGCCTCGCCGAAGGCGATCCCGTCTTTCGGATCTGCCCAGAGGACCTGGGCGCTCCCGGCTAGACGACACCATCCACGTAGGCCCGCAGGGTTCGGGCTAGGCGACGCCGTCCACGTAGGCCCGGAGGGTCCGGGTTAGGCGGCTTTAATAATCCCGGCGAGCTCTGCGAGCAAGGGATTTTCGTTGCCGCCGTTCCGGACCCTCCGGACCCTCCGGGCAACCAAGGTGACGCAACAGGCGGACCCTAGAACAAGGCAACCTTCGGCGTCTTCGGGAAGATCCGGTCCAGCTCCTCAAGGTCCTTCTCCGACGGCACCCACGACACAGCTTCGGCGTTCTGCCGCACCTGCTCCACCTTCGTTGCTCCCGCAATCACGGACGCCACCGACGGCTGCGCAGCGAGCCAGGAGAAGGCCACCTGCACCTCGGTCAGACCGCGCTCGGCGGCGAAACGGCCAAACTCGGCCAGCTGCTCAAAGTCCGCATTCTCCAAGAGGTTGGTCCGGGAGTGGGTGAGCCGGCTGCCTTCCGGAGCCTTGCCGCTGCTGTACTTGCCGGTGAGCAGACCGTTGGCCAGCGGGAAGTAGGGAAGCACGCCCAGCCCGTAGGCTTCGGCGGCGGGGGTCACTTCCAGCTCGGCCCGGCGGTCCAGCAGGTTGTAGTGGTTCTGCGAGGAAATGAACGGCGTGAAGCCACCCATCCGGGCCACAAACTCGGCTTCGGCAATCTGCCAGCCTGCCCGGTTGGAGTGCCCGATGTACCGGACCTTGCCGCTGGTGACGAGGTCATCCAAGGCTGACAGGGTTTCTTCGATGGGCGTGAGCGGGTCCGGCGTGTGGAACTGGTAGAGGTCAATCCAGTCCGTGTTCAGGCGGCGCAGGGAGGCTTCGGCAGCTTTGACGATGTACCGCCGGGATCCGCGTGCCCCGAAGTCCGCACCGTTGACGCCCTGCATGTCCATGCCGAACTTGGTGGCCAGCACTACTTCATCGCGCCGGTCGCCCAGCGCCTTGCCCAGCATTTCCTCGCTCAGTCCCGGGGTGCGCCCGTAGGCGTCTGCCACGTCAAAAAGCGTAATGCCGGCGTCCACCGCAGCGTGGACGACGGCGTCGGTACCCTCCTGCGATTCGGTGGGGGTTCCCGGGCGGCCCAGGTTGTTGCAACCGAGCCCGACCGTGGAAACGGTCAGGCCGGAATTACCAAGTCTGTTGTAGGAAGTCATAAAAGCTACGCTATACCCGTCGGCAGGGGGGATATTTCCTCCCCTTTGGGAAAATACTCACGGTTTGGGAATCCCTGCCGGTACGCGGCGGAGGATTTTTCCCAAACCGGCAGCAAAATCGCAACCCGGCAGCCGAACCAGCCCTGTCCCTAGGCCGGGAAGCTGTCCAGCGGGCTGTTGGGGCTGGGGGCCTTGTCGGTTTCAAGGATGTACTGGATGGGAATGGCCCCGGTGGGCAGCAGGCCCGTATAGACCTGCTCGCTGCGCCGGCGTTCAGCCTCGATGCCTTCTTCGCGGACGGCAGCGGAGAATGCTTGCACCGCCAGCGGGTCCAAGCCCTGCTGTTCGCTCCAGATGATGTACATGCCGTACAGATCGGCTACGGGCGTTGCGTCGTCGTCGTCCAGGTCACCCACCGTGCATTCGGCGAGGAAGCGGCGTACATCCGGCATAGATCCTTCGTTCATATCCTCCACCCTATCCGGTGGGCAGGCCCCGGTGCAGCCCTGCAGACGTACCTAACGGCGGGTTTGGTGCAAGTAATCCTCGAAGCCGAGCGGGGGTGTGCCGGTGAGGTCCAGGACGTCCGCACTGACGGGAGCCAGTTCCCCCGCAGCAACGGCAGCGTAACTCGAACTCCAGGCCTCCGCCTGCCACTGCGCCGCGCCGCTCTTGACCCGCGTTGCTACGGCATCCGAATAGGACTCGTTCTCGAACCGGACACTGCTGCCCGTGACGGTGCTCAGCACCTGCGCCACGTCCGCCATGGTCAGTTCCGCAGGTCCCGTGAGGGTATAGGTGCGGTTCCGGTGCTCCCCCGGCGCCAGCAGGATCTTCGCCGCGGCCCGGGCGACGTCCGTACGTGCCACCGGAGCGAAACACCCGTCCCCCGCAGGACCGCGGATGACGCCGTCGGACTGGACGAACGTAGGCAGGATGTCCTGGTAGAGGCAGTCCCGCAGGAACGTATAGGCAAGTCCGGTGGACTTGATGTGTTCCTCCGTTGCGTAGTGGTCGCGGGCCAAGGTGAAGACAGCATCCGGTGCAGCACCCATGAAGGAGGTGTACACGATGGTCTCCACTCCGGCGTCCACTGCAGCATCCACGAACGTCTGCTGGTCCTCGACCCGGTGCGGACTTTCGGCCGCGGACACCATAAAGAGCGTATGCACTCCCTGCAGCGCGCTGACCGCCTGCGCACGGTCCAGGTAGGAGACTGCGAATACCGGAGTGTCCGGCAGTTCGGGGAGCCGGGCAGTGCGCCGGGCAAACAGCCGCTGCCGGACACCGGCTTCGGCGAGGAGCCGGGCGACGGCGCCTCCCAGGGCACCGGTGGCACCCGTGACGGCGAGGGCTGGAACGTTTTCCGTCATGGCGTCTCTCCCTTATCCCGGCTCCCGCCTTCGGAACCCCTGCTTGGTTACTGGATCTTCGGCACCTGACCCGTGGGCAGGTCCTGCCCGGGCAGCGGCCGCGCAAACGGCACCTTGGTCCCCAGGACCTGCGCGACGACGTCGTTGGCGATCTGCCGGGCGGTGAGCCCCACCCGCTCCAGCACCTCGCTGCGGCTGCCGTGGTCCAGGAACTCCACCGGCAGGCCTACTTCGTTAAGGGCCGTGTCCACGCCGGCCGCCCGCATTTCCTGCCGGATCCGGGAGCCCACGCCCCCGGCGCGGACACCGTCTTCAATCACGATGACGATGCGGTGTTCAGCGGCAATGCTGATGATGGAGCGCGGCACGGGCAATACCCAGCGCGGATCCACCACGGTGGAGCTGATGCCCTGGTCCCCCAGCCGGCCGGCAACGTCCAGGGCGATGTCCGCCATGGCGCCCACGCTGACAATCAGCACGTCATTGGAGCTGTCACCCGCGGGGCGGCGCGCGAGAATGTCCACGCCGTCAGCGGTCCGCTCCACGGCCTCAACGTCGGCACCGACCGTGCCCTTGGAGAACCGCACCACGGACGGAGCATCGGAGATGGCCACGGCTTCGCGCAGCTCCTCCTTCAGCCGGGTGGCGTCGCGCGGAGCAGCTAGGTGCAGCCCGGGCACAATCTGCAGCATGGACATGTCCCACATACCGTGGTGGCTGGCGCCGTCAGGGCCGGTAACACCGGCGCGGTCCAGCACAATGGTGACGCCGGCCTTGTGCAGGGCAACGTCCATCAACAGCTGGTCGAAGGCCCGGTTCAGGAAGGTCGCGTACAGGGCCACCACCGGGTGCAGACCGCCGAAAGCCATGCCCGCGGCGGAGGTGAGAGCGTGCTGTTCGGCAATACCGACGTCGAATACGCGATCCGGATGCTTCTCGGCAAAGCGGTGCAGGCCCACCGGGATCAGCATGGCGCCGGTAATGCCCACAACGTCGGTGCGCTCATCGGCAATCCGGGCAATCTCCGTGGCGAAGACCGACGTCCAGGATTCCTTGCCGCCCGGCTCCACCGGATCACCGGTTTCAGGATCAATGATCCCCACGGCGTGGAACTGGTCGGCCTCATGTGCGCGGGCCGGGGCGTATCCGCGGCCCTTCTCCGTCATGGCGTGCACAATGACCGGGCCGGCGTAGTTCTTGGCCTTGTTCAGGGCGCGTTCGACGGCGTCGATGTCGTGTCCGTCGATGGGGCCGACGTATTTCATGCCCAGGTCCTCGAAGAGGCCCTGGGGCGTCCACCAGTCCTTGATGCCCTTTTTTGCCGCGTGCAGGCTGCGGTAGGTGAAACGGCCCACCGGACCGCCCTGCTGCAGCCGCTCCCGCCACCAGCCGAGGGTGTTTTCGTAGGCGTGGTGGGTGCGGACGGCGTCGATGGTGGGACGCAGGGAGGCGAGGTAGTCGGCCAGGCCGCCGATGGTGGGCGCGTAGGACCGGCCGTTGTCATTGACCACAATCACCACGCGGCGGCGCTGGTCCGCAGCTATGTTGTTCAGGGCTTCCCACGCCATACCGCCGGTCAGGGCGCCGTCGCCCACCATGACCACGGTGTACCGGTCGCCTTCGCCGTTGAGCTGCCGGGCACGGGAAATACCGTCAGCCCAGGACAGCGAGGAGGAAGCGTGGGAGCTTTCCACAATGTCGTGGACCGATTCGGCGCGCGACGGGTATCCGGACAGGCCGTCCTGCTGGCGCAGTGTGGCGAAGTCCTGGCGGCCCGTAAGGATCTTGTGCACGTAGGACTGGTGTCCGGTGTCAAAGACGATGCTGTCCCGCGGCGAATCGAAGACCCGGTGGATGCCCATGGTCAGTTCCACCACACCCAGGTTCGGGCCCAGGTGGCCGCCGGTCTGCGCTACGTTCGTGATCAGGAACGAACGGATCTCTTCAGCAAGCCGCTTCAGCTGTGTCAGCGAAAGCCTGCTGAGGTCCCGAGGATCCCGGATTGTTTCCAGAAGTCCCAACAGGGTGCCTCCCTTGAGTCGGTATCGGCGGCACTGCATCCACCGTCGCAATGGTTAACTCTAACGCGCAGCACGTGCTGCATGGTTCCGTACCAATGCAACAGGGCCCCGGTTCCCTCCTCCGCCCCTGCGGGCGGATCGGGGAATCGGGGCCCTGATGCTGGTGCGTGTACTGCTACTTAGCGGAGATCTGCCGCAGGACGTACTGCAGGATGCCGCCGTTGCGGTAGTAGTCGGCTTCACCCGGGGTATCGATGCGCAGGACCGCATCGAAGGTGATGGCGTCGCCGTTTTCGGGGGTGGCCGTGACCTTTACGGCCTTGGGCGTGGTCCCGTTGTTCAGTTCGGTGACACCCTCAACCGAGAAGGTCTCCGTACCGGTCAGGCCCAGCGACTCGGCATTCACGCCGGCCGGGTACTGCAGCGGAAGGACGCCCATGCCGATGAGGTTGGAGCGGTGGATCCGCTCGTAGCTCTCGGCAACTACGGCCTTGACGCCCAGCAGCGCGGTGCCCTTGGCGGCCCAGTCACGGGAGGAGCCGGAGCCGTATTCCTTGCCGGCCAGGACAACCAGCGGGGTGCCGGCAGCCTGGTAGTTCATCGCGGCATCGTAAACGGCAGCCTGCGGAGCGTCGGCCTGGCTGAAGTCGCGGGTGAAACCGCCTTCAACGCCGTCGAGCAGCTGGTTCTTGATGCGGATGTTGGCGAAGGTGCCGCGGATCATGACTTCGTGGTTGCCTCGGCGCGAGCCGTAGGAGTTGAAGTCCTTGCGGGCTACACCGTGCTCCAGCAGGTACTTGCCCGCCGGAGTGTCGGACTTGAAGGAACCGGCCGGGGAGATGTGGTCGGTGGTGACCGAGTCGCCCAGCTTCAGCAGGACGCGTGCGCCCTCGATGTCGGAGACGGGCTCCGGCTGTGCCTTCATGCCCTCGAAGTACGGGGGCTTCCGGACGTACGTGGACTCAGAATCCCACTCGAAGGTTGCACCTTCGGGGGTGGGCAGGGACTTCCAACGGTCGTCGCCTTCGAAGATGGTGTCGTAGCTGTTGGTGAACATCTCCTTGTTAATGGAGGCGTCGATGATCTCCTGGACCTCGACCGGGTTCGGCCAGATGTCCTTCAGGAAGATGTCGTTGCCGGCTTCGTCCTGGCCCAGCGGGTCATTCTCGAAGTCGAAGTCCATGGTGCCGGCCAGGGCGTAGGCGACTACCAGCGGCGGGGAGGCCAGGTAGTTCATCTTCACGTCCGGGTTGATGCGGCCTTCGAAGTTCCGGTTGCCGGAGAGCACTGCAGTGACGGCGAGGTCGGCTTCCTGGATGGCCGTGGAGATTTCATCTTCCAGCGGGCCGGAGTTGCCGATGCAGGTGGCGCAGCCGTAACCGACAACGAAGAAGCCGAGCTTCTCCAGGTACGGGATCAGGCCGGACTTTTCGTAGTAGTCGGTAACTACCTTGGAACCCGGTGCGATCGAGGTCTTGACCCACGGCTGGGCGGTAAGGCCCTTTTCGACGGCGTTGCGGGCGAGCACTGCTGCTGCCATCATCACCGACGGGTTGGACGTGTTGGTGCAGGACGTGATCGAGGCGATCGACACAGCACCGTGGTCCAGCTCGAAGCTGCGGCCATCGGCCATGGAGACCTGAACCGCGTTCGTGGAGCGTTCGGCCGGAGCGTCGGCCTTCTCCACCAGGTCATGTTCGTGGTCTTCGATCTGGGTGGCGTTCGCGTTGAACGACGGCGCGTCGGAGGCCGGGAAGGTCTCTTCCAGGGCTTCGTCAACGGTGCCGTTTTCAGCTTCCACCGTCTCGTGGACGTAGTTCTTCAGGTCGTTGCGGAACTGCGTCTTGGCGTTGGTCAGCTCCACGCGGTCCTGCGGACGCTTCGGTCCGGCGATCGAGGACACCACGGTGGACAGGTCCAGCTCGAGGTACTCGGAGTACTTGACCTCGTTGGACGGGTCGTGCCACAGGCCCTGCTCCTTGGCGTAGGCCTCTACGAGGGCTACGTTCTCCTCGGAGCGGCCGGTCAGGCGCAGGTAGTCCAGGGTCACGTCGTCGATCGGGAAGATCGCCGCGGTGGAACCGAACTCGGGGCTCATGTTGCCGATGGTGGCGCGGTTGGCCAGCGGAACGGCTCCAACGCCCTCGCCGTAGAACTCCACGAACTTGCCGACAACACCGTGCTTGCGCAGCATTTCGGTGATGGTCAGCACTACGTCGGTGGCGGTGGCGCCGGCCGGGATTTCCCCGGTCAGCTTGAAGCCGACAACGCGCGGGATGAGCATGGAGACGGGCTGGCCGAGCATGGCTGCCTCGGCCTCGATGCCGCCGACGCCCCAGCCCAGCACGCCCAGGCCGTTGACCATGGTGGTGTGGGAGTCGGTGCCGACGCAGGTGTCCGGGTAGGCGCGCAGGACGCCGTCAACTTCGCGGGTCATGACCGTGCGGGCCAGGTATTCGATATTGACCTGGTGGACAATGCCCATTCCCGGGGGAACAACCTTGAAGTCATCAAACGCAGTCTGGCCCCACCGCAGGAACTGGTACCGCTCGCCGTTGCGCTGGTACTCGATTTCCATGTTGCGCTCGAGGGCGCCGGAGTTGCCGAAGGCATCAATCTGCACGGAGTGGTCAATGACCATTTCCGCGGGTGCCAGCGGGTTCACGCGCTTGGGGTCGCCGCCGAGATCGGCTACGGCCTCGCGCATGGTCGCAAGGTCCACGATGCAGGGGACGCCGGTGAAGTCCTGCATGATCACCCGGGCGGGGGTGAACTGGATTTCGGTGCTGGGCTCTGCTTCCGCGTCCCACTGCGCCAGGGCACGTACGTGGTCCGCAGTGATGTTGGCACCGTCTTCGGTGCGCAGCAGGTTCTCCAGCAGGACCTTGAGGCTGAACGGAAGGCTCTGGGCGCCTTCGACGGAATTCAGCCGGAAAATTTCATATTCGGAACCGTTGACGTCTAGTACGCCTTTGGAACCGAAGCTGTCCACATTAGTCATAACAGGACTCCTCTCGCCACCTTGTTATCTTTGTCCAGCTCACTACTGCCCGCCAGTTAGGTTTCCCTAACCGTTGGATAAAAGGACCGGCAAGGGAAACCGGTGGTTCATTTCCCTGCCAACAGGCCCCCTGCCGCGGAAATGTTTCCCCCACAATGCGGAAAACTTCCTTTACGGCGCAGGACTGGACAACTGCCTCCCATCCTAGCCTTTACAGGGACGCCCGCAGGAGATATACGCCACGACTCCCCGTGACGGGCTTCGCGCCGGGCCCTGCGGACCCGGCGCGAAGGCCGCTCAGGCCTTTCGCAGCACGGCGAAGGACTCCATGTGGTGGGTGTGCGGGTAGAGGTCGAAAACGCGCAGCCGGTCCAGTTCCCAGCCCGCGCTGCGGAAATACCCCAAATCGCGGGAGAATGACGCCGGGTCGCAGGAGACGTAGCCGACCACCCGTGGTGCGGCGGCGTCGATCTGGCTGACAACGGTTTTTCCGGCCCCCGCGCGGGGCGGATCCAGGAGGACGACGTCGAGGTTCCCGGCATCGCGCAGCTCCTTGTCCACGCGGCCCTGGCGGATTTGCACCTGTGGTGCGGCGAAGAGGTTCTTGCGGGCGTCCCGGCTGGTGCCCGGGGAACCCTCAATGGAGAGCACGCTGCCGGCTTCCCCGGCAGCGGCAGCCAGGGGCGCCGTGAACAGCCCGGCACCGGCGTACAGGTCCGCGACTGATTCGCCGGACTGGATCTGCAGGCCGTCCAATACGGCGGTGGCCAGGGTTTCCGGCGCGGAGCGGTGGATCTGCCAGAAACCGGCACCGGTCACCCGGTAGTCGTGCCCCAGGACCGTTTCCTGCACCCAGGTGCGGCCCTTCAAGCGCGTCAGCTCATGGCTTTCCGGGTTCCACGCGGCCACGGACACGCCGTCGGGCAGGTTCTGGGCAATGCGTGCCGGCGTCCGCGGATGGGTTCCCGGTGCGGGGATCAGCAGGACCAGCGGCTGTCCGCCGGCAGCAGGAGCGGCGACTTCCACGCGGTCCATGCCCGTGAAATCCGTCTCCCACAGCTGCAGGGCATTGATGTCCGCGGTGGCCAGCGGCATGGCCTCCACCGGGATCAGCTCATCCGAGCGGTGGGCGTGCATGGCCAGCCGGCCGCTGGGCGCCACCGAGAAACTGACACGGGTACGCCAGCCCAGTCCGTCGGTGCTTTCTTCCAGGGCCGGTTCAACCTCGGGAACCAGGTCGGTGCCGCCGAGCCGGCGCAGCTGCTCGGCGAAAATGTCCGCCTTCAGCTGCCGCTGGACCCCAAGCTCGATGTGGCCGAACTCGGCGCCGCCTACGGGCAGCTTGCCGCGTGACGCAGCACGCAGTGCGTCCGCTTCCTTCCAGAAATGTTCCCTGCGGCCAGCGGCGGGCTCCAGCACCTCAACGACGTCGGCCCGCCAGAACTTGGCGTCCGGACCGGACTCCGTGAGACGCACCCGAACCCGTTCCCCCGGCAGTCCGTGCCGGACAAAAACGACGCGCCCTTCGTGCCGGGCAACAAAGTGGCCGCCGTGGGCCGGAGCACCGATGGTGAGTTCAATGGTCATGGGGGGAGGTTTACTTCCTTGCAGGGGCTAAAACCCCATCTCACCACGAGAGCGGAGCGCTGTGCTATTTGAAGCTGAGACGGGACTAAGCTTGCGTTGAATCAATTTCCGCGCGTGTGCGGGCGGGTCACTGCGAACGCACGCCGGAACCACAGACCAAACCGGACCAAACCGAACAAATCCGGACCACACCGGAACCAGACTGAAACCGAGGTAGGGCAAGTTGGCCCATTACGTGATTATGGGGTGCGGGCGCGTGGGCGTCAGCCTGGCCCATACCCTGGATGAGGCCGGCCACTCGGTCGCGATCATCGACCAGGATGAGCGCGCCTTCCGCCGCCTGCGCCAAAGCTTCTCTGGCCGCAAGGTGACCGGCGTCGGCTTCGACCGTGAAACGCTGAAGGCCGCCGGCATCGAGGAGGCCTACGCCTTTGCCGCAGTATCCAGCGGCGACAACTCGAACATCCTGGCCACCCGCGTGGCGCGGGAGACCTTCCACGTGGGCCACGTAGTGGCGCGGATCTACGATCCGGGACGTGCGGAGATCTACCAGCGACTCGGTATTCCCACGGTTGCCGCCGTGCGCTGGAGCGCGGACCAGGTGCTGCGCCGGATCCTGCCCGAACAGAGCATTAACGGCGATTTCCGGGAGTCCTCGGGCCGGTTGATCCTGGGCGAACTGTCCCTGCACGAGGGCTGGCTGGGCCGTTCGCTGGGCAGCATCGAAGCTGCCGCCGGTGTGCGGATTGCCTACGTGACCCGGTTCGGTGAAGGGATCCTCCCCCGCCCCGACAGCAGTTACCAGCAGGGCGATGTCCTGCACGCCATGATGTCCGTGGACCGGACGGCCGAAATCAGCAAGGTCCTGTCCAAGGAACCGATCAAGGAGTCCCTGTGAAAGTTGTGATTGCCGGCGCCGGCAGCGTGGGCTCATCCATTGCCAAGGAGCTGCTCGCCCACGGCCATGAAGTACTGCTGATTGATGAGAAGCCCGAGTGCGCCGAGCGCACCGGGCTGCGCGGGGCGCAGTGGCTGATCGGTGATGCCTGCGAGCTCACCACACTGAAGGACGCCCGCCTGGAGGAAGCCGACGTCGTGGTTTCGGCCACCGGCGACGACAAGGTGAACCTGGTGGTTTCCCTGCTGGCCAAGAGCGAGTTCGGGGTGGCCCGGACAGTGGGCCGCGTCAACAACCCCAAGAATGACTGGATGTTCGATGATTCCTGGGGAGTGGACGTTGCAGTGAACACACCCCGGCTGATGACCGCCCTGGTGGAAGAGGCAGTGGAGATCGGTGACTTGGTTCGGCTCCTGACCCTGCAGACCGGGGTCTCCTCCATGGTGGAGTTCACTGTCCCCACCGGGTCGCACCTGACCGGGCGCACCCTGGGCTCCATCGACTGGCCGCTGGATTCCACCGTGGTGGCCATCCTGCGCGACGACGCACCCATCACGCCCAGCAGCGACGACGTCGTGGAACCGGGCGACGAACTTTTCTTCATTACGACCATTGCCGCGGAGGACGAACTGCGGGCCATCCTCTCCCCCGCGGCCCTGACCGGCGCGTCAGCAGCCGGTGCAGCGGACGCGGCTCAGGACTCCGGGTCGGAGGAAGACCCCGATGGGGTCTCCGGCACGGACGCCGCGGAGTCGGCGGGCACAATGGCCGCAGGACGGGAAACCACCCACGCGAGCCACAGCCCAAGCGCGTAGAGGGGTACGCCCATGGCCAGGCGCATGGTGCCCAGTGCGGCCACGTTGTCGGCAAGGTAGAGCGGCAGCTGGACGGCCAGCCGGAGCGCGAAGACGGACACAATGATCCAGCTGGCCCAGGTGTAGGCCTTCATCCGCACGGGGACGGACCGCCACTCGAGGTTTTCCCCGCGGATGAAGCCAAACAGCAGCCCTGCCACCGGCCACTTCACCGCGATGGATACCAGGAACGCCAGGATATAGGCGCCGTTGAGGTAGAACCCGGGCACGAAGTATGTGGCCCCCTCGCCGCTGCGCAACGCCACGAAGGCGCAGATGGCCACCCCGGCCACGCCCGTGAGTGACTGCACCAGCGGGCGCCGCTGGATCAGGTTGGCCACCGAGAACACCGCCGCGGCAGCCACGGCGGCACCGAGAGCCGCGTTCAGTGGCGCGCTCACCGTGTAGAGCAGGGTAAAAAGGAGTCCGGGCACAATAGCTTCGGCCAGGCCGCGCACCCCGCCAACCGACCTCAGCACGTCAATCTGCCCGTCACTGCGGCGCTCAACGCCGGCACGGGCGGCGTACTGGCCAGCCAACTGGTTCAGGTCCGGCTGGTTGCCGGCACGGCCCTGCTGGTTGTCGGCACGGCCCGGCTGACTGTCCGGATCGGGTGTGATCATGCGTCGGCCTCCGGGCGTCCAATGATTTCGTATCGCGGATTAAAGATCGTGGGCCGGCCCTCGATGACCGAAACCATGCCCTCAAAAGCGAGGTAGGTTCCAGCCTCGATCCCCGGCACCCTGCGCTGCCCCAGCCAGACCAGGCTGACCTTTGGGCGCGGTCCCGCATCGGCGGCGCGGTATTCGGCCGCCAGGTCCTCCAGCACGGCGGTAAACCGCGGAGATTCCGTGGCGGGAACCACGGTGATGGCGGAAACGTAACCGCGGCAGTAGGCGCGCCCGCGTTCCGGCAGCGAGGTGATGCTGATGCAGCGGGTGGAACCGTAAGCAGTTCCCACGCTCAGCCGATCGTCGTGATTTCGGGGCCGCGCTCGGGCGCAGCGGGCTTTCCGGTTCCTGCGTCCGGACGGGGCAGCGGAGACGCATCGCGCGGCAGGCGCAGCTGCAGCAGGTCACGCGGCGGCAGCGGCTGTTCGCCGCGCACCACGACGACGTTCCGGAAGACCTCCTCCAGCGGACCGGCCGCTTCCGGGTTCATGGCGGCCGGACCGCCGAACACGCCGCGGAGGAACCAGCGGGGTCCGTCGACACCCACAAAGCGTGCCACCCGGTACCCCTTGGATCCGTCCTGGGCCTGCGCCGGTACCTTGGCCAGAAGTTCAGTGCCGAAAGTGCCGGACAGTTCATCGACCGTTCCGCCCTGCGAACCCACGGACTTGCCGATCTGGCTGCGGATGTCATCCCACAGAGTCTCGGAACGGGGTGCGGCAAAGGCCTGGAGCTGCAGGCTGGACCCCTCGAGGTCCAGTGTCACGGCAACAACGCGCTGAGTCTTTTCCTCAACCTCGAGGCGCAGCTGCAGGCCCTGGGAGGCAGCAATCCGGAGCGCACCCAGGTCGATGTACCCCTCCTCGGAGGGGCGTTCGCTCAGGTCGTAGGGCCCCGTGCCGCCCGGCTGCCCGGCGTCGCCGGTTCCGGCATCCCCGGTCCCTTCGTCGGCCGTGCCGTTGTCAGCGGCTGTCCCGGCTGGTTCTTCTGCCTTGGTTTTCCTACGGCCAAATGCCATAACCAGGTTCCTTCTCTCTTATCTGCAAGTCTCTTGGGAAATGAAGTCTTTGAAAGCGCCCGTCCGCAGGTTCACCGGCGGAAAGCCCGAGCAGCAGCCGTCCGCGCAAAAAACCCTGCCGGAACGCCCGCGCTGCACGGGATACGGTTCGGCGGCTGTGCGGCCGCCCGGATCAGGCCGGTACGGCCGTGAACCCGCCCGTGGAGCCGAACCCGCCGGTGCCGCGGACGGAGTCCGGCAGCTCGTCCACGGGAACAAAGCGGGCGGTTTCCACGCGCTGGATCACCAGCTGGGCAATCCTGTCGCCGCGGCTCAGGCTAACCGGACGGGCCGGGTCCAGGTTAATCAGGGTCACGGAAATCTCGCCGCGGTAGCCGGCGTCCACCGTTCCCGGTGCGTTCACGATACTGAGCCCGTGCTTGGTGGCCAGGCCGGACCGCGGATGCACAAAGGCTGCGTAGCCGAACGGCAACGCCAGCGCGACGCCGGTGGGCACGAGCAGCCGCTCCCCCGGGGCCAGCGTGAAGTCGATCCTCGAACGAAGGTCCGCGCCGGCGTCGCCCGGATGCGCGTACGACGGCGGTTCCAGCCCGTCGTCGAGCATCTTGATCTGTACTTCCAGGGGTGTCCCTGCTCCTTGCACCAGCTTCTCCGGTTTCACTTCGGCGTACGTGTTTTCTGCCATGTCTACTGGCAGGTGTTCTGGGATGTCTTCTGTCTTGCTTTCCACGGCAGCGGGGGCTGCTGCACTGCGCTGCTGCACGGCTGCACTGCATGGAGCCGGGCCGCCCGGTACCAACGCACTCACTTTAGCGCGTTTTCCTGTACGAACCCCGGGCCGGAGCCACCGGCACGGCGCAGGATGAAATGCCCCGCGAAAGGTGAAAAGCTGGGGGTATGTCATCCCCCGCTGCCAAGACCCCCAACGCCGTGCTCTACTCCGAACGGCTGTTCCCCTCGATTTGGATCTGGCTTATTGCCGCCGGCCTTGCCGCGGCCTGCATCCTGGTGTTTGTCCCCATCAGCCTTTTCGCCGGAATCACCGCCGCCGTCGTCGCTGCAATCATCATGGCGGTGCTGCTCATTGTGTCCACCCCGCTGATCCGGGTAACCCCCGAGACCCTCCAGGTGGGGCGGGCGCAGATTGAGCGCCGCTACATCGGCAAGGTGGAGGCTTTCCGCGGCGAAGACGCCACCCTGCAGCGCGGGCCGGCCCTGAACGCCACCGCCTATATGTGCATCCGCGGCTGGATCTCGCCCGTGGTTCGGATGGAAATCACCGACCCGGCAGACCGGACCCCGTACTGGCTGACCTCCACCCGCCATCCCGAAAAGCTTGTTGCTGCACTCACCGGGGACCGCTGAACCGGTTCTATCCTTCGCAGTCCACGCAGTAGAACATTCCGTTTTTCTCCAGGGCAATCTGTGACCGGTGCCGGACAAGGAAGCAGGAAGCGCAGGTGAACTCATCAGCCTGCGCAGGCATCACCCGGACCAGCAGTTCCTCACTGGACAGATCGGCGCCGGGAAGCTCGAACCCTTCGGCTGCTTCCGTCTCATCCTCGTCCACGACGGCCGACTGCGGGTCGGTCCGCCGGGTTTTCAGCTCTTCGATCGACTCCTCGCCGGTGTCCTCTTCGGTCTTGCGCGGGGCGTCATAATCCGTCGCCATAATGTCTTATCTCACCGTCCGGTTGAGTGGTGTTTCGCCGTTGCCTGAGCCCTCGCAGGACCGGCTGTCCGGACCCGTGTCAGCGACTCGGAGATATCAACGCCACGGATACCTGTTTTGTGCCCGTAAAGCAGAGATTTTTACCTAACGGGAAGCAAAAAGCGAACCGGCCCCCACCGAATTTCCCGGCCACCCCTGCCCGGCACCGCTGCCGGGCGGCCGGAAATGCGCCACACCCGCGCAAAGCTTAGGTTTTCGCCGCCGGGGATGGCATTGTTTCAAGAAGGAATTGCTATCGGGTGGAGGACTTTTTGATGCAGGATCTACGGCTGGTGGGTGTCCATGAAGGTGGCGAACATCTGCTGTTAAGCGGCAAGGGCGGGGAAACCTTCCGTCTCCGAATCGACGAAGCCCTCCGCGTGGCCGCCTCTCGTCCCACGCACCGTTCCGCGCCGCAGCCCGATCCCTCCTCGGGATCCGGGCCCAGCATGACCCCGCGGGACATCCAGTCCAGGATCCGGTCCGGCGCCAGCGCCGAAGAAGTGGCGGCGCTTTCCGGCCACGACCTGGCCCACATCCGCCGCTACGAAGGTCCGGTCCTCGCAGAACGCGAATACGTGGCCCTGCAGGCACAGGCTGTTGAGGTCGCCGCCCCCATGTCCGCCACGCACGACGGCTACCGCAGCGCCTTCGGCGAGAATCCGGTCAACCTCGGGGACATGGTCCGCCACCGGCTGCGTTCGTTCGGTGTTGATCCCGACTCCGTGGAATGGGACGCCTGGCGCCGTCCGGACGGAACCTGGGACGTGGTGGCCCGCTTTGAGCTGACCGAAAAATCGCGCGTCGCCGTCGGGGAAGAGCCTCCGGCCCGCTGGATCTTCAGTCCCCTGCGCAAGAGCGTCACCAACACCAACCGCTGGGCCCAGGTCCTGAGCGAACTGGAACCCCTGGATACTCCCGTACCCACCCGCCGGCTGGCCGCCGTCGCAGACCGTGTCTTCGACTTTGAAGCCGAGCGCAGTCCGGAGGAACCCTCCGATGACACTGACAGCATCCTCGAAGTGCTGCGTACCCGGCGCGGACAGCGGCTAGGCAGCGACGAAGACGGCGACGACGCCCTGGCCGCGCTGCTGGCCAAAGGCAGTGTTCCTGCCGCGCATCCGCGGGACGGACGCCCGGAGGACGAGGAAGACGCCGGCCGCCGGCCCCGGACCGGGCGGCTGAGCCTTGCGCCCGCCATGGACCCGGCGGACACCGACGACACGGTTGACCCCGTTACGCTTCCCGGCGGTGTCAGCCAAACACGCGAAATCAGTGTGCTGGCCCGCCCCTTCCGCCGCCGCAACGGGCGGGACGAGGACGTCCGCGAAGAAGCCGAGCCAGCTTCCCCGGAGGCTGCTGCCGCTGAAAGCGGAGCGGAGGATTCCGAGCAGGACGCGCCGGAGGAAACCGCAGCTGCCCCGGCCGCCGAGCCGGCGGCCCGCAAAAACGCCGGCCGCGACTTCCCCTGGGACCGGCTGCCCAACGGCGGGCGGGGCCAGCGGGAACCGGAAGCCGGTAAGGATGATGCCAAGGGCGAGGGCACGGAACGCCGTGCCATCAAACCCAAGCGGTCCTCCGTCCCTTCCTGGGACGAGATCGTGTTCGGCACCAAGGGCGACTAGCCCGTTCAGTATCTTCTTTGCACCGCCGGGATGCGATCCCGGCGGTGCTCCCGCTTAACTTCCCCCGCTTGCGCCTCAGGCCAGCCGGTGCCGTCCGGTTTTCAGCTCCACTGAGCACACGTCCGCCGGTGCGTCTCCGCTTTCCGTTGCCGCCGCCTGCTGCGCCGTTACGCGGCGCATATAGTGGCGCCGGCACAGGGTCTCATAGCCCACAGCGGGTTCGGCTGCGGGGGCCGCATGCTCTCCCCCGCCGGCAGCCGAAGCCGCGGCGCCCTGCGGGGAGCCGAGCAGCTCCTCGGCGTCAAACAGCGGCATGTCGTCAAACAGCGGTTCATCCTCAAACAGCGGTTCATCCAGCGGCCCGCCAGCAGCGGGCACGGCGGCAGCGGGCGCGGCGGCGGTGCGGGACTCGACGTCGCCCACCACCACCTGGTCCCCCTCAGTAACCATCACACCGTCCGCAGTACGGGCGTTATGGGTGGCGCGGCGCCCGCACCAGCACAGTGCCCGGACCTGCAGGACCTCCATCCGGTCCGCCAGTTCCACCAGGCGCTGGGAGCCGGGGAACAACCGGGTCCGGAAATCGGAGGTGATACCGAATGCGAACACGTCAATGTCCATTTCGTCCACGATGTAGGCCAGCTGCTCCACCTGCTCGGCGCTGTAGAACTGCGCCTCATCGCAAATGAGGTAGTCCACGTTGTGCCCGGAATCCCGGCACTGCAGGACCTCCGCCCAGAAATCGGTGCTGTCGCGCACCTCAACGGCCGGGGTCTGCAGGCCCAGCCTGCTGGAAATCATGGATTCCCCCGCCCGGTCGTTGCGGCTGAACAGTATTCCGCCGCGCCCCCGGGCACTGTGGTTGTAGTCCATCTGCAGGGCAAGCGTCGACTTGCCGCAGTCCATGGTGCCCGAGAAAAAGACCAGCTCTGCCATAACTACTTTCTACCCAAGTGCCTTCTGCGGCCGGGACTGCTTGCGGGTGGATGGTTCAGGGGCAGCCAGGATCAGCAGCGGCACTTCGCATTCTGCGCGGGTCAGGGACCCGTGCTGGCCGTTCACCTCCAGCGCCGAGGCGGCCACCCGGCGGGTGTCGTAGAGGGCGATCGGCTCGCGCGCGGCAACCATCAGGTCCCCAATGCGCGGCAGCACGGACTCGTCCACCTCGGGACCGAAATAGCCGGCTCGCACCGCCTCGTCACGCGTGAAGATCCAGGCCCGGGTACCGTACGCGTCCTGCCATGCGGTCTTGAGCCGGTCCTGGGTTCCCTCAGCGGCATCCGGCTCCAGGTAAAGGTGCACCATGCGCGGCTCACCGGCCGTATGGCGGACGCCGTCCACCAGTTCCGGCTGCGCGCTGAAATCGAAGCGCTGGGAGACCGGGACGTCCACCATGCCGTGGTCTGCGGTCAGCACCACCAGGGTGCCGGCCGGGACGCGGGCCACCAGGCGCTTCAGGGCGCTGTCCAGTTCCTCGAGCTGGTTGCCCCATTCGGAAGACGCAGCACCGTAACGGTGCCCGGCCTTGTCCAGTTCGTTCCAGTACAGGTACATCAGCATCCGGTCGGCGCCGGCCAGGGCGTCGACCGCGGCGGACACCCGGGCATGGACGCCCGTGGCCGGAATGAACGTACCCCCGCGCAGGGCGGCACGCGTCAGCGCGGAATCGGCGAAACGCGGCAGGCTCACCGTGGCCACGGAAACATGCTCGGCGGCCTTTTCCAAAACAGTGGGATACGGCTGCCACTGCAGCGGGTCCACCCCGGCATCCCAGGAGCCGAGCATGTTGACCACTTTGTCCTGCCCGGGATCGAGGACGTCATAACCCACCAGCCCGTGCCGGCCGGGAGGCAGTCCGGTACCGAGGGAGGCGAGGGAAGCCACGGTGGTGGTGGGGAAGGATGCGCTCAGGGTCCGTGCCTTCGGCAGGAACCCCTTCAGGAAGGGCGCATGTCCACCGCGCTTTTTCAACAAAGACAAACCCAGCCCGTCCACCATCACCACACACACGCGGCGGGCTGCCGGAAGCTTTAGCAGGTTCTCGTAGCCCGGCACCCCCAGCACTGCGGCGGCGCTGGTCAGGACGTCGCCTACCGAACGGGTTCCGTAGGCCGGTGCTGCGGGCAGGGACTCAGGGATTGTGGAAGCCGACACCGCTGGCTTACCGCTGCGGGTGGGCGCGGTTGAAGCGGCCGCCGATACCGGGCATCCGCTGCCGGGAGTCGGCGCCGTCGAACGGGCGCGGCGCGGCGGTGGTGTCGGTATTGACCTTGCGCAGGGCACGGGCGAAGGCCTTGGCGTTCTGCACCGCCTGGGCCCCGTCCGCCTCGGCGCTGACACGCAGGACAATGTCCTCCTGCGCAATGGTGCCGGTGTAGCCGTGGTCGGCCTCGCACTGCGGGTCCGCACATCCCGCAGGTCCCATATCCAGCCGCTGGCCGCCGGACCAGGCTATGGCCAGGGTCATTTCACGGACCGGGTCGGAAGGCTTGTAGTCCTGCGGCTGGGCGTACATGTAACCCAGCACCACGGACCGGATCTGGGTGACCGGCACGGACTCGGTGGAAACCTGGGCCATCATCTGCTCGCCGGCTTCATCCAGCTGCTGGTCATCCACGTGGGTGATCACCAGCATGTCCTCGGTCAGGACCAGCACGGTGATGTGGCGGTGTACCTCCGTGCGCTCAAAGTGCGTTTCCAAGTGGATGAGGTGGGACAGCGGTTCGCGGCCGTCCAGGGCGTCATGGACCACATCGGCCAGGAGCGTCGGGTAGAAACCTGCCCGTTCCATGGAAGCATCAAGGCTGCGGCGTTCAGCGGAAAGTAACGGCGACATGCTTCCAGTTTCCCCCAGACCGCCCCCCAGCGCCTAAATGGCGCGCGGACAGGGGAAAAGTCAGTCCCGCATTGCCCGCCGCGCGCTGTCGGTGCGGCGCTGCGGATTGCCCAGCCGAATGTCGGCGCTGAGCACCGTGATGCCGTCGGCGGAGACCAGCACCGGGTTGATGTCGATCAAGGCAATCTGCGGATGTTCGTCCTTCAGGACCGCCAGCCGGGCAATAAGGTCCTCCAGTGCCGGGGTGTCGGCCTCAGGCAGGCCCTGGTAACCGAAAAGCCTGACGGAGGCGCGCGGGGCACGCACCAGCTCGGCGACGTCGCGGTCCGTCAGCGGCGGCACGCCGTGCGCCCAGTCATCGAGCAGGCCCGTGGCATCCCCGGCCAGGCCGAAGGAGATGACCGGCCCCAGCAGCGGATCCTCAATGGCACGGATCCGGCACCCCTGGCCGCTGGGGGCCATGGACTGGATTTCCATCTCGAAATCCCCGTACCGCTGCAGCGCGCCGCGCATCTGCTCAATGTTGGTCCGCAGTGCCTCCGGGCTGGAAATGTTCAGCCGCACTCCCCCAAGATCCAGGCGGTGGCGCAGATGCCCTTCCCTGGTCTTGACAGCCACGGGCCAGCCCAGCCGGTCCGCGGCGGCCACGGCTTCCTCAGGGGTGGAAAAGTTGACGGACGGCAGCACGGAGATCCCGTAGAACTGCAGCAGCCGGGCAGTATGTTCCTGGTCCAAACGGGTCAGGCGGTCCCCTTCGACCCGGCCCATCAGGGAAGTGATGAAAGCTGCGGCACCCTCGGTGTCCACCCCGGCCGGCTCCACGAAGCTGCCGTGGTCGCGGTTGGCCCACTCGGTGTACCGCACCACGGCCGCCAGTGCGCTGACCGCGGCACCGGGGCTGCTGAAGCACGGCAGACCCTCACCGGGTACGTCGGTATCGGCGGCAAGGATGCCTTCCACGTGCGCCCGCGGGTCAACAATTCCGGTGAACGCCGCCACCAGCGGTTTCCCGGTCTCCTGCACGCATTCGGCCAGCACGGCAGCAATGGCATCGGTGGTGAGCCCGGGGGTGGGCAGGATGGCCACAACGCCGGCGTCGACGTCATCGTCGGAAAGGACCCCTATGACGGTCCGGCGCAGCTGCGGCAGGGCCACGCTTCTGCCGGTGTCCAGGGCAAGTTCGGCTTCCAGTGCCGTGATTTCCAGGTCCAGTCCGGTGCACGCGTCGGCCAGCACCCGGCCCAGTGCCACCGAGTTGCTGAAGACGGCCATCCTGCGGCCGCGGGGCAGCGGCTGGCTGACGGCGATCTGCGCCACGTCGATCAGCTGTTCATTGGTGCTGACCCGGATGACGCCGGACTGGCGCAGCATGGCATCCAACGCGCCGGGCGGTGCCTGGGTGGTCCGCACCGCGTGGCCGGGCGGCAGCTGGAGGCCGGTGACATCGGATTTCGCCACGATCACCGGCTTGGTGCGAGCCAGCCGGCGGGCCAGGCGGGAGAACTTACGCGGGTTGCCCACCGACTCCAGGTACATCGCCACCACCTTGGTGTCGGCGTCGTCCTCCCAATACTGCATGGCATCGTTGCCGGACACATCGGCCCGGTTGCCGGCCGAGATGGTGGAGGACAGCCCCAGCGCGCGGCGCTGCGCAGTGGCGTAAAGCAGCACCCCGATGGCCGCGGATTGGCTGAACAACCCCAATCCCCCGCGCCGCGGCAGCGCCGGAGCCATGGACGCGTTCAGTGCTACCTCGGGACGGGTATTGATCAGGCCCAGCGATGCCGGCCCCACCACCCTCATGCCGTGCGCACGGGCCCGGCGGACAAGGGCGCGCTGCCGGGCCAGGCCTTCCGGCCCCTTGGGCCCGAACCCGGCTGTGACCACAAGCAGCGCCTTGACGCCGGCAGCCGCGCACTCGTCGGCGACCTCCAGGACCTGGTCGTACGGCACTGCGATCACGGCAAGCTGAACCGTTTCCGGAACGTCTGCGATCCGGCTGTAGGAAATCATTCCGGCCAGTTCGAAGGCCTCGGGATTGATGGCATAAACGGAGCCCTTGAAACCGCCCTCAATGATGTGCTCCAGCAGCTGGTAACCCACCGATCCCCACTCGCGGCTGGCTCCGATAACGGCAATGGACGACGGCGAGAGCAGGTCCGCGACGCTGCGCGCCTCGGCGCGGTGCTCGCGGGCCTCCATCACCGCCAGGGATTTCTCCGTGGGGTCGATGTTGAAGTCCAGGGCAATCACGCCGTCGTCGAAATGCCGGCGCACCTCGTACCCGGCGTCGGCGAAGACACCGATCATCTTGCGGTTCTCCGGCAGCACTTCGGCCGAGAACCGGCGAATGCCGTTTTCCCGCGCGGCGGCGGCAAGGTGCTCCAACAGGATGGAACCCAGGCCGCGGCCCTGGTGGCCGTCGGAGATGTTGAAGGCAACCTCGGCCTCGGTGGGGTCGTCGAGGCGGTCATAACGGCCGATGCCGATAATTTCGTCACCAATGGTGATGACGAACGCCACCCGGTTGCGGTAGTCCACGTTGGTGAAGCGCTCAAGCTCCTTTTTGGTGAGCTTGGCCTTGTAGGTGAAGAACCTAAGATAGATGGAGCTTTGGGACTGCCGCATGTGGAAGGCCTGCAGCGCGTCTGCGTCCGCAGGGGAAACCGGCCGCAGATGGCCGGTGCCGCCGTCCCGCAACACGACGTCGGCTTCCCAATATTCGGGGTAATGTCCCTGCTCCACCATAGACTCAGAGTAGTCCCCAACCACCCACCTCCTGCCACCCACCTCCTACCACTGCAAGGATTCGACACAGCATGGCCCGGCGCCAACCCGTCTCCAAGTCCGCACCCGGCGAAGTGATCGCCGAGAACATCATCGATATTGATGTCACCACCGAGATGGAAGGCTCGTTCCTCGAATACGCCTACTCGGTCATCTATTCGCGCGCCCTTCCGGATGCGCGGGACGGGCTGAAGCCCGTCCAGCGCCGCATCCTGTACATGATGTCCGACATGGGGCTGCGCCCGGACCGCGGGCATGTGAAGTCCGCCCGCGTGGTGGGCGAGGTAATGGGCAAGCTGCACCCGCACGGTGACACGGCCATTTACGACGCCATGGTGCGCATGGCGCAGGACTGGGCGCTGCGCCTGCCGCTGATCGACGGGCACGGCAACTTCGGTTCGCTCGACGACGGCCCTGCCGCCGCCCGGTACACCGAGGCCCGGCTGGCGGCCCCCGCGCTGACCATGACGGACCACCTCGATGAAGACGTAGTGGACTTTGTGCCCAACTACGACAACCAGCTGGAACAGCCCGAAGTGCTGCCCGCCGCCTTCCCGAACCTGCTGGTTAACGGCGCCACGGGCATTGCCGTGGGCATGGCCACCAATATGGCCCCGCACAACCTGGGCGAAGTCATTGCCGCCACCCGTCACCTGATCGCCAATCCCGATGCCGGGCTGGATGAACTGATGCGGTTCATCCCCGGCCCCGACCTGCCCTCCGGCGGACGGATCGTGGGCTTGGAGGGCATCCGGGATGCCTACGCCACGGGCCGCGGATCCTTCAAGACCCGCGCCAAGGTCGAAGTGGAACAGCTGACCGCCCGCCGCACCGGCCTGGTGGTGACGGAACTGCCGTACATGGTGGGCCCGGAAAAGGTCATCGAAAAAATCAAGGACGCCGTCACGTCCAAGAAGCTGCAGGGCATTTCCGACATTGTGGACCTGACGGACCGCAGCCACGGGCTGCGGCTGGTGATCGAGCTGAAAAACGGGTTCAATCCCAATGCCGTGCTGGCGCAGCTGTACAAGTTCACGCCCATGGAGGATTCCTTCGGCATCAACAACGTGACCCTGGTGGACGGGCAGCCGCGCACCCTGGGCCTGGTGGAACTGCTGCAGGTGTACGTGGCCCACCGCATCGGCGTGGTCCGCCGCCGCACTGCTTACCGCCTGGGCCGGAAGAAGGACCGGCTGCACCTGGTAGAGGGCCTGCTGATCGCCATTGTGGACATTGACGAAGTCATCCAGATCATCCGGTCCTCGGATGAGACCGCTCAGGCCCGCCAGCGGCTGATGGCCGTGTACGACCTGACGGAGATCCAGGCCAACCACATCCTGGAACTGCGGCTGCGCCAGCTGACCAAGTACTCCCGCATTGAGTTGGAGAAGGAACAGGACGAGCTGCGCAAGGCCATCGAGGAGCTGGAAGCCATCCTGGGCTCTGAAGAGCTCCTGCGTTCCCTGGTCTCGGACGAGCTGGGCGAGGTAGCGGCCAAGTACGCCACGCCGCGGCGCACCGTGCTGCTGGAATCCGAGGCTGCCTCCCCGCTGAAGGGCGCCGCCGTCGCCGCCGCTGCTGCCGGCGCCACCGGCAAGGGGGCCAAAGCCGTCCTGCCGCTGGAAATCCCGGACGACCCCTGCTGGGCCATCCTCTCCACCTCGGGCCAGGTGGCCCGCACCTCGGACCAGGACCCGCTGGCTGAAAGCGGCCAGCGGGTGCGCCACGACGTCTTCCGCTCCGTGGTGAAGACCACGGCGCGCGGCGAGATAGGCGCGCTGACCTCCAGCGGCCGGATGATCCGCGTGCAGGTGCTGGATTTGCCGGCCCTGCCCTCCACCGCCGGGCTGCCGAACCTGGCCGGCGGGGTTCCCGCGAAGGAGTTCATGACCCTGTCCAAGGGCGAGAAACTGGTTGGCCTGGTGCCGCTGAATGGAGTAGTGGCACTGGGCACCCGCAACGGCGTGGTGAAGCGCGTGAACCCGGATTACCCGTTGAACCGGGACGATTGGGAAGCCGTCACGCTCAAGCCGAAGGACGAGGTGGTTGGTGCTGCGGTGGCCGCGAACGAGACCGATGAACTGGTCTTCATCACCCGCTCGGCGCAGCTGCTGCACTTCCCGGCGTCCGCCGTCCGTGCCCAGGGCCGCACGGCCGGCGGCGTGGCCGGCATCAAGCTGGCAGCCGACGACGCCGTGGTGTACTTCGGCGTGGTGGCCGCGGATGATCCCGATGCGGTAGTGGTGACGGTGTCCACCGCCGCCGAAACCCTGCCGGGCACACCCGGCGGCTCCGTCAAGGTGACGCCGTTCGAGGAATTCCCCGCCAAGGGCCGCGCTACTGCCGGTGTCCGGGCGCACCGTTTCCTGAAGGGCGAAGACGCTCTGGTGGTGGCCTGGGCCGGGCACGGACCAGCCAAGGCAGCTGCTGCCAACGGCGTAGCCCGGGCGCTGCCCACCGAGCACGGGCGCCGGGACGGGTCCGGGGTGCCGCTGGCCAATGCAGTGGACGCCGTCGGCCCCAGCCAAGGCTAGCCCCGGCACACAAGGCACCGCCACACCAAGCACAGCCACACAAGCACCGCGAACACACAAGCGGCAGGCATGGTCCGTTGGACCATGCCTGCCGCTTTATTCTGTGCCGTGCAGCCTACTGGGCGTGCTGCTTGCCGAAGCTGCGCAGCCGCAGCGAGTTACCCACCACCAGCACCGAACTGGCGGCCATCGCTGCTCCGGCAATCATCGGGTTCAACAGCCCGAAAGCCGCTACCGGGATGCCCACAGCGTTATAGAAGAAGGCCCAGAACAGGTTGGTCTTGATGGTCGCCAGCGTACGCCGGGACAGCTCGATGGCGGTGGCCACCTGGCCCAGATCGCTTCCCATCACGGTCAGGTCCGCCGCTTCCATGGCAACGTCGGTGCCCGTGCCCATGGCAATGCCGAGGTCGGCCTGCGCCAGCGCCGCGGCGTCGTTCACGCCGTCGCCGGCCATGGCCACGGTACGTCCCTGGTCCTGGAACCGCCGGACTGCCTCCACCTTGCCTTCCGGGCGGACGTCCGCGAGGACGTCTTCCGCCGGAATGCCGACCTGTTCCGCCACGTGGGCCGCCACCACGGCGTTGTCACCGGTCAGCAGCACCGGACGCAGGCCCAGGCTGCGGAACCTGGCAATGGCAGCCGCCGAGCCGTCCTTAAGGGTGTCCTGCAACGAGATGATGCCGGCCGCGTGCCCGTCCACCGCCACCAGCACCGCCGTGGAACCGGCAGCCTGCTCCTGTCGCAGTGCCGCATACGCGCCGTCGGGCAGGTCGACGCCGTTCTCATCCAGCCAGGCCGGACGTCCGGCAACAACGCTGCGGCCGTCAGCGGTGCCGCGCACCCCTCCGCCGGGAGCCGAATCGAATCCGGCGACGGAGACGGTGCCCGGGCCGGAGCGGGCGGAGGCCGCGATGGCCCGGGCAATGGGATGCTCCCCGGCATCTTCCACCGAGCCGGCCAGGCGCAGCAGCCCGTCCTGCGTCAGGTCCGCGGGGGCACTGTCCAGGAGCCGGACCCGTGCCACGGACAGCTTGCCGGTGGTGATGGTTCCGGTCTTGTCCAGCACGATGGTGTCCACGGTGCGGGTGTCTTCCAGCACCTGCGGGCCCTTGATGAGGATGCCCAGCTGGGCACCCCGCCCGGTACCGGTCAGCAGGCCCACGGGTGTGGCCAGCCCCAGGGCACAGGGGCATGCAATAACGAGCACGGCAACCGCCGCCACGAACGCTGCCTGCAGGTCACCGGCGAAGAACAGCCAGAGCAGGAAGGTCAGCACCGCAATGCCCAGCACCACCGGCACAAAAACTGCACTGATCCGGTCAGCGAGCCGCGCAATGGGCGCCTTGCCGGACTGGGCATCGCTGACCAGGCGGCCCATCTGCGCCAATGTGGTTTCGCTGCCCACACGGGTGGCCCGGACCAGCAGCCGGCCCGAAGTATTAATGGTCGCCCCGGTAACGGGGCTGTCCACGTCCACTTCCACCGGCAGGGATTCGCCGGTGATCAGGGACGCATCAACGGCGGAACGGCCGTCCACCACGACACCGTCGGCCGGGATTTTCTCCCCGGGCCGGACTACGGCAATGTCGCCCACGGCAAGCTGGTCCGCCGGGATCCGGATTTCCTCTCCGCCGCGCAGCACGGTCGCGTCCTTGGCACCTAGGCCCAGGAGCGATTTCAGTGCGTCCGATGCCTTGGTCTTGGCGTTGGCCTCTAGGTAGCGGCCCAGCAGCAGGAAGGTCACCACCACCGACGCCACTTCGAAGTACAGGTGCGGGTCCGCGCCCATGCCCGGGTCTGCGGTCAGCCCCGGATCGGCCAGCAGCTCGCCCACCGAGAACAGATACGAGGCCGCGACGCCGATCGCCACGAGGGTATCCATGGTGGACGCCAGGTGCCTGGCGTTGATGGCCGCGGCCCGGTGGAAGGGCCACGCGGACCACGTCACCACAGGCAGGGCCAGCAGTGCGGCCACCCAGCCCCAGTTGGGAAAGGCCAGGGCCGGAACCATGGAAATCAGCAGGATCGGCACGCTGAGGACGGCGGCGGCAATCAGCCGCGGACGCAGCTGTGCTGCGGTCCCGCCGTGGGACATATGGTCCTCGCCTGAGCCGCCGTGGGCCAGATGGTCCTCGCCTGCGTGGCTGCCCTCCGCATGCGCACCATGCGCGGCGGAGTTGCCGGCCCGGGTCTTCAACCGTGCCTGGTAACCGGCAGAGTTCACGGCGTCAAGGATCTGCTGGTCCGTCACCGAAGCCGGTGCCGTTACGCGCGCGCTTTCCAGCGGCAGGTTAACCGATGCTTCCACGCCTTCGATCTTGCCGAGCTTGCGTTCCACCCGTGCCACGCAGGAGGCGCACGTCATGCCCTGGATATCGAGCTCAACGGCCCTGGCGTTGTTGTTCACCAGTTCCTGGGTGTCCATGGTTCTTCCCTTCTGTTGCTTACTGCCGGCTGTCCGGGGCCGGATCCAGCGTTGGGCCGGGCCCGGGAACGGCTCCTAGGCCGTGGTTTCGACGACCATGTAGCCCGCTTCGGCTACCGCTTCGCCCAGTTCCGCCGGTGCCATCCTCCGGGTGGAGGTGACGGTGGCGGTGGAGACCCCGCCGGCGTTCAGATCAACGGAGACTTCGCTGACGCCGTCGAGCGCTTTCAGTTCTTCCGTGACGGAGGCTACACAGTGGCCGCAGGTCATACCGGAGATGTTCAGTGTGGTGGTTTCCATATCCTTCTTCTTTCTTGGGTATTCTTCGGCGGACCCTAGCGCAGGAGCCGGCCGATCGCGTCGGCTGCTTCCTGCACCTTGGCCTGGACGAGTTCGGGGTTGCCGGTGCGCTCTGCTTCCTGCGCGGCATCCACCACGCAATGCGACATGTGGTCCTGGACCAGCCCCAGGCTGACGGCATGCAGCGCCTTATTGATGGCGGCGACCTGCGTGAGGATGTCTATGCAGTACTTGTCTTCCTCCACCATCCGGGCGATGCCGCGGACCTGGCCCTCAACCCGCTTCAGCCGGCGCAGGTACGCAGCTTTATCGGAGGTGTATCCGTGCACTGCGGCCGGCGCCGCAACGCCTGCCGGTGCCGCCCCGGGTGCGTGCACGGCATGTCCGGTTGCTTCTGTCATGGTTCACTCCCCTCGCTTTCCCCACCAAGCTATACCCCCAAGGGGTATAGGTCAAGTACCCCCTGGGGGTATTTGAGGGCCATTTTTTCAGGCAGGCCTTCCAGTAAGGTGGGACCGTGGCACCACACAGCGAACTTTCCACGGCTACCCAGGATTACCTGAAGGTCATCTGGACCGCACAGGAATGGACGGACGAACCCCTGACGGTCTCCGCGTTGTCAGTCCACATGGGGTTTTCGCCGTCGTCGGTCTCCGAAGCGGTGAAGAAGCTTACGGCCCAAGGGCTCCTCACACATGCGCGCTACGGCTCCATTGCCCTGACCGCTGCCGGCGAGACGGCGGCCGTGGGCATGGTGCGGCGGCACCGGCTGATCGAGACGTTCCTGGTGGAGTACCTGGGCTACCGGTGGGACGAAGTCCACGAGGAAGCCGAGCACCTGGAGCACGCGGTTTCGGACAAAATGGTGGACGCGTTATCCGCCCGGCTCGGCCACCCCGTCCGCGACCCCCATGGAGACCCGATTCCCGCCCGCGACGGCAGTTTCCCGGTATTGGATGCCCTGCGGCTCAGCCGCTGCGAGCCCGGGACGCGTGGCGTGGTGGCACGCGTGTCAGACAACGAACCGGAACTGCTGCGCTATATCGCCGGACTGGGACTGCACCTGGATACGGTGCTGACCGTCCTGGCGCGCCAGCCCTACGCTGGAACGCTCACCATCGAAGCGTGCGGGCGTGCCATGGAACTGGGCCTCCCCGCTGCCGAGGCGATATGGATCCAGACAACCCCGAAGCACACCCCGGCCTAGAGGGCACGGCCACGTCTTAGAGCACGGGTTTGTCGAAGACCACTTCGCGGTGCGTCGGACGGTAGCCAAGGCTTTCGTACAGGTCATGGGCGCCGGAGGGGTTCTCGGTGTCCACCCCCAGTCCGGCGTTGTCCATCCCGCCGTCGCGGAACCGGCGCATGGCTTCGCCCAGCATGGCCGGTGCCAGCTTGCGTCCGCGCCAGTTCCGTCGCACCCCAAGGAGCATGGTGTAGCCCTCTTTGTAGCCGTGGATGGCCTGGCTCTCCGGGTCGAAGCTGGCCAGCTGGTATGCAGCGACTTCCCCGGTGCCGGAATCGATCACGGCGAAGCTCCAGTCCGGACGGAACTCGGGATGCCCAACGGTGAAAGCCCAGCGTTCCTTGTTGCGCGGCTCGCTGCCCCAGTGGTCCTTGAACGCTTCATTATGCGCCCGGCGGATGGCGTCGGAATTCGCGGCGCTGAACGTTTGGAACTCGATGCCCGCCGGCAATTCGGCGTCCGGCAGGTCCGTGTGCAGCGGCCGGCTCATCTCCGTGAAGTACCGCACCACACGGGCGCCGGCGGACTCCAGCAGGGCAACGTGCGACGCGTTGGCTTCCTCGGCATAGGTCCGCAGCACACCGTGCTTGCGGTGTTCGCTGAGCAGCCGCTGCCGCAGGCGCGCTTCCTGCCAGCCGAACACGGCCGCGCCGATCCCGCGGCGGCGCCACTGCGGATCCACGCCGCCGAACCCGGACTCGGTTTCGGAGCCCGGGTTCAGCGCAATCCGCCCGTAGGCGCGTGCTGCCCCGTCTTTGTCCAGGCCAATCAGCGTGTCCAGCGCCGGGTCCCCGGAGGCGGTTTCCAGTGCCTGCTCCAGGTCCCGGCGGTCCTCCACCCAGCCCGGCCTGTCCGCCTCTGCCATCCGGCGGATCAGCGCATACCAGGCATCGACGTCGTCGGCTGCGATGGAGCGCCAGCGGAGACCGGTTTCCGGCCCTGGGACTGTGGGAAGGGAGGGCGTCTGCATCCATCCACCCTAGGACACCCCATAAGCGCTAGGACAGAAGCACAGCCCCTGCGCCCAGGCCGACCTCCCGTTCGCACCAGGCGGCATCAGCAGGGTTGTGGGTCACCACCACCACGGCCTTGCCCTGCAGGCCGGACTTCAGGTCCGCCATGAGCTGTTCCCCGGCCGCCGCGTCCAAGTGGGCCGTAGGCTCGTCCAGGAGCACGACGTCGGCCTCTGCAAGCAGTGCCCGCGCCACGGCGAGGCGCTGGCGCTGGCCGCCGGAAAGGAAATGTCCGCCGGCACCGATGGGCGTGTCCAGTCCTTCGGGCAGCGTCCGGAACAGCGGTCCAAGCCCGACGGCGCGCAGTGCCTCGACCATTTCGGCTTCGCTTGGCGCCAGGGCGCGGTCACGGGCCAGCAGAAGGTTTCCGCGCAGCGTGGAGTCGAAGAGGTGGGCCTCCTGCGGGCACCACGCCATGCGCCGGGCAGCGGGCGGCAGCGACTGCGCCTGCTGCCCGTTGATGGTGTAGGACCCGCTTTGCGGTGTGAGGAACCCCAGCAGGACGCCCAGGAGCGTGGACTTGCCGCTGCCGGACGGGCCGGTGACAGCCACCCACTCCCCTGCCGATACCTCCAGGTCCACCCCGGCCAGGACATCGCGTGCAGCGCCCGGGTAGCGGTAACGGATGCCGTGCAGTTCCAGGTCCTGCACCGTGCCGAACCGGGCGCGCGCGGCCGCTTCCGCCTCGGTGGTGTCCTCCTCCACGTCATCGGTGCCCAGGTCCGGCAGCACCTTGTCCCCCAGCGTCCGCCAGGCGAAGAACTGCTGGATGGACCCGTTGACCGCAACAAAGGGTTCGATCAGGGCCAGCTGGACCAGGACCACCACGGCGGCCACTGTGGCCGGAGCCTCGCGGGCGGCACTGACCATGTAGAGCGCGCTCAGGGAGCAGGCGAGCGCGGTCAGGGCGTTGGCCAGCCCCTGTGCCCAGGCACTGCGCCGGACGGCTTTGGCCGCCGCCGCTTCGAGTTGTTCCTGGCGGGCCAGCACGGGTGCCGAGCTGGAGTTGGCTTCCAGGTCCCGGGCTGCGGAAAGCAGGCGGGCCATGCCGGACATGGACCGTGCCTGCAGGTTGACCGTGGCTGCCCGTGCTGCGCGGTCGGCGAGCAGTGCCAGCAGCGGAGCAACCAGCATTCCGACGACGCACAGCGCCACCTGCACCGCGAGGCCCTCAGGGACCAGCAGCCAGGTTGCCACGCAGGCTCCGGCCGCAGTGAGCAGTCCGGTCAGCGGCGCGAAGACGACCCGCGGCGCAATATCCCGCAACTCGTCCACGTCGCCCACGAGCCGTTCCAGTGCACCGCCGCCGCGGGCCACGCGGCGCCAGCCTTCGGGCCGCTGCAGCAGGCCGTTCCACAGCCGTACGCGCAGGGTGTTCGTGGCGCGGAAAACCGCGTCATGCAGGGAGAGCCGCTCCAGGTAGCGCAGCAAGGCCCGGCCAATACCGAAGAACCGCACCCCCACAATCGCCATCATCAGGTACAGGATGGGCGGCTGCTCGCTGGCACGGACAATCAGCCAGGCAGACAGTGCCGTCAGGGTGACGGCGAACATGGTGGCGGCTGTGCCCAGGACCAGTGCCAGGACAAACTGCTTGCTCCACGGCCGCAGTACCAGCATGTTCTTCCACAGCGGCTGGTGGGCCGGGGCGGCGGCGTTCTCCGCTGCTGCCGTCAGCGGCGCGACGGCGGAGGGTTCCGGCGGCGGATCCGCCTGCAGGTCGGCGGTTCCAGCCAGGGACTCGGCCAGCGACTCGGGCAGTGCCTCGGGCGCAGTCTCGAAGACCGTCTCGAACACCGCACCGCTGCCGGCGGGCTGCACCACGCCTGCGGACGCATCCACGGGGATCAGGGTGTCCGCCACGGCGGCCGTTGCGGCGTCGTGCGCCACCAGGAGGACGGTAGCCCGGCCGCGCAGCCCGGCCAGCGCTGCACGGACAGCCGAAGCGCTGCGGACATCCAGGTGCGCAGTGGGTTCATCGGCCAGCAGCACCCGGACGCCGGGGACGGCGTCGATCCGGGCGAGGGCACGGGCCACGGCCACCCGGCGCTGCTCGCCGGGGCTGAGATCGGCGGTCTCGGCGTCCAGGAGGTGTCCGGCGTCGATTGCGTCCAGTGCGTCGCGGGCTGCGGCACGGGCCGGAGCGTCGGGACGGGTGGCGTCGCCGGCCGGCAGACCCGCGTACAGGGCAATTTCCCGGGCAACGGTGTCCTCCACGAGGACGGGATGCTGGGGTATCCAGGCCAGGGTGGAACGGTCAACGCCGTCAACGGATCCGCTGAGCCGGGTGTCCCCGCCGTCGCGGCGCAGCCCGGCCAGGGCCTCAAGCACCGACGTCTTGCCGGCACCGCTGGGGCCGGTCAGGGCCGCGATGGAGCCTGCGGGTACTGTGAAGCTCAGGTTCTCCACGGCCGGATGCGGGCGTCCCTCGTAACTGATGGTCAGGTTCCGGACCTGCAGGGGCGCGTGTCCGGGCACGGCGTTGCCCGGGGTTCCGGCCCCGGCGCCGCTCCCGGCAGCGGAAACCAGCGGACGGGCAGCCGGTGCGCGAAGCACGGCGTTGGTGCGGTTCAGCGCTTCCAATCCGTCTTCACTGGAGTGGTGCGCGGTACCCAGGTCACGCAGCGGTTGATAGCATTCGGGGGCCAGAATCAGGGCCAGCAGCCCCACTTCCAGCGGCATGCCGCCGTGCACCAGCCGCACGCCGATAAACACGGCCACCAGCGCCACGGAGATGGTGGCAATCAGCTCAAGGGCCAGGGAAGACATAAAAGCAACGCGCAGCGTGGCCAGCGTGGTGGTGCGGTAACGGTCGGCCACGTCCCGCAGGGCCCTGGTCTGGGCCTTGGCACGGCCAAGCCCCACCAGCACCGGCAGACCCTTGGCCAGCTCCAGCATGTTGTCCGACAGCCGGTTCAGGGCATCCACGGCCGCGGCGGTCTTGTCCTGCGTATGCATGCCGATCAGGATCATGAACACCGGAATCAGGGGCACGGTCAGCACAACGATGAGCGCGCTGACCCAGTCCGCTGACAGGATGCGGATGCCTACCAGCAGGGGAACGACGGCGCAGGTCACCAGTGCGGGCAGGTACTTGGAGTAGTAGTTGTCCAGGCCGTCGAGACCGCGCGTGAGCAGGACGCTCAAGGCGCCGCTGCCCATGCCGGGCACCGTACCGCCGTCGGACAGCACGCGGGCGGAAAGCTGGCGGCGCAGTTCGTCCTTGACTCCGGCCGCTGCCCGCTGGGCTACGGTGTCCTGCCCCCACACCGCCAGGGAGCGGAGCACGGCACCGGCGGCACCGAGGAGCAGCATCCGGTTCCAGTCCGGGCCGCCGCCGGCCAAGCCGGCAATTCCACCGGCCACGGCGTCGGCCAGCAGGACCAGGCCGGCCGCCTTGACGGCGGCCAGCAGGCCAAGAAGATACAGCGCCCGCCGACTGGTGGCGCTGACCGGCAGGACGGGCTTCACTGCGACTTGAAGCTGTGGGCGGCCGGGATCGCTTCAGCGCTGACCCGCTTGCGGAAGACCCAGTAGGTCCAGCCCTGGTAGAGCACCACGACCGGCAGGCCGAACAGTGCCACCCAGCTCATGACCTTCAGGGCGTACGGGGATGCGGAGGCGTTCTCCACGGTCAGGTTCCAGGCGGCGTCCAGCGTGGAGGGCAGTACCACCGGGTACATGGCGGCGAAGATGGTGGCCGCACCGGCCACGAGGAAGACGCCGAGGCTGACGAAGGTCGCCCCGTCGCGGCCGCGCCGGGCAAAGATCCAGGCGAGCAGTGCACCCACCACGGCCACTACCAGCAGGGGAAGCGTCGAGGCCTTGCCGTTCATGAACTGGACAATAACGGCCCAGGCCGCCAGCGGGAGGATGCCCAGCGGCAGCCAGTGCAGGACCACCTTGCGGGAACGTTCGCGGATCTCGCCGTCGGTCTTGAGCATCAGGAACGCGCAGGCGTGAATCAGGCAGAACGCCACAACGGCCACTCCGCCCAGCACGGCGTACGGGGTCAGCCAGGCGAAGGCCCCGCCCACCCGGTCGCCGTTCTCGTTCAGCGGCAGGCCGGTGGTGGTCAGCCCAAGCGCGGCCCCCACGCCGAAGGCGGCCACGAGCGAACCCAGGGCCATCCCCCAGTCCCACCGGTTGCGCCAGCTGTCACTGTCATGCTTGCCGCGGTACTCGATGGAGACCGCCCGGAAAATCAGGCCCATCAGCACAAAGACCAGCGGGATGTACAGCGCGGAGAACAGCGAGGCGTACCACATGGGGAACGCGGCGAACGTCATCGCGCCCACGGTGATCAGCCACACCTCGTTGCCGTCCCACACCGGGCCGATGGTGTTCAGCAGCACGCGGCGTTCCTTCTCGTCGCGGGCCATCAGCTTCATGAGCATGCCCACGCCCAGGTCGAAGCCTTCGAGGAAGAGGTAGCCGACCCACAGGAAGGCAATCACGATAAACCAGAACAACGGTAGCGACATTACAACAGAGCTCCAGGGATGCCGGCGGCCGGCAGGGTTGAAAGGAAGCCGGACAGGGTCGGGGTGGATCCGGTCCCGCAGGTGCGGGACCGGATCCGGCCGGTCCGGAAGGTCTTAGTAGGCAAAGTCGAGCACATCGGACTTCGCCTTTCCGGGCGTGCCGTCCGGGTCCATGCCCGGGGAGTTCAGGCCGCCGGTGTCGCCGTCGTCGTTGCCCAGCAGGTCCGGCATGGCAGCCGGGACGCCGCCGCGGACGAACTTGAACAGCAGCCGGACCTCAACCACCAGCAGTGCCAGGTAGACCACGGTGAACGCGATGACGGAGAAGAGCAGTTCGCCCATACTTACGCCCGGTGAGACGGCAGCCGCGGTGAACATAAAGACGCCGTCGGTGCCGGTGGGATTCGGTGCCACCACAAACGGCTGGCGTCCCATCTCGGTGAAGATCCAGCCGGCGCTGTTGGCGCCGAACGGCGCCAGGATGCCGAACACGGCCAGGCGCATCAGCCACTTCGACTCGGGCACGGTGCCCTTGCGGACCACCCAGAGGGCGAAGGCCGCAGCGACTGCTGCGATGCCGCCGAAGCCGATCATGATGCGGAATCCCCAGTAGGTGACGGCGAAGTTCGGTGTGTAGTCGATCTCCGCGCCCGAGTTGGAGCCGTAGATTTCGTTGTCCGGCAGGTGGGTGCCGTAGTCGTCCTGGTACTGGTCCAGGAGGGTGTTCACGCCCCGGATCTCGGTGTCGAAGTCGCCGTTGGCCAGGAAGGAGAGCATGCCGGGGATCTCGAGGAGCGTGTCCACGTCCTCGCAGTTTGCAGCGCCGGGGTCTCCGACGGAGAGGACGGAGAAGCCGGTACCGTCGTGGCAGGCAGCTTCAGCCGCAGCCATCTTCATGGGCTGCTGCGCGAACATGAGCTTGCCCTGCAGGTCGCCGCTGACGGCCACGCCGGCGAAGGCGACGACGGCGACGGCGGCGCCCACGCGCAGCGAGCGGAGCCAGACGGCGTGGTCGGTTTTGTCGCGGCCGATTTCGGGCCGTTCGCCAACTACTACGTTGCCCTTGCTGTCCACGGTGTCGATGCCGTCACGGCGCCGCTTCCAGAGGTGGTACCAGGAGATGCCGAGCAGGAAGCCGCCGGCTACGGCGAAGGCACCGAAGACGGTGTGCGGGAAGGCCACCAGCAGGGTGTTGTTGGTCAGGACGGCCCAGATGTCATTCATGACCGGGCGACCGTCGACCATTTCCACGCCCACGGGGTGCTGCATCCAGGAGTTGGCGGCCAGGATGAAGTAGGCCGAAAGCATCGAGGCAAGCGTGGTGATCCAGATGCTCGCCAGGTGGATTTTCTTCGGCAGACGCTTCCAGCCGAAGACCCATAGTCCCAGGAACACAGACTCGGTAAAGAAGGCGAGCAGCGATTCCAGGGCCAGCGGGGCGCCGAAGACGTCACCGACGAAACGGCTGTACTCGCTCCACGCCATGCCGAACTGGAATTCCTGCACCAGGCCGGTGGCCAGGCCGAGGATGAAGTTGATGAGGAAGAGCTTGCCCCAGAACTTGGTCATCCTGAGGTACTGCTCTTTGCCGGTACGTACCCAGGCCGTCTGCAATGCTGCGACCACGATGCCCAGGCCAATGGTCAGCGGCACCATAAGGAAGTGGTAGACGGTGGTGATGCCAAACTGCCACCGGGCGATATCCAGTGCTTCCACGCGATTTGTCCTTCAATAGTTCGACGACTTCTACAGGACGTAGAAGACTGACTTCTACACAGCGTAGAACATCGCCGCAAAGATTTCTACGTGATGTAGAACCACAGGCCGAAACGCGGTACATTGGTAGGTCTGGACTGAACTATCGGCTGAGGCCGGGACTGAATAACGAGAAGGATGCACATGGCTACGCTGGGTGACCTGGAACGCGCAATGATGGACCTCCTGTGGGAGTCGTCCGAAGCAGCCACGGCCAACGAGCTGCGGGAAAAACTGGCACAGCGCGAGGAATCCGCTGACGGCAGGGGCCTGGCAGTGACTACGGTGCTGACCGTCCTTTCGCGCTTGGAGAAAAAATCCCTGGTACGCCGCGAGCGGGACATCCGGCCGCACCGCTACCGGGCAGTGACCACGCGTGCAGAACACACCGCCGAACTGATGCACGAGGCCCTGGGTACCGCCAACGACCGTGAAGCCGTCCTGGCCCGGTTTGTCGGCTCGGTCTCCGACACCGAAGCCGAGATGCTCCGCAGGTTGCTCGGCGCCTAGGCAGCGGCACCAACAGAGTGTTCTGGGCTTCCTACGCACTGGCCGCGCTGGCGATTATCCTGGCGTGGCCCGTGCCCATTCTCCTCTCGCGGGCAAAGTGGCCCGCGCGCTCCCCCTTCACGGCCATGGTCCTGTGGCAGGCCATAGCCCTCGCCGGCGGACTGTCGATGATCGGCGCCATGCTGACCTGGGGCCTGGAACCGCTGGGCAACAACTTGCTGGACGGGCTGCAGGGCCTCTGGGCCATCCTGGTGGCCGGCGCCCCGGCGAGCGAACTCGGCTTGGTCCACGTGTTCGCCCTCAGCGCCGCATCTTTGTTGAGCGCCCATTTGGTCTTTACCCTGCTGCTGACCTGGTACCGCATTCTCCGCGGCCGGCGGCGGCACCGGGACATGCTGAACCTGCTCAGCTCCCCCTCCTCGGACGCACCGGCCACCTTGGTGATCCAGCACCCCACGCCGGTGGCCTACTGCCTGCCCGGCGGCGCACGCTCGGTCACCGTCCTGTCCGACGGGCTGCTGAACATGCTCTCCGAGGATGAGCTTTCCGCCGTCCTGACCCATGAGCGGGCGCATCTGGCTCAGCACCACCACCTGCTGCTGTGGGCGTTCGCGGCCTGGCGCGCGGCGCTGCCGTGGCTGCCGACCTCACTGATGGCGCAGCGGTCGGTCAACGAACTGATCGAAATGCTCGCAGATGATGAGGCGCTGCGGAAGGTGGACCGGCTAACCCTGGTGCGTTCGGTTGCCATAGTGGGTTCCGGCAGCCCCGCACCTGGCCGGGAGACGCCGGCAGCGCCGGCGTCCAACTCTCCGGCTGCCCTGGGCGGCCCGGACTTCCAGGAACCGCTGGGCACAGCCGGCAGGCTCAGCCGGCTGCTGACGCCGCAGCCGCCGCTCCCGCGCTGGCAGCAGGTGTGCGTGCTGTGCCTCTCGGTCCTGCTGCTGGCCGTCCCGACCACACTGCTGATCGCTCCGGGCCTGCTGGACTAAGTCCCTGCCCCGACCCGGCGCATCGCTAGGCGTCGATGCGGTCCCGGTCCAGCATGGCTGCGCCTGCAATGATGAAGTCCTTGCGCGGGGCAACGTCGCTTCCCATCAGCAGTTCGAAGGCGTGCTCCGCTGCTGCAGCCTCCGAGATCCGTACCCGGCGCAGGGTACGGTGCCGGGGGTCCATGGTGGTTTCCGCCAGCTGGCCGGCATCCATTTCGCCCAGTCCCTTGTACCGCTGGATGGGCTCCTTGTACCGCTTGCCCTCCTTTTCAAGGCTTGCCAGGACCTGGTGCAGTTCCTTCTCGCTGTAGGTGTAGACCATCTCGTTGCTCTTGGTACCCGCGTTGATGACCTCCACCCGGTGCAGCGGCGGAACCGCCGCGTACACACGTCCGGCTTCGACCAGCGGACGCATGTAGCGGAAGAACAGGGTCAGCAGCAGCGTACGGATGTGCGCGCCGTCGACGTCGGCGTCCGTCATGAAAATGACTTTGCCGTACCGTGCCGCGTCCAGCTGGAAGCTGCGGCCGGAGCCGGCGCCCACTACCTGGATCAGGGCGGCGCACTCGGCGTTGGAGAGCATGTCCGCCACGGACGCCTTCTGCACGTTCAGGATCTTGCCGCGGATGGGCAGCAGCGCCTGGTAGTCCGAGGACCGCGCCAGCTTGGCAGTGCCCAGGGCGCTGTCGCCCTCGACGATGAAGAGTTCGGAGCGCTCCTGGTCATCGATCCGGCAGTCCGCCAGTTTGGCGGGCATGGTGGAGGTCTCCAGCGCGTTCTTGCGGCGCTGGGTTTCCTTGTGCACGCGGGCAGAGATTCTCGACTTCATCTCCGCCACCACCTTTTCCAGCAGCTGCGCGGACTGGGTCTTGTCCGCACGCGCGGCGGAGTTCAGCCGGGCGGTGATTTCCTTCTCCACCACCTTGGTGACGATGGCACGGACCGCGGAGGTGCCCAGGATTTCCTTTGTCTGGCCCTCGAACTGCGGTTCGGCCAGCCGGACCGTCAGCACCGCGGTCAGTCCGGCGAAGACATCGTCCTTTTCGATCTTGTCGTTGCCCGCCTTCAACTTGCGGGCATTGGCTTCGATGACCTTGCGGAAGGTCTTGAGCAGGCCCTGCTCAAAGCCGGTCTGGTGGGTGCCGCCCTTGGGCGTGGCAATGATGTTGACGAAGGACCGGATGTTGGTTTCGTACCCGATGCCCCACCGCAGGGCAATGTCCACTTCGCACTCACGCTCGACCTCGGTGATCCTGCTGTGCCCGCTGTCGTCCAGCACAGGCACCGATTCCTTGAACTTGCCCGTGCCGTGGAGGCGCCAGATGTCCGTCACGGCGGCGTCGGCCGCCAGGTAGTCGACAAATTCCGCAATGCCGCCGTCGTGGTGGAAGACCTCTTCCACCGGACCGTTCTCGCCCGGGGTACCGGGCAGCCGGCGCTCGTCGCGGAGGGTGATGCGCAGACCGGGCACCAGGAAGGAGGTCTGGCGGGCACGGGACTGCAGCTCGGTGTAGGAGAACTTGGCGTCCGGGGTGAAGATCTGCCGGTCCGCCCAGTACCGGATCCGAGTACCGGTGACGCCGCGCTTGGCCTTGCCCACCACTTCCAGGGGCGAACTTTCCGGGGACGGGGTGAATTTCGCCTCCGGTGCGGGGTTCTTGCCGGTGTCGGCAAAGTGCCCGGGCTCGCCGCGGCGGAAAGCCATCTGGTAGGTCTTGCCGGCACGGTCCACCTGGACGTCCAACCGCGAGGACAGGGCGTTGACCACGCTGGCGCCGACGCCGTGCAGGCCGCCGGAGGCAGCGTAGGAGCCGCCGCCGAACTTGCCGCCGGCATGGAGCTTGGTGAATACCACTTCGACGCCGGAGAGCCCGGTTTTCGGTTCAATGTCCACCGGGATGCCGCGTCCGTCGTCATGGATCTCCACGGAGCCGTCCGGGTGCAGGATCACTTTGATGCTTTGGCCAAACCCGGCCAGTGCCTCATCCACGGAGTTGTCGATGATTTCCCAGAGGCAGTGCATAAGGCCGCGGGAATCCGTGGAACCGATGTACATACCCGGACGCTTGCGGACAGCTTCGAGCCCTTCCAAGACGGAGAGGTGCCGGGCTGTGTAGTTCGAACTTGGGGGCGCCACGTGCGATGAAACTCCTTGGTATCGGCCGCTGGCCAACAAACGGATCAATGTAGATCAGTGTCAAACGGATGAATGTCCGGGAACAACCCGGACTCCTACAAGGTTAATCCCCGGCGGTGACAGAACCTGTCAGCGACTCAGCAGCAGTGAGACTGCCCACACCGCCCCGGCCAAATGGTACGCGCAGAGCGAAAGGCGGCCGAACCTGCCATGGCTGGGCCGGCAAAGATGGTTATATGAAGTATCAACACCCTTGAGGAGGCAACTCATGACAGCAGCAGTAGCAACCCGTGAGCTGAACAGCCTGGACCGCTGCGATCGTTGCGGCGCACAGGCATACGTACGTGCCGTACTGGAATCCTCCGGTGGGGAACTGCTTTTCTGCGGACACCACGCACGGGCGGTCGAGGCAAACCTTCGCCCGCTCACTTCGGAATGGCAGGATGAAACCGCTCGCCTGAACGAGAAGGCGCCGGTTCCTGCGGAGTAATTACCGGCAGAACCACCGCTGCAGCGTCCGCGCAGGTGCGGGCAGCGCGTACCAAGCTTGAAGAAGTCCCCTTCCAACCGGAAGGGGACTTCTTTTGCTATATGCACATGTGCCCCGGGCTTAAACACAGCGGCACCCCGTCCGCCGGAGCGTAACGGAGTGCCGGCTGCCGGCTGCCGGGACGAGCCCGCAGTGTCTTTTAGTCCAGGTAATCCCGCAGGACCTGGGACCGCGACGGGTGGCGCAGCTTGGACATGGTCTTGGATTCGATCTGGCGGATGCGTTCGCGGGTAACCCCGTACACCTTGCCGATTTCGTCCAGGGTCTTGGGCTGGCCGTCGGTCAGGCCGAAACGCATGGCAACTACGCCGGCTTCACGCTCGGAGAGCGTGTCCAGAACCGAGTGCAGCTGCTCCTGCAGGAGCGTGAAGCTCACGGCGTCGGCGGGGACAACAGCTTCGGAATCCTCAATGAGGTCACCGAACTCGGAGTCGCCGTCTTCACCCAGCGGGGTGTGCAGGGAGATCGGCTCGCGGCCGTACTTCTGCACTTCCACAACCTTTTCAGGGGTCATGTCCAGTTCCAGGGCCAGTTCTTCCGGAGCGGGCTCGCGGCCCAGGTCCTGGAGCATCTGGCGCTGCACGCGGGCCAGCTTGTTGATGACCTCCACCATGTGCACCGGAATACGGATGGTGCGGGCCTGGTCGGCCATGGCACGGGTGATGGCCTGGCGGATCCACCAGGTGGCGTACGTGGAGAACTTGAAGCCCTTGGTGTAGTCGAACTTCTCGACCGCACGGATCAGGCCCAGATTGCCTTCCTGGATCAGGTCAAGGAAGAGCATGCCGCGGCCGGTGTACCGCTTGGCCAGGGAGACCACCAGGCGGAGGTTGGCTTCGAGGAGGTGGTTCTTGGCACGCTTTCCGTCGTGGGACACCCACTGCAGCTCACGCTTGAGCTTGGGGTCCATCTGCTTCTCAGCCGGCAGAAGCTCATCGGCGGCAAGCTTTTCGTCAGCAAACAGGCCGGCTTCGATCCGCAGTGCGAGGTCAACTTCCTGCTCGGCGTTCAGCAGGGCAACCTTGCCGATCTGCTTCAGGTAGTCCTTGACCGGATCGGCAGTGGCACCCGCGGACACAACCTGCTGTGCAGGGGCATCGTCGTCGTCGGCGTCGGAGTACACAAAACCGGACCCTGTGGGTGCGGCATCGGCTGCGGGATCGGCAGCTTCGACGGCGTCAGCGTCGGGTTCGACGTCGGCGGGCTCGTCGTGCAGCTCGTCCTCGGCTTCCGACTTGGCACCCTTGGCCGGCTTTGCCGTTTTGGTGGAGGTCTTTCGACCTGCGGCCGCTGTGCCGGCCTTGGCCGGTGCCTTCTTGGCGGCAGGCTTGCGGGCCGTCTTGGCAGCGGTCTTTTCGCCGGAAGCGGGCTCCTTGACGGCCGTCACGGAGGGGGCGTCAGCTGCGGCAGTGCGCTTTTGTGCAGTGTCAGTCTCTTCGACTGCAGTTGTCTTTCTCGGCGACACAGAAAACCTTTCATACGGCGGGTTGTGGCACCGCCATTGGGGGCAACACCACTATGACCCTGTCAAGTCCGTGCTTCAATCCAAGTGATGTCAGCTCGGCATGTTCTTGGTAGAACACGCAGCGCCGGTGTTTTGTTCCGTCCGCCACATGGGCTGGCAGTTCAAAGGACACTTGATACACGAACCCGACCGGGTCTCGGTTCCCATTGTCGCACGTTTTCCGTCCTGCCACAGCACCGGTGCGGGCATCCGCAGCTACGGCACGGGGCTTGCGCACCATGCAGTCCCGTTCCGGCGCGGCCCTTCTCCATCCGCAGCCCGGACTCCCGTTCGCCGCCGTCCCCCGCTCCCGGAGCCGTCACATTTGCATGCTCCACTGCTCTCAACACTCCCCCGGCTACCCCTGCTACCCCGGTTCCCCCGGTTCCCCCGGCCATGAGCCGGCCCGGGAGCGGGCCCAGTCCGGCAGGACACCGGTTCCCAGTAGTTCCCGCAGCAGCAGCGCCAGCCGGTAGCCCGACGACTCGTCCAAAGCGTGCTGCAGGAAAACATCAGAGCGGGATCCGCGTCCGCGGGCCCATTCGATCCACGCCAAGAGACAGAGCAGCGCCGCTTTTGGGTCTCCTGCGGCCACCGGAACAAGGTCCCTGAACACCGCGTAGGTTCGGTCCAGCATGTTCCAATCCGGGACCGTCGGACTCGTGCCCACCAGGATGTTCCGAAAATCCGCTGCTGCCGTTGGCCGTCCCTCTGCCCGGCCCGTGTCCTGCCCGGCAAAGGGCACGGGTGCAAGCGTCCCGCGGGCCCGTGTTCCCCGCAGCGGCTCGGAAGGCAGTCGTTCCGAAGGCAGCGGCTCCGAAGGCAGTGCAGGCGCCGGGAATACCGGCGGCTGCGCCTGCCGGGAGGTGAGGCCGTTGGCTTCCGCCCCGGCCAGGGCAGCCTGGGCGCCGGCCGCGCCCAAAACCAGCAGCGTGTCCCGGACGGAGCGGTCCTGCAGGCTTGCCAGCAGGAAACCAGCCAGTTCCGGGTCCTCCCGCAGCCGGGTTGCGACGGCAGGGGCGGAGTCTCCGGCAGGGGCCGGGTCTCCGGAGCCCGCAAGACCCGGGTCAGCACTGCCCGGGTCTGCACTGCCCGATCCGGCGCCGTCGGTTTCGGCGGCCTTTGCCCAGAGCAGCAGTGTTCCGCGGAACTGCGCCTTTCCATTCCATTGCCCGCCGACCAGTGCCGTGAAACGCTCCTGGGCCTCGGCTACCTGCTCGTGGTTGCCCCACGGCGGCGGAAAGGACTCCCCTACCGCGTTCTCCAAGGAGGAGGCGTACGCACTCCCGCGGTACACGAGTTCGGTGTTGAGCATGCTGTCGGCGATTTGTTGCCGAGGTGTCCCGGGCCAGGGACAGCAGTGGGGCCGGACACAGAAATAGTTGCGCCAGGTGTCCGGCCCCACCAGCCACCCGTCCTGCAGCGGGATGCCGGCGGCACCAAATTCCTTCGCCATGCGCCGGATCAGGGACCGGTATGGTGCGTGCGCGGGCTGGATCCAGGGCTCATCGGTATACATGGCCAGCAGGACCCCGTCGGCACGCGGGTCCGAAGCCATGAACCGGCAGGCATTGAGCGCATATGCGGCGCTGGTGCCGGGCTTGAGGCCCCGCGCAGGCGGCAGGTCGAGGCGCAGGGTTGCGCCGAGCCGGTTGCCGCATAGCGCGAGCAGCACCAGTGAGTTCCGTGGTTCGAAGCCCAAGGTGTGCGGAATCAGGCTAAGGATGTCTGCCGGGGCGCGGACGCGGTATGGGTTCTGCGGGGTGCCGGCGGCCGGTTCTGTGCTCATGCCGCAAGGCTTCCTGCGTGCACACATCCGTAACAGCGCCTGCCCGGCGGCTGTGTACACACGGCCGGCAGGCCGCTTTCAGTCCCGCCGGTGGAGGAAGAGTGATCCGCAGCCGAAGGTGCCCGGTCAGTTCCAGCGGAAAACCTTCGCGGCCACCAAGGCAGATGGAACGGTCCAGCCGAGCATCACCAGGAAGGGAAAGGCGGTAACCGATCCGCCGTACCAGGCAGCGGTAAGTGCCTGGGTCATGGCACCGAGCGGGGTAAAGGCCGCTATCTGGCGGATACCCTCCGGCATCAACGGTCCGGGCGTCCACAGTCCGGCAGTGAACATACACGCCATGAAGACCAGGAACCCGATACCGTAGGCCGTCTGCGAGGTCCCGGCGAGGGCAGCGATGAGAGATCCCACCGCCATCATGGCGGCGGTTCCGAAGGCAAGGATCAGGACAACCAGCGGGATGCTGCTCGGCATCAGGCTGTCAAAAGCCACCCGGGCAAGCAGCATGGCCAGGGTCACTGCCACCGCCAGCGAAGCGGCGCTGATGATCCACTGGGAAAACAGGATCCGGTGTGCACCCACGGGCGTCACCCCCAGCCGGCGCAGCACTCCGGTCTCACGGTAACCGCTGATGGCGGAGGGATAGTTGGTCACCGCCACACTGGACAGTGCCACTGCAAGGGCCAGGGGAACCAGCAGGTCGATGGGGCGGAGGCTGGCATAGAGGGGATCGCTTCCACCCATCGGCGCCGTCGTCCCGGGCATCACGAACCCCTGCAGCAGCAGGATGGCCGAGGGAAGGATCAAAGCCATGAAAATGCTCACCGGATTGCGCAGGTAAAGCTTCGCTTCAGCGGATGTCAGGGCTCCGAGCGTGCGCATGGCCGTGCCTTCACTCTCCTGCAGGCTGTTCGATAAATGCCAGGTAAGCGTCCTCAAGGGAGCCGGCACCGCCGTCGTTCCCGCCGGACGCCGAAAGAAGTTCCTGCGGCGTCCCGACGAACCGTGTCCGGCCGGCATCGATGATGGCGAGGCGGTCGCAGAGACGCTCGACATCGTCGAGGTAGTGGGTGACCAGCAGGACCGTGATGCCGCCGTCCTTCACCCGTTGAATCAGCTGCCGGACATCGCGCCGGCCCTGCGGGTCCAGTCCCGTGGTCAGCTCGTCGAAAACCACCACATCCGGATTGCCGATCAGGGCAAGAGCAATCGAGAGGCGCTGCTTCTGTCCGCCGGACAACTTGGCGAAGGGACGCTTCCGGTGTTTGTCGAGCCCCACCGTGCGCAGCAGCTCCGTCACGTCCGCCGGAGCAGGATAAAAGGCGGCGAACAGGCGCAGCGCTTCCTCTACCCGCAGGGCAGGGGGCAGGGCCGCGGACTGGAGCTGGTAGCCCACCCGTTCCCGCACCGCCGCCCGGTCTGCGGCGGGATCCACTCCCAGGACGCTGATGTGCCCGGCGTCCGGCCGCAGCGCACCCGTAACGCACTCCACTGTGGTTGTCTTGCCGGCCCCGTTGGGTCCGAGGATTCCGAACGTTTCGCCGGCTGCTACCGAGAACGTAACGTCCTCCAAAGCGGTCACTCCGCGGAAGCCCTTGGCCAGTCCGCGGACATCCACCACTGCAGCGGCCACTCCGCCGCCCAGGGCCTGTGCACCGGTCATGCCGCTCATTGTGGACACCGGCCAGCACCGGGTCAAGGGTGCAGCGGGCAGGCCGGCACGGCGAAGCGCCGGTTAGCGCCGGCCGTCACCGCCGGCAGTCCCCCGGCGGTGGACACCGGCCAGCACCGGGTCAAGGGTGCAGCGGGCAGGCCGGCACGGCGAAGCGCCGGTTAGCGCCGGCCGTCACCGCCGGCAGTCCCCCGGCGTTCTTCCCGGCGGCGCTGGCGCTCCCGGGCCAGGGCTGCGCGCAGCGGCGGCAGCGGCGAGCCGGCGTCGGCCAGCCGGGAACGGATCTTTGCGCGCGTGCGCAGGATGCCGAGCACGCCCACGGCCATCACGGCGAACTGGACGGCCAGCGCGATCCGGAACGAGCCCAGGGCGTACAGGTCTCCGCCGGAGAACCCGTTGCTGTTCAGCACGTCCAGCACCACGCCAATCAGGTACATGCTGACCAGGGAGGCAATAAAGCCGCCGATGTTCACAATTCCGGTGGCGGTCCCGAGCCGGTGGCTGGGGTTGTAGGTCCGCGCAAAATCGAAACCGATCATTGATCCGGGGCCGCCGACGGCGAGCAGGGCGACCAGGAGCGCCAGCAGCCACAGCGGCGCCGGACCCGGATACAGCAGCACGACGAGCCAGCCCAGGGCCATGGCGCCGGCGATCAGCAGGACCATGGTGGACCGGCGCAGGGGATGCCGTCCGACCCAGGAACCCATCCACGGGCCGCAGACAATGGCCACCACCACAAAGAAGGTCATCAGCCCCGAGGCGACCGCAGGCGCCACGCCTTCGGCGCTGACCAGGTACGGGAAGCCCCACATCATCACGAACACGGTGCCCGGGAACTGCACCGTGTAGTGGGTCCACATGCCGAGCCGGGTGCCGGGCTGGGCGAAGGCTTCGGACAGGGACGTGCCGGTCTGGCGGAGCGGCAGCGGTACGGGCGCTTCACCGCCGTCGGGCCGGTTCCGCACACACGCCAAGGTGAGCACCAGCGCCAGCAGGGACAGGGAAGCGGCGGATACAAAGGCGGTGCTCCACCCGAAGCGGTGCAGCACAAAGGCAAAAGGAATGGCGCTGGCAACTTGGCCCAGCTGCCCCACGATGCCCGTGTACTGGGTGAGAACCGGGATTTTCCGGCCGGAGAACCAGGCCGGCAGCAGGCGCAGCACCGAGATAAAGGTCAGCGCGTCCCCGGCTCCCACCAGGGAGCGGCCGAGGATGCCCGCGCCTACCGACTCGGCGGCCGCAAGCTGGAATTGCCCGGCCATCATCAGGGCGGCACCGGCCGCGATCAGCATCCGGGGACCGAAGCGGTCCACCAGCACGCCCACCGGAATCTGCAGCCCGGCGTACACCAGCAGCTGCACCACGGTGAAAACGGACAGCACGGAGGCTGTGGCGGAGAACCGCTCGGTGGCTTCCAGCCCGGCGACGCCGAAGGAGGTGCGCTGGGTGACGGCCACCATGTAGGCGAAAACGCCTACTCCCCAGACGAGCCAGGCCCGTTTTCCGTTCATCGGCCGGCCCGCTTCGGGCAGGCCTGCCGCAGGCTAGGCCTGGTCCCGGTGCCCTTCGGCGTCGTTATCGCTCCGGCCCTGATCCGTGCCCTCCGTGGCATGCGGTGCATTCTCCTGATCTGCGCGTCGGTCTTCTTGGGTGTTCATCGCCCCGTCCGTGCCGGGGTGCTGGGTCTCCGGCCACAGGGCTTCGGATTCCTCTTCGGCCTGCGGGCTGGCCAGGTAGGCCTCCACAGCGGCACCGATTTCGTCGGCGTTGGCCAGTTCATCGTTGTCCTTGACCAGCAGGGAACGCGTGACGATGCTTTCGGTGTACTGGTCGTAGCGCTTCTCCAGGGTAGCCACCACGCCCTTGACCTCGGCGGAGGCCTCCACCTGCTCGGTGATCTGGCGCTCGACGTCGCGCCCGGCTTCGCGCAGCCGGTCAGTGGGCAGCACCAGCGAGGCGGCAGCGCCCAGGTATTCCAGGCCGGCGACGGCGGCGGGCGGGAACTCAGCCTCGGCGAGGTAATGCGGTACGTGGACCACCTGGCCGACGACGTCGACGCCGGCGTCGGTGAGCCGGATTTCGAGCACGTGCCCGACGGCGGCCTGTATCTGGGCAATCGGGGTCCAGGAACTGATGCCCTCCACCAGGTCGGGACGGTTCCCGTGGGTAGTGACCCCGATGGGGCGGGTGTGCGGGACGGGCATCGGAATGGAGTGGACCCAGCAGACCAGTTCCACCTCGAAGAGATCGACCAGGTGCAGCACAGCGGCGGCGAAGCGTTCCCACTGCAGGTCCGGCTCGAACCCGGTCAGGAAGAGGAACGGCTCCCCCAGCCCGTCGTACATCCGGTACAGCTCAAGCCGCGGCGGTTCATAGTCGCTTAGGTGGTCTTCGATGAAGGAGATCTGCGGCCGGCGATTCCGGTAGTCGATCAGCTGGTCCGCGTCGAAGGTAGCCACCAGGTCATAATCCAGGGCGTCGAAGAGTTCGTCACGGATCTGGCTGACCACATGACCGGCCTCGGCGAAACCGGTAAAGCCGGCCAGAAGCTTCAGTCCGTGGAGGTCCGCGGAGTCCGCCACCTCAGGATTCAAATTAAACAGGGTCAACGGATCAAGCATGTCTTACCCCTCCCGGCGGCTCGTTCCAAAGCGGTTGGCGCCGCATGCCGTCCCGCATTCTGCGGTATCAGCCCTGCTGCGCCCCTTACTCAAGGGTAAACGCACGCAGGTACCCGATTCATTCCGCACCCCGCCCCGGCACTGCGCCCCTGCACGCACGCCCCGAGACCGTGCTGCGGCGCGCAACGTTGCAGCAGGCACACGGCAAGAGACTACGATCGGTCTGGTAACGGCAAAGCAACACAGAAACGTGAGGAAGCAGCTTCGTGAACAAAGCCAGTGAGCCCAGCCTGTCGGCAGTAGCCAAGGACGGGCGGAAAGTCTCCGCCAACGCCCTCGTAGTCGGCGTAGGCCAGACCCCCGACGGTCCCGTCCTGATCGAGAGCCCGCTTTCCCCCAAGGCCACCGCTGCCCTGGCTGCTTCGCTGCCCATGCTCGGCGTCACCGGTGCCGCCGACCAGGTCCACCGCCTGCCCGGACTGCCCGAAGTTGATGCGGACATGCTCGTCCTCACCGGCCTGGGTGCCGTGTCCCCCGGTGTCGCCATCTCGGAAGAGACCCTGCGCCGGGCTGCCGGTTCGGCTGTCCGCCAGATTGCCGGCACCGCCTCAGTAGCCCTGGCCCTTCCGGCCGGCACGGTGGCGGACGCCGCCGCCGTCGCCGAAGGCGCCCTGTTCGGCGCCTACAGCTTCACCGAGCACCGCAGCGCCGCCACCGCCGAGAAGGTCCCCGCTCCGGTTTCGGCGATCACCGTGATCACGGCCGCCGCTGATGACAAGGCACTCAAACCCGCCCTCGAGCGCGCCCGCATCCTCGGCAAGGCCGTGAACGCCACCCGCACCCTGGTCAACCAGCCGCCCAGCCACCTGTACCCGGAAACCTTCGCCGCCGCAGCCAAGGACCTGGCGAAGTCCCTGCCGGTGAAGGTCACCGTGTTCGATGAAAAGAAGCTTGAACGCGAGGGCTTCGGCGGCATCCTGGGCGTCGGCAAGGGCTCCGCCCGCCCGCCGCGCATGGTCAAGCTCGAGTACTCGCCGCTGCGCCCGAAGGCCAAGCTCGCCCTGGTGGGCAAGGGCATCACCTTTGACTCCGGCGGACTGTCCCTGAAGCCGGCCGCCGGCATGCAGGCGATGAAGTCGGACATGGGCGGCGCGGCCGTAGTGCTCAACGCCCTCCTGGCCATCGCCGAACTCGGCCTGCCGGTCAAGGTCACGTCCTGGCTGTGCATTGCCGAGAACATGCCCTCGGGCACCGCCCAGCGGCCCTCCGACGTGATGACCACCTACGGCGGCCGCACCGTTGAGGTCCTGAACACCGACGCCGAAGGCCGGCTCGTGATGGCCGACGGCCTGGTTGCCGCCAGCGAAGAAGGCCCCGACGTCATCATCGACGTCGCCACCCTCACCGGTGCGCAGATGATCGCGCTGGGCAACCGGGTCTCGGCAGTGATGGGTGAAGAAGGTGTCCGCGACGCCGTCAAGGCTGCAGCGGACCGCTCCGGCGAGCTGTTCTGGCCGATGCCCATTCCGGAGGAACTGCGTGCCAGCCTGGATTCCCAGGTGGCTGACATTGCCAACCACGGCGAGCGTTTCGGCGGCATGATGACCGCCGCCACGTTCCTGCGCGAATTCGTGGGCGAAGTCAACGGCACCAAGATCCCCTGGGCCCACCTGGACATTGCCGGCCCCGCCTTCAACGAGGGCGCTCCGTACGGGTACGTCCCGAAGGAGGGCACCGGCGTCGCCGTCCGCACCCTGGTCGCCTACGCGGAAGACGTGGTCGTCCGCGCTTCATAGCATCCGATCCGGTTCCGTGAAACGGAACTGACGTTTGTTGCTGGTGTTTCTCATTACACTTCGCCCCCTACCGCCTGTCCCCAAGTGGATGCAGGTGGTAGGGGGCGATAGGGTGAGACCTGATCACAAACGCCCAAATACTCACCGGCGCGCATGGGCGCGTCAACGATTACGCGAGGGAGCGTCCAAGTGGCCGATAAGGCAGCTGCGCAAGAGTTCGACATCCTGATCCTCGGCGGAGGCAGTGGCGGCTACGCCGCAGCTCTGCGCTCGGTGGAGCTGGGATTCTCCGTAGGTCTCATTGAAAAGGGGAAGCTGGGCGGGACCTGCCTTCACAACGGCTGCATCCCCACCAAGGCGCTCCTGCACTCCGCGGAGATCGCCGAGAACGCCAAGACGGCCTCCAAGTACGGCATCAACGCCACCTTCGACTCCATCGACATGACGGCGGTGAACTCCTACAAGGACAACATCATTGCGGGCAAGTTCCGCGGCCTGCAGGGCCTGATCAAGTCCAAGGGCATCACCGTCATTGAGGGCGAAGGCAAGCTCACCAGCGAAAAGACCATTGAGGTCAACGGCCAGACCTACACGGGCAAGAACATCATCCTGGCCACCGGTTCCTACTCCCGTTCACTGCCGGGCCTGGAAATCGGCGGCAAGGTCATCACCTCCGACCAGGCCCTGAAGATGGACACCGTGCCCAAGAGCGCGGTCATCCTTGGCGGCGGCGTCATCGGCGTCGAGTTCGCCTCCGTATGGAACTCCTTCGGCGTGGACGTCACCATCGTGGAGGGCCTGCCCTCCCTGGTCCCCAACGAAGACGCAGCCATCATCAAGCAGCTCGAACGTGCCTACAAGAAGCGTGGCATCAAGTTCAGCACCGGCATCTTCTTCGACAACGTCCAGCAGAACGACGACGGCGTCGTCGTCACGCTGGCCGACGGCACCAAGTACGAAGCGGATCTGCTGCTCGTGGCCGTGGGCCGCGGCCCGGTTACCGCCAACCTGGGCTACGAGGAAGCGGGCCTGACCATGGACCGCGGCTTCGTCATCACCAACGAGCGCCTGCACACCGGCGTCGGCAACGTCTACGCCGTGGGCGATATTGTCCCCGGCCTGCAGCTGGCCCACCGCGGCTTCCAGCAGGGCATCTTCGTGGCCGAAGAGATCGCCGGCCTGAAGCCCGTTGTCGTCGAAGACGTCAACATCCCCAAGGTCACCTACTGCGAGCCGGAAATCGCCTCCGTCGGCCTGACCGAAGCCAAGGCCAAGGACAAGTTCGGCGCCGAAAACGTCGAGGTCCAGGAATACAACCTGGCCGGCAACGGCAAGACCTCCATCCTCGGCTCCTCCGGCCTGATCAAGATGGTCCGCGAGAAGGACGGCCCCATTGTCGGCGTCCACATGATCGGCGGCCGCATCGGCGAGCAGATCGGCGAGGCCCAGCTGATCGTTAACTGGGAGGCGTACCCTGAGGATATTGCCAGCCTGATCCACGCCCACCCGACGCAGAACGAAGCGTTGGGCGAGGCAGCCATGGCCCTGGCCGGCAAGCCCCTTCACGGTTAATACCTAAGCTTCACTCCCCCGGCGCAGACGGAGCACCGGATGCGCCGGGGAATTCATCACCAGCACCAGCGGTACGGCTGGTCACAAAAGATCTAATAAGGAGAAACGGGGACAATATGTCTGAAACCGTGAACTTACCCGCCCTTGGTGAAAGCGTCACCGAAGGCACCGTCACCCGCTGGCTGAAGAACGTCGGCGACCGCGTTGAGGTCGACGAGCCCCTGCTCGAGGTGTCCACCGATAAGGTCGACACGGAGATCCCCTCCCCCGTGGCCGGTGTGATCGAGGAAATCCTCGTTGCCGAAGACGAGACCGCAGAGGTCGGCGCCGCGCTTGTGCGCATCGGCGACGGTTCCGGCTCCGATTCCCAGCAGGACGACGGCGGCAGCGCCGCCAACCAGGAAGCCCCCGCGCAGGAAGCCCCGGCTGAAGAGGCTCCTGCCCCCGCAGCCGAAGAGGTTCCCGCTGCCGACGAAGGTTCCTCCGCCGGCTCCGGCGAAGGCACCGAGGTCACCCTGCCCGCACTGGGTGAGTCCGTCACCGAAGGCACCGTCACCCGCTGGCTGAAGGCCGTGGGCGACGACGTCGAGATGGACGAGCCGCTGCTTGAGGTGTCCACCGACAAGGTTGACACTGAGATTCCCTCCCCCGTGGCCGGAAAGCTGCTGGAGATCCGGGTCAATGAAGATGACACCGCTGAGGTTGGCGCCGTACTCGCCGTTATCGGTTCCGGTGCGGGCGCTCCCGCCAAGGCCGAGCCGAAGGAAGCCGAGCCGGTAGCGGCCGCTTCCAAGGACGAGCGCGAAGCGCCGGCTGTTGAGCCGGAGAAGCAGGAAGCTCCCAAGCAGGAAGCGCCGAAGCAGGAAGCCCCCAAGGCTGAAGCACCGAAGCAGGAAGCTCCCGAGGCTGAGGCTTCCAACGACGGCGGCACCTACGTGACTCCGCTGGTGCGCAAGCTCGCCAACGAGCACGGCGTGGACCTGTCCACGCTGAAGGGTTCCGGCGTCGCCGGCCGCATCCGCAAGCAGGATGTCCTCGAAGCCGCCGAAGCAAAGAAGTCCGCCGCCCCGCAGCCCGCTGCAGCGCCGGCGTCGTCCTCCGCCGCTTCTGACAAGGCAGCCCCGGCGAAGATCAGCGACGAAAGCGCGAAGCTGCGCGGCACCACGGTCAAGGCACCGCGGATCCGCCAGACCATCGCCCGCCGCATGGTCGAATCCCTGCAGGTCTCGGCCCAGCTGACCCAGGTCCAGGAAGTGGACATGACGCGCATCGCTAAGCTGCGCGCCTCGGCCAAGAACTCCTTCCTGGAGCAGAACGGCGCCAAGCTCACCTTCCTGCCCTTCATCGCCAAGGCTGTTACCGAGGCACTGAAGCAGCACCCGAAGCTGAACGCGTCCTACGATTCCGACGCCCAGCAGATCACGTACCACGACGCCGAACACCTGGCGATTGCGGTGGATACCGAGAAGGGCCTGCTGGTTCCCGTCATCGCGGATGCCGGCGACCTGAACATTGCCGGCCTTGCCAAGCGCATCGGCGATGTCGGATCGCGCACCAAGGCCGGAAAGATCGGACCGGATGAGCTTTCCGGCGGAACCTTCACCATCACCAACATCGGTTCCGTGGGTGCCCTGTTCGACACCCCGATCATCAACCAGCCGCAGGTAGGCATCCTGGGCACCGGCGCCATCGTGAAGCGTCCCGTCGTCCTGACCGACGCCGAGGGCAACGACACCATTGCCATCCGCTCCATGATGTACCTGTCCCTGTCCTACGACCACCGCCTGGTGGACGGCGCTGACGCAGGCCGGTTCCTGCAGACGCTGAAGGCACGCCTGGAAGAGGGCAACTTCGAGGCCGACCTGGGCCTCTAGGTTCCAGCCTTAAGGACGCAGGGCGCTCTCCCGTACGGGAGGGCGCCCTGCGTCGTTAAGGCCGCCGCAATTTCTCTACATGTTGTAGAAAAGTTACGGCGGCACTGCGTGATCGGGCCGTTGTGCTGACAGTGCGTCAGTAAACTGGAAGCATGGATATCCTTCAAAGCTTCCTTGTTTTCCTGCACATCCTCGGTGCGGCCATCATCGTTGGCCTGTGGTTCGCGCGGATCAAGAACCCGACGGTGCTGCCGGGCCAGTTCCACGGCGCACTGCTCCAACTGGTCACCGGACTGGCCCTGGTGGCCATCGCCGAGGCGGGCGACGGCGACGTCAACCACCTGAAGATCGGCATCAAGCTCCTGATCGCCCTGGTCATTGCCGTGCTCGCGTTCATCGGCCAGCGCCGCTACAAGAAGGATGAGCCCGTCTCCGCCGGCCTGGCCAACAGCGTCGGCATCCTCACGATCGTCAACATCGCCCTCGCCACCATGTGGTAGTCCGCACACCAGCGGAAATAGGATGGGATGGCGCCGGTTTCCACCGGCCCCATCCCATCACTGCTTAAGGAGCCCCCCATGGCTACAGTCCGCTCAGCCCACACCGTTTGGAACGGCGACCTCTTCAACGGCAAGGGCGATGTAACCCTCGACAGCTCCGGTTTGGGTACCTACGACGTCACGTGGAAGGCCCGTGCCGAGGAGGCCAACGGAAAAACCAGCCCGGAGGAACTCATTGCCGCGGCCCATTCGGCCTGCTTCTCCATGGCCTTCAGCAATGCGCTGGCCGAGGCGGGCAAGACCGCCGAGCGGATCTCGACTTCCGCCGATGTCACCTTCGTCCCGGGCACCGGTATCACCGGCAGCCACCTGACGGTCACCGCCGTGGTCCCCGGTCTGACCGCCGAGCAGTTCGATGACCTCGCCGAATCCGCAAAGACCGGCTGTCCCGTCTCGCAGGCCCTGGCAGGAATCGACATCACCATGGACGCCACCCTGGAGTCCTAGGCCTCCCACATCCCAGGCATCAAGGCCCGGACCGCGATTGCTGCGGTCCGGGCTTTTTGTCTTTCGAGCCCGGGCAAACCCAATGCAGGGTTTTGCTCCGGCATCCGGGTGGACGGGGTGTTGGCCCCGCCGGGGTCCGCGTAGCGTGGTTTGCAAGCGAGCTTGGCCCGTACGCCAAGGGAGCGGTTTCGATAGCATCGCAACTGCGGCTGAAGGTAAAGAAATGAACCTCACTCCCAAAGAAATCGACAAGCTTTACATCTACCAGGTTGCTGATCTGGCCCGGAAGCGGCGCGACCGGGGAACCAAGCTGAGTGTCAGCGAAGCAACCGCCCTCATCTGCGAGGCAATCCTGGAGGGCGCCCGCGACGGACGGACCGTTGCTGAGGTGATGGAGCTCGGCAAGACCATCGTCTCCGAGTCCGAATGCATGGACGGCGTGCGTGAGCGGCTGCCTCTCCTGCAGGTCGAGGCGACCTTCGTTGACGGCAGCAAGCTGGTCTCCTGTCACGATCCCATTGGGGTGTGACTTGACCGGGCCCGCCGAGCCGCGTGCAACGGTGGTCCTGGTCGGAGGGCACGAGAGCGGCAACGGCGCGGACTTCTCCTTCCTCACCGATCTGATCCCCGACGCTCTCGTCACCCCCGCCGGACGGCCGTTGCACAACACCCTCACCCGGCTGCGCGCGCGGAACATCTCCGGCGCGGAGGCGGCACCAATCGTCGTGCTACCAATGACTTTCGGGCGCAACCCGACTCTCGTGGCCGACACGGCGAAGACGCTCAAATGGCTCGGTGCCCAAGGCGCCCGGGACAGCGCCGCCGCGCCGCTGGCTTTGGCGGACGCTTTCGGCACGGCCGACCACCTCACGGCGTGGCTGCGGACCGCCGCCGTCGAGGTGCGCCGGCGCACACCGCGCGCAGCCGTGTTGATAGTTGCAGATGCAGCCAACCCCTTCGACGACGCCGAACTCCACCGCATCGCGCATTTGGTGCGGACCCACGGGGCCGGCAACCCGGTGGAAACGGCTGCTGTCGAGGACACGGAGGCACTCCTGGAAGCTGTCCGGCGGATGCGGCTGCTTGGGAGTACGGAAACGGTGGTTGTACCGGCCGGGTTCCGCCGGGTGGCCGCCGTGCACGGCGAAGCTGTCCCCTTCGGCGAAGGCGCACTTGCCGACACCGGCTTCTACGGTGCCCTGCTGAGCGAACAGGCGGTTCTGCGCGTCATCCGCGAACGGGTCCATGACGCACTGCACGCCCTCGGGCACGGCCGTACCGGCATTGAGGCAGGCCTTCAGGCTGACCACAGTCACGGTTATGCCCACTCGCACGCCTTCGAGGAGGCTAACGGCCACTCCCACATCCACAGCAACGGGGCGGGCGACGGCCACACCCATCACCACCCCGCCCCGATCGGCTCGAGCTGACCGGAATCCCCCACTGAAACACCATGTGCGGCCGCGCGGCGCCGCAAGGGAAGGAATCACCATGCTGGGCAGCCCCACTTATGACCACGGAGAACAAGAGATCGAGATCAATGCCGGCAGGCCGAGCGTCAAGCTGCTGGTGAGCAACACAGGTGACCGGGCCATACAGATCGGCTCCCACTTTCACTTCTTCGAAACCAACAAGGCGCTTCTGTTTGAACGCGAACTCGCCTACGGCATGCACCTTGACGTGCCGGCAGGCACCGGTATCCGCATCGAGGCAGGCGACACCAAAGAGGTAACCCTGACGGCTTACGCCGGCAACCGCCGGGTCATCGGCTTCAACAACCTCGTAGACGGCGGGCTCGATTCTGCGGCAACGAAAATTCGGGCGATGGACCGGATGAACGAACTCAAGTTCCAGAACGGCAAACCGAATGCCAAACCCAGTGCCGGCAACACGGGCAACCCGGCGAAAACGGGTAACGCAGGAGAAGGGAAGAAGTGATGGCGAAGATCTCGCGCAAGCAGTACACCGATCTCTTTGGACCGACCACCGGGGACCGGGTCCGCCTGGCCGATACGAACCTGGTGATCGAGATTGAGAAGGACTACAACGAAGGCCACTACGGCGACGAGGTTGTCTACGGCGGTGGTAAGACCGCCCGTGACGGCATGGCTGCCGACCCGCAGGCGACCGCCGCGGAAGGCGTGCTCGACCTGGTGATCACGAACGCCATCATCCTGGATCCAGTGCTTGGCGTGGTCAAGGGCGATATCGGTGTGCGCGACGGCAAGATCGCCGGCGTCGGCAAGTCCGGCAACCCGCACACCCAGGACGGGGTGGATCCGCGGCTGGTGGTTGGACCGGGCACTGAATTACTGGCCGGCGAACACTTTATTGCCACCGCCGGCGGCATCGATTCGCACGTGCACTACATCTCGCCGGAACAGGCGCTGGCGACCCTCTCCAACGGCATCACGACCATCTTCGGCGGCGGCACCGGGCCAACCGACGGCACCAACGGCGTCACCACCACCCCCGGTGTTTGGAACCTCGCCCGGATGCTCCAATCCGCCGAGGGAATGCCGGTGAACATGGGTTTCCTCGCCAAGGGCAACGGATCGCTGCCGGAGGCCCTGATGGAACAGATCGAGGCCGGGGCGGCCGGACTCAAAGTACATGAGGACTACGGCACCACCCCGGCAGCGCTCAGCAATGCACTTTCCATGGCAGATCACTACGATGTGCAGGTCTCGGTGCACACCGACAGCCTCAACGAGTCCGGTTACGTGGAGAACACCCTGGACGCGATCGACGGGCGCACCATCCACACCTTCCACACCGAAGGCGCCGGCGGCGGACACGCCCCGGACATCATCAAGGTGGCCGGGCACCCCAACGTCCTCCCGTCGTCGACGAACCCGACCCTTCCCTACACCGTCAACTCGGTCGATGAGCTGCTCGACATGGTGATGGTCTGCCACCACCTTTCCCACGACATCCCGGAAGACGTCGCCTTCGCCGATTCCCGGGTGCGGGCCGAGACAATCTCCGCCGAAACCGTTTTCCACGACGAGGGCATCATTTCGATGGTTTCCTCCGACTCCCAGGCGATGGGCCGCATTGGCGAGTCGTTCATGCGCACCTTCCAGATCGCCCACCACTGCAAGGACCAGCGCGGCAAGCTGCCCGAGGACAGCCCGGACAACGACAACTTCCGGGTGCTGCGCTTCCTCGCCAAGATCACGATCAACCCGGCCATCACCCAGGGAGTGTCCGACTACATCGGCTCACTGGAAGAGGGCAAGATGGCCGATATCGTGCTTTGGCCGATCCAATCCTTCGGCGCCAAACCCCGGCTCATCGTCAAAGGCGGACTGATCAACTGGGCACTCATGGGCGATCCGAACGCCTCACTGCCGACCCCTCAGCCGGTGTACTACCGGCCAATGTTCGGTGCGCAGGGCAAGGCGCTGCAGAGCACGCGGGCAACGTTTATGTCCCAGGCGGCCATCGACAAGGGTGTGCCGGAGAAGCTCGGGCTTCAGAGCCAGGTGTTCCCGGTGCACCGCTGCCGCGGCATCGGCAAGCAGCACATGGTGCGCAACAGCGCCACACCGAACATCGAGGTGGACCCGGAGACCTACAACGTGACATACAACGGCACGCTGGCCACGATCCCTCCGGCCCAGTCGCTGCCGTTGACCCAGTTGTTCTTCCTCGCCTAGGGGCACCGAATGACGGATGTACGCCAGTTGCTGACAGCCCTGCAGTTCGCGGACTCGGCTTTCCCCAGCGGCTTTTACACGATGTCACACAGTCTCGAAGGGTACAGCCAGGCCCGCCTGGTGGGCCGGGACGGCGTGCAGCAGCTGCTGGGCGAGCTGTTGCTGCACGCCGTCGGGCCTTCGGACGCAACCGCACTCGCCGCCGCGCACCGCGCGGCGGCGGACGGCGACGTCGAACTCGTCCAGGAGATCGACCAACGGCTCTTCGCCTCAAAGCTGAACGCCGAAATGCGCACCGCTTCGGTACGCAGCGGGCACCAGCTGATCGATCTGGGCGCCGAGCTGACTCAACAGGCGCTGCTAGCCGAATACCGGGAGCGGGTGCGGGTGCGCAGCACCCCCGGGTGCCAGCCCGTCGCCGCAGCTGTGGTGTATGCGGCGAACGGGGTTGACGCCAGGGACGCTGTTGCAGCGGACCTGTTCGCCTTTTCGGCGAGCTTCGTCGGGGCCGCGCTCCGGCTTCGGCTGACCGACCACCGGCAGGCGCAGGCCATCCTGCTGGAAACGTCCGGGGTGATCGAGCAGGCGACGGATGCCGCCCTTGAGCGCGATCTCGCTGACCTCGGCGGCTGCGCGCCCATGGCGGACGTGATGTCGGCCCGGCACGAAAGGGCCGAGGCGCGGCTGTTCTCCAGCTGAATGGCGCATACGGAAGAACGACATCTACACCGAAAAAGAGGAACCCATGAGCGAGAACGTTTTGAGGATCGGCATCGGCGGACCCGTTGGCAGCGGCAAGACAGCTTTGACGGAGGCGCTCGTTCCGCTGCTGATCGAGGCCGGCCGCACCCCCGGCGTCATCACAAACGACATCTACACCCAGGAGGATGCCCACCACGTGCGCCGTGAGTTGGCCGGTATCCTCGATCCCGAGCGCGTGATGGGCGTCGAGACCGGGTCGTGCCCGCATACTGCCGTCCGCGACGACCCAACCATGAACCTGGCCGTAGGGGCCGAAATGCTGGAACGGTTTCCCGAGATCGACACACTGATTTACGAATCCGGCGGCGACAATCTGACGCTGACGTTCTCCCCTGCACTGGCGGACGTGTTTGTGTTCGTGCTGGACACCGCAGAGGGCGAGAAGATGCCGCGCAAGCGGGGTCCCGGCATCACCGACAGCGACATCCTGGTCATCAACAAGATCGACATTGCACAGTATGTCCGCACGGATCTCGGGGTGATGGAGTCGGACGCGCACCGGGTGCGTGAAGACAGGCCCGTAGTTTTGACGAACTCACTCACCGGGTTCGGGGTTGACGAACTCCAGCGGGAGATCATGTCCCAGTGGGGTGCCAGAACCGAGCTGATCGGATGAGGCTGAAGGCGACGGACCCAGCAACTATGGCGGAACCGGCCGGAAACACCGCTGCCGGTGCAGCCCGGCTCGCCAGCGTGAGTGCACTGCCCCGCCCCGCGCCGGCCGGCGGCCGGGAACCGAGCAGGGGCGGCTACCGGCTCGAACCGGCGTTCTATGAGCCGGCCCGGGTGCCGGCAGAAGTGCTGCACCAGGCTCAAATCTGGCGGGGTTTGCCCGTTGGCAGCCCGGGTAAGGTGGGCATTCTGCAGCTGGGGTTCGACCGCAACCGGGGCCGCACCGAGCTGGTGCAGCACTACCAGAAGTCACCGCTGCAGATAATGCATCCGCTCTACTACAACGAGCTGCGCCCGGATATGGCCTACACCTACCTGATGTCGGCAGGCGGAGGCATCCTGCATGGAGACAGGCTGCGCACCGATCTGCGTTTCGGGCCGGGCACGTCGGCGCATGTGACCACCCAGACCCAGACACGGGTCTACCGGATGGAGCACGACTACGCCTCCGCGATTATGAACATCGCTGTCGAAGAAGGCGCCTACGCGGAGTACCTGCCCGAGGCCGTGGTCCCCTTCGCCGGTTCGCGCTTCTACCAGCAGACATCGGCGGTGGTCGACGCGTCGGCCACCCTGCTGCTCGGCGAGACCCTGTACGCCGGCAGGCTCGCCCGCGGCGAACGCCATGCCTATGACGTGTACGCCTCCGACCTCGAGGTGCGGCGTCCGGACGGCCGGCTCGTTGCCCTGGACCGGGTGAGGCTGTGCCCCGGGGCAGGAGAGCCGGGAGGGTCCGACGGCGTGAACGGGCTCGGCGTGCTCGCGAACCATGACGTGCTTGCGATGCTTTACGTCTTCACGCCCCTCGTACCGCCGGCTCAGCTCGCCGATACCATGCACCGGGCAGTCGCAGAGAGCGGCGGCGACCTGATCTTCGGGGTGAGCACGTTACCCGGTGAAGCCGGTGTGTGGATGCGGCTGGTAGGCAACGACACCGTGGCCGTGGCCGCAGCGAACACGGCCGCCGCGGCCGCCGTGCACGAGTTGCTGACCGGGAAACGGGCACCCGTGATCCGCAAGAGCTAGAGAGGGGTGGAACGGTGCGAGACAACACGCAAGCGGAAGCCGCGACGCAGGGGCGCTCCTACCGGGCGCAGGTGGTACGTGCTTTCATTCCAGTCGTGCTCCTGCACATTGCAGGCTTCGGTCTGTTCTTCGTCCTGGTCGAGCCGCTGCATCTCCAGCTCGGCTCATCCGTCTTCGGAGTGGGCATTGCCGTGGTGGCCTATGTCCTCGGCGTCAGGCACGCCTTCGACGCCGACCACATCGCTGCCATAGACAACACCACCCGCAAGCTCGTCGACCTGCGCAAGCCGGCTGCCGGCGTCGGCCTGTTCTTCTCCCTCGGCCACTCCACCATCGTGTTCCTGATGGCGGCCCTGCTGGCGCTCGGGGTCAGCTGGGCCGTGGGACTGAGCGATGACGGGAACGCCGTCCGGAACGGCCTCGGCGTGTTCGGCACGGTTATCTCCGGAGTATTCCTGCTGCTGATCGGACTCATCAACGCCGTCGCGTTTATGGGGATCCTCAAGGTCTGGCGGGCGTCGCGCGACGGAGATCTGGATGAGTTGGAGCTGGAGCGGCATCTGCAGGGCCGCGGTTTCATCAGCCGCCTGATCCGGCCCATGATGCGGTCAATCGACCGGCCGGGCAAAATGTACGCGGTCGGTTTCCTGTTCGGGCTCGGCTTCGATACCGCCAGCGAGATAGCGCTGCTCGTGCTGGCCGGAACGGGTGCGGCAACCGGGCTCCCCTGGTACGCCATCCTCTGCCTGCCGCTGATCTTCGCGGCCGGCATGAGCCTGTTCGACACGCTCGACTCGGCCGCAATGGTCAAAGCCTACGGCTGGGCGAGCGTCAACGCGATCCGCAAGCTCTATTACAACCTCACCATCACCGGCCTCTCCGTGATGATCGCCGTGATGATCGGCGGCATCGAACTGGTTGGCCTGCTGAATGAGAAGCTCGGGCTGCGCGACCCGCTCACGGGGTGGGTGGCCGGCATTGACCTGGAGAACGTGGGCTACATCGTCGTAGGAACCCTCGTGCTCGTCTGGCTCGTCTCGACGGCGTACTGGAGGTTCGGCCGGGTGGAGGAACGGTGGGCCGGACCGCGACCCGCCCAAGCGCCGCCTGACGGCGCCCCGGGAAAGGACACGACGTGAGCAGTGCAGGTGCGGCCAACCCGGATTCGGCTATCTCGGGTTCAGGCTGGCTGAAGGGGTGGGGACAGGGCCTGTCCCAGATCTTCTTCCAGAGCAACGTCTGGACGGCGCTGCTGATCTTGGCCGCCTTCGTCGTGGCCGACTGGCGCATGGCCCTGCTCGTGCTGATTGGCTGCGCGGGAAACACAGTGGCAGGGCGCCTGCTTCGGGCCGATCCCTCTTCCGTTACCGCGGGCTTGCAGGGCTTCTGCGGCGCCCTGGCCGGTGCTGCAACGTATTCGGCCATTGGCGGCCAGTGGGCGGCGTATCCGATCGCGCTCATCGGCGGTGCGCTCTGCGCCCCGGTCACGTGGCTGGTGGTCGCCCTGTTCACGAAAACGCCGCTGAGAGTCTATGGGTTGCCGTCGACGACGGCACCGTTCTGCATTGTTGCGACAGGAATACTGCTCAGCACCGAGGCGCTGCATGTGAGTTCCGGACCGTCACAAACCATCGACTCGGCTCCGCTTGCCTTCGCGCGCTCGTTACTGACGAATGTGTCTGAGGTAGTACTGATCAACAACGTGTGGTCAGGGGCCCTGATCCTGCTAGGCCTCTTCGTAGCGGGCTGGAAAGTGGGGCTCGCCGGGTTGTTGGGCAGCGTGGTGGGCAGCCTGTGCGCCTTGGCGATGGGAGAGGCCCTCACCGAGACGGCAAACGGCCTGGCCGGCTATTCCGGTGTATTGACCGCCATTGCCCTCGCCGTCGTTTTCCTGAAGAGCAACACGGTCTCATGGGTCCTGGCCGTCATCGGAACCGTGGTGACCGCGGTGGTCACGGTGTTCATGCATGACCTGAATGCTCCCACCTACACCTGGCCGTACATCCTCACCACCTGGGTGTTCCTGGTGATTGCCCACTACATTCCCGCAGCCAAACGCCCCTAGGCCGTCCCGTGCAGGGTGCCCCGGACTGGCTGTGGCCATATTGCCTTCTGTACACCTGATGCGGGTTGCGGCCCCGCCAGGCAGCATCTTCTGTACAGGAGCTGAGTATGACGGCCCACCATAAGGGCCGGATCCAGGACGGGTGCTACAGGGCAGCGCCGATCCAGAGTCCAATCGCCGCGGCCGCTACGGAGAGCACGAGCATCACCACGCCGCTGATGAAGGACGCCCCGAACCGGCCCTTTTTGATCAGCTGCACAGTCTCGTAGCTCGCCGTGCTGAAGGTGGTGTAGCCGCCGAGGAACCCGGTTCCGATCACGATGCTGAAGTCGGTAGACACAAAGTGCGCGATGGTCAGGCCGGTGAGGAAGCCCAGCACGAGGGAACCCGAGACGTTGATGATCGTCGTCGCCCACGCAAACCGCGTGTTGGAGTGGGCGCGGATAAGTCCGTCCACGACGAACCGCACCGTGGCCCCAACCCCGCCGGCAAGCGCCAGCAGCAGGAAAATTCCGGGAGTCATGTAGCGTCCTCCTGCTCATCTTTGCGGTGTTGGCCGGAGCGGTTATTGACAGCAGTCGCAATGGCGATGCCCGCCCAGGTGGCGCAGGCGCCCACCAGCACCGTGCCGAGGGCGTAGATCACCGCCGGCCAGGGTAACCCGTCGCGAAAGAGCACAGCGGTGTCAGTGGCCAGCGAACTGTAGGTGGTGAAGCCACCGCAGAAACCGGTGCCCAGCAGCAGCTTGAGGTTCGCACCGGTCGGACGCGCCTTGTCGAGACGGGTGACCGCCTCGTAGAGGTAGCCGAGCAGAAACGCACCCACCACGTTAATGATCGGGATCGCCACCGGCACCGAGCCGAGATTCGGGATCGCCAGACTTAGACCCTCGCGGCTCGCGGCACCCGCTGCTCCGCCGAGGGCAACAAGCCCTATGGGCCCCCAGCGCAAATATGAAGGGCGGATTCCGGTACTCATTCCTTGCTCCCATCTTGAGCGGTGCCAGCGACGGCTGGATGCTTGGGGAAATCGCGGGAAATGCCCATCTTTGCGAGGCTACTCCTGCGCCCCCACGCCTTCAACGCCGAAAGGGCCCGGACCGCGTTTTGAAGTCCAGACCCTTCGACGCCGTTAGTGCCGGTTGTCCTTGGCTCCGTCATTACCTGCCGCGCCTGCGGACACCGGTGCCGGAATGGACAGGCCGCCGTCATCCTGCGGCCGCTCCCCCTGCCGGCCCTGCGGCCGGGGCGGCAGCGGTGCGGGCTGGAGGACGGGATAGCCTTCCCGGGCCGGCGGCTGGTCCGTGGGCAGTTCAGTGAGCATTTCCCGCAGGATTCCCACGCCGTGCTCAAGCTGGGGATCGTCGCCTGCAACGTAGGCGTGCGGCGGGAAGGCCACCTCGATGTCCGGTTCCACGCCGCGGTTCTCCACTCCCCAGCCGACCCCGCCGGTGAACCAGTAGGCGTACCGCGGCTGGTTCACTGCGGTTCCGTCCACCAGTTTGAACCGGCCATCGATGCCGACCACACCGCCCCAGGTGCGGGTGCCGACAACCGGACCGATCCCCCGAAGTTTCGAGGTCTGGGTGATGATGTCGCCGTCGGAACCCGCGAACTCATCCGTCAGGATCACTACAGGTCCGCGTGGTGCGTGCGCCGGATAAGTGGAAGGCTGGCCGCCGCGCGGGTTTTCCCATGCCGTGACCTTCCGTCCGATCTGCTCGGCAACCAGTTGGGAAGTGTGGCCGCCGCGGTTGCGGCGGACGTCGATCACCAGCGCCTTGCGGGAGGCTTCCTCATCAAGGTCACGGTGCAGCTGGGACCAGCCGTTGGCCACCATGTCCGGGATATGCAGGTAGCCGAACTCGCCGTTGGAGGCCTCCCGGACAGTATGCCGGTTGGCGCTGACCCAGTTTTGGTAACGCAGCCTCTCTTCCGAGGCCAGCGGAACGACGGCGATGCGCCGCTGTCCGGGTGCCTCGCCGTCCGCGGACGCAGAGACGATTGTCAGCTCTACGGCGCGGCCGGCAGCACCGGCCAGCAGGGCAGCCGGTCCCTGGTCCGCCGGAACCGGAACACCGTCCACTGCGGCGATGATGTCTCCGGGGTGGACATCGGCACCCGGGGCGCTCAGCGGCGAGACCGCCTGCGGGTCGGAGGACTCGGCGGCCAGGATCCGTACCACTTCCCAGCCTCCGGCTGCCGGGCGCAGATCCGCACCCAGGAAGCCCTGGGCGCCGGAGCCGGGCTCCGCTGCAGGAGCGGGGGTGACATACGCGTGGGAGGTACCAAGTTCACCGTGCATTTCCCAGAGCAGGTCAACCAAGTCATCGTGGCTGCCGAGGTTCTGCACCAGCGGGCGGTAGCGGTCCCGGACGCCTTCCCAGTCAATTCCGGCCATGTCCGGGGCCCAGAAGAAGTCGCGTTGCAGCCGCCATGCCTCGTCAAAGGCCTGGCCCCACATCTTGACCGGGTCAATGCGTACCCGGATCCGGCCCAGGTCTACCCGGACGTTGTCTGCTGAGTCTTCCTCCACGCGGGAAGCGGTCGGGACCACGCGGAGGTTCCCCTCGTGCTGCAGCACGAGCCGCGAACCGTCAGCGCTGACTTCGTAGGTATCCAGTGCGGGTACCAGGACAGACACGTCCTTCTTGGCAAGGTCGAACCGTTCCAGCCGTGATGCCGGTTCCCTGTCTGCAGACGTAGCCCGGCCGTCACCTGTGACGCCGAAGATGTCCGTGGCCTGCCACAGGAGGGCATTCCCGGCAGTGCGGAGCTTTTCGTAGCGGCCTTGCGGCACCGGTACGGCAATGATGCGGTCGGCGATGCGTTCAGCGTCAACCCGGACTTCGGGGACCGGCTGGTTCTCCTCTTCGCTGCCGCTGGTTTCCTCTGCTGCGGGTGTTCCGCCGGACACCGCCGGACCGAACGGCGACGGCGTGCCGGCGGCCAGGGCGACCATGAAGGGCTTGGTGGAGGACGGGAAGCTCAGATCGAACCGATGTGTGTCATATACCGGGTCAAAGCTGCGTTCGGACAGGAAGGCCAGGTACTTGCCGTCTTGGGTGAAGGCCGGGTCATGATCGCTGAAGCGGCCGTCCGTGACGTCGATGATCCCCGCTTCGCTGCTGCTGCTGACAGACCGCAGCCGGATCCGGGACCGCCCGCCGCCGGCACTGGCCGGCTCCGCCCACGCGAGCCACTGCGAGTCCGGGGAGAATGCCAGGTGATCCACTGCGCCGAAATCAGAGGAGGCTACCGGGTGCAGTTCCCCGGTCCGGACGTCCAGGAGGAAGACTTCGCCGTATTCGGTGGCAACGCCCACGCTGTTGCCGTCCGGGCTGGCCGCCAGCTGGCTGACGCGGGTGGGGCGGTCAAACCCGATGCGTACCGTTCCGGCCGGCGAATCAGCATGGCCGGAATCGCCGGGCTCGGGCGTCTCACCCTGGTGATCGTCAACCGGTGAGGCGACCGGCGTGGCGGCTGCCGTGCGGCCCGTTCCCGCTGCGGAAACCGGGCGGGGCAAGACAAGCCCGCTGGCCGTGTCCGCCGCCGGCACCGATTCTGTTCCCTTGCGGCCCGCTGTCCCAGCAGCCGGAAGGTCCTCGAAAACGTTTCGAATGTAGACGGCGTCTTCGCCGTCACGGTCGCTGACGTACACCGCACGGGAATCCCCCAGCGGCCGGCCGAGCCGGGCACGCACCGAGGAGTCCGCTTCGATAACACGGGAGGGTCCGTCCCGGTGGGCGAGCCAATGCAGTGTGCCATGGGTTTCCACCACGCTCGCGTTGCCTGCGGCATCCGGCACGGCTTCGGCGAGGTGCTTGGCAGCGTCGAGCGGCCGGGGGCGCCGTGCGGTGCCTGCCGAACCAAGGACAATGTCCAGCGGCTGCGCTTCGGCATCCAGCGACGGCAGGAGCCAGATGCGGCCGGCGGATTCGAACACGATGCGGCTGCCGTCCGAGGACGCGTGCCGGACGTAGAAACCTTCAAAGTCAGTGTGGCGGCGGAGGTCCGTTCCCTGCGGCGTCACGGAGTAGAGGTTGCCGTAGCCCTCGTGGTCCGAGAGGAAGACAACGCGGCCGTCGATCCACATGGGGTCCGAAAGGTTGCCGTCCAGTTCAGGCACCAGGCGCTCGAACTCCCCGTTGCCGTCGGCATCAATCCAGAGCTTGCCTGCGGTGCCGCCGCGGTAGCGCTTCCACCAGGCCTGCTCGCGGGTGAGCATGCTGCCGATCACCAGCGGGCGTTCATCACCGACGGCGGGGCCCTCGGCCAGCGTTTCCACCGGACCGTAGGGCAGTTTGACGGGCGCCGCACCGTCCAATGGAACTTCGAAGGCCCAGCGGAGCCGGTTGTCCTCCTGCTCCACGGACGTGGTCGCGATGACCCGTCCGGCGGAATTGAACCCCTTCAGGCGCGTGCTCTGGCTGCCCCAGTAGGTCAGCTGGCGGAAGTCTCCGCCGTCGGTATTGGCCGTAACGATTTCCGGCGCGCCGCCCTGCACTGCATGCCAGGCCAGCCGGGTGCCGTCCGGGGAGAACTTGGGGCTGCGGGCCGGCAGCCCCATGGCGGACACCCGCCAGGCCCGGCCGCCGGCGACGGGAGCCATCCATACATCGTCTTCCGCCACAAAGGTGACCAGGTCGTTGTGCAGGTCTGGGTAACGAAGGTAAGCAGTTGGACTCATAGACCGATCCTATCTTTCAGCTCACGCTAGATCCGGCAGCAACCTGCCTAATCCGTGCCGAGGACCGTGCTGATCTTCCAGGTGCCGCCGCTTTGCACGAGCACCAGCACCACTTCCTGCTGCCGGGCGGATGCGTCTTCCAGGACCAAACCGTCCCTGCCCACGCGCTGGTAGGCAGAAACCTCCAACCTGACCCGCAACTGCACCGTGACCTCAGCCGGCGCGGCGGATCCGCCGGCAGCGGGGGTGTCCGGAGCCAGCACACTTGCCTGCATCTCCAGACCCCGCAGGGCCTGTCCGTCCCGGACCAGCCTGCCCACCTGTTCCTCATCTGCGGACAAAGCCGGCGATTCCGGTGCGTCCACATGGGCCAGCAGGCGCGGGTCGCCTGTACGGAACGCCCGGGCGCGCAGCTCGGCGAGCGCCGGGACCGCCTCAGCCGGATCGGCGGCAGCAGCCGTGGCCAGCAGGACCTCCACTGCCGGCGTTTGCTCCCCCTGCATCCCCTGCGCCTCTCCCCTCCCCTGCCCGGCCGCACCGTCACCCGTGTCATCGCCGGAGGCTCCGTCCGGATTGCCGTGCCCAACATCCTCTGTACGGGTTTCCGCGCCCTCGCCGCTGCCGCCGTCCGGCCGCGGTTCCAGGGGAGCATCCTTGGCCGGCCCGGCGGACCGGTTGGTTTCGGCCCGGAGAAGGTCGGGCGCTGCGAGCGCCACTCCGGCCAGCAGAAGCACTGCAGCCACCAGGACAGTGGCAGCAACGCGGACAAAGGTGCCCGCCGGCCTGCGCCGGTGCGGAGGAAGCGGCCGCCGGAACTGCCGCGTACCCCTCCCGCTGATGCGGCCCCTTCCCCTGTTCCGCTCCCCCTCCCTGTTGGGCTCCTTCTGGGGGCGCCTTCCCCGGCCCTTCTTCGTTCCGCCTGCACGGGCAGCCGAACCTGTCCGCCGGGTCAGCAGGTCCGGGCGCACCTCGGGGTGGGCGGAAGCCACCAGGTCCACCGGCAGCGGGCGGGCGCCGCGGTAGGCCCGTGCCGCCATCTCGTCTGCCCCGGGACGCACGTCCGGGTCCTCCGAGAGTCCCGCCTCCAGCAGGGCGGGCAGCTCCCGCCCCACCCCGGGAACCAGAATCGACAGCGGCGGGCGGTCCCGAACAGGCGGAGGAGGCTTGCCGGTGAGCAGGAACCAGCCCACGGCGGCGAGCGCATAAACATCGGCGGCTGCCCCGAGGGTACTTTGCCGGGAGCGCTGCCTCTGGCGGCTGCCGCCAACCTCCGGCGCTTCGAACCCCGGGGTGGCCGGCGCCGAGGTTCCCGGCTCCCCCAGCAGGCGCGCCTGGCCGAAGTCTGCAAGCTGCGGCTTGCCCTCGGCCGTGAACAGGATGTTGGCCGGAGAAACATCTCCGTGCGCTGCCCCGCGCGCATGGAGGTAGCCCAGCGCCCCGGCAATCCCGACCAGCACACTGACCGCTTCACCGGGTTGAACCGGTCCCCTGGCAGCGACCAGGGCTGCGGCGCTGCCTCCGGCGGCATACCCCACCAGCAGCCCCTCACCCTGGTCGGTCTCGGCCACCCCGTGCAGCTGGACCAGATGCGGATGCTCCATCCGGGCCAGCACGTTCACTTCCCGCCGGGCTTCAAACCCGTGGTGTCCCGCCCCGGCCGGGACCTTAAGGGCAAAGGCCGAGCCGGCGGCGTCGCGCACCAGCCAGACGGCACCGCTGCCGCCCGTTCCAAGCAGCCGGTCCACGGAGAACCCCCGTACAGCAGGAGCGGTGCGGCCGGGGGCATCGGTGCCGGCTTCCGGGGAAAAGGTCTCATGCGGCGGTACGCCTGGGCGTCCGTCATTGGGCGTGGTGTCCATGGCACCCAAGTGTTAACCTGCCCCGGACGGGCACACCGGTTATCCACAAGGTAGTCGCCCCCGGGGGCCGGGCCGGGGCCTGCCGCAGCCGCGCGGAACCCCCGCCTGCGCCGCCGTCGGGGATGTGGTCCACATTACGTCTGCGGGGGTCTAGGCTAGGCCCCATGGCTTTGGAGTTCACCCGCGTAGGTTTGGCTCCGCACTACGTGGATTATTCAGCAGGCTGGGATCTCCAGCAGCAACTGCACCGGCAGGTCCTTGAGGGTTCTTCCCCCGATACGGTCCTGCTCCTTGAGCACACCCCGGTATACACGGCGGGGCGCCGTACCGAACCGCATGAGCGCCCGTTTGACGGAACTGCCGTGATCAACGTGGACCGCGGCGGAAAACTCACCTGGCACGGCCCCGGCCAGCTGGTGGGCTATCCGATCCTGCGCCTGGCCGACCCGGCCCATGTGAAGGCATACGTAGCAGCCCTGGAGGCCGCCGTCATCGCCGTCCTGCAGGAATACGGCATTACCGGCACCCGGATCGAGGGCCGCTCGGGAGTGTGGCTGCGCGGAGACGGGCAGCCTTTCGGCACCCCGGACCGCAAAATCGCCGCCGTCGGCATCCGCGTCCACCAAGGCGTAACCATGCACGGCTTCTCCCTGAACTGCAGTAACGACCTTGCTCCGTACAGCCAGATCATTGCCTGCGGCATTACCGACGCCGGCACCACCTCCATCAGCGCCGAAACCGGCATGACCGTGTCCCCGGCCGACGTCGTTGACCGGATCGAGTCCGAGCTTGCCGCCCGTACGGCGGAACTGACCGGCACCACCCCGACAGAACTCCCCGGCCGCGGCGCCATACCTGCCGACGGCCGGCCGAAAGGAGCCCTGCTGTGACCCTCGCCCCTGAAGGACGCCGCCTGCTGCGCATCGAACAGCGCAACGCCGCCGTCCCGGTGGAACGCAAGCCCGAATGGATCAAGGCCAAAGTGAACATGGGCCCCGAATTCGTGGAGCTGAAGAAGCAGGTGAAGAAGGAAGGCCTGCACACCGTCTGCGAGGAGGCCGGGTGCCCAAACATCTTCGAGTGCTGGGAGGACCGCGAGGCCACCTTCCTCATCGGCGGGTCCGAATGCACCAGGCGCTGCGACTTCTGCCAGATCGACACCGGCAAGCCCTCCGCCCTGGACCGGATGGAACCGCTCAAGGTGGCACGCTCGGTGCAGCAGATGAACCTGCGCTACGCCACGGTGACGGGCGTGGCCCGGGATGACCTGGAAGACGAAGGCGTCTGGCTCTACGCCGAGACGATCCGCAAGATCCACGAACTCAACCCGGGCACCGGCGTCGAAATCCTCATTCCCGACTTCTCCGGCAAGGTGGAGCACATCATCGATATCTGCGAGGCGAAGCCGGAAGTCTTCGCCCACAACGTCGAAACGGTGCCGCGCCTGTTCAAGCGCATCCGGCCCGCATTCCGGTACGAGCGGTCCCTGGATGTGATCACCCAGGGCCAGAACATGGGCATGGTGACCAAGTCCAACCTCATCCTGGGCATGGGCGAGACCCGCGAAGAGGTCTCCGGTGCCTTGAAGGACCTGCGCGATGCCGGCTGCGACCTGCTCACCATCACCCAGTACCTGCGCCCCAGCGAACGCCACCTCCCGGTGGACCGCTGGGTCAAGCCGCAGGAATTCGTGGACATCAGTACCGAAGCAGAGGAACTGGGCTTCCTGGGCGTGATGAGCGGTCCGCTGGTCCGTTCCTCCTACCGCGCCGGCCGGCTGTGGGCCGGAGCAATGCGCCGCAAGGGCCGGGAACTGCCCCCGCAGCTGGCACACATCGAGGATTCCGGCACCACCCTGCAGGAAGCCTCCTCCATCCTCGCCCGCAGCTGAGGCACCCGCCCCGCATACCGTTGCACCACGGCGCGTGTCACATCCGCACGCCCTTCAATACAGCACGCCCGCATCACGTAGAATTGACTTATTATGGCCAAAAGCACTGATTCCGACGCATCCCAGACCCCCCGCAAGGGCGCCTTTTCCCGCAAGCCGAAGGGGGAAAAGAAGCCCAAGAAGCAGGGGCGCATGAAGCAGATGGTGGACATCTTCAAGATGACCCGCCGGAATGACCCGAACGTTGTATGGCTGATGCTTGGTGCCTTCTTCGGCATCATCGCCGTGGGCCTGCTGATCGGCCTGCTCATCGACAACTGGATCACACTGCTGATCATCGCCATCCCGCTTGGCCTGCTCGCCGCGGTGTTCATCCTGTCCCGGCGCGCAGAGCGGGCGGCGTTCTCGCAGATCGAAGGACAGCCCGGTGCCTCCGGTGCAGCCCTGAGTGTGCTCCGCCGCGGCTGGATCCTCGAAGAGCAGCCCGTTGCGGTCAACCCGCGCACCCAGGAAGCGGTGTTCCGCGCCATTGGCCGTCCCGGCATTGTCCTGGTTACCGAAGGCTCCCCGACCCGCGCCCGTGCACTGGCCGACGGCGAACGCCGGCGCATGAACCGCATCGCCCCCAAGGTTCCGGTCACCGTCATCCAGACCGGAAACGGGGAAGGGCAGGTCCCCCTGGCCAAGGTGGCACCCACGGCCAAGAAGCTGCCCAAGCAGTTGACCAAGCAGGAAGTCGCCGCCGTCAACCAGCGTCTCTCCGCACTGGGAACCCGGCTGCCGATCCCCAAGGGCATTGACCCCTACCGTGCCCGCCCGGACCGCAAGGCTACCCGCGGACGCTAGCCGTTCCTACCAAAAGGGCCCCTCTCGAGGGGCCCTTTTGTTGTATCCGGCCTAGGACTCGGCCTTTCCCCGTCCAGCCGTGACCGCGCCTGGGCCAGCATCAAGGCGCGCCAGCAGTTCCCGCTCTTCGTTGCCGGACAGACCGGCGCCGCGGGGCCGGTTGATGCCTTCGTTCTCTTCCCAGGCCAGTGTGTCCGCAAGGGTCTGCTCCAGGGGCCGGAGCGTCAGCCCTGCCCGGCGCGCCCGCGCATTCGAGCGGGCATTCATGCCTTGCCAGTCCTGATCTTCCAGCCACAGCGGGAGCGAGCGGGGACCGGACCATTCCCCCACACCCTGCTCACGCAGCCACTGCTGGGCGACGGCGACGGCGCTGCCCCGTTCCTCCCCGGCCGCACCGGTGCTTGCCGGTTCGTGCTCCGGCAGCAGTGTTCCGGGCCCTGCGGCCGCGGCGGCGGCGGCCAAGTGCTGCGCCAGGGGAACGGTATCCCCCACGGCGTTGAAAATCCCCGCGGTGCGTTCCCGGGCCAGGTCCACCAGCCACTGGGCGAGGTCGCGTACATCGATGAGCTGTGTGGGCTGCGCGCCGGCCTCGGGCACCAGGACCCTGCCGCCGGCGTCGGCGGGATGCGCGAAGCGCATCGGCCAGTATCCGCTGCGCCCGGAGGTGTCGCCGGGACCGCCGATCAGCCCCGCCCGCACGATCGCCCGGCGCGACGGGCCGAACCCGGACGTTACGGCCTGCTCGCAGGCCACCTTGGCCGGGCCGTAGCTCTCCATGGACTCCATGACGTCGGATGTCAGCGGTGGCAGCAGCGGTGCATCTTCGTCCTGCCCGCACTCCTTCTGGCTGGCATAGACGTTCCCGGTGGACACAAATACGTAGAAGTCCGCCGCATCGGCCAGGTCCCGCACGGCCCGCCGGACCTGCCCGGGCTGCCGGGACACGTCGATGACCGCGTCCCACTGCTGCCCTGCCGCTTCCGCCAGGCCGCCGTCGGCGTCGCGGTCAATCGACAGGAACGCGGCCCCGGACGGCGGGGCGCCGGAGATGCCGCGCGCTGCGCAGGTGACCTGATGTCCTTCCGCGGCGGCCGCCAGTGCGGTGCGGTGTCCAAGCCAGGCGGTGCCGCCGAGAATAAGGAGCTTCATGCCCCGAGCCTGCCGCAGGCAGGCGGAAAAGGAAAGCTTAGTGTTTAACCTTCACCAGGACGGTTCCCATGGCACGGTCGTGCAGTCCGCGCTGGTCGGCGTCGAAGACAACAGCCGGGAGCACCAGGCACAGCAGCAGGGTGCGGACAATGCCGGCCGGAATACCCGCAGCCCGGCCGTCCATTTTCTGCACCTGCAGGCTGAACACACGGTGGCCGATGCTGTAGCCGAGCAGGCTGACCAGGATTATTTGTTCGACGGCGAAGATGCCGAGGATCGCGAAGTCGTCACCGCCGAAAAGCCAGTAGGCGATCAGCGAAGCGATGGCCCAGTCAATGACCAACGCGCCCAGGCGCGGCCCTACACGGGCTATTGAACCCGGACCCGTCCGGGGCCGGCCAAGGCCCTTGCCCGGCCAGGTGCTCTCATCGGAGGGAGGGCCTTGCAGCCAGGAACCTATATCGCTTCTATCGACCACGGTTAAAGACTACCCGGGTGGCCGGGCCGTAAATAAACCTCCTATTATCACCGCCCCGGACAGTTGCGGATAGGGTGGAAGGGAGACCACCGACTGCGTAACGTGCCGGAAACACACGTGTCACCGCCGGGAAACCGGGTCCTTCTAAGGTCAAGGTGTTGCGCCGGACGGTCAAAGGACCGGGCGCCAGCTTTGGTCTTGCAGCCCGAGGTCCTCCATCCAAACAGTTGTATAGGAGCACAGAAACGATGTTCAAGAACGCGGACGAAGTCCTCAAGTTCATCGCTGACGAGCAAGTGAAGTTCGTCGACATCCGATTCACCGACGTTCCCGGAGTGCAGCAGCACTTCAACGTGCCGGCCAAAACCGTAGATGCCGATTTCTTCGTCAACGGTCAGCTGTTCGACGGCTCATCCATCCGTGGCTTCCAGGGCATCGCCGAATCCGACATGCAGCTCATCCCCGACGTCACCACGGCGTTCCTGGATCCGTTCCGCATCGAGAAGACGCTGGCCCTGAACTTCTCCATCGTGAACCCGCGCACCGGCGAGCCGTACCACCGCGATCCGCGCGGTGTTGCCGAGCGTGCCGAGGCCTACCTCGCGTCCACCGGCATCGCCGACACTGCGTTCTTCGGCTCCGAGGCCGAGTTCTACATCTTCGACAACGTGCAGTACGAATCCGCCCCCAAGGGCAGCTTCTACAAGGTGGATTCCATCGAGGCACCGTGGAACAGCGGCCGCGAGGAAGACGGCGGCAACCTGGGCAACAAGACCCCGTACAAGGGCGGCTACTTCCCGGTGGCCCCGGTTGATAAGCAGGCCGACCTGCGCGACGCCATCAGCGTCGAGCTGGACAACGTGGGCCTCGCCGTCGAACGCGCCCACCACGAGGTCGGCGGCGCCGGCCAGGCCGAAATCAACTACAAGTTCACCACGCTGACGCACGCCGCTGACGACCTGCAGAAGTTCAAGTACATCGTCAAGAACGTCGCCGACGCCTGGGGCAAGTCCGCCACCTTTATGCCGAAGCCGATTTTCGGTGACAACGGTTCGGGCATGCACTGCCACCAGTCGCTGTGGAACGGCGGCGAGCCGCTGTTCTACGACGAGAAGGGCTACGCCGGCCTTTCGGACCTGGCCCGCTGGTACATCGGCGGCCTGCTCAAGCACGCTTCGGCTGTGCTGGCCTTCACCAACCCGACGGTCAACTCCTACCGCCGCCTGGTCAAGGGCTTCGAAGCCCCGGTGAACATGGTCTACTCGCAGGGCAACCGCTCCGCTGCCATCCGCATCCCGATCACCGGTTCCAACCCGAAGGCCAAGCGCCTCGAGTTCCGCGCACCGGATCCCTCCTCCAACCCGTACCTGGCTTTCTCGGCCCAGCTGATGGCAGGCCTGGACGGCATCAAGAACCGCATTGAGCCGGCGGACCCGATTGACAAGGACCTCTACGAGCTGCCGCCCGAAGAGGCCAAGCACATCCAGAAGGCTCCGGGTTCGCTCGAAGAGGCACTGGTGGCCCTGGAGAACGACAACGAGTTCCTGCAGGCCGGCGGCGTGTTCACCCAGGACATGATCGACAGCTGGATCGAGTACAAGCGTGAATACGAGATCCTGCCCCTGGCCATGCGTCCGAACCCGTTCGAGTTCGAGCTCTACTACGGCGTCTAGCTGGAATCCGCGGCTAAACGGGGTTTAGTCCGCAAGGAGTCCGCACGAGCGGCCAGCACTTCGGTGAGGGCTGCACGTGCGGACTCTTCTTTATCCGGGAACATTTGCCCGTTAGTATCCAGTGTCACCTTCACTGAGACGTGACGCAGGCACCGCGGAACTACTTTCACATCGAGGCCTTAAGCAATCAACAATGAGGCGCACCAGTAGGCAGATAGGGGTTGGTGCTGAAGGTGCGGTGAGAAATTTCCTCGAAGTCATTGAGACGCATCCCCTTCGTTCCCGGCGTTGCCTCGAAGTTCCAACAATCTGCAACTACCTGTATTTCGGCGAGAAAACGGGTATTCCACTGCTACAGACAAAGGACATGCCCCAGGCTTAGCGTGCACTCACCGGAGCAATCAGCCTCCGCGTCAGTCTCGGATTTCTCGGGGGTCATCATGTCAATAGCGCTATCCCGCCGTGCCCAAAAAGCCGGCTCACTCGCTGCCGCCGCAACGGCCGCAGCCCTGGTCCTGGGCTTCGCCGGCCCGGTCCAGGCCTACGCACCCTTAGCCGTTCCCGGTGCATCAACCGGGGCGCAGAACACTATAGGACTCCTGGGGTCCCGTCCCGGGGCAACCCCGTTACCAGTCCCGGTCAGCGATACAGTCAGCGCCTCAGTCGACGTCGGAACTGGCAACCTCTCCGTGTCCATCGGTGCCCTCAGCCTTCCCGGCATTAACGGCGACGCGAGCCTGGGCATGGTTTACAACTCCCGTTCCACGGACGACGCATCGTCGTTCACCAGTCCGCGCTGGAATCTAGCCCTGGCTTCCGCCGGCACCCTCTCCACCACTTCCAAAGGTGTTCTATTCACTTCCGGGGACGGCTACTCCGCCCTCTTCACCCCGGTTTCCGGTTCCACCACAGCTTTCACTCCCCCGGCGGGTGTGAAAGCGGACCTGGTTAAGACCGCCACCGGTTACACGTTGACCTCCCGTACCACCGCCGAAGTTCAGACGTTTAACGCGGACGGCAAAGCCGTATCCCTGGCCGACCGCAACGGCAACAAGACGACTCTGACCTACAACGGTGCCCGTCCCACGAAGATTGTCGGCACACGGGCCAGCGAGGCGGCCCGCACCGCCACCGTCAGCTACGGATCCCAGAGCGGACTGGTCGAAAAAATCAGCCAGACCGCTGGCAGCAACACCCGGTCCGCGACCTTCGGCAAGGACGACTACAGCCAGAACATGGTCATCTACCAGGACGTGAACGGCAAATCCACAAAGTTCGGTTACAGCGGGTCGCTGTTGACCCGGATCACCTCACCCACGGGATCGGCAGTGACTTTCACGTACGATAACCAGGGCCGCGTCACGAAGATCGAGCAGCTGAACGACAGCGCCGGCTCTCCCGGCGATTCCACCACCAGGCTCTCCTACGTCTCGGCCACCCAGGTGCTGCTCGCCGGACCGAATACCGATCAGGCCGCCGCCGTGAATGCCGTCCCGCGCACCACCTACACCCTGGACGGCACCGGACGGGTCACCAATGTCGTGGACGCGGTCGGACGTACCCGTTCCAAGACCTACACGGCGGACTTCGACACCCTCACCGCAACCCAGGGCGCCGGCACGAGTGCCGGCACCACCACCAACACCTACGGAGCCAACACCGGACAGTCCCTCACCGGGTCCCAGTCCTCAACCGGCGCAACAGGTAAGGCCGAATACGGCAACACAGCAGCGAGCACCAAGTACCTGGCCACCTCCAGCACCGACGATGCCGGGAACAAGAGCACCTACACCTTCAACGGGTCCGGGAACATGCTCTCCTCCTCCGACGCCCTCGCCGCCACCGCTGCGCTGACATACAACGCCGACGGCACCGTCGCCACCGCACAGGGACCGGGCAACGGCACCAACACCACCAAATACACGTACAACGCCGAACACCAACTCACCCGGATCACCCCGGTGACCGGCTCTTCCCTGGCCGCCAAGGACTTCACCTACGACGAATGGGGACGAACCAAAACGGCCACCGACGGGCGCGGAAACACCACCACCTACACCTACGACACCCTCGGCCGGATCCTCACCCAATCCTTCTCCGACGGCACCGGGAAAATCACCTACACCTACAACGCCGACGGCCGGACCACCAAACGCGTCGACGGCTCCGGCACCACCACCTACGCCTACGACCGGCTCGGACGCCTCACCTCGCGCGCCAACTCCGCAGGCGGCGGAACGATCGACTACGGATATGACAAAGCCTCCAACCTGGTCGCTACGACCGACAGCCGCGGCACCACCAAATACGAGTTCGACGACGCCGGGGTGCCGGCCACCTTGAAGTATCTGCTGGACGGTACGGAAAAGACCCTCGCGTTCGCTGTCGATGACAAAGGCAGGCGTACCGACTCCTGGCTGCAGGCCAACAAGGACCGCACCGGGTGGGCCGCCCACACCCACACCGACTACGACTCTGCTGGGAAGGTCACCCGCGTCACCGCCCAGACCGGGCCGGGCAATACTGACAACACCCCGGTGATGGACCTGTCCTACTGCTACACCACAGGCACCACGGCACCTAACTGCACACCCAACCCCGCCTCGGACCGCACCAAGGTCCAGTGGATTAAGGACAACCTGTCCGGGGCTGTCTCCGCCTACACATACGACGGGGCAGGACGGCTCACCAAAGCAGTTGTCACCGGCGGGCCCTCCCCGGCAACCTACACCTACACCTACGACGCCCGCGGCAACCGGCTCACCGCCGGCGGCCCCTCCGGCACACAAACCCTGGCCGCGAACGCCGCCAATCAAATCACCACCGCCGGGTACGCCTTCGACGGCGCCGGGAACCTCACCGCCGATCCCGCCGGATCATACAAATACAACGGGGCCGAACAGATGACGACAGCCACCGTTGGCGGGAAGGCCTACACCTACAAATACGCAGGCCCAGCCCAGAACGAGCTGCTGTCCCAGACCACGCCTCAGGGCACCTATCAGCTCACCTACGGCCGAACGGACGCCCAGGGCCAACCGGTGATCGAACAGTTGAAGAAGGACAACCTCACCGCCTATGTGGAACACGACCCCGTCACCGGTGAACCGCTGATGCTGCGCACCAGCTCCGGCATGCAGTCACTGTATGTTTACGACGGAACCGGCAACCCCGCCGCCCTGATCACCAGCGGCAAGTATGTGGCCTTCGCCTACGCCTACGACCCCTACGGCAAGCCCACCCTCACCGAAGACTCCGGGGGCCTGGGTGTGCCGCAGAACCCGTACACCTTCAAGATCGGGCTCCAAGACCGGGCCACCGGCTGGGTAAAATACGGACAACGCTGGTACAACCCGGGCATCGGCCGCTGGACCCAAATGGACACCTTGGACGCGCCCCTGGACCCAGCTAATGCCAACCGTTATGCTTACTCCGCCAATGATCCAATCAACAACTCGGACCCACTCGGTCTCCTGGCAGGCGAGTGCGCTTTCTCTCAAGGAGCGCTGCTGGTGTCAGCTGCGGCTATCGTGTTTTCGGCCGCATCTATTCCCGTGACGGGTCCAATCGGCGCAGGAGCGGCTATTAATCTGTCCCTGGCCTTGATAGGCGGAGCAGCGGCGGGAACGTCCACCGTCGTTGCTTGCGACGATCCTTTTTATCCGCGTCAAGCTCTACCGCCCGTTCCACTGATAATTGATTAAGATTACGTCTGCGGTAGGTATGGCCGTCGAAAGGAGACACTTTGGGCCGTCGGCTTTGGCTTATCTCTATGTCTTTATACACAATATTTTCTGTGATGCTCTTAACAAGCGCCCTGATAAGAACTAGTTCTTTGGCTTGGCTATACGCAGCCATGGCCTTACTCGGCGTAGCCGCAATCGCGGGAACCGTTTACCAATCTAGACGTCGATAATTTTTGACCTTGATCCTAGATTCGCTATTTCTTACAAACAGCGGGGCCGGAACCTTCCGTGGGATTCCGGCCCCGCCCTGTCTTTGTTGTTTCCATTCGGAAGTGCACTGTCAAGCGTGAAAGACTAAGTAGATTTGCTGACTCCAGGTTCCGGGTTTTTGTGCCTGGCAAACCGGTGGAGGACCCAAACGGAACCGGCACGCTTCTCATGTTCCCTATCTTTGGCTGTATCGCATTTGGAGTGTGTCTCATAATATTTTCCATAACTGGTGTTCTAAAATGAACCCTTGAGCATAAGGGGGACCATGTGGTCGCTGTTGGTAATATTGATGATCGTCGGTTGCCTTTGCGGTGTCACGGCGTTCGTACACGCGATTACCCATAATCCACCAACGCGGACTTGCACCCACGGAATTCTACTATCGCGATACTCTTCATAGTAGCGGCGCGGACTGCATTTCTATTTTTCTGAGCACGGCTAGGAACGATACGTGGAGTTGCATTTTTGCGCTTATAGCTGATGTGCAAATCCACTGTCAGGTCGCTGATCGGTTTAATAATAGGCACTGAGATACGGCCGAGCCGACCAATTGGCAGACCGCCCGCCTAATCAAAATCGTAGGCCGGAGATCAGGGTGGCTACAGCGAACAGTTATCCCACGGCTTGAAATTGATGTCACACGACTTCCCATCGACCGTCGTGCTGCTCCAGATAGAGGATGATCGCCGGCGCCGTCCTACAGTGTCACGCCGTCGGGCAGATCCGGGGCGTCAAACTTCTGCCATTCGCACTCCGCGGCCAGCTGCGGATAGGTAGCGGCGATCAGGTCCAGGATCCGGTTGCGGACCACCAGGTACGCTTCACCAACGCCCACCACTCCTTTGAACTCCTTGAGCTCCGCCTCGTAGGAGGTCTGCTGGTGGCGCAGGTAGTTCACGGTCAGCCGGTTCAGCCGCGACGGTGCAGTGGACAGGCTCGCCGGGGACTGCTTGCCGCGCAGCCGGCCGTTGAAGTGTTCAATCGCCTTGCGCTGCACGCTCTCCCACGGCTCCGGGACGATGCGCAGGTCCAGTGACTGCGCGACGGCGACGGCGGCCTTCTTCTTCACCAGGGCACGTTCCCGGGCGGCCAGCTGGCGGTTGCGGGAGGCTTCGCGGGCCTTCCGGTACTCCGGGGTAGCCTCGATGGCCTCTACGCGCTCGAGCGCGTACAGCTTCATCGGCGCGGCCTTACGGGAGAACGGGTTGCGGGCCGTCTGATCCGGTTCCGGCAGGAAAGTCTTAATCTGTCCGTCCGTCCAGCCGCGCTCCTTTTTCAGGTCATTGGCGATGAGCATCCCCTCACTGTTGGCCGGCTTGGGACGCGGCGGATGATGTTTGCCTCTGGGCACGGTGCTCCTGCGCGAATGTAGTGGTTGTGTGCCCTCCATTCTAGGAGCGCCCGCCGATGGACCGGAAAAGCCCAAAATAAAACGCCGCCATTCCCGGTACGGGAACGACGGCGCAGACTTCGTTGCGCCCCGTCTACTGCAAGCGCTGCACAGTGTGCTGCTTGTGCGCTAGGCGGATGCCTCGGCGATGACCGGGCTCGGGGCCGGTTCCGCATTCAGCATACCGATCTCGGCTGCGGATACTCCCCCGGCAACCAGCGCGCAGGCGGCCGAAATAGCGGCAATCTGTGCGGTGAATCGTGAAGTGGTGGTCCTGGTGCGCGTCACGGCGACGTGCTTCAACATATAGTTGGTGCTCCCTTCAGAGGCATGTGGTGGAACTCCGGGCACGCCGAACACCGGCGGGTTCCTTCTGGTGTGGCTTCAGCGCCGGAGTGGTGACTGCGGTTCGTCGCCCAAGGCGGACCGCGGGGTTTCAGGAGAGGCTGCGCTGTGTACATACGATCTACATATGCGATCTATACGTGCGCTGGCGCCGGTAAGCGCGCCTTGGCCTTCAAATCCTGTCCGTTATCCAGTCTAGAGGCATTGGCGCCCGCTCTCAAGGAGGAGACCCCCGGGACTGCAGTAGATTAGGACACATGCAGTTCGAACCGTTTTCCCTCTCCATGGGCGAAGCAGTTCCTTCAGCGGTTTTCGCCCGGCCTGCAGAGTCCGCCGCCGTCGTCGTTGTGGCGCACGGTGCCGGAGCCGGAATGGAGCACCCCTTCCTGACGGGATTCACCGATGCGCTGAACGACGCCGGCCTGGCCACGCTGCGCTTCAACTTTCCCTACCGGGAGGCGGGCAGGAAGTTTCCGGACAAGGCGCCGGTAGCCGTCGAGACGTGGAAGGCGGCCATGGACGCAGCGCTTTCGCGCGGCGGCGATCTGCCGGTGTGGGCCTGCGGGAAGTCCTTCGGCGGGCGGATGGCGTCCATGGCCGTAGCGGAGGGGATGCCTGCCGCCGGGCTGGTGTATCTGGGTTATCCGCTGCATCCGCCGGGGAAGCCCGAGAAGCTGCGCGATGCCCACCTGTACGGACTTCCCCTGCCGATGCTGTTCCTGCAGGGCACAAGGGATCCGTTTGCCCTGCCGGGCGAACTCGAACCTGTCGCCGAACGGATCGGTCCCAATGCCGTGATCCAGCGTGTTGAGGGCGGGAACCATTCGTTCGAGGTCCGCGGGCAGAGGCGGCCGGCGGACGTCATCGGAGCTGGAATGGCAGGGCCGGTGGCAGACTTCGTCCGGGCGCACTTGCCGGCAGCTGATCAGTCCGCAGGCTGATCAGTCCGCACGCTGGTCAGTCCGCACGCCGTGCGTACGTGAGCAGGGCATTGCCGGAGGACGTGATCCGGGAGCTTTTCAGTTCGAGCCGGGTAGTGGGGTCTTCCGGCCGGAAGAGCCGCTCACCTCCGCCGGCGACGACGGGGTGGACCATTAGGGTCAGTTCGTCCAACAGCCCCGCGAAGAGCAGTTGCCGGACCACGGAGATGCTGCCCTGAATGCCGATGGTGCCGCCTTCGCTCCCGCGCAGGGCTGTGACGAAGTCTTCCAGCCCGCCCTCGATGAGCGAGGAGTTTTCCCATTCCAGCGGTCCGTCCAGGGTCCGGGACGCCACGTATTTCCGAACCGGGTTGATGAAGTCTCCGAACTCGTCATCATGGGCGGGGTCCGGCCAGTAGCTGGCCCACTGCTCGTAGGTTTTGCGGCCCATCAGCACCGTGTCCATATCGGCCAAAGCGGCTTCCATGGCCGGGCCCATGTCCTCATCGAAGTGGTCGAACTGCCAGAGGTTGGGTGATTCCACCACGCCGTCAACGGAGCTGAACAGGGACGAGGTCACTTTGCGCATGCCAGAAACGTTCCGGGCTCAGGTGGTGCGTGTCAACCGTGTAGTCTTCCGGCAGGTTTGCGTCTCGTTCTGAGCAGGGTGAAGGGGTGTTCGATGGCGAGTATGCCGCTGAGGTTGTTGACGCCATACCTGCGGCTGACCCGGAAACCCCTGACGGCAACCGCGGGGCGGGCGGAGAAACGGCTCACAGCGCCCAAGCGCCCGTCGCCTCCGCCCCGCCGGCTCCGGGGCGGTTTCCGGGTGGACGAACGCACCCTCAACGGCTTCACCTGTTACAGCGTGCAGCCCCGCGATCCGCGCCCTGCCTCCGCCTCCGCCTCCGCGGTGATGTATCTGCACGGGGGCGCCTACACCAGCCCCATCACCGGCTGGCACTGGCGCTTTATCGCCGGACTGGCCGCCGCCGGCCACCGCGTTGAAGTCCCCCTGTACGGCCTGGCGCCCCGGTACAGCCACCGGGACACGACTGCACTGCTGGCACCGCTCTACCAATCGATCCTGGCCGACATCCCGCCGGAGCGGGTGGCCTTGGCGGGCGATTCGGCCGGCGGCGGACTGGCTTTGGCCTTCGCCCAGCAGCTGCCGGCCCTGTCACTGCCGGCCCCGGGCCGCATGGTCCTGCTGTCCCCCTGGGTGGATCTGGCGATGGAGAACCCGGAACTGGACGAGGTGGAAAAGCATGATCCGTGGCTCAGCCGCACCGGGCTCCGCGTGTCCGCCCGCGCCTGGGCATCAGGAACCCCGCTGACGGATCCGCGCGTCAGCCCGCTCTACGGCAGCCTTGCCGGGCTGCCGCCCACACTGCTGTTTGCCGGGACCCGGGACCTGCCGTACCCCGACATCCGCAAGCTGGAAGCCCGCATGCGGGCTGCAGGCGGCCAAGTGTCCCTGCAGGTGGCCGACGGCGGCGTCCACGTCTATCCGCTTCTGCCCGTCCCGGAGGGCAGGAAGGCGCGGAAACAGGTTCTGGGGTTTCTGGAAGAAGCCTGATCCGCCACAGGTGCCGGACCCCTCAGCGCAGCGCGGCAGGCAGCTCAATATCCCCGGGATCCAGGTCCGGACGCGGCCGCAGGAAGCGCAAGGCATGCCGGAACGAGGTCCCCGTAAACGCGGTGTCCGCCGACACCTCAACCACCACAGGCTCCACGCGGATGATCCGGGTGGGCTCCGCTCCAGCGTTGAACCGGTCCACGGCAGCGGACTTGATCAATTCCGGCCAGGGGTGGCCGTCGCCGGAAGCGTTCAGATGAGCCGCCAGCATTCGGGCAGCAGCAGGCTTCAACGGGGCACTGCGCCCGACTATCCGCAGCTCGCCGTCAATGACCAGCCCGGCCACCACCTCCCGCGGACGCGCCAGCGAACCGGTGACCGCCCCGCAGAGGACCTCCAGCGTGTCCCGGTGCCGCAGCTTCAGCCACTGACGCTGCCCGCCCGCGTAGGCCTGCCCGGCCCCCTTGATCACCAGGCCCTCGACGCCCGTGGCAGGCAGATCCCGCAGCCACTGCTCAGCCGTGTCCGGATCGGATGTTACCGGCGAAAGGTTCAGCGGGGCCTGCCAACTCCGGGCCAGTTCCGCCAGCAGCGCGCGGCGGTCCCGCAGGGGTATGCTCCGGATGTCCTGTCCGTCTACGGCCAGCAGGTCAAACACTGCCAACGACGCCGGTTTTGCACGTACCAGGGCGGCGATTTCCCGTCCTGCCACCAGGCGTTTCTGCAGGGCATCAAAGTCCAGCCGGTCGCCGGAAAAGACCACGGCTTCGCCGTCCAGCACGTACCCGGGCGGCACCTGGTCCGCCGCGGCGGCGGCCAGCTCCGGAAACACGGCGGTGAGGTCCTTCCCGTTGCGGGACTGAACCCGCGCACCGGCGCCGGTGACTATGGCGGCAACCCGGAAACCGTCCCATTTGGGTTCATACAGGCATCCGCCCGGCAGCGCACCGGGACCGGGGAGCCGGTCCACCGGCCGGGCCAGCGCGAGCTCGTAGCCGCCTTCAGGCACGGATTCGGGCAACGGTTCCGGCGACACGATCCGGCCCTACTCAGGGGCAGACTGCCCGGGCTTGCTACCGTGCGGGACCGGAACGCCCGGGACCGCCCGTTCCTGAGCCACAACCCGGTAAGCGGCCCGGTTGGCTCGAACCGCGGCCCACAGGACCAGCCCCAGTACCGCCGCTGATCCGGCGATCACCGCAAAACCGGCCACGTCTTCCGAGCCGCGGAAGACAAGCGCGAACACGCCAAGTACGGCGAAAACAGCGGCCGCCGCATGGGTCGGGACCCGGGCTGCACGGTGGCCGGCGAGCCACGCCGCATCGGAAGCGGTCACGTAACCCACCCGGATGCCAACCAGGGAGTTGATTCCCATCCGGCCCCTGGCGGTGGCCTCCGCCGCCCACGAAAGCACAGCACCGCATCCAATCATCAAAACCCCGGTAAACCCCATGCAGGGAGTGTACCCGCCGGAACGCATGCCGACGGAGGCCCACCCGCCGCCGGCCGTCCCCGGTGCAGCTAACTGCGTTCGTACCGCCAGTTCGTACCGTCCATCACCAGGCGGTGCCGGGGCGCCGGTGATCCCGGCACTGCCGACGTTCCATCCACCGGGGACGCCGCGCCGTCGTACTCTGCGTCCCCTTCCCAGCCGACCACCTTGACCGTGCCGTACCCGGCAAGCGGGCGGGTCCGGAAGGTTTGCGGTTCCGCGGCGGAGATGCGGGCCAGGGCGGCATCGGCGCCGCTGTCCTGCTGCAGGCCGTACAGGGTGACCCATGTGGGCGGTACCAGCTGCATCAGGCCGTTGCGGTGCCGGTCCAAGGCTTCAGCAGGGGCGAGCCACAAATGGTTCAGCAGCTCTCCCGGGTTGAGCCGGATATCGCCTGCTGGTGCCTTTACCGCGAAAAACCAAGTCTGGTACCGGCGCGGGATGTTCTCCGGCGGATACCAGCATGACAACGGCACCAGGTCTTCCGGATGCAGCAGCAGGCCGGTCTCTTCACCGGTCTCGCGGGTCCCGGCCCGACGGGCGGCCGCGGCTTCAGGTTCACCGCTGCGACGGTCCCCGGGGTCCACCCGGCCGCCGGGAAAGACCCAGGCGCCGCCGAAGGAACCCGCCGTCGGGCGCTCCAGCAGGAGCACCTCGGGCCCGGCGCCGGAGTCCCGCAGCAAAACGACAGTGGCCGCCGTACCGGTCAGTTCAGTCATGCCCAGAAGCATAACGAACAACGGCAGGCGGCCACTGCGGGCACAGCTGGGCCCGGGCTAGAGCACCTTTGCCAGGAAGTCCTGCAGGCGGGGTGCCTGCGGGCTGCCGAAGAGCTGGTCGGGGACGTTTTCCTCCACGATGTGCCCGTCGGCCATAAAGATCACGCGGTCCGCCACTTCGCGGGCAAAGCCCATTTCGTGGGTGACCACCACCATGGTCATGCCCTGCTTGGCCAGGTCACGGATAACCTGCAGCACCTCGCCCACCATCTCCGGGTCAAGGGCCGAGGTGGCCTCGTCGAAGAGCATGATGTCCGGCTTCATGGCCAGCGCACGGGCAATGGCCACGCGCTGCTTCTGGCCGCCGGAAAGCTGTGCGGGGCGGGCGTTGGCCTTGTCTGCCAGGCCCACCCGGTCCAGCAGGGCAAGGGCGGTCTTGCGGACCTCGGCCTTGGATGCCTTCTTCAGCTGCACCGGGGCCAGCATGATGTTTTCCAGCACGGTCATGTGCGGGAACAGGTTGAAGTGCTGGAAAACCATGCCGATGTGCTGGCGGACCGAGTTCAGGTCCACCTTCGGATCGGTCAGGTTGACGCCGTTGACCGAGACCGTGCCGCCGGTGATGTCTTCCAGCTTGTTCAGGCAGCGCAGGAACGTGGACTTGCCGGAGCCGGAGGGACCGATGACGCATACTACTTCGCCCTCGGCCACAGCCACGTCCAGGCCCTTGAGCACCTCGTTGGAGCCGTAGGACTTCCGCAGCCCGATGGTTTCGATCTTGCTCACTTGTTAAACCTCTTATCCAAGACGTCAGCCAGCTTGGTCAGCGCCGTAATGACGATGAAGTACAGCGCAGCCACAATGAGGAGGACCTCCGCGGTGCGGAAGTTCACGGCGTAAACCTGCTGGCCCTGGTAGGTCAACTCCGCGAAGCCGATGACGGCCAGCAGCGACGTGTCCTTCAGCGTGATGACGAACTGGTTGATGAAGGACGGCGTCATGATCTTGATGGCCTGCGGAATGATGACCTTCTGCATGGTCTTCACGTAGCCCAGCCCCAGGCTGCGGGCCGCTTCCATCTGGCCCGGGTCCACGGACTGGATGCCGCCACGCACAATCTCCGTCATGTAGGCACCGGCGTTCAGGCTCAGCGTCAACACGCCGGCAGTCAGGACATCCACGGGACGGTCGATGATCTGCGGCAGGCCGAAGTAGAAGAAGAACGCCTGGACCAGAACGGGAGTGCCTCGGAAGATGCTCACGTAGATGGTGGCGATGCCGCGCAGGACCTTGTAGTTGCCGACCTTCAGGAAGCCGAAAAAGACACCCAGGATCAGCGCGAAGAACAGGGACAGTGCGGTGGCCAGCAGGGTCAGGCCCAGCCCCTTGGCGAAGGCCGGAGCGTTGTCCGTGACCAGAGCCCAGAAGCTGGAATCCGCGGCGCCTGCCTCAAGATAGGTGTCCAGGATTTCCTGGTACTCCCCGCTTGCCTTCAGCTCGGCGAGGCCCTCGTTGAAGGCCGCGAGGAGTTCGGCGTTGGTGCCCTTGTTAACGGCAAAGCCGTAGGAGCTGCCGGCTTCCTTCTCCGTGACGGTTTTCAGCCCGTTGCCGGACTTCACGCCGTAGGCAAGCACCGGGTAGTCATCGAACACGGCAACGGAACCGCCGGCTTTGACGTCGTCGTACATCTGCGCGGACTGCGCAAAGGCAACCACTTCGAAGCCGTATTCGCCCTTGATGGACTCTGCGAACGTCTGGCCCTCGGTGCCGGTCTTGACGGCAACACGCTTGCCGCGCAGATCCTCATAGCCCTTGACGTCATCATTGTTCTCGGCAACGGCCATCTGGATGCCGGACTCAAAATACGGGTCCGAGAAGTCGAAGACCTTGCGGCGTTCGTCGGTGATGGACATGCCCGCAATGACGCCGTCCACCTGGTTGGACTGCAGTGACTGCAGTGCAGCGTCAAAGCCCAGGGACTGGATTTCGACGCCGAAACCCTCTTCCTCGGCGATGGCGTTCATAAGGTCCATGTCGATGCCCACGAGTTCGCCGTCCTGGCGGAACTCGAACGGCGCGAAGGTGGTGTCGGTGCCGACGATGAAGGATTTATCCTCCACGCCGTCCGCTGCGAAAGCCCCGGCCGCAGGTACACCCAGCAGCAAAGCCAGGGTTGCGAGGAATGCGGTCAGCGGTACGGCCAGTTTAGCCGGGCCCTTAAAGGCCCGTTTGCCACTAAGCAAAGTTAACGTCTCCTAGCTCTTTCACTGCGGCTGGCGCCGCAAATGCCCCCATAGAGACTACCTAGAGCAGTGGCAATGCAACGAACCGGAACGGCCCGTAGAAACGTGAGCTACGTCCCGTAGCCGTAGAAATACCGTTCGAAAACGGCCCGCGCATGCCGGGTGTCGCGCAGGTAATCCTCCTCCAGGACCCCGCCCTGACCTGCGCCGTAGCCGCACCAGCGGGCCACGGCATCCAGTTCCCGGCGGGACGAAGGCAGAACATCGGCGTTGCGGCCGCCTCGGATAACGTTTGCGCTTCGGATCCGGCTGGCGAGCAGCCAGGCGTGCCGCAGCGTCTCGACGTCGGCAGCAGGAAGCAGCTTCGCGGCCTCGATCGCGTCCAGTGCCGGTATGGTCGCCGTGACGCGCAGTTCCGGGATCCGGTGGGCGTGCTGGAGCTGCAGCAGCTGTACCAGCCACTCCACGTCGCTCAGCCCGCCCCGGCCCAGCTTGAGCTGGCGGGAGGGGTCGGCGCCGCGGGGCAGCCGTTCCGCCTCCACCCGGGCCTTGATGCGCCGGATCTCGCGCACATCCTTGTCGGTAACCTCGCCGGGGTAGCGCACCGGGTCGATCAGCGCCATGAAATCTTCGGCGAGGGCGTCGCTGCCGGCCATCGGACGGGCCCGCAGCAGGGCCTGCGCTTCCCAGGCCAGGGACCACCGCTCGTAGTAGCCGCGGTAGGATTCCAGGCTGCGCACCAGCGGACCCTGCCGCCCTTCGGGCCGCAGCCCGGCATCCAGCACCAGGGTGCGTTCGGCCAGGATGGCCGGGGTGCAGGGCTGCTGCAGGAAGGTCGAAATGGAGGACACGATTTTTTCGGCCTGGGCCTGCGCCGCCGCAGGATCAGCCCCGGCCAGGGGCCGGTGCACGTACATGACGTCCGCATCCGAGCCGTAGCCGATTTCGCGGCCGCCCTGCCGGCCCATTGCCACCACCAGCATGTCCGTAAGTTTGCCGCTGCTGCCGAAGACTTCCCCCTCCGCAACGTTTAGGGCGCCGAGGACAGCAGCCCGGTCGGCGTCGGCCAGCGCCTGTCCCACCTCCTGCTGGCTGAGCAGTCCGGCGCTGTCGGCCACCGCAATGCGCAGCATTTCCCGGCGGCGGATCAGCCGGATCAGCCGCATGGCCTCCGCCGGCCGGGGATGGCGGGACATTTTGGACTGGATTTCCTGCCACTGCGTGTCGAAGGGGACGGGGACCAGGTCCTTGTCGGAGCCGAGCCAGGCGGTGGCCTCGGGGGAAACTTCCAGCAGGTCCGTGATGAACCGGCTGGAGGACAGGATGGAGCACAACCGCTCCCCCGCCGCCGAGGAGTCCCGCAGCATGCCCAGGTACCAGTGGGTGTCCCCCAGGTTCTCGCTGAGCCGCCGGAACCCCAGCAGCCCGGCGTCGGGATCCACGCCGTCGGCCAGCCAGGCCAGCAGCACCGGCAGCAGCTGCCGCTGGAGGGCTGCGCGGCGGCTTACCCCCACGGTCAGGGCTTCGATGTGGCGCATGGCTCCGCGGGGATCGGCATATCCGAGCGCGGCCAGGCGGGCCTGCGCGGCTTCGGGGCTTAGCCGGACCTCATCGGCGCTGAGGTTCGCTGCGGTGCTCAGCAGCGGACGGTAGAAGATGCTCTCATGCAGCTGTCGGACCAGCCGTTTGGTGCGCATCCACTGCTCACGCAGGCGGTCTGCGCTGGGGCGCTCCGCAGTCAGCGATCCGGCGCTGGCCTTCGCCAGGGCGCGCAGGGCGGTGTCGCTTTCAGGCATCAGGTGCGTGCGGCGCATATGCACCATCTGGATCCGGTGTTCGAGTACCCGCAGGTAGCGGTAGGACTCGTCCAGTGCACGGGCGTCGGTGCGGCCGATGTACCCGGCGTCGCTCAGGGCGGCAATCGCCGCCGTGGTGCCGCGCACCCGCAGCGACTCGTCGACGCGTCCGTGCACCAACTGCAGCAGCTGGACGGTGAATTCGACGTCGCGCAGCCCGCCGCTGCCCAGCTTCAGCTGCCGGGACTCCTCGTGGGCTGGAATGTTCTGGGTGACCCGGCGGCGCATGGCCTGGACCGATTCCACAAACCCGTCCCGTTCGGAGCTGCTCCAGATCAGGGGTGCAACCGCTTCCTCATAGCGGCGTCCCAGCTCCGCATCCCCGGCCATGGCACGCGCCTTCAGCAGGGCCTGGAACTCCCAGCTGTGCGCCCACCGCTGGTAGTAGTTCAAGTGCGAATCCAGGGTTCGGACCAGGGGCCCGTCCTTGCCCTCGGGCCGCAGGTTCGTGTCCACTTCCCAGAGCGGCGGCTCAGGTGCGGAGGCATTAATGGCCCGGGAGATGCCGGCGGCCAGTGCCGTGCCGATGGCCGAGGCGCGCTGCTCGTCCAGCCCGTCGCCGTCGATCACGTAGATCACGTCCACGTCGGAGATGTAGTTCAGCTCCCGCGCTCCCGCTTTGCCCATGCCGATCACCGCCAGCTTTACGGCAGCAATATCCTCGGCCGGGTAGCTGGCCGCAAGTTCCGCGCGGGAGACAGCCAAGGCAGCTTCCAGTGCCGCACCGGCGAGGTCGGCCAGTTCGCGGCCGGCCGCCGGGAGGTAGTCCGTGGGCGACGCCGCCCCGAGGTCGCGGACGGCCAGGTCCAGCACGTGCCGGCGGTACCGGGCGCGCAGCGCCACGTAGGCACCGGCGCCCGTAACCCCGGCCACCGGGGCTGCTCCGCTGCCGGCGTGTACGGCGTCCAGCAGCGAGGCGCGCAGCGCCGCCCCGTCGGTACTGCCGGGCTCGGCACGCAGCTGGCGCTGCAGCACCCCGACGTCACCGGGATGGCGCATCAGGAACTCCGCCAGGGCCTCGGACGCGCCGAGCAGGCGGAACAGCGCTTCGCTCTCTTCGGCACCGGCGTTGACCAGGTCCACCAGTTCCGGGGCACGGCCGATCAGCCGCACCAGCGACTGCAGTGCCAGGTCCGGATCCGCCGAGAAGTTGAACCCGGCAAACAGTGCGTCCTCATCCACCGGGGCAAGTTCGGGCGCGGCCAGGAAACGGGTGCTCTTCTCCAGGTCGTGGAACCCCGTGGCGATCATCCGCCGGGACAGGCTCATGGGTAGTACCGTGCCTTCGCCTAAAGGATGCCCAGGTTTTTCTGCAGCTCGAACCGGGTCACGTGCTGGCGGTACTCGTTCCAGTCCGCCCGCTTGTTGCGCAGGAAATTCTCGAAGACCTGCTCGCCGAGAATGTCCGCCACCAGTTCGGATTCCTCCATGACGCGCACGGCATCATGCAGCGACGCCGGCAGCGGATCGTGGCCCATGGCGCGCCGTTCCGCGGCGCTCAGGCTCTCAATGTCGTCTTCGGCGCCCGGCGGCAGCTCGTAGCCCTCTTCGATGCCCTTCAGGCCGGCACCAAGCAGCACGGCGTAGGACAGGTACGGGTTGGCGGCGGAGTCGATGCCGCGGTATTCGATGCGGGCGGACTGCCCCTTGTTCGGCTTGTAGAGGGGCACGCGCAGCAGCGCCGAGCGGTTGTTGTGGCCCCAGGAAAGGTAGCTGGGTGCTTCCCCGCCGCCCCAGAGCCTCTTGTAGGAATTTACGAACTGGTTGGTGACCGCAGTGAATTCCGGAGCATGGCGCAGGATACCGGCCATGAACTGGCGGGCAGTCTTGGACAGCTGGAACTCGGCGCCGGCTTCGAAGAAGGCGTTGGAATCGCCTTCGAAGAGCGAGAAGTGCGTGTGCATGCCGGAGCCGGGGTGGTGCGAGAAGGGCTTGGGCATGAAGCTGGCGTAGCAGTCAGTCATCAGCGCCACTTCCTTGACGACCGTGCGGAAGGTCATGATGTTGTCCGCGGTCTGCAGGGCATCGGCGTAGCGCAGGTCGATCTCATTCTGGCCGGGGCCGGCTTCGTGGTGGCTGAATTCCACCGAGATGCCCACGGCTTCCAGCATGGACACAGCGGTGCGGCGGAAGTCCTGGGCAACGCCGCCGGGCACGTGGTCGAAGTAGCCGGCCCGGTCCACGGGAACCGGCTCGCCGTTTTCATCCAGCTGGTCCGACTTGAGCAGGTAGAACTCGATTTCCGGATGGGTGTAGCAGGTGAAGCCCATGTCGGCGGCCTTGGCGAGCTGGCGCTTCAGGACGTTGCGCGGATCCGCGGCGGAGGGCTGGCCGTCCGGCGTCAGGATGTCGCAGAACATCCGCGACGTCTGCTCCTCGTCGCCGCGCCAGGGCAGGATCTGGAAGGTGGAAGGGTCCGGCTGGGCCAGCATGTCGGACTCGAAGATGCGTGCCAGGCCCTCGATCGAGGAGCCGTCGAAGCCCAGGCCTTCCTCGAAGGCGCCTTCCACTTCCGCAGGTGCCAGCGCCACGGACTTCAGCGAGCCCACGACGTCGGTAAACCACAACCGCACAAACCGGACATCGCGCTCTTCAATGGTGCGCAGAACGAATTCCTGCTGGCGGTTCATCCTTACCTTCTTTCTGTACCTGCTCAGGGGCATGTGAAACTTTCTTCACTCTACCTACGTGCGCGCGGTTTGGGCCGCAGCGGTGCGTATGCGGCCGTTGCGTTACGCCGGGCGGATACCCGCGGGCCGGTTCCCGGCGGCCGTTCTTTAGTAGGCTCAAGTAATGACCAGTGCCGAACAGCCTTCCCCGTACGCCGCCGCACCCGCGGACCCTTCAGCTCCCGCGGCACCGCCGCTGAAGAAGATCCGCATCTCCCACCTGCAGCAGCTCAAGGACAACGGCGGCAGGTTCGCCATGCTGACCGCCTATGACCAGTACGCCGCAGGCATCTTCGACGAAGCCGGCATCGAAGTCCTGCTGGTGGGCGACTCCGCTGCGAACAACGTGATGGGACACGCCACCACCCTGCCCATCACCATGGACGAGATGATTGTTTTCGCCCGCTCCGTCACCGCCGGCGCCAAGCACTCCCTGGTGGTCTGCGACCTGCCTTTCGGCTCCTACGAAGTCTCCCCCGCACAGGCCATCGAGTCCTCCGTGCGGCTGATGAAGGAGGGGCTGGTGCACGCCGTCAAGATGGAAGGCGGCCGGCACTACGTTGACCATGTGCGCGCCATGACCGCCGCCGGCATCCCCGTGATGGCCCATGTCGGCTTCACGCCGCAGGCCGAGCATGCCCTTGGCGGCTACAAGGTGCAGGGACGCGGAGAAGCCGGTGCCGCCGTCGTGCAGGACGCCGTGGCCCTGGCAGAGGCCGGCGCGTTCTGCGTGCTGATGGAGATGGTGCCCGCGGATGTGGCCGCCGAGGTCGACGCCGCGGTGCGCGTGCCGACCATCGGCATCGGGGCGGGCAATGCCACCACCGGGCAGGTGCTGGTCTGGCAGGACATGGCCGGGCTGCGCGGCGGAAAGCAGCCGCGGTTCGTCAAGGCCTTTGCCGACCTGCGCAGCGAGCTGTCCCGGGCGGCGAAGGAATACGCCGACGAAGTACGCAGCGGTTCCTTCCCCGGCCCGGAGCACAGCTTCTAGCTAGTTGTCCTCGTCCGCGTCCCAGGCCTTGTTCCGGGCCTGGACCTTCTGGAGCGCCAGTTCGGCCTCTTCGCGGGTAGGGTAGGGCCCCAGCAGCTTCGTCCAGTCCGACTGCGGGCCTTCCTCCACCTCGTGCGTTACGACGTTGAACCAGTAATCGGCCATCAGCTGTCCTCCTGTTGCTTGGTGTGTGCTCGTCCCCCGGCCGCAGCCGCTGGCGATAAGATCGATGGTATGCCCCAAAAACTTGCCGCAGCACCCGTTGGACACCTGTCGCCCGGGAGCGTGAGCCCCCGGCTGCGCGTTCCCGCGTCAATCCCGCGTCCCGAATACGTGGACAAGGAAGCACCCGCCCCCTTCACCGGTTCCGAGGTCAAGTCAGCCGAGACCATCGAGAAGATCCGGATTGCTTCCAAGGTGGCGGCGCAGGCCATTGTGGAGGTCGGCAAGCACATTGCCCCCGGCGTCACCACCGACGAGCTGGACCGGGTGGGGCACGAATTCCTCCTCGACCACCATGCCTACCCCTCCACGCTGGGTTACCGGGGGTTCCCGAAGTCGCTGTGCTCCTCCATCAACGAGGTCATCTGCCACGGCATCCCGGACACCACGGAACTGGCCGACGGCGACATCATCAACATCGACATCACCGCGTACATGGACGGCGTGCACGGCGACACGAACTGGACCTTCCTGGTGGGCGACGTGGACGAGGAATCCCGCCTGCTGGTGGAGCGCACGCAGGAATCGCTGCGCCGGGCCATCAAGGCCGTTGCGCCGGGACGGGAAATCAATGTCATCGGCCGTACCATCGAGTCCTATGCCAAGCGTTTCGGATACGGCGTGGTCCGTGATTTCACCGGCCACGGCGTCGGCGAAGCCTTCCACACCGGCCTGATCATCCCGCACTACGACGCCGCACCGGCGTACAGCAGGCTGATTGAGCCGGGAATGGTGTTTACCATTGAACCAATGCTCACGCTCGGAACCATTGAGTGGGACATGTGGGATGACAACTGGACAGTTACGACCAAGGATCGCAAGCGTACGGCGCAGTTCGAGCACACCCTGCTCGTGACTGAGGACGGCGCCGAAGTTCTGACCCTTCCCTAATCCGCAGACCGAGCTCAGAACTACTACTGGAGAACCATGGCCAAGAAGCATAAGTCCGACAAGCACGTCGACGCCGTCATCGGAATTGATATCGGCGGTACCGGCATCAAGGGCGGCATTGTCGACCTGTCCAAGGGCAAGCTGATTGGCGAACGCTACCGCATTCCCACCCCGCAGCCGGCCACCCCCGAAGCCGTAGCCGGGGTTGTGGGGCAGATCGTCGCCGAGCTCTCCTCCCGCCCGGAGGGACCCGGCCCCGATGTTCCGGTGGGCGTTACGTTCCCGGCCATCATCTCCCACGGCATCGCCCGCTCCGCGGCCAACGTCGACAAGAGCTGGGTGGACACCGACGTCGACGCGCTGCTGACCAAGGCGCTCGGGCGCGATGTCCAGGTCATGAACGACGCCGACGCCGCCGGCCTCGCCGAGGCACGTTACGGTGCCGGCCGCGAAGTGGACGGCACCGTACTGGTGATCACCCTGGGCACCGGTATCGGCTCGGCGCTGATCTACAAGGGCGTGCTGGTCCCCAATGCGGAACTGGGCCACCTGGAGATTGACGGCCACGACGCCGAGACGAAGGCTTCCGCGTCCGCCCGCGAACGGGACGGCATCAGCTGGGAAGAATACTCCAAGCGGCTGCAGCGCTACTTCTCCCACGTGGAGTTCCTCTTCTCCCCCGACCTGTTCGTGATCGGCGGCGGCATCTCCAAGCGCAGCGAGGACTTCCTGCCGATGCTGGACCTGCGCACCCCGCTGGTCACCGCCAACCTGAAGAACAACGCCGGCATTGTGGGCGGCGCCCTGCAGGCGGCCCTGCACTTCAAGTACATCAAGTAGCCGGACGGCAGCACCGCACAAAAACGGCGCGCAAAAGCGGCGGAAGGGATTCTCCCTTCCGCCGCTTTATCGCATCTAAAGCTATTGGGTCCCCTGGCCGGATCCGGCCCGGGACCTACTGGGCGCCCAGCGGGCGCTGCGCGCCGGACGGGACCCGCCCGCGGTTTTGCTGCGCTTCGGCCCGTAGTTTTTCAATGGCCGTCTCGAAGTCTTCCAGCGAGTCGAAGGACTGGTAGACGCTGGCAAAGCGCAGGTACGCCACCTGGTCCAGTTTCTGCAGCGGGGTGAGGATGGCCAGCCCCACGCCGTTCGCGTCGATTTCAGCCACACCGCTGGCCCGGATGGATTCCTCCACTTCCTGGGCCAGCATGGCCAGGTCATCCTCGCTGACCGGACGGCCCTGGCAGGCTTTGCGCACGCCGTTGATGACCTTGCTGCGGCTGAAGGGTTCGGCTACGCCGGAACGCTTGATCACGCTGAGGCTGGTGGTTTCCACCGTGGAGAAACGGCGGCCGCACTGCGGGCACTGCCGCCGGCGGCGGATGGCCGACCCGTCGTCGGCCAGGCGGCTGTCCACGACGCGGGAGTCGGCGTTGCGGCAAAACGGACAGTACATGTCCCGTCCTTTCGGGAAGGCGCCTTATGGTGCTCCCACTATAGGGCGCACTTTGCCTGAGCACCAAGTGGAGGACCACAACATGTAGTAGGTGCTCCTACTACATGTTGCGGGTATCCCGAAGGGTTAGCGGTTATTCGAAACGGACCGTGACCGCGTCCCCGTGCGCCGGCAGATCCTCGGCGAGGGAAAGGGCAACAATGTCGCCGCTGACTTCCTGCAGCGCCTCACGGTTGTAGTTGATCATCTGGATGGCGCGCATAAAGGTGGTGACGTTCAGCCCCGAGGAAAAGGCTGCGGTGCCGCCGGTGGGCAGCACGTGATTGGACCCGGCGCAGTAGTCACCCAGGCTCACGGGACTGTAGTTGCCCACGAAGATGGCACCGGCACTGCGGATTCGGCCGGCCACGGCTTCGGCATCGGCCGTCTGGATTTCCAGGTGTTCGGCAGCGTAGGCGTCACATACCGCAATGCCCTGCTCCAGCCCGTCCACGAGGATAACGCCGGACTGGGGGCCGGACAGGGCCGTGCGCACACGGTCGCTGTGCTTGGTGGCCCGGACCTGGACGTCCAGTTCAGCCCGGACCTTTTCAGCGAGGGATTCGGACGCCGTGACGAGGACCGACCCGGCATTGGGATCGTGTTCGGCCTGGCTGATCAGGTCGGCGGCCACGAGCCGCGGGTCAGCGGTTTCGTCGGCGAGAACCATGATTTCCGTGGGTCCCGCTTCGGAATCGATTCCCACTACGCCCTTGACCAGCCGCTTGGCGGTGGCCACAAAGACGTTGCCCGGGCCGGTGACAACATCCACCGGCAGGATGGCGGCATTATTTTCATCCTCCCGCACCCCGTAGGCGAAGGCGGCAATGGCCTGGGCGCCGCCCACGGCATAGACCTCGGTGATGCCCAGCAGCTTGGCCGCAGCGAGGATGGTGGGGTGCGGCAGCCCGCCGAATTCCTTCTGCGGCGGCGAGGCCAGTGCCAGGGAGGAAACTCCTGCGGCCTGCGCCGGCACAACGTTCATGATTACCGAGGAGGGATACACCGCAAGCCCGCCCGGAACATACAGTCCCACCCGGGAGACCGGCACCCATTTATGGGCCAGGAGGGCACCGGGGCGGATTTCCACTTCGGCGTCGGCGGGACGCTGGGCGGCAGCGAAAATCCGGGTCCGCTCAATGGCCGTTTCCAGTGCCGTACGGACCGCCGGGTCCAGCTGCTCCAGCGCTGAGTCCAGCGCGGTTTCGGGCACCCGCACCGTGTGCTGCTGAACGCCGTCGAAACGCTCTGCCAGTTCCGTCAGCGCGGCGAATCCGCGGGTACGGACGTCGGTGATGATGGCTGAGACGGCGTCGGACGCGGCGTCGAACGTCGTTTCGGCACGCGGCATGGCACCCTTGAGCTCCGCGGGGCGCAGGTGCCGTCCGCGCAGGTCGATGGTGCGGAAGGAGTCAAAGGCTGCTTCGGGACTGGTTGGATTCACGCATATCATTCTACCCAGCCAAGCCTCCGGGGCTCCTACCAGTTCCGCTGTGCGTCGCCGGGCGTCAGGCCCGGAACTCCTCCCCGGAGAAGATGTCATCAAGCATCAAGCGGGCGGCGCCGCGCAGGCCACCGGTTTGGGGATGCCGGGCGACCTCCACAACAAGTTCCGCAGTGGCCATGGGCGGACAATCCGAGTAGAGGGTCGAGCGCACCGCGGCAACGAAAACCGCTGAACCCGCCAAGACGCCGCCAAGGACCAGCCGGTTCGGATTAAAGAAATTAATGCTGGTTGCGAGGACACCGCCGGTCATCACTCCGGCGCCGCGCAGCAGTCCGGTTGCAGCGGGATGGGCGTCGCGGGCGAGGTCGATCATCGCCTCCACCGTCTGTACATCATGGCCCTGCAGCTGCATCTCGCGGACAAGCGCGGCGCCGGAAGCGAGCACGTCCAGGCATCCCGTCCGGCCGCAGGAGCAAGGCACCGCAGGAGCACCCTGCACCGCCGCATGGCTGATGTCCCCTGCCCACCCGTTACTGCCCTTGTACAGTTCACCGCCGGCAATGATCCCGCAGCCGATACCGGTGCCGGCTTTGACGAAAATCTGGTGCGGATAGGTGACCGGGTCGGTGCCGTTGAGCAGTTCCCCGGCAGCCATGAGATTGGCGTCGTTATTAACTATGACGGGCACCCCCAGCTCCCGCTGAATAATCTCCGCTGCGTTCGTCCCGTTCCAGCCGGGCATGCGGGACGGGGCAACAATGCGGGAATCAGCGCTCGACACCGGTCCGGGCACTCCCACCGAAACACCCCTTAGCCGGCCGGATCCCGTTGCCTCGGCCTGCTCGACCATGTCTTTGAGCCGGGCCGTTGCGGAAGTCAGGATAATCTCCGGACCAGCTGCAAGATCGAGGGCCGCATGGTGTTCAGCGAGGAGGTTACCAGCGAAATCGGCCACCCCGAACGAGGTGCGGTCAACGCCAAGGTCAATACAACCCACCAGCCCGGCATCCGCCCTGATTTCCAGGCGCCGCGGGCGGCGTCCGCCGCGTGATTCCCCCTCGCCAACCTCTGCAACGTGCCCCCGCGCGATCAAAGCGTCGATCCGCGTTGCCACCGTGGAGGGAGAGAGTCCCGTGGCTTTTGCCAGTTCCGCGCGGGATCCCGCGCGGCCCGTTCGGATAAGTCCGATCAGGTCCACAGTGCGGGAGGGGCCAGCAGCATTTCCGCTCAATCGTTCAGCCATGTTTTCCCAATCTGTTCGATAGCTCCCTCTTAACTTAGTCCAAGTTTATAGAAAGTTAATCGAAATATCTGTGAAACTTTTACCGCTTAGGTTTATTTTTGGAAAACCTCGGATAGTGTGTGGTGAGTCACACCAACGACAGAACACGGCGCCGCGGCCGGCTAAAGCTGCAGGTCAGGGTTCAGGAAAAGGCAGCTCGATGGCACTGGTTAATGATTCCTCCGGCCTCCCCGGACCCGTTGCTCCGGATAAGCCGGGTGCCATGGTGGTACTGAGGGATGTGCAGAAACACTTCGGTGAGCACCACGTCTTGAAGGACATAAACCTGAGCGTGGCCACCGGTGAGGTGGTAGTGGTGGTTGGCCCGTCAGGATCCGGCAAGTCCACCCTCTGCCGGTGCATCAACCGGCTGGAGACGGTAACCAGCGGGCAGATCCTCGTGGACGGCAGGGACCTGCCGGCAGAGGGCAGGGCGCTTGCGACGCTTCGCTGTGACGTTGGCATGGTTTTCCAGTCCTTCAATCTCTTCGCGCACCGCACCATCCTCGAGAACGTCACGCTCGCACCTGTCAAAGTGCGGCGCGTTGCCCAGAAGACGGCCCGGGCAGATGGAATGGCACTGCTTGAACGTGTTGGCATCGCCGACAAGGCCGACAGTTATCCGGCCCAGCTTTCGGGCGGACAGCAACAGCGCGCAGCTATTGCCCGCGCGCTGGCAATGCGCCCCAAGGTTTTGCTTTTCGACGAACCAACCTCGGCCCTGGACCCCGAAATGGTGACTGAGGTGCTGGACGTTATGGTCTCCCTCGCCCAAGAAGGAATGACCATGGTGGTAGTCACCCACGAAATGGGTTTCGCCAGGCGGGCCGCCGACCGTGTTGTTTTTATGGACGAGGGCCGCATCATCGAGCACGGCTCACCGGAACGGTTTTTCGCCCGTCCGGATTCTGAACGGGCGCGGGCATTCCTCTCCAGAATCCTTACTCACTGACCAACTATCAGCGGCGCCTGCCGTCCACATCAGAAGAAAGGCCACACCTTGCGCAGCACATCCCCCTTCCGGCGGCTCCTACCTGCCGTACTTGCACTGACTGCACTGCTGAGCGTTTCGGCTTGCGGCGGCGGCGATACCGCCGTCCCCGGAGCCGAAGCCGGCAGTTCGACCCAGCCCTCCAACCTTGAGGAGGTTTACGCAAACGCGGTCGTGGCCGACGCCGCAGCCATACTGCCCGAGTCCACCATGGCCCGGATCAAGGAACGGGGAACGCTGATCGTCGGGGCCGCGCTCGACGCACCGCTGCTGTCTCAGCAGGACCCCGCAAACCCCGAAAGCATCGAAGGATTTGATGCCGATCTCGCGAAACTGCTGGCTATCTACATCCTGGGCGAACCGAATATCAAGATCGTCCCGCCGGCGTCCGAGACGCGTGAAGCCCTGCTCCAAAACGGAACGGTCGACGTAGTGTTCAATACCTACACGATCACCGAGGAGCGTGCCGAGCAGATCTCCTTCGCAGGACCGTATCTGGAATCAGGGTTGGCCGTTGCCGTGAAAGGCGACAACAAGGACATCAACGGCATCGATGACCTCGGCGGAAAAACCGTTATTGTCGGCGCAAACACACCTGCAGTGACTGCCGTACCCGAAAAGCAGCCGACGGCCACCCTGGTGTCCTTCGGCACGGATCCGCAGGCACTGCAGGCACTCAAGCAGGGCCGCGGGGATGCCTATGTGCAGGACTTCACGCTCCTGGCCTCACACAGTGCAGATGACACCTCCATTAAGGTGGTGGGCCAGCCCTTCACTACGGAGTCCTACGGCATCGGCCTGAAGCACGACGATGAGGAATTCAAGGCCTTCATCAACGAATGGCTCCAGAAGATCCAGGCCGACGGCACCTGGGGCAAGGTGTGGGATGCCACGCTCGGCGAAGCCGTGGAGGCAGAGGCACCCAGCGCCCCCGAAATCGGTTCCGTTCCCGGCAGTTAGTCCGCCTGCCCGGCGCCCGGTGTCACTGCACACCGGGCGCCGCGGCAGCGCCGCCGGGCGCCGTACCGGGCATTCGCCCGCCGCATACTCAAAGGAAATAGATGGACATCTTTGCCGACAGTGCCGACGCCTTCCTCCATGCCCTTGGAACAACGGTTGTTATGGCAATCATCGCCGGGGCGGGAGCACTGATCCTCGGCACACTCGTGGCCGCCGCCCGGATCAGCCCCATTCCGCCCCTGCGGGCTGCTGCCTTTGCCTACGTGCAGTTCTTCGTCAATGTTCCCCTGCTTGCCCTCCTGATCCTTGCCGTCTTCGCGCTGCCGGATGCCGGTTTCATCCTGCCGCTCACCCCAACGGCCGTCCTTGTCCTCACGGCCTATGAAGCTGCATACGTTTCCGAAGCCATCAGAAGCGGAGTCAACACCGTGGGCCACGGACAGATAGAGGCCAGCCGCGCCCTGGGTTTCACCCTCCGGCAAACACTTGGCCTCGTCGTCCTGCCGCAGGCACTGCGGGCGGCCGTGCAACCCATCGGCAACGTGATGATCGCTTTGACCATGAACACAGCGCTGGCCGCTGCCGTAGGTGTGGTGGAACTGACGTCCGCAGCCAACAAACTGAACCTAGTTGAGGCACAGCCCATCCTGATCTTTTCCGCCGCGGGGTTGACCTACATGCTTCTTGCCCTCTGCATCGGACTCAGCGCCGGCCGTATCGAGCGAAAGGTGGCTGTTCTCCGATGACTACCGCCGTACCTGCCAAGTCCGCTGCCCGTACCCGCGTGCAGGCGCAGGCGACCCTGTCCCTCTATGACGAGCCGGGCCCGAAGGCCAGGCGGAACATACGTATATGGTCCGTGATCACAATCTTCGCGCTTCTGGGCGTGATTATCAGCGGGCTGATCCAGTTCGGTTCCAAAGGCCAGCTCCACCCGGACAAGTGGACGCCGTTCCTCTCCTGGCCCATCTGGCAGTACCTGTTCGTTGGACTGTGGGGAACTCTGCAGGCCGGAGCCCTCGTTGCCGTCCTGGGCGGGACGCTGGGACTCCTCCTTGCCCTCGGCCGCCTGAGCCGCTTCGCACCCGTGCGATGGATCTGCGCAGGCTACATCGAAACTGCCCGGACAATACCCGTGCTGTTGCTCATCTACCTGATGCTGTTCGGCCTTCCGCAGCTGGGCCTCAACTTCCCCCTGATCTGGAAGCTGGTCATCCCGCTCACCGTCGCCAACTCGGCTGCCTTTGCGGAGATTATCCGTGCCGGGATCCTCGGCCTCCCCCGCGGCCAGCGGGAGGCTGCACTCAGCCTCGGCATGTCGGAGGGGCAGGCAAGCCGTCTTGTTGTCCTGCCGCAGGCACTGCGTTTTGCCACGCCGTCCCTCGTGACGCAGTTGGTAAGCCTCATCAAGGACACCTCGCTCGGATACATAGTCGCCTTCACGGAGCTGTTGTACCGCGGTCAGGTGCTCTCCGCCTTCAACGGGCTGCTCATCCAGACATTCCTCGTGGTGACCCTGGTTTATCTCGTCTTCAACGGCATCCTTTCCGCCCTCGCCGCCCGCCTGCGGACACGCCCTCCCAAACGAAGCCCGCGCCGGGCCGCTGCAGGACCGGTACCTGTGGCCGGCGCACCCTTTTCCGACTTCCCCCGCCCCCAGTAAAGGAGCACCCCCGTGGTATCCCCCGCCGCGCCTGGCACGGCCAGCGCCCGCATATCCAACGCAGCCGAACAGCTCGCGGAACTCGCCGTCGTCATAAGGTCCGGTGTCACTGAAAGCCGCCATTTCGGCTGGTTGGCGGCACTTGACGCAGATGGAAACGTCGCCGCCAGCCTCGGTGCCGGCTCAGGGCAGGTGCTGCCGCGTTCGACCACCAAGCCGCTGCAGGCTCTTGCCTGCCTGCGCGCCGGCGCCGACCTGTCCGGCCCGGAACTGGCGATCGCCGCCGGAAGCCATACCGGGGAGGACGCCCACGTAGAGGCGGTGCGCAGCATCCTGGAGCGGGCGGGATTGGATGATTCCGCCCTTGCCTGTCCGGCCGATTGGCCCGAGGACGAAGCAAGCCGTGAGCGCCTGATAAGAGCCGGCAAGTCGCGCTCCCGGGTCCACATGAACTGCTCGGGTAAGCACGCCGCCATGCTGCTGGCCTGCACCGCCAACGGCTGGGACACCGCAGGCTACCTGGACCCGGCCCATCCTTTGCAGCTCATGGTCCGGGACACCGTGGAACGCGCTACCGGCGTTCCGGTTGAGCACGCGGCCGTCGACGGATGCGGAGCGCCGCTGTTTAGCACCACGGTCCTTGGGCTTGCGCAGGCGTTCCGCACCCTCGTCACCGCGTCCCCCGGGACTCCGGAGCGCCTGGTAGCCGATGCCATGCGTGCCAACCCTTTCCACGTCGGCGGAACAGGGCATGCAAACAGCAGCGCCATGACCCTTGTACCCGGCGTCCTTGCCAAGGGCGGGGCGGAAGGGGTTATCGGCATGTCCGCGTCGACCGGCCAGGCAGTAGCCATGAAGATTGTCGACGGCAACCCGCGGGCAACCACGCTGATAGCCCTTAAGGTCCTGGAGGCCCTCGGAGTCGACACTTCCGGTGCCGGAGCACTGATGGACCTGCCGATCAACGGCGGCTCGGAACGGGTTGGCCGGATATCGATTGGTTCGGACGTTGCTGCCTGGGCCGAAAACCCGGTGCCCCGGTGGTGAGGTCAGCAAACGGGTGTACGCCTGCAGTGCGGCGCATAGCCGTGGAACTCTGCGTCGATGACGTCGACGGGGCCCTGGTGGCGGACCGTTCAGGTGCGGACCGGATCGAGTTGTGCGCAAACCTGGGCGAAGGCGGCACCACGCCGAGTATGGGTGCGGTTCTGGCCGTGCTGCGGGCGGTGAACCGGGTAGGCGTCCAAGTCATAGTACGGCCGCGCGGCGGCGATTTTGTCTACAGCAACGCTGAACTCGAGACGATGTGCCGGGATCTGGAAGCAATCGAAGCCGCGGCGTCCGGGGCCGGCACCCCGGTAGGAGTCGTGACGGGTGTGCTCACCAGCGACGGCGAGGTGGATGTAACCGCCATGCGCCGGCTAATGGCGGCCGCAGGCACCCTCCCCGTGACTTTCCACAAAGCCTTCGATCTGGCACGGGATCCCTTTAAGGCGTACCAGGAGCTCACGCAGCTGGGTGTGCAGCGTGTCCTCACCTCGGGCGGCCCGCACCCGGCAGCCGAGGGGATCGGAGTGCTGGCTGAGCTGGTCCGCCTCTCCAAGGCCGCTCCGTCCGCGCCGTCGGTCCTGGTGGGTGGATCGGTCCGCCCTGCCAACGTGAGGGAAATTGTCGCAGCGACCGGTGCAGGCGAAATCCACCTGCGGGCCCAGACTCCGTCGCCGCGCATGGACGGAACGCTGCAGACAGACCCGGACATGGTCCGCAGCCTCTTCGCGGCACTGGAGTCCGCAGCAGCAGACGGCTCACCCTCTGCTCCCCGTCACGACGCAGTGGTTCTCGCCGTGGATGTAGGCGGCACCAACATCAAGGGAGCGCTGGTGGCGGCATCAGGCCGGACCCTGCTCTCCCGTACCGTCCCGGCAGGTGTTACGGGCGACGAATCCATTGAGCGGATACTGGCCCTCGCGGAGGACCTCCGCGACTATGCGGAGGATGACGGGTGCGTTGTCGCAGGGGCAGGCGTCGTCACGCCGGGAATGGTGGACTCCCAAGAGGGAATCATCCGGTATGCCTCTTCCCTCGGCTGGTCCAACGTTCCGCTGAAGCGCCTCCTCACGGAGAGGCTCGGTGTCCCCGTCCACATAGACCATGACGTCCGAACCAGTGGCCTGGCCGAAGACCTTTTCGGAGCTTCACACGGTTCCGGCGACTCCGTGCTGGTTGCTGTGGGAACAGGTGTTGCCGCGTCAATCCAAAGCGGGGGCCATCGTATTTCCGGCGCGTCTGCCACAGCCGGTGAGTTGGGCCATATCCCGGTCATACCGGACGGGGAACGCTGTACCTGCGGCCAGTTCGGCTGCTTGGAGGCCTACTTCTCCGGCGCAGGGGTGGCCCGGCGTTTCGCCGCCTCCGGGGGCGAGGCAGGGTTGGACGTGCCGGGCATTGTTGCCCGGCTGGGTATCGATCCACTGGCCGACCGCGTGTGGCGCGAGGGCATCACGGCCCTTGCGCTGGGACTCAAGACGCTGACCCTGCTGACCGATCCTGCCGTCATCGTCCTGACCGGCGGCGTGTCCCGCGCCGGGTCAGCCTTACTGGACCCGCTGCTCCGGGAGTTGTCCGGCTCACTCGCATGGCGGGATGCCCCCGATCTCCGTCTCTCCATGCTCGGGACCTCCGGCAGCCGGATTGGAGCAGCAGTCCTGGCGTTCAGGGCCGCCGGAATGGATAACGTGGTGAACCGCTGGACCACGGAGGACGTCCTGATGCCCGTGTCCAGCGCCAGCTAGGGCGCCGGCCCGGCCGGCCTGCCTAAACGCCTAGGCGTCCAGGCAGGCCGGACCCAGCAGCACCTTCAGGTCGCCGAACAACGACGGCGTGGGGTTCACCCGCATGTCCACGCCAAGCTTCATGACTTCCACGGTGCGGGAGCCGTTCAGCCGGATCTGCACCTCGGACGTGCCCGGGTGGGTGCGCAGCACGTCACCCAGCTGGGAGACCACCGTTTCCGTGGCCTTGTAGGTGGCCATCGAAATGACCACCGGCCCGGAGTGGCCCTCGCTGAGGTCGGGAACGGTGAGCTCCTGCGCGTTCAGGGTCACCGCGCCGTCGTCGCGGCGCTGCAGCCGGCCCCGGACCACCACAATCAGGTCCTCGGCCAGCACGGCCGCGATGGGACCGTAGACCTGGCCGAAGAACATCACTTCCATGGACCCGGCGAGGTCCTCGATCTCACAGCGTGCATAGGCGTTGCCGCTGTTCTTGGCGATCCGTCGCTGCAGCGAGGTGATCATGCCCGCAATGGTGACAATGGCGCCGTCGGGCGGCCCCTCCTCCCCCACGATGTTCGTGATTGAGGAGTCGGCGTGCTGGCTGAGGATGCCCTCCAGGCCCTGCAGCGGATGGTCGGAGACGTAAAGCCCCAGCATGTCGCGTTCAAAGGACAGCTTGTCCTTCTTTTCCCACTCCGGCAGGTCCGGGATATCGATGCTGATCGAGTCTTCCGGTTCCTGGTCCGTAATGGCCGCGAACAGGTCGAACTGGCCCACGGCCTCGTTGCGCTTGAGCACCACCACAGAGTCAATGGCCTCTTCGTGGATCATGGCCAGCGGACGCCGGGCATGGCCCATCGAGTCGAACGCGCCGGCCTTGATCAGGGACTCGATGGTTCGCTTGTTGCACACCACCGCGGGGACCTTCATCAGGAAGTCCTTGAAGTTGGTGTACGCGCCCTTTTCCTCGCGGGCGGCCACCATGGCCTGGACAACGTTGGCGCCCACGTTGCGGATGGCGCCCATGCCGAAGCGGATGTCCGTGCCCACAGGGGTGAAGTTCACCGAGGATTCGTTCACGTCCGGCGGCAGCACCGTAATGCCCATCTTGCGGCACTCGTTCAGGTACAGGGCCAGCTTGTCCTTGTCGTCGCCCACGGAGGTGAGCAGGGCGGCCATGTATTCGGACGGGTAGTGCGCCTTGAGGTACGCGGTCCAGTAGGACACCAAGCCGTAGGCGGCCGAGTGGGCTTTGTTGAAGGCGTAGTCGGAGAACGGGAGCAGGATGTCCCATAGCGCCTTGATGGCTGCCTCCGAGTAGCCGCGGTCCACCATGCCCTGGTGGAAGCCGGCGTACTGCTTGTCCAGCTCGGATTTCTTCTTCTTACCCATGGCGCGGCGGAGAATATCTGCCTGGCCGAGCGAGAAGCCGGCCACCTTCTGGGCAATGGACATCACCTGCTCCTGATACACGATCAGGCCGTAGGTGGTGTCCAGGATTTCCCGCAGCGGCTCTTCCAGCTCCGGGTGGATGGGGGTGACTTCCTGCACGCCGGTTTTACGCAAGGCGTAGTTGGTGTGTGAGTTCGCGCCCATGGGACCGGGACGGTACAGGGCGATGACGGCGGAAATGTCTTCGAAGTTATCCGGACGCATCAGCTTGAGCAGGGACCGCATGGGCCCGCCGTCGAGCTGGAACACACCCAGGGTGTCGCCGCTGGCCAGCAGGTCGTAGGAACCCTTGTCGTCCAGCTCCAGCTTTTCCAGGTCCAGGTCCACGCCCTGGTTGTTCTTGATGTTCTCGATCGCGTCGGAAATGATCGTCAGGTTCCGCAGGCCGAGGAAGTCCATCTTGATCAGGCCCAGGCCTTCGCAGGTCGGGTAGTCGAACTGCGTGATCACCTGCCCGTCCTGCTCGCGCTTCATGATCGGGATAATGTCGATCAGCGGGTCCGAGGACATGATGACGCCGGCGGCGTGCACGCCCCACTGGCGCTTCAGCCCTTCGAGGCCCAAAGCGGTGTCGAAGACGCGCTGCGAGTCCGGATCGGACTTGAGCAGTTCACGCAGTTCGTCGGCTTCGCCGTAGCGCTTGGCGTCTTTGTTATGCACGTCCTGCAGGGACAGGCCCTTGCCCATCACGTCCGGCGGCATGGCCTTGGTGAGCCGCTCGCCCACGGAGAACGGATATCCCATCACGCGGGAGGAGTCCTTCAGTGCCTGCTTGGCCTTGATGGTTCCGTAGGTGACGATCATGGACACGCGGTCCGCGCCGTACTTCTCGGTGACATAGTGGATCACCTCGGAGCGGCGCCGATCATCGAAGTCGACGTCGAAGTCAGGCATGGAGACGCGGTCCGGGTTCAGGAAGCGCTCGAAGATCAGCCCGTGGTTCAGCGGGTTCAGGTCGGTGATGCGCATGGCGTAGGCGACCATGGATCCGGCACCGGAACCGCGGCCCGGTCCCACCCGGATGCCGTTGTTCTTGGCCCAGTTAATGAAGTCGGCCACCACCAGGAAGTAGCCCGGGAAGCCCATCTGGGTGATGATGCCGATCTCGTACTCGGCCTGCTTGCGGACGTCGTCGGGAATGCCCTTCGGGAACCGGTAGTGCAGGCCGGTCTCCACTTCCTTGATGAACCAGGATTCCTCGTTTTCCCCGGGCGGGCAGGGGAAGCGGGGCATGTAGGACGCTTTGGTGTTGAATTCGACGTCGCACCGCTCGGCAATGAGCAGGGTGTTGTCGCACGCGTCGGGGTAGTCGCGGAAAATGGCCCGCATTTCCTCCGGGGACTTCAGGTAGAACTCGTCGGCGTCGAACTTGAACCGCTTGGGGTCCGCCAGCGAGGACCCCGACTGCACGCACAGCAGGGCCGCGTGCGCGGACGCGTCTTCGGCGTGGGTGTAGTGCAAGTCATTGGTGGCTACCAGCGGCAGCTGCAGCTCGCGGGCCAGCTTGACCAGGTCCGCCTGGACGTTGCGCTCAATGTCCAGGCCGTGGTCCATCAGCTCGCAGAAGAAGTTCTCCTTGCCGAAGATGTCGCGGAAATCCGACGCCGCCTGCACGGCTTCCTTGTAGAGGCCCAGCCGCAGCTTGGTCTGTACTTCACCGGAGGGGCAGCCTGTGGTGGCAATCAGGCCCTTGCCGTAGGTCTGCAGCAGGTCCCGGTCCATGCGCGGCTTGTAGAGGTAACCCTCGAGGGAAGCCAGCGAAGACATCCGGAAGAGGTTGTGCATGCCCTCGGTGTTCTCGGCCCACATGGTCATGTGGGTGTAGGCACCGGCACCGGAGACGTCGTTGCGTCCGCCGTCGCCCCACTTCACACGGGTTTTGTCCGCACGCGCGGTGCCCGGTGTCAGGTAGGCTTCCACGCCCACGATCGGCTTGATGCCGGCACTGCGGGCCTTGTTCCAGAAGTCGAAGGCGCCGAACACAAAGCCGTGGTCGGTGGTCGCCAGGGCATTCATGCCCAGTTCCTCGGCGTGGCTGAACAGGTCGGTCAGCCGTGCTGCGCCGTCCAGCATGGAATATTCAGTGTGGTTGTGAAGATGGGCAAACGATTTGGACGTACTAGTTGCTGAAGCCACCTGTACATTCTAGGCCCCGGCGCGGGAGCGCTTTGCCGCCGCCGCGCCGGAGCCTGCGTCACTGCCGGGCCGGGCCGGGGTGCGTGCCTAGACCTCGCCGCTGCGCAGGGCGTCGACGGCGTACTGAAGGTCCTGCGGGTACTCGCTGACGAACTCCACATGCTCACCGGTGCCGGGATGGGTGAAGCCCAGCTGTCGGGCATGCAGCCACTGGCGCGTAAGCCCCAGCTCGGCGGCAAGCTTGGCGTCAGCGCCGTAGGTGAGGTCACCGGCACAGGGATGCCGCAGGGCAGAAAAATGGACGCGGATCTGGTGCGTGCGCCCGGTTTCCAGGTGCACCTCCACCAGGGAGGCCTTCCCGAAGGCCTCCAGCACCTCATAATGCGTCACCGACGGCCTGCCGCCCTCGACCACGGCGAAGCGCCAGTCATAGCCCGGGTGCCGCCCGATCGGGGCGTCAATGGTGCCCTTCAGCGGATCGGGCAGGCCCTGGACGACGGCGTGGTACATCTTGTCCACGGTCCGTTCCTTAAAAGCCTGCTTCAGCAGCGTGTAGGCGTGCTCCGTTTTAGCCACCACCATCACCCCGGAGGTGCCGACGTCGAGCCGGTGCACAATGCCCTGCCGTTCCGGAGCACCGGACGTGGAGATCCGGTAGCCGGCAGCGGCCAGGGCACCCACCACGGTGGGACCGACCCAGCCGGGAGAGGGATGCGCTGCCACACCCACGGGTTTGTCGATGACCACGAAGTGCTCGTCATCGCCCAGGATCTTGAGGTCCTCCACCGGCTCGACGACGACGGCCAGCGGGTCCCGCTGTTCGGGGACGTCGGCGGTGATTTCCTGGCCGGCGTGCAGTTTGTCTGACTTGCCCAGCACCTTGCCGGCGGAACTGAAGTACCCGTCGGTGCACCATGTTGCGGCAGTGGAGCGGGATACATCCAGCAGGCCGGCCAGGACGGCGTCCGCGCGTTTGCCGTCAGCTTCGGGCGGGACCGCGAACACGGCGTGCAACTCGTTCATCGCTGCTCCTCGCCGTCGTTGGCCGCAGCGGGTTCCTTGGCGGAAGGAAGCGTGCGTGTCCCGTCGAGGCTGATGCCGCGGAGGGTCAGCAGGCAGACCAGGATCACGCCGCACACCACGCAGGAATCGGCGATATTGAAGATGGCGAAATTGGGGAAGGCGATAAAGTCCACCACGTGGCCCTGCCCGAAGGAGGGCGCACGGAAGAGCCGGTCCGTCAGGTTGCCAAGGGCACCGCCGAGCACCAAGCCAAGGGCCGTGGCCCAAGCAAGCGAACGGACCCGGATCATCAGGTACACGAGGAAACCTGAAACCAGCACCATGATGATGGTGAACACCCAGGTGAACTCGGTCCCGATCGAAAACGCAGCTCCGGGATTGCGGATGAAATGCCACCGCAGCAGCGGCGGCAGGACATCGGTGACCTGTCCCTCGGTCATGGTACGCACTACCCACAGTTTGGTGAGCTGGTCCGCAACGAGGGCGGCGGCCGCCAGGGCGAGCATGGCGAAGGCCGCTTTGGCCTTGGCAGGACGCCTGGCTCCGGTGTCCTGCGGGGTGTCCGGTGAAGAGTTGGTCATGGTGCTTTCTGTACTGCTGGGCGGAGCTGGGGGCGGGAAACGAGCGGCGCGCTCAGGCGCCGGGAACAAATGCAGCGGGGGGGGGGGGGGGGGGGCCCCCCCCCCCCCCCCCCCCGCGTGGGTGTTTTGTAAAACCCCGCCCCCCGCGGG
>NZ_JAJFZS010000009.1:0-81466 GCF_020731535.1 Arthrobacter sp. zg-Y40
GGGGGGGCAACGGGGCGGCGCGGCGGGGCGCGGTCAAAAATCGCGGGGGGCGGGGGGGGGGGAGCCCCCGCCCCCCGGCCCGCTGAAGTGATTCTTATCCGAACGCGGAACGCGGCCGGGACCTGACGCTGTTACGCGTCGGCGGTCTCCGAAGCAACCGAGCCGCGTGCATCCAGATCACGCAGCTGGCCTTCGATGTATGCCTTCAGGCGTGAACGGTAGTCACGCTCGAAGCCGCGGAGCTGTTCGACCTTGCGCTCCAGGACAGCCTTCTGCTGCTCCAGGGTGCTGAGGATCTTGCGGCTCTTCTCCTGGGCATCGGTGACGAGGCCGCTGGCTTCGATCTGTGCCTCGGCAATGATCTTGTCGCGCTGCTCGACGCCGGCGCTGACGTAGTCATCGTGCATCTTCTGGGCCATGGCCAGGATGCCGGCTGCGGTTTCGGTGGTGTTGCCTGCAGGTGCAGCCGGGGCCGCTTCCTGCTTGGGCTCGACCGGAGCGGGACGCTCCTCCACGCGGGGTGCTTCAACCTTAGGCTCAGGCTTGGGCTCTTCGCGGACCTGCTCGGTGGTGGAGGCGGCCGCGACGGGCGCGGGGACGGTCTTCTCCGATACGGAGCCACCGGCTGCCGCTTCTGCCAGCTGGCGGCGGAGATCTTCGTTTTCGGCGTTCAGCCGGCGCAGCTCCACCACGATCTCGTCGAGGAAGTCGTCGACTTCGTCCTGGTCATAGCCTTCCCGGAACTTGGTCGGCTGGAACCGCTTGTTGACAACATCTTCTGGCGTCAGAGCCATCTGGTCACCTCATACTGGATTATAAGATTCGCCTGCGTGTCAGGCAGGCGGTTCTACGTAGAGAATTTCGGACATACAAAAATCTGGGGTTGTATCAATTTTCACAGTATATCTTTTGGGGGCCGAAAACTAACCGGCCCCCAGCGGGCCGGACCTAGCGGGCCACGCCGGCGACGATCTGCGTCAGGATTGACACGATGATGAACAGGACCAGGAACGCGAGGTCCAGTGCCACCCCGCCAAGGCGCAGCGGCGGAATAATGCGGCGGAAAAGCCGTACCGGCGGATCGGTGACACCGTAGATGGCCGTAGCCAGCACGAGTGCCGGGCCCTTCGGGCGCCACTGGCGGGCGAACATCTGCACCGCGTCGTAAACGATCCTCAGGATCAGGGCGAGCTGGAAGAGCACCAGCACCAGATACACCAGGGGAAGAATGATATTCACGCGAAGGGTTTCATTTCCGGAAGTCGGTTGGCAGCCCCCGCGTCCCGTTGGAACGGGAGCACGTTAGCTCTGGTTGAAGAAGGTGGACTGCGACTCGCTGATCTTCTTGTCGTCCCCAAGGACCTCCACGTGTGAAGGCGACAGGAGGAAGACCTTGTTGGTCACGCGCTCAATGCTGCCGCGCAGTCCAAAGACCAGGCCGGCGGAGAAGTCCACCAGGCGCTTGGCATCTGCTTCGCCCATGTCGGTGACGTTCATGATGACCGGGATGCCGTCCCGGAAGCTCTCACCGATGATTTTGGCATCGTTGTAGGAGCGCGGGTGGACAGTGGTGATCTGCCGAAGGCCGGAAACATCCTCGCGGGATGACGGGGCACGCTTGATGGGTGTCACGGGTGCGCGGTACTCCTCGACTGCATTGCGGACAACGGGTGCGGGAGCGGGTTCGGGGTCCAGCTCCTCTGGTTCGTGAATGGGAGCATAGTCTTCGTCCCGGACCGGGGCTTCCCGCAGGTTCCGCTGCTCGGACTCGTAGTGCTCGTCACCATCGGCGAGCCCAAGGTAGATCATTGTCCTGCGCATTGCGCCAGCCATGGTTGCTCCTCTAATCCTTCAACGCCGCAGCTGCCCGTGGTTCCGGTGCTTCCCCGGGCTACATGCCGGGCGGCGGCTTTGTGATGTTCTTACTTCGACGCTACCGCACGGGCGGGCGCGGGCCCAGAACATCGGAACCTATTCGCAGGTGTGTCGCCCCGTTGGCCAGTGCGGCTTCCAGGTCCGAACTCATACCGGCGGAGATGCCCCGCGCCCCGGGGTGGTCCTTTTGCAGCCGCTCCGAGAGCCCGCGCAGCCGGGCAAACGCCTCGGCGGGGTCCCCGTCCAGCGGAGCCACGGCCATCAGCCCGGACAGTTCCAGTCCCGGGGTGCCGGCCACCGCGTCCGCCAGCTGCGCCAGTTCCTCCGGTGCCGCTCCCCCGCGGCCGGGATCTGCCGCCCGGGCATGCTCCGTGCGCAGGTCCACCTGCAGGAAGCAGCGCAGGTCCTGCCTGACCGGCAGCGACTCCCCCGCCCGGCGTTGCTGCTCTGCCGCCATGGCCTTGCCAAGCGCAGTCACGAGCGACAGGCGGTCCACGGAATGGACGGAGGAGGCATACCGCACCACTGACTTGGCCTTATTGGACTGCAGCTGGCCGATGAAGTGCCAGTGAAGACCCAGCCCGTGCAGCTGTGCGGCTTTGGCCGCCGCCTCTTGGTCCTTGTTCTCACCCACCTCCCGCACGCCGAGTCCGGCGAGGATTTCGACGTCGGAGGCCGGGAAGTATTTGGTGACCACAATCAGGCGGGGCTCACCGGAGCGTGCCGGGCGGTCGGCGGCGGCAATCCGGGCGCGGACCCGGCCCAGCCGGTCCGCGAGTTCGACGGCCCGGGATGAATGCATAGATGTCATGGTTCTTTCATTGTCTCAGCCCGCTGCCGGCAGTTAGGCGCGGCGCCAGATGATCCCGGCGAGGCGTCCGGTGGCCGGATTGCGGCGGTGGGAGAACAGGTCCTCGTTCTCCAGGGTGCAGCCGGGGATCCGTTCACTGCGGACGCCCAGCGCAGCCAGCTGCGCTTCGGCGCCTGCCGGAAGGTCCAGGGCGGGTGTACCGCTGCGGGTGCGTGACACTGCTGCCGGATGCAGGGCCGCGGCTCCGGCCTGCATGTCTGCCGGGACTTCGTAGCAGGTCCCGCAGACGCAGGGCCCAATCCAGGCTTGGATGTCCGTACCGCCGGCCGAGCGCATTTGTTCCACTGCGGCCGGCAGGATGCCGTCCAGCAGGCCTTTGCGGCCGGCGTGGACGGCGGCGGTCACGGGGTTCCCGGCCGGGCCTGCACCCGCGAACAGGACGGGCATGCAGTCTGCCACCAGGACCGCCAGCGGAACGCTGCCCCCGATGCTGATGAGTCCGTCCGCGGTGGGTGCGGAAGTATCCGCTGCCCCGGCATCACCCGGGGCCGAGGCATCCACTACCCGGGCCGAGTGGACCTGGTTCATGAACCGCAGCGAGCCGGGCGCTACGCCCAGCTCGGATTCAAGCGCGGCCCTGCGCTGCAGGACGGCGGCAGGGTTGTCCCCCACATGCAAAGCGAGGTTGCCCGCGGAGGTGTTGGTGAAGCCCGCCCACAGGTTGTCGCCAACCTGCCGGTGCCACCAAAACATCCGGGACAACCCCGCTGCCATGCTCAGCTGTTCCTGCGGTTCCTACTTGAGGAAATCGGGGACGTCGAGGTCATCCGGACGGCCGGTGGACAGATCGGACTCCACGACGGCCGGAAGGTCGATGTCGAACCCGGCGTCTGCCGGGACGTCGCTGTGCTGGTGGGACCGCTGCGACCAGGCCGAAAGTCCTGCCGACGCCGGTGCTGCAGCAGCGTAGCCGCCTGCGGCCGGAGCCGAAGCCGGCGGGGTGGCCGGCTCAGCGGGCTTGTGCGAAGCCGGCTGGGAAGTGACGTCCACCTGGTCGAAACCGGCGGCAATAACCGTAACGCGTGCTTCGTCACCCAGGGCATCGTCAATGACGGCACCGAAGATGATGTTGGCTTCCGGATGCGCCACTTCCTGGACCAGGCGGGCTGCCTCGTTGATTTCGAAGAGGCCGAGGTCGGAGCCGCCCTGGATGGACAGGAGTACGCCGTGGGCACCGTCGATGGAGGCCTCAAGCAACGGAGAAGCTATTGCCAGCTCGGCTGCCTTGACGGCCCGGTCCTCACCGCGGGCCGAACCGATACCCATGAGGGCCGAGCCGGCGCCCTGCATGACGGACTTCACGTCGGCGAAGTCGAGGTTGATCAGACCCGGGGTGGTGATCAGGTCGGTGATGCCCTGCACGCCGGAGAGCAGCACCTGGTCGGCGGAACGGAAGGCATCCAGCATGGACACGTTGCGGTCGCTGATCGAGAGCAGGCGGTCGTTGGGGATCACGATCAGCGTGTCCACTTCGTCCCGCAGGGTATCAATGCCCGATTCCGCCTGGTTGGAGCGGCGGCGGCCTTCGAAGGTGAACGGGCGGGTGACGACACCGATGGTCAGCGCACCCAGGGAGCGGGCGATGCGGGCAACGACGGGAGCGCCGCCAGTGCCGGTTCCGCCGCCTTCGCCGGCGGTAACGAAGACCATGTCGGCTCCGCGCAGGACTTCCTCAATCTCTTCGGCGTGGTCCTCAGCTGCCTTGCGGCCGACCTCGGGATCCGCGCCGGCGCCCAGGCCGCGGGTGAGTTCGCGTCCAACGTCAAGCTTGACGTCGGCGTCGCTCATCAGCAGAGCCTGCGCATCGGTGTTGATGGCGATGAACTCCACGCCGCGGAGGCCAACATCAATCATCCGGTTTACGGCGTTCACGCCACCGCCGCCGATGCCGACGACCTTGATGACGGCCAAGTAATTCTGCGGTGCTGCCACGTCCTGTGTCCCTTGTTCGAATCTCTGCAACTTTTTAGTGTTCTGCAACTGCCGGCCCAGGCAAACCGCCGGGACCTCCCCTTGGAGTCCCTGCGGCTGCCCGGCCGAAAACCTTGAACCTGACCAACCCTAACCCTCAGCTTGAGAGTTATAGTTATGTCAAGTAATCCTCTACCTGAGACGCTATGGGGCCAGCGCTGCTTCTGCAATTACCGGCCCCGCGTGTCGGCGGATTCTTTCTGCGCCTCTTGCGGATCAGCGGGTAACCGGCCGGTCCGGAGTGCTCACGTCGTAGACCTGCACGGGCGGATCCGTCGGTGCCATCCGCATCAGCGCTTCGAGGACACGCGCTTTGGCCGCATTGTCGTCGGCGCTCCCCCAGAATACCGTCTGCCCGCTCGCCAGCTTCAATTCCACGGAGTCCACGGTCTGGGCCGAAGCACTTTCCAGCAGGGCCAGGACATTGGTCGGCAACGCGGCAAGCACCGAGGTGATGCTGGGGAAAACCTGTGCATTCACAGCCTCGGCACCGCCGTCGATCAGCGGCAGCGGCACCGCCGCCCGGTCAGCAGCGGCTGCAAGGCGCCTGCCCTGCTCATCGATCAGCGCCAACTGCGGACCGTCCTGCAGGACGGCCACCGGAACGCGCTCGGTGACGGTGACCACCAGTGTGGACGGCGGCTGGGCCGCGACGTCGATCTTCTCGATTTCCGGGCGGTCCCGCAGCAGCGCTTCAACGTCCCCGTCGGAAATGGTGGGCAGGGTCTGCCCTTTCAGGGGATCGAGCGCGGCTTCGGCCTGCTCGCGCGGCAGCAGTACCGTGCCCTCCACCACCACGGTCTTCAGCGCCAGGACAGGCGAATAGACCAGGAAAACGAAGAACAGGGCCACGGCTGCCAGCGCGGACACAGCAGTGATCCATACGATCCGGCGACGGCGCTTGCGCGGAGGCTCGGGAAAGGCCAGGACGGTGCCTGCCGGGCGGGGGGCACCCTTGGCCCCGCCGGTCCTGCCGGCGCCCCTTGCTCCGTTGCCCGGGGCGTGCGTAATTTCGTCCCGAGGATCCAGCGCCCGGGTGGCGGTAATGATCTCGGCGTCGCCTCCGGGGCGCTTCCTACCGGCCATGGACGGCTTTCCCGGCGGCCAGCCGGCGGACCAGTTCGCTGCCCAGGGCCGTGACATCGCCGGCGCCCACGGTGAGGATAATGTCCCCCTCGCCGGCGTTGTCCGCCACCTGCGCCACGGCTTCGTCCGCAGAGCCGGCGTAGCCGCCGGGCACGTGCAGCCGCGAGGTGATTAGTTCGCTGGTGACCCCGTCAATGGGATCTTCACGTGCGGGGTAGATATCCAGCACCGTGGCGGTGTCCGCCAGGTCCAGGGCAGCCGCGAACTCGGCCGCGAAGTTGCGTGTGCGGCTGAACAGGTGCGGCTGGAACAATACATGCACCCGGTGAGAGCCGGCTACGGTCCGGGCGGCCTTCAGGGCCGCGTTCACCTCGGTTGGGTGGTGCGCATAGTCGTCGAAGACCTGCACGCCCCGGGCACTGCCGCGTGGTTCGAAGCGCCGTGCCGCACCGGAGAAGGTGCCCAGTCCCGCGGCGGCGGCCTGCGGGTCGACGCCCAGTTCCAGGGCGACGGCGAAGGCCGCCGCCGCGTTGAGGATGTTGTGGGCGCCCGGAACCTGCAGCGCCAGCTCCACCTGGGATTCGGTGCCGTCCACCGTGAAGTGCAGCGTGCTGACCGACCCTGCGCCCGCGGCGCGGGTATCCGAGACCCGGACTCCGGCCGTTGCCGCGTAGCCGTAGGTCAGGACCCGTGGGGCACCGCTGCGCTCGGCCAGCGCGCTGGCGCCGGCGTCGTCGGCGCAGGCAATCAGCAGTCCGCCGGCGGGCAGCAGGGCCGCAAACGCGTCAAAGGAGGCGAACACCGCTTCTTCGGTGCCGTAATGGTCCAGGTGGTCCGCTTCGACGTTGGTCACCACAGAGACCCGCGGGCTGTAGTTCAGGAACGAAGCATCGGATTCATCGGCCTCCGCCACGAAAACCGGGCCGGTACCGTGCATGGCGTTGACGCCGAGCGCGGCAACGTCGCCGCCGATGGCGAACGAAGGGTCCAGCCCCGCTTCGCGCAGCATGACCGTCACCATGGCGGAAGTGGTCGTTTTGCCGTGGGTTCCGGCCACGGCCACCAGGTCCTGCGTCCCCATGGCCGCGGAGAGCGCCACCGACCGGTGGATGATCCGCAGCCCGCGGGCACGGGCCTCGGCCAGTTCGGGGTTCTGCTCGCGGATGGCCGTGGAGACCACAACGGTGTCTGCGTCCGCCACGTGTGCGGCATCGTGCCCGACGTAGACCGTGGCACCCAGCGCCTCGAGCGCGCGCAGCCCCGGGGAATCCTTCGCATCGGAACCGGAAACAGGCACCCCCTGGGCTACGAGCACCCGCGCCACGGCGGACATTCCCGCGCCGCCCAGGCCGATGAAGTGTACCTGTCCCAAGTCACTGGGGTTGGGCCGGTTCATGCCTTTGACCTATCGCTTGCTTCGAGAATAAATGCCGCCATCCGCTGGTCCGCGTCACGGATTCCCAGGCTGGACGACGCCCGGGACATGGCGTCCAGTGCTGCCGGATCGGCCAGCAAAGGTATCAGCCTGCCCGATATCCATTCGGCTGTGAAGAGTGGGTCGGCCACGGTCAGCGCACCGCCGGCAGAGACCAGGGCTTCGGCGTTCAGTGCCTGTTCACCGTTGCCGTGCGGCAGCGGCACCAGCACGGCGGGCAGGCCCACGGCACTGATCTCGCAGACCGTGCCTGCGCCGGAGCGCGCCAGCAGCAGGTCCGCTGCCGCGTAGGCGGTCTCCATCCCGTCCACGTACTCCACCTGGGTGTAGCCGGGGGCGGCCAGCGGCCGGCCGGCAGCATCCAGCAGGGACTTTCCGCGGCCGGTGATGTGCAGGGTCTGGATCCCGGCGGCTGCCAGTGCCGGCAGGGCCTGTTCCACGGCACGGTTGATGCTGGCGGCTCCTGAGGACCCGCCTGTGACAACCAGTGTGGGCATGTCCGGTTTCAGTCCCAGCGCGGCACGGGCACCGGCCCGGGCAGCGTTCCGGTCCAAAGAGGAGATTTCCCGTCTCATCGGCATGCCCACCCACGTGGCCTTCGGCAGGCTGGTGGCTTCGAAGGCGACCCCGGTGACGGCGGCAAAGCGGGCGCCCACGCGGTTGGCCAGGCCAGGACGGGCGTTGGCTTCATGGACAATCACGGGCAGTGAGCGGCGGCGGGCCGCCAGGTACACCGGCGTGGAAACATATCCGCCCACGCCCACGACGACGTCGGCCTGTGCAGCGTCCAGGATCGCACCGGCCTGCTTCACGGCACGCACCAGACGGGCCGGGAGCTTCACCAGGTCCGCCGAGGGACGGCGGGGCATGGGCACCCGGTCAATGGTGGCCAACTCGTAGCCGGCAGCCGGGACCAGGCGCGTTTCCATGCCTGACGCCGTTCCCACCACGGTGATGCGGGCGTCGGGGCGCTGCGCCGTCACGGCGTCTGCAATGGCCAGCAGCGGGCTGATGTGCCCGGCGGTGCCGCCTCCGGCCAGGACTACGGACAAGGGGTGCTGCGTCATGGAGCTGTTGGTTCACTTTCAGGAATTTTGCGGGCAAAGGAAAGCAGGACGCCGATGGCGGCGAGGGTGAAGGTCAGGGACGATCCGCCGTAGGAAATGAAGGGCAGCGGAACACCGATGACAGGCAGCAGGCCGGTGACCATGGCGATGTTCACTGCCGCCTGGCCGATGATCCAGACCAGGACGGCACCGCATGCGATCCGGATGAAGGGGTCCGTGTGGCGCATGGTTACCCGGACGGTGGCGATCGCCAGCACCGCAAACAGGCTGACCACCACGAGGGTGCCCAGCAGGCCGAACTCCTCGCCGATGATGGCGAAGATGAAGTCGTTGTGTGCTTCGGGAATCCAGTTCCACTTCTGCCGGCTCTGCCCGATGCCCACGCCCAGCCAGCCGCCGGATGCCAGGGCGTACATGCCCGCGTTGGCCTGGTCACACAGTCCGGTGCCGCAGTCCAGCTTCAGCCAGGCGCTGATTCGGCCGGACCGGTTGCCGCTGAGCGCAGACATCAGCAGGGCCCCGAAGGCTGCGGCAGCGGCGAGGGCAGCCAGGAACCGCCCCGGGGCGCCGGCGAAGAACAGTGCGGCCACCATGATCAGGCCCATGATGATCACGGTGCCGAGGTCGCTGCCGGCCATGACCAGCACAATCAGGATGCCGCCGCCGGGCACCACCGGGATCAGCGCATGCTTCCACTCAGTGAGCAGCCGCCCCTTGCGGGAGAGCACGGCCGCAAACCAGATGGCCATGGCCAGCTTCGCGGCTTCCGACGGCTGTCCGGTAATGGGACCAATCTCGATCCAGTTCTTGTTGCCGTTGACTTCCTTGCCGATCGCCAGCACCAGGATGAGCAGGAAAATCGCGAGGAAGTACAGCGGCCAGGCCAAGACCCGGTAGTGGCGGGTGGTCAGCCGTGAGAGCACCAGCATCGCGATGACGCCGGCCGCTGCGAACATGGACTGCTTCAGGAACAGGTCGAACGTGGTGGCCGCTCCGGCGTCGCTTCCGGCGGCTGCAGCGATGGATTCAACCGAGGATGCCGAGAGGACCATCATCAGGCCAATGGCCGTCAGCGCCAGCGTGGCGCCGAGGATGGTGTAGTAGCTGGAACCGGTGGCAAGGCGGCCGCTACCTTCCAGAAAAACCATAAAGCGTTCCCGGCGGGAGACCGGCTTGGCGGCGGCGGCTGCCGTCTCCGCGGCCCTGCTGGCCGTGGCGGTCCTGTCCGCTTTGCCTGCGGAGGACCTGCCCGCGGAGGACCTGTCCGCGGAGGGCCCGCCCGCTGAGGCCCGGCCGGAAGACGGCCGGGGTGCGGAGGAGGCCCGGCCGGCGCCGGACGATGCCCCGCCAGTCCCGGATACCGCGCCCGTTCCGTTACTGGATCCCGCGCCCGGATTCCGGCGCAGGACCGGTTTGCGCTTGCTGCCGGTGGGCGTGGTGGCCAATCTAGGGCTCCTTCGGGGTTTGGACCTGTCCCGGCGTGGTGTTTTCCTGCTGCTCGCCCACATACCCGGCAACCGCTTCGATAAAAGCCTCGCCGCGGTGGGCGTATGACGTGAACTGGTCCATGGACGCAGCTGCCGGAGCCATCAGGACGGTGTCACCGGCCTCCGCGACGGCGGCCGCTGCAGCAACGGCACGGACCATGATTTCCTCGGCGCTGGTGACCGGGGACTGCTCTTCACCAGTTTGCTCTCCGAGTGCACGGATCACCGGTACATCGGGTGCGTGTCTTGCCAGGGAATCCTGCAGGTCGCGGGTCTCTGCGCCTATCAGGACCACGGCCCTGAGCCGGTCCCGGTGCGCCGCGATCAGGTCGTCGTAGCCCACGCCCTTGGACAGGCCGCCGGCAATCCAGACCACGCTGCTGAAGGCGGCCAGGGAGGCCGAAGCCGCGTGCGGGTTGGTGGCTTTGGAGTCATTGACCCAGAGGATGTCTCCGAGCCGGGCAACCGCCTGGATCCGGTGGTCTCCGGGCGAGTAGGCGCGCAGTCCCTCACGGACGGCAGCCGGTTCGACGCCGTAGGCCCGTACCAGTGCCGCGGCGGCCAGTGCGTTGGCCACCATGTGCCGCGGGGCGTACTCCCCCAGGTCCGCCATGGCGGCGAGCTCGGCGGCCGAGTCCTTCCGCTGTTCGATGAACGCGCGGTCCACCAGCAGGCCTTCGACAACGCCCACCATGCTGACGGCGGGAACACCGGTGGTGAAGCCGATGGCACGGCAGCCTTCCACCACGTCCGCTTCCTCGACCATGTGTTCGGTCTCGTACTGTTCGGCGTTGTAGATGCAGGCAACCTGCGTGTTTTCGTAGATCTTGGCCTTATCGGCCATGTAGGCCTCATAGGAGCCGTGCCAGTCCACGTGGTCTTCGGCAATGTTCAGGCACACACTGGCCAGCGGCGAAATGGAGTGCGTCCAGTGCAGCTGGAAGCTGGACAGCTCCACGGCAATGGCGTCGTAGCCTTCCGGGTCCCGGATGGCGTCCAGGATCGGCGTGCCGACGTTGCCGGCCGCGATGGCTTGCAGTCCGGCTGCGCGGAGCATGCTTTCCGTCATCGAAACGGTGGTGGTCTTGCCGTTGGTTCCGGTGATGGCAAGCCACTGCGCTGTCTTGCGGCCTTCGCGGATGCGCACCCGCCAGGCCAGTTCGACGTCGCCCCACACCGGGATACCTGCCTCGGCGGCTGCTGCCAGCACCGGATGGGTGGGCCGGAACCCCGGGGAGGTCACCACCAGGTCGGGCGCCTGCCCGTCAACCGGCGGCAGGGACGCAACGGCGTCCGCACCCAGCAGGATGTCCGTTGCACCCACAATCCGCAGGGTGTCCGCCTTGGCACGGTTTTCCTCCGTGTCGCGCGCGTCAACGACAACCACCCGGGCACCGAGTTCCACGAGGGTGTCCGCGGCGGAGAAGCCGGAGAGGCCGATGCCGGTCACCACCACGCGCAGTCCGCTCCAGTCGGCGTCCCAGGTTGTCAGTTCCTCCAGAGGAGCACTCACAGTCCCACCACCCATTCGGCGTAGAAGATTCCCAGTGCCACGGCTACGCATAGTCCGGCAATGATCCAGAACCGGACCACCACCGTCACTTCTGCCCAGCCCTTGAGTTCAAAGTGGTGCTGCAGCGGGGCCATCTTGAACACACGCTTGCCGCCGCTGATCTTGAAGTACCCCACCTGGATGATGACCGACAGCGTGATGATCACGAACAGTCCGGCCAGGATCACGAGAAGCAGTTCGGTGCGGGAAAGGATGGCGAAAGCGGCAATGGCACCGCCGATGGCCAGCGAACCGGTGTCGCCCATGAAGATCTTGGCGGGCGCCGTGTTCCACCAGAGGAAACCGACCAGCGCGCCGGCCATGGCTCCGGCCAGCAGTGCCAGGTCCATCGGGTCGCGGACCTCGTAGCAAACGGAGCCTGCATCCTCGGCACCGCAGCTCTGGTTGTACTGCCAGATGCCGATCAGGAAATAGGCCCCGAAGACCAGGATCGAGGCGCCGGCGGCGAGGCCGTCCAGGCCGTCGGCCAGGTTCACGCCGTTGGTGGTTCCGGTGGTGATCAGCAGGGACCAGATCACGAACAGGGCCGCGCCGACGATGGTTCCGGCAAACGCCAGGTCCACGCCGGTGTCACGGACGAATGAGATGGCGGTGGAGGCCGGTGTGCGCCCCTGGTCGTTCGGGAACTGCAGGGCCAGGACGGCGAAGGTTATGCCCACCGCGGCCTGCAGGATGATTTTGGCCTTGGCGTTCAGGCCGAGGCTGCGCTGTTTGGAGATCTTGGTGTAGTCGTCAATGAAACCGACCATGCCCATGCCCACCGTGAGGAGCAGCACCAGCAGGCCCGACGCCGTCGGGCTGAACGATCCCGATCCGATCATGCCGCTGATGAGGTGGGTGATGAAGTACGCAGCCACCACGGATGCCACAATGACGGCGCCGCCCATGGTGGGGGTGCCGCGCTTGGTGTGGTGCGAGGTGGGGCCGTCGTCGCGGACAAACTGGCCGTAGCCTTTGTGCACCAGGAAACGGATGAACAGGGGTGTTCCGGCAAAGGCAAAAACCATGGCCAGCGAAGACCCTACGAGCAGGGAGATCACAGGTTCTCGCCTCCGGTCCCTTCGGCGCGGGCCGGCTGTGCGGCTGAGTCTGTGACTGCGGACGGTGGTACAGGGGTCAAGGCTATCCGATCGCCGAGGTAGCGCAGGGCTGCTCCGTTGGAGGATTTGAACAGGACAAGATCACCGGGCGCCAGGGATTCGGCGAGGATACGTTCGGCGTCCTCGGCGGTCTCCACGAAGGTGGATTCATCCCCCCATGAACCCTCCATAACGGCCCCGGTGTGCATGGCGCGGGCGCCGGTGCCCACGACAATCAGTTTGGAGATGTTCAGCCGGACAACGTACCGGCCGATCGCGTCGTGTTCGGTGACGGAGTCTTCACCGAGTTCGAGCATTTCGCCCAGCACCGCCCAGGTGCGGCGTTCGGCGCCGAGTTCGGCCAGGGTCCGCAGCGCTGCCCGCATGGATTCGGGATTGGCGTTGTAGGCGTCGTTGATGACGGTGACGCCGTCGGCCCGGTCGGTGCGTTCCATCCGCCAGCGGCTGGCCGCGGTGCGTCCGGACAGTCCCGCGGCGATCTGCTCGCCGCTGATGCCGGCGGCATACGCAGCCGCAGCGGCTGCCAGCAGGTTCGCGGTGTGGTGCGCGCCGATGAGCCCGGAGCGGATCTCGTGCTTGCTGCCGTCGGGCAGCAGCAGCGTAAAGACCGGGCGGCCCTCGGCGTCGGTACGCGCGTCCAGGGCGCGCACGGCGTTCTTGGCCCCGTGGGCTTCCTCCGGCGAGGAGGTGAAGTACAGCACCGGGGCCTGGGTGCGGGAGGCCATCGCGGACACGCGGACGTCGTCTGCGTTCAGGATGGCGGTACCGCCTTCGGGCAGCGCCTCCACCAGTTCGCCCTTGGCCACGGCAATGTTTTCCACGCCGCCGAATTCGCCGGCGTGGGCGGACCCTACGAACAGGACCACTCCGATGTCCGGCTTCACCATGTCCGCCAGGTAGCGGATGTTGCCGATGCGCGTGGCACCCATTTCCATCACGAGGTAGCGGGTGCCGTAGCCGGCGTTGAACACAGTCAGCGGCAGGCCTACTTCACCGTTGTAGGACCCGACGGGCGACACGGTGGGGCCCGCCTGCGACAGCACCCCTGCCAGCAGGTCCTTGGTGGTGGTCTTTCCGGCGGATCCGGTAATGCCGATGACGGTCAGCTCGCCGTGGGCCCGGAGCCTGCGGACTATTTCCGCGGCGATGGCGCCCATGGCGAGGACGGCGTCGGGAACCATAACGGCGGGGTACAGCGCGCCGGCGTCGTCGGTCACGGGACGCTCCACCAGCGCCAGCACGGCGCCGCGTTCAAAGGCCGTCCCCACGTACAGGTGGCCGTCGGAATTCTCCCCCGGCTTGGCTATGAAGAGCGAACCCCCGGTTACTTCACGGGAATCCGTAGTGGCGGAAGTCACTGCCGGAACCGGTGCCTGCGCGGCCGGACCGATCAGTTCGCCGCCCGTGATTGCCGCTATTTCGGCTGCATTAAGTTCAATCATAACGATTTAGGACTCTACCCCGTCGCTGGAAAGGGCAGTGAATCCGTATCTTGTCAAAGCCCGGCGCAGCTCCACCCTGTCGTCCAGGGCGAGGTTCTCCCCCATGACTTCCTGCCAGACCTCGTGGCCCCGGCCCGCCACCAGGACAGTGTCCTGCGGCCGGGCAAGTTCCACGGCGCGGTCAATGGCTGCAGCACGGGGCGCCACTTCTTCAATGACACAGGTGAGCCCCTCCCGGGACTGCGCTGCAGATGCACCGCGGAGCACGTCGGCGCGGATCGCCGCCGCGTCCTCACCGTGCGGGTCGTCATCGGTGACGACGACGACGTCGGCCAGCCGCGCTGCGATGGCCCCCATCAGCGGGCGCTTGGTCTGGTCGCGTTCGCCGGTGGCACCGAAGACGATGATCACCCTGCTGTCCTCGTCAGGGCGCCGCACGGCCTCCAGGGTGCGGGTCAGCGCATCGGGGTTGTGCGCAAAATCAACAATGGCAGCCGGCTCTTCGCCGATCAGCTGCATCCGTCCCGGCACCTCAACGGTGAACGGGTCATGGGTATCGAGTGCCTTCTGTACGGCGTCCGCGGGGACACCGGAGGCCAGGACCATAACGGTGGCCAAGGCTGCGTTGGATACATTGAACCCGCCGGGCAGGGCGGTAGACACGCGCAGCTGTACGTTGTCCGGGCCGCTCAGCACGAAAGAGTGCCCGAGGCCGCGGGGAGCCACCTCGGTCACGTTCCAGTCCGCACCGGCACCTGCACCGTCCGTGGACAGGGTCAGGACCGGCACCCCGGCCCGTTCGGCCATCCTGGTGCCCCATTCGCCGTCGACGGTCACCACGGCGCGGCGGGCACGGTCGGGCTGGAACAGCGCGGCCTTGGCGGCGAAGTATTCCTCCATGGATCCGTGCAGGTCCAAGTGGTCCTGGGTGAGGTTGGTGAACCCGGCTACGTCAAAACGGATCCCGTCCACCCGCCGGTAGCTAATGGCGTGCGAGGAGACCTCCATGGTGGCCGCGTCCAGGCCCCGCTCGCGCATGAGCGCCAGCAGCCCGTGGACCTGGGGCGATTCAGGGGTGGTCAGCACACTGGGAATCGATTCCCCGCCGGCCAGGATCTCGATGGTGCCGATGAGCCCGGTGGTCCGTCCGAGTGCCTGCTGCAGGGAGTTCACGAAGTAGGAGGTGGTGGTTTTGCCGTTGGTGCCGGTGACGCCGAGCAGCACCGGGCGCTGCCCGTCGGCGGGCATGCTGTTGAACACGGCAGCGGCGAGCGGGCCCACCAGGCGGCGGACGTCGCCTGCGAGGAACACCGGGATGCCGAGTCCTTCGAGGTGTTCCAGCCCGGCCTCGTCGGTCAGAACTGCGGCGGCGCCGGCCTTTTCGGCAGCGGCAGCGAAACGGGCACCGTGGTGGCGCGCCCCGGCAACACCCACATACAGGTCGCCCGGCAGCACCTCGCGGGAGTTGATGGTGAGACCTGTCAGTTCAGTGCCCCAGGCGGTGTTCCCGGTTCCTGCTGCGGGCGCCACCGCGCGCAGGGCCTCCGGCAGCCGGTCTACCGCAGCACGCATGGTGACGGGTTCCACGGCGGCAGGGCGGAACCCGGAACCGGGCTGCTGATCTTCACTTGTTGGCACTTCGTTGCTCCAGGAATTAGTACTCAATGGGGTAGGTCTCCGGCTCGCCCTTGGACGGCGGCACGTTGTTGCTGACCAGGGCTTGTTCCATGACCTTTTGGAAGGACTGGCCGGGAACGATGTAGTAGAGGTCGCCCTGGGGCCGCTGGAGGGTCACCACAACCACGTACTTGGGGTCGTCCATGGGTGCAATACCAGCATAGGAGAGTGTGGAACCGTCGTAACCGCCGTTGGCGCCGGGAGCCTCCGCAGTACCGGTCTTGGAACCCACGCGGTACTGCTTCAGCGCGCCGGTGGCGCCGGAACCATCCGTGGTGACCGTCTCCAGCATGTGCTGTACCTGCGTGGCCGTCTCTTTGGACACCACCCGGGTTCCCTTGTCCTTCTCCACCGGATGCTCCGTGCCGTCCTCGTCGATCACTGAGTCAATGATGCTCGGCTTCAGCCGGACGCCGTCGTTGGCGATGGTCTGGTAGACGCTGGCGGTGTGCAGCGCGGTCTGGGTCAGGCCCTGGCCGAAGAGCACGGTGTACTGCTGCCGGTTGTCCCAGTCCTCCGGGTCGGCCAGCAGGCCTGCGGTCTCTCCGTTCAGGCCCACGCCCAGGGGCTGGCCGACTCCAAACTTCGTCAGCCAGTCGTACCGTTCCTGGGGAGTCAACTGCTGGCCGATCTTCACGGTCCCGGTGTTCAGCGACTTGGCCAGGATTCCCGAGGCCGTCATGTGCAGCACTCCGTGGGGCGAGGCGTCCTTGAACGTCTGGCCGTCGACGGTGTAGGTGGGCTCAAGTTCGAACTGCGACTGCGGGGTGATGATCCCCTCTTCGATGCCGGCGGCCATGGTGATCACCTTGGTGGTGGAACCAGGTTCGAAGGAGTCCGTGACGGAGCGTGCCTTGCGCGATTCCGCCGGTGTTGCGCCGGGATCGTTCGGGTCGGCAGTGGTGGATTCGGCCAGTGCAACAACCCTGCCCGTCTCCACCTCCATGGCGACGATGTTGCCCCACTCGGCGTGGTATTCCTCCACCTGCGCGGCAATGGTCTGCTGGGCGAACCACTGCAGGTCCTGGTCGATGCTGAGCTTGATGGACTGCCCGTCCCGGACCGGTTCGTCAGTGTTGGTGGCGTACGGGATGCGGATGCCGTCACCGCCGATTTCGTACGTCTTGCTGCCGGCAGCACCGGCCAGGATGCCGTCCTGGGTAAGCTCCAGGCCTTCCTGGGCACCTTCCGTGCCGAGGAAACCGACAATGGAACCGCCCACCGCTCCGGAGGGGTAGGTCCTCAGCGTGGTGCGGTCCGCGTAGATCCCCGGGAACTTGACGGCCAGGACCTTCTCCTTGATTTCAGGGGTCACGGTCTTGGCGACGAAGTTGAAGCCCTTCTCCCCCAGCACAGCAGAACGCAGGGTCTCCGGGTCTTGGCCCAGTACGGCCGAAAGTTCCGTGAAGGCCTGGTCGAAGGTGACTTCCTGCAGGGTGCCTTCGGCGTCGCGGCGCTTGTACTTCTCCTCGATGTCCTGGGAGAGGCGCTGGTCCACAACTATGTCGAAGCGCTCCACACTGCGGGCCAGGTAGTTGCCCTTGGCATCCAGGATGCTGCCGCGCAGGGCCGGAACAGGGACGGTCACCAGCCGCTTGTCGACGGCGGCCTGCGCCATGCCGTCCGGGTCCACCGCCTGGACCCAGAACAGGCGGAGCCCCAGCAGTGCCAGCAGTGCCAGTGCCAGGACCAGGCCGACACGCAGCCGCTTGGCTACGATGGCCACCCTGTGGTTGTCCGGGCCGGAAGTTTGTGCCACAACGTGTCCTTGTTTATGCCTAAATTCGATGCCTGCCGGCCTGGATCAGTTTCCGCTTCTCTGGCCCGGAACCGGGATGGTTCCACCGTTCAGCTCAGCTTCCGGTACCGTCTCGGGCGCTTGGGGTACAACCGTGGGCGCGGCGGGAGCCGTGTCCTGTTCCCGGGGAGCGGTTTCCTCCTGCTCCTCGGTCGCCCTCACAGTATCCCGGGATTCCTCCGGAACCACGGAAGGCGCGGGTGCCACCGGTTGTGTCAGGACACTGGGAGCACCGATCAGTGCCTTGGCCGGGTCTGCTTCCTTGGCGGCTTCGGGGCTGCCCGTAACGCCCAAGGTCATCAGGTCGATGGTGCCGAAGGTGGGTGAAGACACCATGCCCAGCTCCCCTGCGGCCGCTGCCAGGACCTGGGGCGCCTGGTGGTTTTCGATTTCCTGTGTCAGGGCCTCGTTGCGCTGGGCGAGTTCCGCCTGCTGGCTCTGCAGCTGTACAAGCTCGTACTGGCCGCTGGAAACGGAGATGTTCAGGAGCAGCACGGACGCCAGTCCCAGCACCAGGGCCGCGAAGCATACGACAGCGAACGGAGTGCGCTTCCTGCGGGCGGCCGCAGGGACCAGCGACAGCGGAGTGCGCCGCTTGGGCGCGGGAGCGGCTGTGGCTGTGTCCCAATCGAGGGCACGGGCGGTGTTGCCCACAACCGACTGCGCTGCGCGGCCGGAGCCGATTGGGGCCGATGGCCGACGTTCACTCATTATTTCCTGGCCCCATCCATGGGTTTGCGGATTCGTTCTACTGCCCGGAGCTTGGCCGATGCCGCGCGGGGGTTCTCTGCTATTTCTTCGTCGGTGGGCACTTCGGTGCCCTTCGTCAGCCGTGTGAGCTGGGCCTTGTGCTGCTCAAGCTCAACGGGGAAACCCTTGGGGGCGGAAGACCGGGCTCCCGCGGCGAAGACACCCTTGACGATCTTGTCTTCAAGCGAGTGGTAGGAGAGCACCACAACCCGGCCGCCCAGGTTCAGCACCGACAGTGATGCCGGGATGGCGCGCTCCAGCACGTCCAGTTCCTCATTCACTTCGATCCGCAGGGCCTGGAAGGTGCGCTTGGCGGGGTGTCCGCCGGTGCGGGCCGCAGCAGCGGGAACCACCTTGCGGATGGTTTCCACCAGCTCGCCGGTGGTGGAGAAGGGCTGGACGGCGCGGGCCGCAACGATGGCCGATGCAATGCGGCCGGCGAACTTCTCCTCGCCCCACTTGCGGATGAGGGTGACCAGTTCGGTTTCGCTGTAGGTGTTGACGACGTCGGCCGCGGTCTGTCCGCGGGTGGTATCCATCCGCATGTCCAGCGGCGCGTCGTATGAATACGCGAAGCCGCGGTCCCTCTCGTCCAGCTGGAGGGAGGAGACCCCGAGGTCGAAGAGTGCGCCGTCGATGCCGTCGAAGCCCAGGTCTGTGACGACGTCGGCAATCTCGTCATACACGGCGTGAACCAGGTCGATCCGGTCGTTGAAGGGTTCGAGCCGCTTTCCGGCCAGCGCCAGGGCCTGCTGGTCACGGTCAATGCCGATCAGGTGCAGTTCCGGGAACCGCTGCAGCATGGCTTCGCTGTGTCCGCCCATTCCCAGGGTTGCATCCACGACGACGGCGCGGCCGCGTTCTGCGACTGCGCGTTCAATCGAGGGAGCCAGGAGATTGATGCAGCGGTCGCGCAGCACCGGAACATGCCGTTCCTCGGTGGGGCGCTCTTCGCTCATCTGAGGCTTCCTTCCGTACGTAGTGAGTGGTACCGGCAACAGCTGCTGGTTCTTGGATCAGGCCCCCATCCGCGCCTCACCGCTGCCGGCCGCCTGGCTCCGGGGAAGGGAAGCCAGGATGGCTCGCGGTGGGGCGGCTGGAGATCTCATACAAGAAACAACTGCCTGCGGGATTGTCTTTGCGGGTGGTGCACCTAGAAGATGCCGGGAATCGCGTCCTCGTCCGTTTCCGAGAAAGCGGTCTCCTGCTCTTCCAGGTACTTCTGCCAGGCAGCCGCATCCCAGATCTCGGCCCGCGTTCCTGCGCCGATTACGGCGAGTTCGCGTCCGAGGCCTGCATACGACCTCAGGGCCGGCGGGATAGTGACCCGGCCCTGCTTGTCTGGTACTTCGTCAGAGGCTCCGGACAAAAAGACCCGAATGTAGTCGCGCGCCTGGCGGGAGGAAAGTGGAGCTTCCCGCATCTGGTCGTGGACCCGTTCGAATTCCTTCTGGCTGAAGACGTAGATGCAGCGCTCCTGACCCCTGGTCAGGACGAGGCCGTCAGCCAGTTCCTCGCGGAACTTGGCCGGCAGGATCAGCCTCCCCTTCTCGTCCAAACGCGGTGAATGTGTTCCCAGGAACATCACTCACCACCCTGTCCGATTAGGGGAAAACCCCTCGAGTACCGCCCCTACCCTCTTATGTCCCCCACTTTACTCCACTTCCCTCCACAGTCAACGATGCGGGGCATCTGATTCCGGGCGCGCCGTATTCCAAATTCCGCGAATTCCCGCGGGATGCAGGCGGTGGTGCAAAGTGGAGGGACTGGACCGCCCGCCTGGCCCGCAGGGGACACAAAAAAGGACCCGCCTAAGCGGATCCTTTATGCCAAGCCTGTGCCTGGGGTGGTTTCAGGTGGACACTGCCGGGACCGGGAGCGGGCACCGGGGAAGGTTAGGGTTGGTCACGCTTGCGTTCGTCCCATTTGTTTTCCAGATTGTTCATGAATCCGCGCTGGGCACTTGATTCGCGTTCCTTGCGGCCGTCCGCAGGTTTGGGCGCATTCTTGCGGCCGCGCGTAGTGGCGTAGTAGACCCCCGCACCCATAACCAGGAACCCAAGGACGCCGACCACTATGCCGGCTTCGGTGATGCCAAGGAGCAGTATCGCCAACCCCACCACGGCCATGAGTGACCCGAGGACAATGCGCCTGGTGGAAATGCCGCGGCCGGCGGACGTTGCCATCGAGTTCGCGAATTTCGGATCTTCGGCGTGTAGTTGCTGCTCCAGTTGATCCAGCAAGCGCTGCTCGTGTTCCGAGAGTGCCATTGCTGCCTCCTTGCCGTCCGGTTTGTGCCCCTGTAAACCAACCAACGAACCCGTTACGCCGAATGTTCCCGCGCAGGCCGCTGCTGCTTTGCACTTAGTCCAAGGATAGGTGTCAACGGGTCCGCATGAAAGCGGCCCGTGTACGTATTCCGGCGGGTAGGCCGCCGGAGCCGTTCCGGTGCCTCATTCCGTGCTCTCCGGCGGTGTCTTGCGGGCTGAGGGTGCGATCAACCGGGCCGGCACCACACCGAGTTCGCCAAAGCGCCGGTTGATCCGGTCCAGGGCATCCTCCGCCGAACGCCAACTGTCTTCCCGCCCGTCCAAGGTGAGCTGCATGGCGGCACCCTGCGCCGGCTCCAGCTGTTCCGCCCGCAGGCCAATGAGGCGCACGCTTTGGGGCCGCCGCCCCAGGGCCGTTAGCAGGCCCTTGGCTGCCTCGTAGATCATCTGGGCACTGTCCAAAGGTTCGGTGAGGGTGCGGGTGCGGGTTAATGTCGTGAAGTCGGTGTAGCGCAGTTTGAGGGAAACCGCCCTGCACTGCAGGCCTGCGGCGCGCAGGCGCACAGCGCTTTTGTGTGCCAGGCGCAGCAGTTCGGTATGCAGCACGTCATCGTCGCTGACATCGGCCGCGAAGGTTTCTTCGGCCCCGATGCTCTTTTCCCGGCGTACCGGTGTCACTGCGCGCGCGTCCCGCCCCCAGGACAGTTCGTACACATGCTCCCCCGTGGCACCGAGCAGCCGCCGGAGTACGCTCGGCGGAGTATTGGCGACGTCGGCGACGGTGGCTATGCCCACCCGGGCCAGCACCTCGCGGGTCTTGGCGCCCACGCCCCACAGTGCGGATACCTCCAGGGTGTGGAGGAAGTCCACTGTTCGGTCCTTGGGCACCAGCAGCAGTCCGTTGGGCTTGCAGCGGGTGGAGGCGATCTTGGCCACGAACTTGGTTGCGGCAATGCCTACGCTGGCGGTCATCCCCAGCTCGGCCGCCACCCTTTTACGGATCAGTTCGCCAATGACGCGTGGCGGGCCGAGCCTGCGCATGGAACCGGAGATATCCAGGAAGGCCTCGTCCACGCTGAGCGGCTCCACCAGGGGCGTGATGGATTCGAAGATTGCCATCAGCTGCTTGGAATAGGACCGGTAGACCTCTTGGTGCGGTTCCAGCACCACCGCCTGCGGACACTGGCGCCTGGCCACCGCCATAGGCATGGCTGAGTGCACGCCGTAGCGGCGGGCCTCATAGGAAGCCGACAGCACAACGGACCGGCCCCCCAATCCTCCAACAATCACCGGCTTGCCCACCAGGTCCGGGTGCTGCAGCAATTCGACGGAGACATAGAAGGCGTCCATGTCCACGTGCATGATGGTGCAGTCGCGGTTGCCGCTGCCGTTCTCGGGGCCATTGCTCACCAACTCATCGTAGCCACCGCCACCCCCATAACTCCTTTCCTGCCCGGGCGGTCCGGTCGCCTAGACTTGGGTGCAGGACCCTGACCCCCACCGATGCGGAAACCGATGAACAAGTCCCTCCCTGCACTGACCATCGCGGCCCTGGCCCTGGCTGTGTCCGGTTGCACCGCCGGAGACGGCGCTGCTGCGGACCCTGAATCCAGCTCCTCCACGGCCGCCGCTCCTGCTCCCTCAGCTTCTCCCACGAAGACGCCGGTGGCGCTGGCGGACGGTTTCCCGACCGACCGGATCCCGGTTATGGACGGAGCCGAGATCCTCTCCAGCACCGTGGACCGCTCGGGGAAAACCATTACCTCCGTACTGGTCGCTTCCACTGCTGTGCCGGCGGCCGAGGTCATCGCTTACTACGAAGCAGCCCTGACGGCCCAGGGGTTCGCTGCCTCACCCGCAGAACCGGGCACTCCCACGTCCCGGGACTTCCTGCGGATAGGTGCAGGGGAACCGGAAACCGTTAATATCACGGTCACTGCCAAGGACGCAGATTCCTCCACCGTCACCGTAGGCTCCACTCTCCTCGTCGAAGCGGAGGGCTAGCCCGTGGCTCCCGGCACTGCTCCGGAACCGGGTTCCCCCGCCGCGGCAACCGGATCAGGTCCCGCTTCGGCCAGCGGGGTCCACGGTTCCCCCGCCCCGCTCCCGGCAGAAGCGGCCGAACATGAGCAGGCCGGGTACAGGGCCCTGCTGGGCGCGGAACTGGAAGACTTCCTGGCTGTCCAGCATTCGGTCCTCGCGGAAGTGTCCGCAGAAGCCCTCCCGCTGCTGGACGCGGTCCGCAACCTCGCCCGCGGCGGAAAACGGCTCCGTGCCCTGCTGGCCTATTGGGGCTGGCGTGGAGCGGGCGGCGCCGCCCTGGCGCCCGATGCGGTCCGGGCAGGCGTAGCCCTGGAACTGTTCCAGAGCGCAGCACTGATCCATGACGACATCATTGACCGCTCGGACACGCGGCGCGGCGGACCCAGCGTCCACCGGACCTTCTCCATCGCGCACGCGGATTCCAACTGGCATCTGGACGGATCCCACTTCGGTGCCTCGGCCGGCATCCTTGCCGGCGACCTGTGCCTTTCCCTCAGCGAGGAGATGTTCACCGCCGTCGGGCAGCGCGCTGCACACGGCACGACGGCTCGGAGGATCTTCAACCGGATGCGCACGGAGGTGATGGCCGGCCAGTACCTGGACATCCTTGAAGAGGTTGTCGGCCCGAGCCACGAACCTGAGCACGCGGTTGTCCGGGCCCGGAATATCCTGCGCTACAAGGCAGCCAAATACACCACGGAACATCCCCTGACCCTGGGCGGCGCGCTTGCCGGAGCGGAACCTGACCTGTTGTCCGGCTATTCGCGTTTTGCCCTGCCGCTGGGCGAGGCCTTCCAACTGCGTGACGATGTGCTGGGGGTCTTCGGGGATCCGCAGACCACGGGCAAGCCTGCCGGTGACGATTTGCGGGAGGGCAAGCGTACGGTCCTGATTGCCTATGCACTCGCCGGCGGTGAGCACGCGCGCAGGGAGATCACTGCCAGGCTCGGGGATCCGGAGCTGGACGACGACGGCGTTGCCGTCCTGCGCGGAATCATCCAGGACACGGGTGCACTGGCTGCCACCGAAGAGCTCATCTCCCGGCACACGGAAACTGCCTTCTCCGCGCTCAGGGATCTGTCCCTGGACGAAGTGTCACGGGCCGCGCTGGATGCATTGGCGCATGCAGCCGTCCGGCGCAGCGCCTAACGGCCGACAACCAGGCAGCACAGGCAACACAGGCAAGGGAGCATCCCAAGACACAAAGCCGCCCCGTCAGCGACGGGGCGGCTTTGTGTTGTCCAGCTGTGTTGTCCAGCTGTGTTGTCCAGATTTTGTCCAGCTATTTTCCTGCGGTTACCGGCGGTTACCGCCGGTTACCGGCGGAAGCGGACCACTACCAGGCCAGGGCCTGCGCCCGCCGGCGGATCTCAGTCTTGCGTCCTTCCCGGAGCGCGTCGACGGGACGTCCCGGCAGGGTGTCATCAGCAGTGAACAGCCAGCGGATCATTTCGTCATCATGGAAGCCCGCATCGTTCAGCACCGAGATAGTGCCCTTGAGGCTGTCCAGCACGGCGCCGTCAGCGATAAAGGCAGCCGGGACGCTGCGGATCTTCCGCTCCCCCAGGCGGACGGCCACGAGGGCGCGCTCCTCCAGCAGGCTGTGCACCTTGTTAATGGGGAGGTCGAGTTGTTCAGCCACATCGGGCAGGGTCAGCCAGTCGGAAACCAGTTCCTGAAGTTCATTCACCCTTCAAGGGTGCCACGACCCGGGCACCCCGGGCCACTCGGGCTTTAGTGGCCTAACTGAAACACAAATGGGACTACTCAGGTATTGTGCGGCACCGCCCTTGGTGTAAATTCACAGGAGTACCTAAAGTCACATCAGTAACAAATGCAACAGTAGTAACAGAAATAACAGCTTTCGAGCCCTATCACTTGTTTTTAGTCCCAAGGATTGCGGTAAAGGCCGCGGCCATCACAGATGAGGAAACAGCACCATATGAACGCATCGTCAACAACGGGAACGCAAAGCGCACGTCCCGCTGGTACCGGAATGCCGCGCAAACTGAGTGTCGCGGTGACAACCGCCGCCATTCCGGCAGTGATGATGTCCGCCCTGGCCCTTGCCGAGCCGGCCGCTGCTGCGCCCGCCGCCCCGCAGAACACGCTGTTCCCCCAGATGCCGCTGCAGGCCATCAAGAACCTGAACACCGGTGCATCAACCGGAGTTGCCGCCTCACAGCTGGCCACCCAGGTTCCGGCTACCCTGCCGGCCGAGTCCTCCGTCCCAGCCACGCACCGCATTGTCCGCGGCGACACCGTGACCTCGATCGCCGCCCAGTACGGTCTCTCCGTGACCGAGCTCCTGCGCGTGAACAACCTGCAGTCCACGTCCCTCATCTTTGCGGGCGAGGAACTTCGGCTGACCGGTGCTGCTGCCCCCGCCGCCCCCGCTTCCCCCGAAGCTCCGGCTGCCTCCGCCGGCACCTACACCGTGGTCACCGGGGATACGCTCAGCGGCATTGCAGCCCGCCACGGCGTCAGCCTCTCCAGTGTCCTCTCTGCCAACGGACTGACCCTCACCTCGGTGATCTACCCCGGCCAGTCCATCCGCGTTGACGGTTCCGCACCGGCCGCACCGGCCGCCCCGTCCGCCACGCCGGCCGACGTCGCCGTCGCGCCCGCTGATGCGGGAGAGTCCACCTACACTGTGGTCTCCGGCGACACGCTGAGCGGCATCGCCGCCCGGCACGGAGTCAGCCTAACCACGGTCCTGGCCGCCAACGGCCTCACCACGACGTCGGTGATCCACCCGGGCCAGAAGATTGCCGTCAGCAAGAGCACCATCAGCATCGCGTCCTCCGCCCCGGTTACCGCGGCACCCACGGACCTGGTGCCCAGCACCTTCCTGCACTACACCTACCCGGAACACACTGTTGCCGGCGCCAACCTGAACAAGCAGACGCTGAACTCCCTGCCGGTTCCCAGCCGCGCCCAGATGCAGCAGATTGTTGCCGATACCGCAGCCCAGATGGGCGTCGACCCGGCCCTGGCGCAGGCCTTCGCCCTGCAGGAGTCCGGCTTCGACCAGCGGGCGGTATCCCCCGCCAACGCCATCGGCACCATGCAGGTCATCCCGTCCTCGGGTGAATGGGCCTCGCAGCTGGTGGGACGCCAACTGAACCTGCTGGACCCCTATGACAACGCCACGGCGGGCGTGGCCATCATCAGCGCGCTGGTCCGCAGCAGCGACAGCCTGGAGACCGCCATCGCGTCCTACTACCAGGGCCAGTACTCGGTGAACACCTACGGCATGTTCGCCGACACGCAGGGGTACGTGAACTCCGTGCTCGCACACAGGTCCTCCTTCCTGTAGGCAAAACACAAGGCCTGAAGCGCAGCGAAGGGTCCGGATCGGGTGTCGATCCGGACCCTTTCGCCTACCCCCATTAGGATCGAAGAGTGCAAGAGCCCCTGAAAGACTCCCTCGTTGAGACGCTGGTAGACGAGCGCTACTACGTCCGGTCCCTGATTGCGCGCGGAGGCATGTCCTCCGTCTACCTCGCCACCGACCGCCGGCTGGACCGCGACGTCGCGCTGAAAGTGCTGTATCCGCACCTCGCCGCAGACCGTGGATTCCTGCGGCGTTTCGAAAGCGAAGCCAAGTCCGCCGCCCGGCTGTCCCACCCCCACGTTGTGGGCGTACTGGACCAGGGCATTACCGAGGACCTCGCCTACCTGGTCATGGAGTACGTGCCGGGACGCACCCTTCGCGGATTGCTCGATGAGCGGGGTTCCCTGTCCCCGCGGCTGGCCCTGGCACTGATGGACGCCGTAGTTGAGGGACTCGCGGCTGCGCACGACGCCGGCCTGGTCCACCGCGACGTCAAGCCGGAGAACGTCCTCCTGGCGGAGAACGGCCGGATCAAGATTGCCGACTTCGGCCTTGCCCGGGCCGTCTCCACCAGCACCAATACCGGAACCCTGGTGGGAACCGTTGCCTACCTGGCACCAGAACTCGTGACGGGGGCCGTAGCGGACGAGCGCAGCGATGTGTACTCGGCCGGCATCATGCTGTACGAGATGCTGACCGGGCGCCAGCCGTACACGGGCGAGGTACCCATCCAGGTGGCTTTCGCACATGTCCATTCCACCGTTCCGGCACCCTCCGTCCTCTGCCCGGGACTTGCCGAGGATCTCGACGAACTTGTCCGTTGGTGCACGGCCCGGGACCCGGAAGACCGTCCGGTCAACGGCCGGGCGCTGCTGGGGGAACTGCGGCATATCCGTACGTCCCTGAGCGATGCGGAACTGGACTTCCACTGCCCGCCCGCCGGTGCCGGCGTTGGCTCCCCCGGCGCCGCCACCCAGGCCCTGCCGGCACTCCCGAAGATGCCTCCCGGTGCCACCGAGGTGCTTTCCGCAGCAGGTGCCACCAGCATCATCGACACCTCCGACCTTCGTCCGCCCGCTTCGGGAAGCAACCACACAGAGGTGATCCGCCGAAGCGACAATGACACCACCGTTTTCCCGGCCGGCGGCTTCTCCGGACACGGGCCCGCAGACGAAGACGACGACGAGGACGACGACAGCGCGGACTACGGAGACGATGACGGGTACGACGACGAGGGGCTCAGTGCCCGCGCCAGGCGCCGGTTGGACAAGCGCCACGACCGCGACCGGCTGCGCGAGAGCGATCGGGAAGCCCGACGTCCGCAGGTATCCCTGCGCAGCGGCAAATCCCGGCGCCGCGGCATCCTGCTGGGGGTGCTGATAGCTCTCCTGCTGGCCGGAGCAGCCTTCGCCGGCTGGTTCTTCGGCGCCGGGCCTGGAGCACTCGTTTCCGTGCCCGACGTCAGCAACGTTTCCGTGGAAGAGGCCGGCGCGCAGCTCGGTGATGCCGGACTGTCCTACACCACGAACGAGGTGTACGACGAGGTGGTGGCGGCCGGGCTTGCCGTGGGCACGGATCCGGCCGCAACCCTGGAGGTCCGCCGCTTCCGGCCGGTCACATTGCTTGTATCCAAGGGACCGCAGTTGTTTTCCGTGCCCAACCTCGTACAGCGCAACCTCGAGGCTGCACAGGCAGACCTGTCCGAGTCCAGCCTGGCACTCGGTACGGTCACGGAGGAGTACAGCGAAAACGTGGCGTCCGGCAACATCATCAGCCAGGATCCGCTGCCCGACACGGAGCTCCGCCAGGGCACGCCTGTAAACGTCTCCGTATCCAAGGGCCCGGCCCCGGTTGAGGTCCCCGCCGTGACGGGACAAAGCCGGGACGCCGCGGTGAAGGCCATAGAGGCCGCGGGGCTCACCGCCGCTGTTTCGCCCGAACAGGTCAACAGCAGCACTGTTCCTGCCGGTGCCGTGGTGTCGCAGACACCAGCGTCGGGCCTTCTGGAACGCGGTTCAACGGTGACCCTGACTATTTCCCTCGGCCCCCGGATGGTCGAGGTACCCAACTATGTGGGGCGCCGGGCCGAGGATGCCAAGGCAGATCTGGAAAGCCGCGGATTCAGCGTCCAGGTCGAAAACCTGCTGGGCGGATTGCTCGGCCTGGTCCGTGACCAGGAGCCCGGCGCCGGAACGGCACCGGAAGGTTCCACCATCACCCTGAAGGTGGTTTAGCCGGCTTTGGGTATGCCGGCCGGGGAGGAGCCAATCCTCCCCGGCCGGCGGGGAGTTACTGGCCCCTGCCGGACAGGGCTCCGGCCACCAGGAACGCCATCTCCAGTGACTGCATGTGGTTCAGGCGGGGGTCGCACACCGATTCATAGCCCTCCGCGAAGGCTTCCTGGTCAATCGGATCGGCACCGCCCAGGCACTCTGCGACGTCGTCGCCGGTCATTTCCACGTGCATCCCGCCCGGGAACGTGCCCAGGGAGTCGTGGACTTCAAAGAAGCCGCGGACTTCATCCATCACGTCATCGAAGTTGCGGGTCTTGTACCCGTTGGGAGATGTAACGGTATTCCCGTGCATGGGATCCGTGACCCACAGGACCTGGGCACCGGAGGCAGTGACCTTCTCCACCAGCTGCGGCAGCTTCTCGCGGATGTTGCGCGCGCCCATCCGGGTAATGAAGGTCAGCCGCCCGGGCTCGCGGTTCGGATCGAGCTTGTCGATCAGGGCCAGTGCGTCCTCGGCACTTGTTGAGGGGCCGAGCTTAACGCCAATGGGGTTGCGCACCCGGGACAGGAAGTCCACATGCGCGGCATCCAGGTCGCGGGTCCGCTCCCCGATCCACAGGAAATGCCCTGACGTGTCATAGGGCTGCCCGGTCCGCGAGTCCACCCGGGTCAGCGCACGTTCGTAGTCAAGGAGCAGGGCCTCATGGCTGGCGAAGAACTCGGTCCGCTTCAGGGCTTCGAAATCGGCCCCGCATGCTTCCATAAAGCGCACTGCACGGTCGATTTCCCGGGCAAGTGACTCGTAGCGCGAGTGTGCCGGGTTGGAGGTGAAACCCTTGTTCCAGTGGTGCACCAGCCGAAGGTCCGCGAACCCGCCCTGGGTGAAGGCACGGATGAGGTTCAGCGTGGAGGCAGAGGTGTGGTAGGCCCGGACCATGCGGGCCGGGTCGTGCCTGCGGGACTCAGGCGTGAACTCATAGCCGTTGACCATGTCACCGCGGTAGGCCGGCAGCGTCACGCCGTCCCGGGTCTCGTCGTTGGAGGAGCGCGGCTTCGCGAACTGGCCTGCCATGCGGCCCATCTTGATCACCGGCACCGAGGCGCCGTAGGTCAGCACCACGGCCATCTGCAGCAGGGTCCGTACGCGGGCGCTGATCTTATCGGCGGTCGCGGCCTGGAAGGTCTCTGCGCAGTCACCGCCCTGCAGGAGGAAGGCCCTCCCCTGCGCGGCTTCAGCCAGACGGGACCGCAGGACATCCACTTCGCCCGCAAACACCAGCGGCGGAACCATCGACAGTTCATCGATGGCGGCCTTATACCCGGGATCATCCTGCCAGGACGGCTGCTGGCCGATCGGGAGGGAGCGCCAGTTATCCAGTTCGGGGTGGCTGGCGGAAGTTGCTGCCGCACCGGAAAGGGTTGTAGGAGTGGAGTCGCTGTCTACGGGTGTGTACGTCACGGCTTAAATCCTACTGGCTGCCTGCAGGGAACAAACAAGAACGTCATATTCCGCCGGACACAGCGCAACACGGTGCCGCCGTGGGCCCGCCCCTAGGCGGTGTGTGAACGGCGCGCGCGGCCTGTGCCGCCGTCGGGCTCCGGCGCATCGGCGGCGCGCTTCCCCTGCTTCCCCCGGGCAGCATCCCGGGATCCCTTGGCCGAACCGATTACCGTAACGGTTCCGGGCAGCTTGTCCCCGGACTCGGTTGGCAGTTCGGAGCCGCCGGTTGCGGGACCGGCCCCCTTGCCGGCGGAAAGCCGTACTGCCGCGCCACGGGCTTCCGCCGCCTTTCCGCCCTTGCGGGCGGCCAGCTGTTCCTTGACGGTGCTTGCGTACACGTCGACATATTCCTGGCCGGACAGCCGCATCAGTTCGTACATGATTTCATCGGTCACTGCACGCTGGACAAAACGGTCGTTCTCAAGCCCGGCATAGCGGGAGAAATCCAGCGGCCGTCCCACAATGATGCCGATCCGGCGGATGTTGGGGATCCTGCGTCCGATCGGCTGGACTTTGTCAGTACCGATCATGGCCACCGGAATCACCGGTACCCCGGTGGAGAGCACAAGCTTGGCAACACCGGTCTTGCCGCGGTAGAGACGGCCGTCGGGGCTGCGGGTTCCCTCGGGGTAAATACCCAGCAGGCCGCCGTTCTCCAGAACGTCCACGCCTGCCTTCAGCGAGGATGCGGAGGCGGCACCGCCGGAACGGTCCATCGGCAGCTGGTTGGAAAGCCGGAAGAAAGCAGCCGTGAGTTTACCCTTGAGGCCTTTGCCGTTGAAGTAGTCACTTTTCGCCAGGAAACTCACCGGCCGGGGCACGGCCAGCGGAAGGAAAATCGAATCTGAGAACGACAGGTGATTGCTCACCAGGACGGCAGGACCGGATTCGGGGATGTTGTCCATTCCCTTAACCCAAGGCCTGAAGAGAAGATTTACCACCGGCCCGATGAATATCGTCTTCATCACCCAATAGAACACGCGGTTTGATCTCCCGTCCGGACAAGGCAAAGCTAGGGACCTGTTTGGTTCCCCAGACTCTACTGTATGCGCGCCCCACCCCGCTGGTTAATTTCAGCGAACGGCGCCTACGAATAGTTTGCCCCTTTTGGGGTGGAAAAAGCGCCCTCTAATGCAACCATAGAGATATGACTTCCCTCCCCGGCGCTGCTGCCTTCTCCTATGAGGGGCACGGTCCCAACGCGGGTGTGGGCGTGCTCCTGAGCCACGGATTCACCGGTTCCCCGGTGAGCATGGCGGCATGGGCACGCCATCTCGCCCATCAGGGATACGCCGTGGAGCTGCCGCTGCTGCCGGGCCACGGGACAAGCTGGCAGGAACTTGCCGTGACGCCCTGGCAGCGCTGGTATGAGGAATACGAGGACGCGTACTTCTCTCTCCGTGCCCGGACCCGGTGTGTTGTATCTGCCGGACTGTCCATGGGCGGCGCCCTGGCCCTGCGCCTGGCGGCCGGCCAGCCGGTGGCCGGTGCCGCCGTCGTGAATCCCGGCCTCACCTTCGGCGACCCGCGTGCCCGGTATTCCGGGGTGCTCAAGTATGTACTCAAATCGGTTCCCGCCATCGGCAATGACATCCGGCTGCCGGGCCAGGACGAGGGCGCCTATGCCCGGACCCCGGTGGCAGCCGTTCAGCAGCTCGGCCGTCTCTTCCGGGACACGGCGGCCAGCCTGCCGGCCGTCACCGCCCCCGTACTGGCCTTCCGCTCGCGGACGGATGCGGTGGTCCCGGAATCCAGCATGGACCTGCTGCGCCGGAGGCTGGTGAACGCCGAGCTGGAAGTGGTTCCGCTGGAAAACAGCTACCACGTGGCAACCATGGACCACGATTCGCTGTTGATTTTTGTCCGTTCGCACGAGTTCATCCAACGGGTTAGCGCCGGGGTCCGGACATGAGTGAACGCGAACCCGAGCACAACGAGTCCACCGACGAAGAGGTCTGGAAGGATCTGGTGGCCCGCCTGGAACACATGGACGACGCCGGCCCCGCACCGGATACCCGGCCGTCCCCGCCGGCGGATCCCGGCCCGGAAGCCTCCGGGGCTCCCGCGTCCCCCGGCACGGCATCGCCGGCTGAACGCACCAGGGCCCTTTTCGAGAACCAGGCGCTGGCGGGCGGGCCGCGGGACTACGCTGTCCCCGACGAGCAGGATGGTGCGTTTGTTCCGCCGGAACCGCCGCCGCTGGGCCTCGGCGAACCGACGGTGGTGCTTGCCTGGCTGGGCGCCGTCGGCGGGCCGCTGCTCCTGCTGGTGTTCGCCATGTTCTGGCGCAGCGCTCCGCTGGCCGTCATCCTCGGCACCGTTGCCGTTTTTGTCGGCTCGGCCGGCTACCTGTTGTTCCGCCTGCCGCAGTACCGCGATGAGGGCGACGACGGCGCGGCCGTCTAGGCGCAGCAGTGCGCCCGCCGCTCCCGTGACGGAGCGCGGCGGGCAATGCCGCCGGGGTCTGCCCCACCGCCGCGGTTCAGCGGCGCGCGGCTATCCGGGAGAGGTCTGCGGCGCCGATCAGTCCGGCCGCTGGTCCCAGTGCGGCACGCTCCATGCGGGCCGCGGGGCGGAAGCCCCGGCCGGTGAGGTTGCGGGCGAACGAACGCCGTGCAGGTTCCAGCATCAGGTCTCCTGCATCGCTGACGCCGCCGCCGATCACGAACATTCCCGGATCCAGGGCGGCTGCAAGGTTGGCGAGGCCCAGGCCCAGCCACTGCCCCACCTCGTCGAGGAGCTCGATCGACGCCGGATCTCCTTCCAGGGCCAGCCGCGTGACCACTGCCCCGGTCACGTCCCCTATGTTGCCGTCCACGGCCCGCAGGATTTCCTGGGCTACCGGCGAGTTGGCGGCCGCAAGTTCACGGGCTTCCCGGCCAAGGGCATTGCCGGAAGCATATTGTTCCCAGCAGCCGCGGTTGCCGCATTCGCAGCGGTGGCCGCCGGGCATGATGATCTGGTGTCCGAACTCGCCGGCCACGCCAAAGCGGCCGCGCTCCAGCCGCCCGTCCATCACCATGGCGCCGCCTATCCCGGTGCCCAGGGTGACGCAGACCATCCTGCTCTCCCCCGCCCCCGCACCGAACCGGTACTCGGCCCAGGCCGCGCCGTCGGCGTCGTTGACCAGGAACACGCGGCGCCGCAGAAGCCGTTCCAGGTTTTCGCGGAGCGGCTCATTGCGCCAGGCCAGATGCGGACTGAACAGCACGGTGCTGCCGGCCAGGTCCATCCAACCGGCCGCGCCTATGCCAACGGACCAGACATGATGGTCCGCGGAGAGTTCCTGCACCAAATCCACAATGACCGCTTCGACCTCGCGCGGATCATGCCCGGGAGTCAGGCGGCGGGCCTGCCGGAGGACCCGCCCGTCGCCGTCCACCAGGCCGCCTGCCACCTTTGTGCCGCCGATATCAATGCCGATCGCGAGTCCGCGGCGGCGCATCCGGTTGGGCAGGCGCATGGGCCGGCGGGTACGGAAAGGCCCGGCCGCGTCGGGACGGCGCTGCAACGGGGAGGCGGGACGGGGAACAGGTGCTGGGGTAACGGAACGCATCAGAAACCTATTCTAGGGAAACTGCAAGAGGGGTGGCACGAACGTTATCGATCCGCAAGGTTACCGACGGGTACAGAAGTGTGATCTACGTTATAGGCTGGCAGTGCCTACGGGCCTACCGGATATCAAAGGAGCTATCGTGCGAGAATTCAGCGTTCCCGTCCTAGCGGAATCCCCGCCGCAGACAAACATCACCAACATGCTGCTGGACCAGGCTGCCAAGCCGAGCAACCCGGCGCTGTTTGCTGTCCGGGACGGCCAGGGCGAATGGCAGCGCATCAGCGCCACGGAGTTCACCAAGGACGTCCGTGCCCTGGCGAAGGGCTTTGTGGCCGCGGGAGTAAAGGCCGGGGACCGCGTGGGCATCATGTCCCGGACCCGGTACGAATGGACGCTGGTTGACTTTGCCCTGTGGTTCGCCGGAGCCGTTTCGGTTCCGGTCTATGAGACATCCTCCCCGTCCCAAGTCGCTTGGATCCTGAGCGACTCCGGTGCCGTGGGTATCGTGGTCGAAGCGGCCCGGCACGAGAACATTGTCCGGCAGGCGGCCGCCGATGAAGACCTGTCCGCAGTGGCAAACGTGTGGCAGATCGACGGCGGCGGACTTGATACGCTTCGCAGCGCCGGCACGTCCGTCAGTGACGAAGATCTCGAGGTCCGCCGCGCTACGGCCACCATGGAAGACCTCGCCACCATCATTTACACCTCCGGCACCACCGGGAAGCCGAAGGGCTGCGAACTTACGCACGCCAACTTCGTGAACCTGACGAAGAACTCCGAGCTGGCCGAGCCTGAAGTTGCCCGTGAGGGCTCCCAGACCATCATGTTCCTTCCGCTGGCCCATGTGCTTGCCCGTTTTATTTCGGTACTCAGCGTGGGCACCGGTGCCACCGTTGCCCATACCCCCGACGTGAAGAACCTGTTGCCGGACCTGCAAAGTTTCAAGCCCACGTTCATCCTGGTGGTTCCGCGCGTGCTGGAAAAGGTCTTCAACGCTTCCATGCTCAAGGCCGAAGACGGCGGCAAGGGCAAGATCTTCCACGCCGGTGTGGCCACCGCTGTGGAATGGTCCCGCGCCAAGCAGGAAGGCAAGGTACCGCTGTCCCTGAAGCTCAAGCACGCTGTGTTCGACCGGCTGCTCTACGGAAAAATCCGCGAGGCCATGGGCGGACGGGTGCAGTATGCCGTTTCCGGCGGTGCTCCCCTGGGTGAGCGGCTGGGGCACTTCTTCCACGGGATCGGCCTGCTGGTGCTCGAAGGCTACGGCCTCACCGAAACCACCGCCCCGTTGACCACCAACACCCCGCAGCTGGTCAAGCTCGGCACGGTGGGGGCGCCGCTGCCGGGCAACAGCGTCAAGATCGCCGACGACGGCGAGATCCTCGCCAAGGGCATCAGCGTGATGAAGGGCTACTACAAGCGCCCGGAACTGATGGCGGAAACCTTTACCGACGGCTGGTTCCACACCGGGGATATCGGCGAGCTGGACGCGGACGGCTTCCTGAAGATCACGGGCCGCAAGAAGGAAATCATTGTCACCGCCGGCGGCAAGAACGTGGTCCCCTCCCAGCTGGAGGACTCAATCCGTGCAGACGCCATCGTTTCCCAGTGCGTGGTGGTCGGCGACGCCAAGCCGTTTATTTCCGCGCTGATCACTGTGGATGAAGAAGCACTGCCAGGCTGGTTGGAACGGCACAAGCTGCCGGCCGGCATGACGGTGACCGAGGTGGCCAAGACCGACGAGCTGCAGGCGGAACTCCAGGCCGTGGTTGACCGGGCCAACAAGAAGGTCTCCCAGGCCGAGGCCATCAAGGTGTTCCGGGTGGTCCCCACGGACTTCACCGAGTCAAGCGGGCACCTCACCCCGTCACTGAAGATCAAGCGTGCCCAGGTGCTGCGCGACTTCTCCGAAGTGATTGACGAGATCTACAGCGGGCAGCGCGTCTGATCCTTGCCTGCCGGCCGGGTAGGAACCCCTTAAAGGCGGTTCCTGCCCGGCTTTTCGTTTGTCTTGAGCGAGAGCAGCGCGTTCTCCACAACTTCGGTCAGGGCCGGGTGGATCCAGTACTGGCCGCGGGCCATGGTCGCTGCGTCCAGCCCGAATTCCATGGCCTGGACCAGCGGCTGGATCAGCATGGAGGCCTCGTGACCCATGATGTGCGCGCCCAGCAGCCGGCCGGTTTCCTTTTCAGCCAGGAGCTTGACGAAGCCGGTGGAGTCCTCCATGGCCCAGCCGTACGCCGTTGAGCCGTACTCCTGCACCGCCAGGGCGAGTTCCACTCCCCGGGCTTCGGTGTCGGCGCAGGCCTGCTCTTCGGTCATTCCCACGCTGGCGATCTGCGGGCTGCTGAAAACTGCCGCAGGGACGTACCGGTGGTCCATCTCCCGCAGGTCATCGGGGTGCACCAGGTTGTGGGCCACCACGCGGGCCTCATGGTTGGCTACGTGCTTGAGCTGGTAGGGGCTGCTTATATCGCCCAGGGCCCAAAGATCCGGCACCGGTTCTCCGCCGGACAGCACCCGGCCGAACCCGTCCACCGCGAGCCGTCCGTCCGGCGTGGCGTCGAAACCGGCCGCGGCTATGTCCAGCCGGTCGGTATTCGGCTTGCGCCCGGTAGCGGCCAGCACCAGGTCCACGTCCAGTTCCCGGGTGCCGCCCGGGCTGCTGAGCACGGCGTGTACGGAACCGTCGGCGTTTTCTTTCAGCGAATCCACGGTGGTGTTCAGCTGCAGGTCCCACTGCTTGGCTGCTTCTGCGGTAAAGCGCTCGGATAGGGTGCCGTCCAGGGAGCGCAGAAACGCCTCCGAGCGGACGGCCATGGTGACCCGGGACCCCAGTGCCGAGAAAACGAAACCGAATTCGGCCGCAATGTATCCCCCGCCGATGATCAGTACCCGGGCAGGCAGGTCATCAATGCGCATGACCGTGTCGGAGGTGTGCACCTGCGGCAGGTCCATGCCCGGGGTGTCCGGAAGTACCGGACGGGAACCGGCAGCCACAACGATCCGGTCAGCGGTGATCTTCTCCCCCGACTCGGTGACCAAGGCGTGCGGGGAGGTGAAGCGTACGTTCTCGCTGTACAGCGTGACGTTGTCCAGTTCCTCGTCCCGGTACCGCCGGCCGCCCTCGGAGATGGCATCGATGCGGGTAAAGATGCGGTCCCGGACCTCCCGCCAGCGGACCCCCTGCATGGACGTATCCACGCCCAGCCGGACGCCGTCGGCAGCGGCGGCCGCCAGCTGGGCGGGATATACGAACATCTTCGTGGGGATGCATCCGACGTTCAGGCACGTCCCCCCGAACGTGCCGCCGTCAATGACGGCCACCCGCTTGCCGTCCCAATCCGGGGTGATTATGGAGTTGCCGGAGCCTGAACCGATGATGGCTAGATCGTAGTGGGTCACTCCCCCAGTCTAGGCAGTCGGCACCGCCGGTACATTTCCGCGGACCTCACTTGGGTGCGATCACCAGCAGGAGGTCCCCGCCCTGGACCTGCTCCACGGTGGAGATGGCCACCCTCTCCACGGTGCCGGCGACAGGTGCCGTAATGGAGGCTTCCATCTTCATCGCCTCAATGGTGGCCACCGTTTCCCCGGCGGCCACTTCGGCGCCTTCCTTGGCCGTGACGGTGACGGCTCCGGCGAACGGAGCAGCGACGTGCCCGGGCTCGGCCGGGTCGGCACGCTCCGCCGTTTTGCTGGAGCTCTCGATGCTCCGGTCCCGGACCGAGACGGGCCGCATCTGCCCGTTGAGCGTGGTCATGACCGTACGCATGCCCTTCTCATCGGGTTCGGACACCGCGTCCAGGGCCGCAATCAGCTTTACGCCCTTCTCCAGCTCAATGACATGCTCCTCACCTCGGCGCAGCCCGTACAGGTAGTCCCGGGTTTCCAGCACGGAAACGTCGCCGTAGGTTTCCCGGACCGTGGCGAATTCCTTCGCCGGGCCTGCGAAGAGCAGCCGGTTCAGGGTTTCCTGCCGCGTGGCGGAATCCGCCTGCAGTCCGGCCTTGTCCACCTCCGTCAGCTCAACGCGGCGGGGCTTGACCTCGCGTCCCTGCAGCGCCTTGGTCCGGAAGGGCTCGGGCCAGCCTCCCGGCGGGTCGCCGAGTTCACCGCTGAGGAAGCCGATCACCGAATCCGGGATGTCGTAGTTCTGCGGGTTCTCCTCGAAGTCTTCCGGAGAGACATTGGAACCGACCAGCTGCAGGGCCAGGTCCCCCACGACCTTGGACGACGGCGTGACTTTCACCAGGCGGCCCAGGATCCGGTCTGCGGCGCTGTACATGTCTTCGATGGCTTCAAACCGCTCGCCAAGCCCCAGCGCGATGGCCTGCTGGCGGAGGTTCGAGAGCTGCCCGCCGGGAATCTCGTGCATGTAGACCCGCCCGGTGGGTCCGGCCAGGCCCGACTCGAACGGTGCGTAGACCCGGCGCACTGCCTCCCAGTAGGGCTCCAGCGCCCCTACGTTCGCCAAGCTGATACCGGTCTCACGTTCGGTGTTGGTCAGCGAGGCGACCAGTGAGGACATGGCCGGCTGGCTGGTGGTTCCGGCCAGCGGCGCGCTGGCAACATCGACGGCGTCCACGCCGGCTTCCGCCGCCGCCAGCAGCGTGGCGAGCTGTCCGCCGGCGGTGTCGTGGGTGTGCAGGTGCACGGGCAGGTCGAAACGCTCCCGCAGGGCTGACACCAGTTTCGCGGCAGCGGCCGGGCGGAGGAGCCCGGCCATGTCCTTGATGGCCAGAATGTGCGCGCCGGCGTCCACCATCCGCTGGGCCAGGTCCAGGTAGTAGTCCAGCGTGTAGAGCGTCTCATCAGGGTTGAGCATGTCTGCGGTGTAGCAAAGCGCCACCTCGGCCACGGCTGTTCCGGTCCTGCGGACGGCCTGGATGGCCGGTTCCATCTGTGAGACGTCATTGAGCGCGTCGAAGATCCGGAAAATGTCGACGCCGGTGGCTGCGGCCTCCTCCACGAAGGCATCCGAAACCTCCGTGGGGTACGGGGTGTAACCGACGGTATTGCGGCCGCGCAGCAGCATCTGGATGCATACGTTGGGCAGTGCGTGCCGCAGTGCGGCCAGCCGCTCCCAGGGGTCCTCGCCCAGGAAGCGGAGGGCGACGTCGTACGTGGCACCGCCCCAGGCCTCCACGGAGAGCAGCTCCGGTGTCAGTGCTGCCACTGCCGGTGCGGCGGCGACAAGGTCACGGGTCCGCACGCGGGTTGCCAGCAGCGACTGGTGTGCGTCGCGGAAGGTGGTGTCGGTGACGGCCAGCGCGGTTTGCCTGCGCAGCTCCGCGGCAAAACCCTCCGGGCCCAGCTCCTGCAGCCGCTGCCTGGAGCCCGGCCGAGCCTCCGGCAGCGGGGACGGGAGCTTCTCTGCCGGGTCGATGTGGACGGCTGCTTCGCCGTAGGGCTTGTTGACGGTAACGTCCGCCAGCCAATTAAGCAGTTTGGTGCCGCGGTCCGCGGAGCCGCGCGCGTTGAGCAGCTCGGGGCGTTCCTCGATGAAGGAGGTGGCAACGTCGCCGGCCACAAAATCAGGATCATCCAGCACGGCCTGGAGGAAGGAAATGTTGGTGGCCACCCCGCGGATCCGGAACTCGGCCAGCGCCCGGCGGGCACGGTTCACGGCAATCGGGTAGGTCCGGCCCCGGCAGGTCAGCTTCACCAGCATGGAGTCGAAGTGCGGACTGATCTCGGCACCTGCGTAGACCGTGCCGCCGTCGAGCCGCACTCCGGCGCCGCCGGCTGACCGGTACGCGGTGATCCGTCCAACGTCGGGACGGAAGCCGTTGGCCGGGTCTTCGGTGGTGATCCGGCACTGCAGTGCGGCACCGCGCACCTGCAGCTCGTCCTGTGCCAGGCCCAGGTCCGCCAGGCTCTCCCCCGCCGCGATCCTCAGCTGGGACTGGACAATGTCCACGTCGGTGATTTCCTCCGTGACGGTGTGCTCCACCTGCACGCGGGGATTCATCTCGATAAAGACGTGCTGGCCGGCCCGCTCACCCACGGTGTCCACCAGGAACTCGACGGTTCCGGCGTTGACGTATTTCAGTGCCTTGGCGAACTTCACCGCGTCGCGGTAAAGCGCCTGCCGGATGTTCTCGTCCAGGTTGGGCGCCGGGGCAATTTCCACCACCTTCTGGTGGCGGCGCTGCAGCGAGCAGTCCCGCTCGAACAGGTGCACAATATTGCCCTCGTTGTCCGCCAGGATCTGCACTTCAATGTGCCGGGGGCGCAGCACCGCCTGTTCCAGGAAGACGGTGGGATCACCGAATGCGGTCTCCGCCTCGCGCATGGCGGCCTGCAGCGCCTCCGGCAGCTTGTCCGCGGTATCCACGCGGCGCATTCCGCGGCCGCCTCCGCCCGCGACGGCCTTAACGAAAATGGGGAAGCCGATGTCCTCCGCCTCACCCAGCAGCTTCTCGACGTCGGCGCTGGGCTGGGTGGAGCGCAGGACCGGGATACCCGCTTCCCGGGCTGCGTTCAGGGCATGGACCTTATGGCCTGCCAGTTCCAGGATGTCGGCGGCGGGACCCACAAAGGTGATGCCGGCGTCGGCCGCGGCCCGGGCCAGCTGCGCGTTTTCCGACAGGAAGCCGTAACCGGGGTAGATAGCGTCGCAGCCGGACTCCTTGGCCACCCGGACGATTTCGTCCACATCCAGATACGCCCGGACCGGATGCCCCTCTTCACCGATCAGGTAGGCCTCGTCGGCCTTTTGCCGGTGAATGGAGTTGCGGTCCTCGTGCGGAAATACGGCTACGGTCTTGGCACCGAGTTCATAGGCCGCCCGGAAGGCACGGATGGCGATTTCGCCCCGGTTGGCTACCAATATCTTCGAGAACATGGGTCTCCTGCGTCTATTGCGGGCTGGGGCACCTGGACAGTACCGCCTGTATCGGATTCTACCTACGCTGTCGCGCCATCGGCAGAACGCACCGAAGCCCACCTGCGGGCGCAACTCCGGGAGAACAGCGCTGCCTGGACCGTGCCGGGGCTCACACTGTGGCACCAGTGTAAGCGCCACCCCTGCAAATCCCTGATGCGAGGGTAACCGTAGTCCGTCACATAGAATGAGTGTGCAGCCTCCAGTGATTCCTAGACACGTTAGGTTTTGGTTCAACAAGTGCAAGTAGTGAGCATCAGCAGCCTGAAGGGCGGCGTCGGCAAGACCTCCGTCACTCTGGGTCTGGCATCCGCCGCGCTGGCCGCGGGCATTCCGACCCTGGTCGTGGACCTGGACCCGCACGCTGATGCAACCACGGGCCTGGGCGTCAGTGCGGGAAACCAGCTGGGCATCGGCGAGATGCTGCGCAGTCCCCGCCGGGTCCAGTTCAGCGACAACGTGGTGCCCAGCGGCTGGGTGGAGAACGCCCGCCGCCTGGCCAAGGACACCGGCAAGCGCCCCGTGCTGGACGTTGCCATGGGCTCGGCTTATTCGGGCATCTACGACCGCCCGGATCTGGGCAAGCGGGATCTCCGCCGCCTGACCAACCTGCTCTCCCGGGTCACCGGCTACGGGCTGGTCCTCATCGACTGCCCGCCGTCCCTGAACGGGCTGACCCGCATGGCATGGACCGCCAGCAACCGGGTGCTGCTGGTTGCCGAACCCGGCCTGTTTTCCGTTGCCGGAACCGAGCGGACCATGCGTGCCCTTGAACTTTTCCGGGAGGAGTTCGCTCCCAACCTCGCTCCGGCGGGGATCATTGCCAACCGGGTCCGTCCCAGTTCCAATGAGCATGTTTTCCGGCTGGCTGAAATGAAGCAGATGTTCGGTGATCTGCTGCTGAGCCCCACCATTGCCGAGCAGGCCAACTGGCAGCAGATTCAGGGTGCAGCGCATTCCGTCCACCACTGGCCCGGTGAATCCGCCAAGCAGGCCTCCGGAACCTTTGATGCGTTGCTGAAGAACCTCATGGACACGGGCAGTGTGCGCAACCGCGTGATGCGGCGCCCGGTCGCGTAAACCAAGACAGCATCTGAGCATCCGCTGAGGATTCACCGTACAAATGCAGGAAGGCCACCCCGCGGGGTGGCCTTCCTGCATTTGTCATAGCGTTATTGCCGGCGCTGCCGGCAGGAGACTAGCTGATTTTGCGGGCGATCCGGCGCTGGCTCAGCTCGTCGCCGGGAAAGTCATTGACGTGTTCGCTCGGGAGCTGGGCCAGGCTGCCTTCAACCTCTCGCCACACGCGGCCGACTGCGATTCCGAAGACCCCCTGTCCGCCCTGCACCAGGTCAATGACCTCGTCTGCGGAGGTGCATTCGTACACACTGGCGCCGTCGCTCATCAGGGTGATCTGCGCCAGATCCTCCACGCCGCGCTCCCGCAGGTGTTCCACCGCGGTACGGATCTGTTGGAGCGATACCCCGGTGTCCAAAAGGCGCTTGACGACTTTCAGGACCAGGATGTCGCGGAAACTGTACAGCCGCTGGGTACCGGAGCCGGCCGCACCGCGTACGGCAGGTTCAACGAGCCCGGTCCGGGCCCAGTAATCCAGCTGGCGGTAGGTGATTCCGGCGGCCTTGCAGGCCGTGGGACCGCGGTAGCCGGCGTCTTCATCCAGCACAGGCAGGTCCTCCGTGAACAGCAAGCCCTGCGCACTCTGGGAAGGGATGCTCCCCGGTGCTGCGGCATGCTGGCCGGCATCGCCTTTCGGACTCACTTGTGCCTCCTAGTAACGGTTCCCCTGGGGGTCGGCACTGGCCGGAGCTGTCGGGGCTTTCTCAGTGTCCCCCGAGAACTCCCCCGGTGCAATGGGAACTCTATGTCTTCGACGTTAGAACTGACGGGCACCAAGGTCAAAGAGGCGGCGGAACTTTCCGCAGCGTGTCGGACCCGGGGACCGGAAAAGCGTCTAGCGCTCGAAGTCTTCAGGCTCGACGTCGGCCAGGAACTCGCGGAACTGCCGCATTTCCTGCTCGGCGTTGTCCTGCTCTTCCTCGCCGTCGTCGTCAGCGTCGGCAATGCGGACGCCTGCCTCGTCAAGGACCTGGTCGGCGCAGTAAATAGGGCAGGGGATGCGCAGGGCCACTGCGATGGCGTCAGAGGCACGTGAATTGACCGCTGTGCCGTCCTCGAAGACGATCTCGGCGTGGAAGACGGTGTCCTCCACCGAGATCAGCCGGACGAGGCTGACCTCGCGCTTGAGCGCGTGGACGAGGTTCACCAGCAGGTCATGGGTCATGGGGCGCGGCGGGACAATGCCCTGCTGCACAAAAGCGATTGCGCTGGCCTCGGGCGCCCCGATCCAGATGGGCAGGTGGCGTTCCCCGTTTATTTCCTTGAGCAGGACCAGCGGTTGGTTGGACGGCAGTTCAATCCGGACACCCACAACTTCGACTTCCTGCATGCTCAGGACTCCATCCGCGCGATCTGGCCGTGGACCAGCGCACTGTGCAGGCTCAGGCACAGGTCGCTGATTTCCCGTGCGGTTTCGGCAGCTCTGGCTTTGGACGCAACGTCGCGCCGGGACGCAACCGGAGCAACCACACGTTCCACCAGGCCCAGTTCACGATCCGCTGCGGCACGGAAAGGGCGCAGGTGCCGCGGCTCGATGCCATGGGCTTCAAGCTGGGCGCACGCCTTGGCCACTTTCAGCGCGTGCTCGTCGTAGTTCTCATCGGCCGGCCCGATCAGGCCGTAGCTGGCCAAACTCCGCACCAGGTCGGCGCTGGCTCCGGATTCCTGCACCAGTTCGTCAAACGTCAGTGTCCGCGCGTGTGCTCGGGCCGACAGCTCTCCGGCCAGCTGGTCGGAGACAACTCGCGGTGCCAAGGACATCCCGCCGGGGAGGGATTCGGGCCGTTCACCCCGGTCGATCGCATCAAGGTAATCCTTGATGACCTTCAGGGGCAGGTACTGGTCTCGCTGGAGGGCAAGCACGAAGCGGAGGCGCTCGACGTCGGCGGTGCTGTATTTCCGGTAGCCGGCCGCCGTACGCTGCGGCGTCACCAGACCCTTTTCCTCCAGGAAACGGATCTTGGACGCGCTGATGGCGGGGAAATCCCCGCTGAGCTCGCCGAGTACTTCACCGATGTTCAGCACCCTGCCGCGCAGCCGTTCGGGTCCGGTGCTGCGCCTGACGGACTGAGATGCTGACATGACTACTACCTTATCTGCCCTACGCCTGTGCCGGCGCCTGGTTTCCTGCAGATGCGGGCCGGGCAGCATAGAAAGTCAGGCGGAACTTGCCGATCTGCACTTCGCTGCCGGTGCGCAGCAGCACGCTGTCCACGCGGTCGTTGTTGACATAGGTGCCGTTCAGGCTCATGGCATCCACTACCCGGAATCCTTCCGCAGTGCGCCGGAACTCCACATGCTTGCGGGACACCGTCACGTCGTCCAGGAAAACGTCCGCGTTGGGGTGCCGTCCTGCAGTGGTGACGTCCTGGTCCAGCAGGAAACGCGCACCTGCGTTGGGGCCGGTGTGGGCAATCAGCAGGGCGGAGCCCGCCGGAAGGGCCGCGACCGCGGCGCGCTCGTCCGGGGTGAGCTTAGGCTCCACCGTGGTGGAGTCTGAGATTGGCGGAAGACTGATGGATGTGGTGTCTTCCGAGCTGGGTTCCCGTCGGTCGCCCGTTCGTTCGGCGCTGTACTGCTCGCCCGCCATGTGCAATTTCCTCCCCAAAAAGAAAACTGATCAGCCAGTTGTCCTGGCTGACCCGGTTCCGATGACTGTTTCTGCCTTACCTGCTGTATTAGCCTACCCGCTGCCGGCCTCCAACGGCACTGGTTGTTCAGGGGCGTCGAAACATGCTGTCGCGCCGGGTCCCTTCCACCTCCGTCTGAGCGGTCGGATGAGGCGCTGCGGCGGAGCACTGTGTCGCCGGACCGGCCATGCCCCCCCTCTCGCCCTCCGCAACGCGGGGCGGTTCCAACTGGCCGGCGGCCTGCCGGCGCCCCGTCAAGTACGGGGGCCGGCAGGGACCTTTGCTATGGGAAGGATGGACCGGCAGAGCGTTCTACTCCCGAACTCCGCGTCGGCGAACGAAGTAAAGCCCGGCCGCACCGGCTGTCAGCATTCCGCCTGCGGCCAGCAGGCTGAGCGACGTACCGGTTGTTCCGGTGTCGGCCAAGCCTGCCCGTTCGGGCTGCGATGAATCCACAGCACCCATGCACGGAGGCGTGACGGCCAGGACCCTGTCAACCGTCAAGCCCGTTACGGTCAAGGAGGGGTCAGTTGCCGTCGAACTCGGCTCGGGGTCCGTCATCGGCGGGCTCGGCTCCGAGGTAGTCATCGGCGGGCTGGGCTCCGAGGTAGTCATCGGCGGGCTGGGCTCCGTCGTCGTCGGGCTGGGCGAAGGCTCCGTGGGCGTCGGGATCGGCGCCGGGACTGTAGGCGTAGGCTCCGGGACGCCTGACGTGGGCACGGGATCCGGATCGGTTGGCGTTGGCGCCGGCTCTGTAGGGGCGGGCGCCAGCGAGGGGGAACACGTGGGTGTGGGTTCGGTAAGGGACATAAGTATGCCGTTTTCCAACGAAACGGCATTGCTGACCTGGGCCGAGGACGCCGGTTCAAGCGCGGCGGCGGACGGGGCGGTGGCCAGGGAGCCTGTCAGGGCGAACCCTGTCGCGAGGCTGCACATAGTAGTGACAATTAGGGCTCTTGAGTGACGTTTAGTGTGCATAGGCCAGAGGCTTGCACCTTGGTTTCCGCTCGACAACAGTAAATGCAGAAGTCCGCATGAGTTTCACGCTGACCCCACCCGCCACATAGGTAGTGCCTGCACCGATCCGTGCCTGGCGTGCGTTCCCGGCTATTCGCGCGATCCACGACCCCGGGCAAGATAGATTCCCGTGCCTCCTGCCAGCACGAGCGCTGCGGAAAGCCAGCGCAGAGCCGCAGGCCCGGTACCAGTGTTGGGTAGCTGGGGCCGCACAGTCTGGGCCGGTAGCGGGTTGGCGGCAGGCAGACAGGCCCGGGTAGTGGTCGGTTCCGGAGTAGGCGTGATTGTCGGAGTAGGCGTGATTGTCGGGGTCGGCGTGATTGTCGGAGTGGGAGTGGGCGTTGGGGTGGGAGTGGGCGTTGGGGTGGGAGTGGGCGTTGGGGTGGGAGTTGGGGTCGGCGGGCACGTCGTGGGGGTGGGCGTGGGCTCCGGAGTGGGAGTGGGAGTCGGAGTGGGAGTTGGCGTCGGAGTCGGAGTGGGAGTAGGTGTCGGATCTGCGCAGCTCAACGTGGTGGCGAACGCCTCACTGTGGATCTCGCGCGGTCCTGTCTCCCGCTCGTTCAAAGCCCCGTGGGTGAGCGAGCCCGCGATAATGTTTCCTTCAATGTTCTGGGTGGTGAGCCAAGCGACGTCCGCGTTCGGTGCATACAACGTTCCCTGCAGGGCGGCCCCTCCCGTGGCGGTAACACTGGTGGCGAAAGGGAAGTTCCACATGATATACGGTGCTTGGTCCCGGCCTATGCCGGCAAGGTTCGGGGTGGTTCCGTTGAACGAGGTCCCAGAGACATTGACCAGCAATGGTGTGGCCGCGGTGGGCTGGTTGGTGAAGGTAAGGACGTCCAGGGCGTCCAGTTCCTCGGCCGTGAGGTTCAGGACGTTGGTCTGGCCTTCCACGAGGGTGATGTAGGCGTTGGTCCCGGCAGCCACCGGACGGGGCAACGGATCGCCGTTGACGTTGCGCAGTGCCAAGGTCTCGGTGCAGGCCCCCATCTCCTGGGTGAGCGCCCGGTATTGGGTGAAAGCGCCGGGAATGTCGACAATGCCCTCGGTCGCGGCGACGGATGCGGGAGTCTGGCGGACCGTGCCATTGATCTGGGGCGTGGACGTGTACGGCTGACCGAACTCGGTCAACCGGTAATTCACTTGAGCGCCGTTCGGGTCCACGTCGTACGCCGTGTAGGTGCTCGTGTTCCCGACCTTCGTGGTGCCTTGGTTCACGCTGACGATTGACCCGTTGTCCGGCCAGGCGATTCCTCCCCCGACCCAAAGCGACACCGGAGCCGGATCACCGGGTGCAGTGGGTGTCTGGAGTACTTCCGAAATGGCGATGTTGTAGGAGGTGCTGAAGCTCAGGTTCCCTCCAGTTGCGATGGAACCTTCCGATTCATCTGCATTGATGGCCGTATTTCCTTCCACAAAAACGAGGAATCCTGAGTTCGCCGGGGCGGCGTCGTTGATCCGGACAGGATTGACCGGCGCCAGTGCCGCGGCCGCGGGAGCCGTGAACAGCGTTCCTGCCACTGCAAGCCCTGCCGCCAGGCTGCAGACGGAAGGTAGGACCAGGGCCTTACGGAGCTTCAAATTTTGCATGCACCGAGGCTTCCATCCCGCCTTTCACCCTGCAACCGAAACGGTGGTAATGGATGCTTCGGGACCCGGATCCAAAGAAAGCGGGCAGCTATGGCGCCTCCACTGTCTGCTGATGATGGATCAACTGAGGCCAACCCGCGTCGAGAAGGTAGCTGGACAGCATCACGGCCTGGTACTCGTCGGGGCCGCGGTTGCCTGTGAACCTGTACGCGATGCTTGCTGTGTCGGCCGTACCGAAATACCAGAACGGGTCGATATCGATTCGGTCCCAGGGAGCGGAGGCTTCAATGGCTGCAACGCATTCCCCCTTGTTGAGCACGGCACCTGGGACGATGACCAGAGCGTCCCGGTGCAGCAGGTCCTCATATGCCGGTGCACCTTCCAGGGCCAGCCGCCGTTCCAGACGGACAAGCTCCTCCCGTGCGAGCTCCGTTGGGATGTTGTCACTCATGTCCCTCCACCCACTCAACGAGTTGGACTATCAGACCGTTCGGATCCCGGTACTAGGCAAACCGCTCGCCCCAGGGTTCGGTTTCCGGAGGCGTGACGACATCTATGCCCCGTTGTACCAGCTGCTCATGGACTCCGTCCAAGCCCTCTACGACCAGCGCCTGCAGCAGGCCTTCCAGCAGCGATCCGCCGGTTTCCGGTGACAGGATAATGCGCCGGCGGCGGCACCGGAAGCGCGCTGCCCATTAACCTCCGCCGGGGCAATAGCGCGGCCACGGGTGACACCGGTGTTCCCGGCCTGCAAGGTTGCGGGATAGAGCTGACCGAAGGAGAAAACATGCCGGTTCAAGGATCAGTTGCAGTTGTCTACGGAGCCGCGGGCGCCATCGGCAGCGCGGTGGCTTCGGCCTTCGCCGCCCGGGGCGCCCGGCTCTTCCTGGCGGGCAGGACGGACGAGCACCTGTCCCGAGCCGCCGCGGGGCTTCGGGACCTCACCGCCGAGCCGGTGTCGACGCACGTGCTGGATGCCGCCGATCCTCTGGCGGTGGAGGACTTCACCCGGGAGGTAATCTCTTCAGCCGGACGGATCGACGTCGTGATCAACGCCGTCGGAATCCCGCTGGTGCAGGGAATCCCGCTGCTGGAGATGCCGCTGGCCGACCTCCTGGACCCGCTCACGGCCTGGCCGCGGACACAGTTCCTGACCGCGCGGGCAGCAGCCGGGCACATGGTCCGGCAGCAGGCGGGGACCATCCTGACCCTCTCCGCCTCGCCCGCCCGGATGTCGCTGGCGGGCGTGGGCGGATTCGCCGCGGCCTGCGCCGCCGTCGAGGCCCTGACGCGTACACTGGCGGCCGAGCTGGGCCCCTCAGGTGTACGCACTGTTTGCCTTCGGCCGCAGCGGATCGCCGAAACACTGGGCGACACACCCGATCTGCCGATGCCGGTGAGCGAATTCCGGACTTTTCTGGAATCCCTGACCAGCAGTAAAAGCCTGCCGACGCTCGACGACGTCGCCCGCGCGGCGGTTTTCCTGGCCGATGGCGGGGCCGAGGCCATGAACGGCGCCGTGCTGAACCTTAGCTGCGGCATGAGCCCGGATTAAGCGGCGGGCAACCGGGACACTGGTCCGGCGGTGCGCAAAAATAGCCGTATGGATTCGGAGGACACGGGTTCGGCAAGCACGGGGTCGGCAGGTGCAGCTTCGGCAGGCACCCGGTCCCGGCGACTGGAGAACATCACGCTGATCCGCCGCGTTCGGGACCGGATCGACCGGGAGTATGCCCGGCCCCTGAATGTGGAGGAGCTGGCGCGCGGGGTGTATCTGTCCGCGGGACACCTCAGCCGTGAGTTCCGCCGCATCTATGGCGAGTCGCCGTATTCCTACCTGATGACCCGGCGGATTGAGCGCGCCATGACCTTATTGAGGCGCGGGGACCTCAGCGTAACGGAGATCTGCTTTGCGGTGGGTTTCTCCTCGCTGGGCACCTTCAGCACCCGCTTCACCGAACTGGTGGGGGTACCGCCCAGCACCTACCGGCGCAGCCATGCTCCGGACGCGGCGGGCATTCCACCGTGCCAGGCGAAGCAGGTGACCAGGCCGGTCAGGAATCAAGAAGCGCACGCTGGCGCCCGCGCGTAGCCTTTCGAGCATGAACCTCAACATTCATTACACCTTCCTTCCACAGACCAACGCCGAAGCCGCTTTGGGCTTTTACCGCGATGTCCTCGGCTTCGAGGTGCGCAACGACGTCGGCTACGAGGACATGCGGTGGATCACCGTTGGCCCCGTGGACCAGCCGGAGACTTCCATCGTGCTGCAGCCGCCGGCTATCGATCCGGGGATTACCGACGCCGAGCGGCAGACCATCCTGGACCTCATCGCCAAGGGTGTGTATTCGTCCGTGACGCTGGCCACCGATGACCTCGACGGGTTGTTCGCGCGGCTGGAAGCGGCCGGGGCCGACGTCGTCCAGGAACCCATCGATCAGGACTACGGTGTGCGCGACTGCGCGTTCCGGGATCCGGCCGGAAACCTGATCCGGATCAACCAGATCGTTTAGCCGCCGTCACCCTTCCGGCTCCAGCCGGAGGACGCGGTCATCGTCCGGGCCTGGGCTTCCGCGGCCGTCAGTGTTGTTGGTGAGCACCCACAGGCTGCCGTCCGGTGCATTCACGACGTCGCGCAGCCGGCCGTACTCTCCGGCGAAGTACTCCGCGGAGCTGCCGGGGTCGCTGAGCGGAACCCGCCGCATGCGCTGGCCCCTCAGGTTCGCGATGTAGGCGTACCCGTTGGACACCGCCATCCCGCTGGGGCTCGCATCGTCCGGCGTCCACTGCTGCACCGGGTCAGTGAAACCGGCCTCGCCGGTGATGCCCTCTGCTTCAGGCCAGCCGTAGTTTTGGCCGGGAACAATCACGTTCAGCTCATCCCAGGTGTCCTGCCCGAATTCGGTCGCGTAGAGGACACCATTGGCGTCCCAGGCCATTCCCTGCGGATTGCGGTGCCCGTAGCTGTACACGAGCGAGCCGGGGAAGGGATTGTCCCCGGGCGCGGCGCCCTCGGGCGTCATCCGCAGGATCTTGCCCGAGACGGATTCCAGGTCCTGCGCGCTGCCGCGGTTTCCGGCGTCGCCCGTGGTGGCGTAGAGCATGCCGTCCGGGCCGAAGGCGATGCGTCCTCCGTTGTGGACTGGACCGGCGGGAATCCCGTCCAGTACCGTATCCGGCGGCCCCAGCTGCAGCGATCCGGCTGTTCCGACCAGTTCCCGCCGTTCAATCCGGTTCTCTTCCCCAGCGGTCAGGTAGGCGTAGAGGAACCCGTCCCGTACAGCAATCCCCAGCAAACCGCCCTCTCCCCTGCCTGCTGCATCGGCGACGGTTCCAACTTCGCGACTGGTGCCCTCGCCGTCGAGCTCCAGGATCCGGCTCGAGTCGCGTTCGCTGACGAGCGGGACGCCTTCAAAGAACACGATGGACCACGGGGCGTCGAGGCCGGTGGTGATGGTGTCCGGGGCGGCAGCTCCAGACATAACCGTGGCCGGTGCCGGCGTTGCCGGGAGCGGCGTTCGCTGTCCGGTTCCGCCCGTTCCTGAACAGGCCGTAACCCCGGCCAGAGTCAGCACTGCCACAGCCGCTGCAGTTTGCCTGCTCCGCATCCCTTGTCCGTTCTCATGCCTGTTCCAAATGCCCCGCGTCCCGGTCCTGCCCGGGACCCGTACCATATCCGCTGCTTTCGTTGGAAAATAGCGGTACGGGAATGGAGCACCATATGGAAATCCTCTTTATCCATGGTGCCGGCGGCTGGGAAGATGACCAGCCGATGGCCGAGGCACTGTACGAACTACTGGGAGTACCCGTGTCGGCGCCCCGCTTTCCGGACGAGGACATGTCCGCAGCGGCCTGGCGCAGCGAAATCGAACGGCAACGGGCGGCCCTCGGGCCGGAACTGGTGATCGTAGGACATTCATTTGGAGCGTCCATGGCCCTGCAGCACTTCTCGGGCAGCCGGCCGGGCAGCGGGCCGGGCAGCGGGCCGGGCGACCCTCCGCTGGGACTCGCCCTCCTGGCCATGCCGTTCTGGGGCGCAGAGGGCTGGCAGGCGGAGTACGCCCTGCCGCCCGAAGCAGAACTGCCGGCGGGCCTGCCGGTCTGGCTGCACCACTGCCGGGACGACGCCGTTGTGCCCTTCGGCCACCTCGGGCGCCACGCTGCCCGGCTTCCGCACGCCCGGGTCCGCGGCCATGCGTCGGGCGGGCACCAGTTCGAGGGCCGGATGGCGGCGGTGGCCGATGACCTGACGGCTCTGGGGCGGCAGCCCTGAGTCGGTGCATTTGGGCTTGTTAACGACAATAGCCTGACGAAACTTGCGTTTCATCAGGCTATCTGTCGGGTTGACAGGATTTGAACCTGCGACCCCTTGACCCCCAGTCAAGTGCGCTACCAAGCTGCGCCACAACCCGTTACCCGGCCGGTTTATTTCCGGCCGAACCAACTCGAATACTCTACATCATAGTTGGCAAAAGTCCCGAATCGGCACGTACCCTCCCGAACAAATCCCTCTGCGGCAGCCGGGCGGCCGGGAAATCCGCCTACTGTACAGCTCCTGCTGTCCGGAGGTCCCGAAGGCAGCGTCAGCTGTACAGGAGACGGCCCGGGAGCGGTTCGGCGCCGTCTCCAACGCGGCGAGGTGTCCTGCAGAACGCGAAACCCCGGCCCCGCTCGCCCAGAAGGGAAGCCGGACCGGGGCACAAGACGCCGGAACTGACGGTTTAGCGTTTGCTGTTCTTGCCGCGCTTCTCGCGCACCCGCATGGAAACCTCAATCGGCGTTCCTTCGAAGCCGAAGGTTTCGCGCAGGCGGCGGGTGATGAACCGGCGGTAGCCCGGGTCCAGGAAGCCGGTGGTGAACAGTACGAACTTCGGCGGGCGGGAGGACGCCTGCGTGCCGAAGAGGATGCGGGGCTGCTTGCCGCCGCGGACCGGGTGCGGGTGCGCGGCCACAAGCTCGCCCAGGAAGGCGTTGAGCTTGCCGGTCGGGATGCGCTTGTCCCAGTTTTCCAGGGCGGTGTCCAGGGCGGGCACCAGCTTGTCCTTGTGCCAGCCGGTCTTGGCCGAGATGTTCACGTGCGGGGCCCACTCCACGTGGGCGAGGTCGCGCTCGATTTCGGTCTTGAGGTAGCGGCGGCGGTCGTCGTCGAGCAGGTCCCACTTGTTGAAGGCGAGGACCAGTGCGCGGCCGGATTCGATCGCCAGCTGCAGGATGCGAACATCCTGCTCGCTGAGGACCTCGTCCACAGCCAGCAGCACGACGGCGACCTCGGCCTTTTCCAGCGCGGCCTGGGTACGCAGCGAAGCATAGAAATCCGCACCCTGGGCCATGTGCTGGCGGCGGCGGATGCCTGCGGTATCCACGAAGCGCCAGGTACGGCCGCCCAGTTCAACCATTTCGTCCACCGGGTCGCGGGTGGTGCCGGCGAGGTCGTCAACAACCACGCGCTCGGATCCGGCCAGCTTGTTCAGCAGTGAGGACTTGCCCACGTTCGGGCGGCCGATCAGGGCGATGCGGCGCGGACCGCCGGAGCGGTCCAGTCCGCCGTAGGCGGAGTACTCCGGCAGCACGTCTAGGACGGCGTCCAGCATGTCGCCGGTGCCGCGGCCGTGCAGGGCCGAAACCGGGTACGGCTCGCCGAAGCCCAGGCCCCAGAGGGACGAGGCGTCGGCTTCGTTCTGGATGTCGTCCACCTTGTTGGCGACGACGACGACGGGCTTGCCCTTGCCGCGCAGCATCCGCACCACGGCTTCATCCGTGGCGGTGATGCCTACTGTGGCATCAACCACCAGCATGACGGCGTCGGCGTGGTCGACGGCGATCTCGGCCTGGTCGGCCACGCGGGCGTGGATGCCGCGGGCGTCGTGTTCCCAGCCGCCGGTGTCCACAAGGGTGAAGTTCACGCCGTTCCAGGTGGCCGGGTAGGACACCCGGTCGCGGGTGACGCCGGGGGTATCCTCGACAACCGCTTCGCGGCGGCCCAGGATGCGGTTGACCAGGGTGGACTTGCCGACGTTCGGGCGGCCGACAATGGCCACCACGGGATCCTGGCGGAGGGGTGCGTCTTCGTCGAATTCGTCAAAGCCGCCGTCCAGCAGGGCAGCGTCTTCTTCGTCGAGCTCGTAGTCGTCCAGACCGGCGCGGAGGGAGCGGGCGCGAACCTCGGCCTCGTCGTCGTCGATGGCTGCGAGGCGCTCGTTGACCGAGTCGGTTCCTGCGGGGATGTACTCCTCCGCGGAGGCCCAATCACCGGCGGTGTCGTCGTTGAGAGGTTTTCCGTTCATAGAATTGCTTTCTTTCCGTTGAGGACTGCAGCACTGCGCGTACAGGCCGTCGCCGGACGTTCAGCCCGGTAAGTGTGCGGGAGGATCCGCGCGGCATTGCCGCGCCGGCCCTCCTCCCATTGAAACACGGGCAGGTGCCCGTGTTCGGTGCCGGAACCCCGGCGGGGGTGGTTAGTGGGTGCTGGCGTAGACGACGTCGAGCACCGCGGCAACGGTCTCTTCGAAGTCCAGGTCGGAGGAATCGATGGTGACGACGCCGTCGGCGGCCTGCTGGAATTCCACCACCGTGGAGTCCTTGGCGTCGCGGACCAGCACCTGTTCCTTCAGGGCGGCGGCGCTCTGCGTTCCGCCGAGCTGGATGCCGCGGCGGCGCAGACGGGCTTCTTCGCTGGCCGTGAGCAGGATGCGGACCTCGGCGTGCGGCGCCACCACCGTGGTGATGTCGCGGCCTTCGGCCACAATCCGCAGCCCCGAATCCCGGATCAGCTGCTGCTGCCGGCGGACCAGTTCGGCCCGGGCGCCAAGCGTCGTTGCCACGGCGCTGACCGAAGAGGAGACAGAGGGTTCCCGGATGGCGTCGGTGACGTCCCGGCCGCTGACCCGGACCCATTCCTCGTTCGGAGAAACGCTCAGGGCAATGTCGGCGCTTTCGGCAGCCGCTTCCACGGCCACCGAATCGGTCAGGTCGATTCCGGCTTCCATGCAGGAGAGGGTCACGGCGCGGTACATGGCGCCGGTGTCGAGGTAGGCAGCGTGCAGCCGGCGGGCCACCTCGCGGCTGATGCTGGACTTGCCGGAACCGGACGGCCCGTCAATGGCCACCACCAGCGGCTTGCCCTGCCGGAACTGGGCCGGATCAATCTTGGAACTCACTGCACTACCTTCCACCCGCGGGCGCTTAATTCAGAAACAAGGTCATTCATCCGGCCGGGCAGGACGGAAATCTCCGCCCGGCCCACCTGGCGTCCGGAGGCATGCTCCAGGCGCAGGTCTTCCAGGTTCACGCCGATCTCACCGATTTCGGTGAGCAGCCGGGCGATCTGCCCGGGCGTGTCATCCACCAGGACGGTGAAGGACACAAAGGACTGGGCCGGGCCGCCGTGCTTACCGGGAATGCGGGCCTGGCCCACGTTTCCCTCGGCAATCAGCTGGGCCATGTCCAGCCGGGCGCCGTCCGCCACCGGATCCTCCAGGGTCCGGATCAGCCGGTTCAGGTCCTCGCGGACCCCGTGCAGGATGGGCACCAGCCGGTCCGCATTGCCGCTGAGGATCTGCACCCACAGCCGCGGGTCGCTGGCCGCTATCCGGGTGACGTCCCGCAACCCGTTCCCGGCCAGGGCCAGGGACTGCGGCGGGGTTTCCTGCAGCCGGCTGGCCACCAGGGAGGCCATGACCTGCGGCAGATGAGAGGTCAGGGCCACCGACGCGTCGTGCTCCTCCGCGGACATCCGGGCCACCACGGCACCCAGGTCATATGCCAGGGCCTCCGCGCAGCGCAAAGTTTCCGGGGCCGCTTCCACCGGCGCACAAATCACCCACGGCATGCCGTTGAACAGCTCCGCACGCGCAGCAACCGGCCCGGATTTCTCCCGGCCCGCCATCGGGTGTGTGCCCACGTACCGGGACAGGTCGGCGTCGTAGCCGCGCAGGTCCGCCAGCACTGCCGACTTGACGCTGGCAATGTCGACGACGACGGCGTCCGGCCAGTCCTTGAGCGCGGCCGCCGCGAGGGACGCGGTGACGTCCGGCGGTGCGGCAACCACCACCAGCGAAGGCGCAAAGCCTTCGCCCACGGTACCGAGCAGCCGGCCGGCGCCGATGTCGCGGGCCACCGCCTCTGTGGAGGGAGAGATGTCCGAGAGCACCACATCCACGCCGCGGGCGGAGAGCCCGAGGCCGATGCTGGTGCCCAGCAGTCCCGTGCCGATGATCAGCACGGATCCGGACAGGTGGGTACCCCCGTCAGCGGCAGCGGCCATGGCCTACAGTCCTACGGAAGCGAGGAGGTGTCCCACCTCGGTGCGGCCAAGGACGCGGATGCTGCCCTGGCGCTGGTCACCCAGGCTGATCGGGCCGATCTTGGTGCGGACCAGGCGCTCCACCGGGTGCCCGACGGCGTCGAACAGGCGGCGGACAATACGGTTGCGGCCTGAGTGCAGGACGACCTCCACCAGGATGTGCCCGGGGGTGGAGTCCACCAGCTTGAAGGAGTCGACCTTCTGGAAGCCGTCTTCCAGCTCAATGCCCTCGCGCAGCTGCGCGCCGACGCCCTGGCCCATGGGTCCGCGGACCTGGACCAGGTAGGTCTTGGGCACTTCGAAGGAGGGGTGGGTGAGCCGGTTGGTCAGCTCGCCGTCGTTGGTCAGCAGCAGCAGGCCCTCAGTCTCGTTGTCGAGGCGTCCCACGTGGAACAGGCGTTCGTGCTTGCTGGAGGGCTTGAGGTAGTCGCTGATGCACGGACGGCCTTCGGGGTCCTCCATGGTGGAGATAACGCCGCGCGGCTTGTTGAACACGTAGTACTTCTGGGTTTCGTCCAGCTGCAGGCGCATGCCGTCAACGTGGATAGCGACGGTGGCCGGGTCAACGCGGACACCGAGCTCGGTGACAACCTCGCCGTCAACCTCCACGCGGCCTTCGGCGATCATTTCCTCGCACACGCGGCGGGAGGCGACGCCGGCACTGGCCATGACCTTCTGCAGGCGGACGCCCTCGGGGTTGTGGTGCTCGGAGATGACCGGCGCGGCAGGGCGGCGGGTGGTGGAACGGCGGACCGGTCCCAGGTTCTGGCCGAAGCGTTCGTTGCGGAAGGCACGGTCCCCGCTCTTGCGCTGGCCGGCCTGCGGGCCGCCGAACTTTCCGGCACCGGTTTGGCCGGCACCGGGGCGGGCGCCGCCGGACTTGGGCGCACCCGTGCGGGGGGCGGACTTGGCGGAACTGTCGCCGAAGGCCTTCACGGCGTCGGACTTGAATTTCTCCGGACGGACCTCGGGGGCGGGGCGGTAGCCGTTGGCGCGGTCTTCGCCGGGCTTCAGGCCGGAGCCGGAGCGGGGTCCGCCGGTACGGGAGGAGCCGGGCTTCGAGCCGCGGCCGCCGCCCTTGCCGCCGAAGGTCTTGCCGCCGGCGGGGCCACCGGCACTGCGTCCGCCGCCGCGGGGGGTGTTGCGGCCGGATCCGGAACGGGGTGCTGGGGTCATGAGTAAGTCCTTTGGGGTCTAGCGGTTAGTAAGTAGTGTCTTCAAATTCGGCCAGGTTTTCCAGCCCGGGCAGGTGCGGTGCAATCTGCGGAAGTTCGTCGAGGCTCCCCAAGCCAAGCCGTTCCAAAAAGTACGGCGTTGTCCGGTACAGCAGCGAACCCGTAATAGCTTCGGTGCCGGCGTCGACGATCAATCCACGCTGAACCAGCGTGCGGACCACCGAATCGACGTTTACTCCCCGGATCGCTGAGACCCGGGCCCGGGAGACGGGCTGCCGATAGGCAATCACCGCCAATGTTTCCAGTGCGGCCTGCGACAGCCGTGCACTCTGGCCTTCCAGTACAAACTTCGACACAACGGGCGCAAAGTCAGCGCGGGAAAAAATCCGCCATCCGCCTGCTACGTCGCGGAGTTCAAAACCACGCGGTGCGCCCTCGGGTCCATCCCCAGTATAGCCGTCATACTCACGCTGCAGTTCCGTCAGGGCCGCGAGCACCTCAGGCTCGGGAACTCCGATCACTGCGGCCAGCTCCGCCGGCGCGGCGGGTTCGTCCACAACCATCAGCACCGCTTCGACTGCGGCCTTGACTCCGCCGGGCATGCCGGCGATGTCCGGGATGCCGGTTTCGGGCCCGGCACCGTTGACACGCCACGTGTCCTGGTTGGCAGTCGTCATGCCTGCGCTCCTTCTGTATCTGCGGCGGCGCCCGGTCCTGGGCCGTCATATTCGTCCGTTATGTCCCGGGCCGAGGGGTCGCCGCCGGTCCAGGTGATGCGCAGCTCACCCAGAGGTGCCTGCTGTTCGAAACTCACTGTGCCGTCCCGGAACATTTCCAGCAGCGCCAGGAAACGCGCCACCGCCACCGGACCGTCGGCGTCGGACACCAGCGCAGCGAATGTGGCGGCGCCTTCGGCGAACAGCCGGCCGGCAATGATGCCGCCCTGCTCCCGGACGCTCGTCTTGGGGGCGTGCAGGTGCTCCAGGCCCACAGTGGGCGGTTGTTCGTCCCGGGGCTGCAGGGCACGCTCGGCCAGGTCGGCGAACTGCCGGGGCGTGGTGCGCCAGATTAATTCCGGGAGCATGGCGGCAAAGTGCGGGTCCAGGGAGACCTGCCGCGGGAAGCGCCGGGCCTCCTCCTGAAGCCGCTCCCCCATCCGGGAGGCCATCTCCTTAAACGCCTTGTACTGCAGCAGGCGTGCAAAGAGCAGGTCGCGGGCTTCCAGCAGCGCCACGTCCTCTTCGTCTTCGACGTCGCCTGCCGGCAGCAGGCGTGCGGCCTTTAGGTCCAGGAGGGTGGCGGCAATAACCAGGAATTCGCTGGCCTCGTCCAGTGCCACTTCCGGCCCGGTTCCGAAGAGCTCGCGGATGTAGCCCAGGAACTCGTCGGTGACGGCCGCCAGGGCAATCTCGGTGATGTCCAGTTCGTGCTTGGAGATCAGTCCCAGCAGGACGTCGAAGGGTCCGGTGAAGTTTGCCAGCCGTACTTCGAAGCCGCCGCGTTCCGGGGAGACCTCGGCGGCCTTTGCTGCGCCCGCTTTGGCAGCCGCCGCGCCGCGCGCCGGCTTAGGGCGCGCCGCCGCGGGCAATCAGTTCCTTGGCCAGGCGCCGGTAGGAGTCGGCCCCGGGGTGGTTCCCGGCGTAGGTGGTGATCGGCTCGGCGGCCACGGTGGCATCGGCGAACTTGATGGTCCGCTTGATGACCGTTTCGAAGACCTTGTCGCCGAAGGCTTCCACCAGGCGGGAAATGACTTCGCGGCTGTGCAGTGTGCGGGCGTCGTACATGGTGGCCAGCACGCCGTCCACCTGCAGGCCCGGGTTAAGCCGGTCCTGCACCTTCTCGATGGTCTCCACCAGCAGCGCTACGGCGCGCAGTGCGAAGAATTCGCAGATCAGCGGGATGATCACGCCGTGCGCGGCGGTCAGCGCGTTGACCGTCAGCAGGCCCAGGGAGGGCTGGCAGTCGATGAGGATGACGTCGTAGTCGTCCGAGACCCGGCGCAGCGCGCGTTCGAGCACCTGCTCGCGGGCTACCTCGTTCACCAGCTGGACTTCGGCAGCGGAGAGGTCGATGTTGGCCGGCAGCAGGTGGATGTTCTCGATGGAGGTCTCGTGGATGGCCTCGCGGATGTCCACCTTGCGGTCCATCAGCACGTTGTAGACCGTCAGGTCCAGCTCGTGCGGGTTGGCGCCCAGGCCTGCGGACAGGGCTCCCTGCGGGTCAAAGTCCACCAGCAGCACGCGGCGGCCGGCTTCAGCCAGGGCAGCACCGAGGTTGATGGTGGAGGTGGTCTTGCCGACCCCGCCCTTCTGGTTCACCATGGCAATGATCCGGGCAGGGCCGTGCGAGGTGAGGACGGGAGGTTCGGGGAATTCAGTCAGGGGACGTCCCGTGGGGCCCATGGTCGAGTCGGTTGCGGTTGCGTCCTGCAGAGTCGATGAACTCTGATCGATGCTCACGTATTAATCCACGCTTCCGTATCTAGCTGTCCTGCGGGCTGTCTGTGTCAAGGTTACAGCCGGGCCGCAGGCTTACCGTGAATCAGTGCGCGGAACACCGGCGAGCCTTGACGCTCAAGTAGAACTCGAACCTTGCGGATTCACGGCGGCGTGGAGGTGCATGTCATGCCACCCGTCTAAGTGCCTCAGGGCGCTGCGTTTGGTTCCCTCCAGGGCAAATCCGGTTTTGCCGGCCACCCTGCACGACGCCGCGTTTTGCACGGAGTGGGACAGCTGGAGCCGCTTCAGCCCGACGACGTCGAAACTCCAGCTGCGCAGGGCCGCCACAGAGCGGGAAGCCACACCTTGCCTCCGCGCAGTTTCCAGCACCCAGTAGCCAAGCTCCCCCTCCCCCTCATACAGGTTCAGCCGGCTCAGCGCCGCACGCCCCACCACCTGCCCGCCACGGGTGCAGACGGCCCAGTTTGCGCCGGTCTCGGCCTGCCAGCGGGCGGACCAGCCGAGGATCCATGCGATCGCTTCTTCTTCGGTATCCATGCTGCGGCGGTTGTAGCGGGCTATCGCCGGTTGCTTGTAGGCCTCAACCAGGACGGCGGCGTCGTCTTCGATCCAGGGCCGCAGCACCAGTCCGTCGGCGGTTAGAACCGGCTGCACCGACGAGTTCAGTGATCCCCGCCGCAGATAAGGACCTAGTGCACCCACCGGGGCCCGCCTTTCGTTTAGTGCCGGCCAGTGCCGGAAGTGGAGAAGCCGGGCACCATTATGCCCGCCCGCAGCTTTTGGCAGGCAAAGCTCACCGGACGCAAAAACGCGCCCCGCCCCGGGGAACCGGGACAGGGCGCGTTCGCTGCGTGGTGAGGCGCTAGTGGCGCGGCCCGGGCGCTGCCGTGCTTCCGGCGGGGCCGGGAACCGTCTGGGCCAGTTCCGCGGACCCGGCCGTCTGCAGCGGCTCGTCGGTGCCCGCATCCACGTTCATGCTGGCCTCGTCGAAGGGACGTTCGCGGTTCAGTACCGCGGTGACCTGTCCCTTGTCGATTTCCTTGGTCCAGGTGCCGATCAGCACGGTGGCGACGGCGTTGCCGGTGAAGTTGGTCAGCGCGCGGGCTTCGGACATAAAGCGGTCGATGCCCACAATCAGGCCGACGCCGTCGATCAGGTCGGGGCGGTGCGACTGCAGGCCGCCGGCCAGGGTTGCCAGGCCGGCACCGGTGACGCCGGCTGCACCCTTGGAGGCGATGATCATAAAGACCAGCAGGGAGATCTGCTCGCCCAGTTCCAGCGGCTTGCCCATGGCCGAGGCCACGAACAGGGAGGCCATGGTCAGGTAGATGGCCGTGCCGTCCAGGTTGAAGGAATAGCCGGTGGGTACGGTCACGCCGACCACGGGCTTGGACACGCCCAGGTGCTCCATCTTGGCGATCAGCCGGGGCAGGGCCACTTCCGAGGAAGACGTGGAGAAGATCAGCAGGTATTCGCGGCCCAGGTAACGCATGAGCTTGAAGATGCTGAAGCCGGTGACCAGTTTCAGGATGCTGCCCAGCACCACCACGATGAACAGGATGCAGGTGAGGTAGAAGGCGATCATCAGGGTGGCCATGCTGACGATGGCCTGGATGCCGGTTTCGCCGACGACGGCGGCAATGGCACCGAAGGCGCCCACCGGGGCCAGCCACATGATCATCATCAGGATGCGGAAGACCAGCACCTGGATGTAGCCGATGCCTTTGAGGACCGGGGCGCCGGCGGGGCCCATCTTCTGCAGGGCAAAGCCGACCAGCAGGGCCACGAACAGGGTCTGCAGGATGCTCTCACCGGTAAGGGAAGCCAGCAGGGTGGTGGGGACAATGCTCAGCAGGAACCCCGTCATCCCCGCTTCGTCCTCAGCGGGGGCCGGCGCTGCCGCACCGGAGGCCTGCAGGTCCAGTCCCTCGCCGGGGTGGATGAAGTTGCCCACCACCAAGCCGATGGCCAGGGCGAAGGTGGACATGATGATGAAGTAGCCCAGCGCCAGCCCGCCGACCTTGCCGACCGTGGCTGCTTTGGCGATTGACCCGATGCCTAGGACAATGGTGCAGAAGATGACCGGCGCGATCATCATCTTGATCAGGTTGATGAACCCGGTGCCGAGCGGCTTCAGGGACTTGGCGAACTCAGGAGCCACCAGTCCGATGACGGCGCCAAGCACTACCGCCGCTATGACGGCAATGTAGAGGAAATGGGTTCGGTCCGGCCGGCGGCTCTTCTGTGAACCGGCGTACGGATTAGTGGCAGCTGCCATGGCGGTACTCCTTGGTGCGTGGGGTCGGCTTCCATCTTCTTGTGTTGTGTGATCACAGTCACCCTTGTGTTCATACTGTTCGCGGCAATGTACCTACCCCCGGAAAATGCACCAGCGAAACGAAGGATGGAACGTGCGGAGATGGAGCCTGGCCGGCCGGTTGTTCCTGGGCCAGCTGGCATTCATCCTGTGCGTCTCCGGGGGAATTGCCTGGGGCCTCTATCAGCAGGCCGAAGAGAACACGTATGAGGAAACCGGCGAGCGCATGCTGGCTGTGGCCGGAACGGTTGCCGCCAGCGACACCGTACGGGCAGCAGCAGGCGCCTTCCCGGACGGCCAGGTGTCCGGCGACTCTGCCCTGCAGGACTATGCGCAGGAAGTGATGGCCGGCGTCGGCGTCGATTTCGTAACCATCATGGACACCGACCGCACCCGCCTGACCCACCGCAACCCCGAGCAGATCGGCAAACCCTACATCGGCTCCGTGGACCAGGCCCTGGCCGGGAAGAGCTTCACGGAGACCTACACCGGCACCCTCGGTCCTTCGGTCCGCGCCATCACGCCGGTGCGCGACGACGCCGGCAATGTCACCGCCCTGGTTGCAGCCGGGATCACCGTGGACCGGGTGGGGATTGCGCGCGACGCACGGCTGCCGGAGCTGTTCGCGATCGATGCCGCTGCGCTCGCTGCGGGAGCGCTGGCCTCCTATCTGCTCAGCCGGTACCTGCGCCGCGCTACGTACGGACTGGGTCCGGCCGAGCTGGCGCATATGTTCACCTTCTACGACTCCGCGCTCCACTCAGTGCGGGAAGGACTGCTGCTGCACAACAACCGCGGAGAATTGGTCCTCTACAACGACGAGGCAGCCGCCCTATTGGGACTGCCGCCCCGGGGCGCCGGCCTGGAGGTCCCAGAGCTCCCGGACCTGCCCGGCCCGCTGGCCTCCCTGCTGCGCACCGGCCGGGATGCGCGCGAGGAAGTCCACCTCACCGGCGAGCGCATCCTGGTGGTCAACCAGTCCGACGCCGTCTCCCCCGGTCCGCACGGCCGGCGCTTTGGCATCGTGACCACGCTGCGGGACTGCACCGACGTCGAATCCCTTACCGGCGAGCTCGCCTCCATGCGTACCTTGGCGGACGCGCTCAGCGCGCAGGCGCACGAGCATGCCAACCGCGTACACACCCTCGTCTCCCTGATCGAACTTGGCCGCAGCGAGGAGGCGCTCCGATTTGCCACCGCGGACCTTGAACAGTCCCAGCACCTCAACGACGAGGTCCTGGCGGGCGTGGAGGAACCGGCGGTGACCGCACTGCTGATGGGCAAGGCCGCCCAGGCCCGCGAGCGCGGCATCGACCTCGAAATCACCGTGGCAGCCGCGGGCGGGCGGTTCAGCGGCGGCGGTGTGGAACCGGTGGAACTGGTGACCATCATCGGCAACCTGCTGGACAACGCCTTCGACGCCGCCGCAGGTTTAGTCACGCTCTCACTGGGCAGCGACGACGGTGCGCTTCTGATTGCAGTAGAGGACGACGGGCCGGGGGTCGATTCCGATGTACTCGAACGTATCTTCGAACAGGGGTTCAGTACCAAGCAGCTCCCCGAGGGGCGCACCGCCTCCGGGCGCGGCATCGGCCTGGCCTTGGTCCGGCAGGCCGTCAACCGGCTGAGCGGGCGCATTCAGGTGCTTCCCGGCCACGGGGCATGCTTCCGGGTGGATATTCCCCTCCCCTCCACTGAGGCCGCACCCGCTGGGGGACGGCCATGACCGATTCCAAGACGATCGGTGTCCTGGTGGTGGAGGACGAGGAAATCCCCGCCGAGGCGCATGCCGAGTATGTCCGCCGCATCCCCGGCTTCCGGCTGGCAGGCATTGCCCGCACCGGCACCGAAGCCATCACGGCCCTGAAGGTCGACGCAGCACCGGGCAGCGGGCCGGGCAGCGGATCGGGCAGTGGATCCAACACCGGATCCGACGCCGGACAGGGAATTGACCTGGTACTGCTGGACATGAACTTGCCGGACCTGCACGGGCTGGACCTGCTGCGCCGGATCCGCGGGGCGGGCCTGCCCGTGGACGTTATTGCCATTACCGCGGTTCGGGACCTGGCCGTGGTCCGCGGCGCGATGTCCGGCGGCATTGTCGGTTACCTCATCAAGCCCTTTACCTTCTCGGCGTTCAGCACCAAGCTCACCACCTACGCGGAATACCGGCGGCGGATGGGCGAGCAGGCGGCGTCGACCACCCAGAGCGAAGTGGACAGCGCGTTTGCGGCGCTGCGCCCCACCGTGGCCACCCCGCTGCCCAAGGGAATGTCCGGGGAAACCCTGGAAGCGGTGGCCGACCTGCTCAAGCGTGCCCCTTCCCCGCTGTCGGCCTCCGAGGTTTCTGCGGAACTGGCAATGTCCCGGATTACGGCGCGGCGGTACCTGGAGCACCTGGCCGAGGAGCAGTCGGTGCTGCGCTCGCCGCGCTACGGGACCCGGGGCCGGCCCGAGCTGGAGTACAGCTGGCGCTGGTAGCTAACGGGTTGAGGCTTCGGGCCGCAGCAGCGGCGCCAGTGCGTCGATGACTCCCGGGTCCTCGATGGTGGAGGGCACCGTGTGGGGTACGCCGTCGGCGATCTGGCGCATGGTCTTGCGCAGCACCTTTCCGGAGCGGGTCTTGGGCAGTGCGTCCACCACCTGCACGTCCTTGAAGTCCGCCACGGCACCGATCCGCGAGCGCACCCGCTCCACCAGCTCCGCCTGCAGCCGGCCGGCGTCGATCTCCGAGCCGGACTTGAGCACCACAAAACCGCAGGGCCGCTGGCCCTTGACCGGATCCGCGACGCCGATCACCGCGCACTCGGCCACATCCGGATGGGAGCCTACGGCCTCCTCCATGGCCCCGGTGGAGAGCCGGTGCCCGGACACGTTGATGACGTCATCGGTGCGGCCCATCACGTACACGTAGCCGTCCTGGTCCCGGTAGCCGGAGTCACCCGTGGCGTAGTACCCCTCGAAGACTTCCAGGGATGCGGCCCGGTAGCGGTCATCACTGCCCCACAGGGTCCGGAGGGTGCCCGGGGGCAGCGGCAGCTTCAGGGCAATGTTGCCCTCGGTTCCGGGCGGAACCTCGGTGCCGCTTCCGTCCAGGATGCGCACATCGAAGCCCGGCACGGGCACGGTGGGCGAGCCCGGCTTCACCGGCAGCTCCTGCAACCCCACGGGGTTGGCGCAAATGGCCCAGCCGGTTTCGGTCTGCCACCAGTGGTCGATCACCGGCACCTCCAGGGCTGTGCCCGCCCAGTCCATGGTGGCGGGGTCCAGGCGCTCGCCGGCTGAGAAGAGGTAGCGCAGCCGGGAGAGGTCGTAAGTGTCCGGCTCGGCGGCGTTGGGGTCCGCCTTGCGGATCGCGCGCAGGGCGGTCGGGGCGGTGAACAGGACGTCCACGCCGTGGTCGGCGGCCACCCGCCAGAAGGCGCCGGCGTCGGGGGTGCCCACCGGCTTTCCTTCGTACAGCACGGTTGTTGCCCCGGCGATCAGGGGCGCATAGACGATGTAGGAATGCCCCACCACCCAGCCGACGTCCGACGCGGTCCACATCACCTGCCGCGGGCCGATTCCGTAGATGTTTTCCATGGACCAGGCCATGGCGACGGCGTGGGAGCCGTTGTCCCGCACCACCCCCTTGGGTGAGCCGGTGGTGCCGGAGGTGTAGAGGATGTACAGCGGATCCGTGGCGGCCACGCTCACCGGTCCGGCGGGTGCCGCGGCGGCGGCGAGCGCCGTCCAGTCCAGCCAGGCCGCCCCGCCGGTGCCGTCGTACTGCTTCCGGCTGGCGGTGAAGCCGTCGCGTTCGGCGACGACGACGGCGCCCACCCGGTGTGCCGCGGTCTCCAGCGCTTCGGCCACGGCGGGCAGGTACTCCACCCGGCGCTTGGGTTCCAGTCCCCCGCTGGCCGTCACGATCACCTTGGGCCCGGCGTCGTCGATCCGGGCTGCCAGTTCACGGGGCGCGAAGCCGCCGAACACCACCGAGTGCACCGCACCCAGCCGGGCGGTGGCAAGCATGGCGATCACGGCCTCGGGGATCATCGGCAGGTAGATGATTACCCGGTCCCCCGCGGCCACGCCCAGGCCGCGGAGCACACCGGCGAAGGTTTCCACCTCGGCCAGCAGTTCCCGGTAGGAGTAGGTGCGCTGCGTCCCCAGCATTGCCGAGTCATAGATGAGGGCCGCGTTGTCTCCGCGGCCCGCTGCAACATGCCGGTCCAGGGCGTTGACGCTGGTGTTCAGCCGGCCGTCGGGGAACCAGGCATAGAGGGGCGCCTTGGAAGTGTCGAGGGCGAGTGCCGGAGGGGTGTCCCAGTCCACCAGGGCTGCTGCCTCCAGCCAGAAGCCCTCGGGATCCGACATACTGCGGGCATAGGCCTCTGCATAGGTGTCGCGCTCGCCCATCTGAATCCTCCTTGATCCGGCGTGGTAGGCGCCATGGTACCTGCGCAGCTGCGCCGCTCAATGGTGGGCCGGAAGACCCGGGTGGGGATCTCGACCGGATGCAGTACTCCCGCATGGCTGCGTCACACGGACAGCGTCGACAATGAAGGCCCATCTGTATACAGAGCCGCAGGTCCAGCGGCCAATTGTGAGCCCGGATACGTTAATTTGCTCTCTCGTGTATACACTGTGGTGAAAGTAACGCAGGTATCTGACGCAAGGAGGCGGACTATGCGGGCAAGTGACCGCGCTTATGCCACCTTGCGGCAGGACATTGTGGATTGGCAGCTGCCTCCCGGGACGGTACTGGGCGAAGTTGAGCAGTCCGCCCGGCTCGGGGTCTCCCGCACTCCGCTGCGCGAAGCCCTCAGCCGCCTCACCGCCGACGGACTGGCCGCTCCGCACAGCGGGCGCGGCGTCGTCGTTACCGGCATTTCCCTGGACACCGTGGCTGAACTCTTCGAGCTGCGGCAGGCGCTGGAATGCAAGGCAGCGGCGCTCGCCGCGGTCCGCGGGCAGGAAGCTGCCTTCCGTACGCTGGCCACCCGGTTCCGTGCTGCCGGGGAACTGATCGGATACGCGGACAGCGACCGCACCGGGTACTACGCCCTGGTGGCCGAGCTGGATGCTGCCATGGACGAGGCCGCAGCCAACGCCTATCTGGTGCAGGCACTTCGCAACGTCCGCCTGCATCTTGCCCGCGTCCGGCGCCTGGCGAAGGACAACCCGCAGCGGCTGCTTGAAACGGCCGCGGAACACGCCACCATTGCCGACGCCGTTGCCGCCGGAGATGCGGACCTTGCCTCCGCCGCCGTCGCCGTCCACCTGCACAAAAGCCTCGAACACCTCCGGTCCGCCCGGACCGCCGCCCCCGGGACCACCGTCCCCGGGCGGACTACTACCCCTGAAATAAAGGACAAACCGTGAACCTGCATAAAGTACGCGTCTACCGCAGCGATGAGAAGCTGGCCCGCGAGGACCAGCTGGCCTACAAGATCGCCAAGGTTGCCGCCGACCCCGTGGACGTCACCGACGACGTCACCGACATGGTCATCAACCGCATCATCGACAACGCCTCCGTGGCCATCGCCTCCCTGAACCGCGGACCCATTGTCGCCGCCCGCGCCCAGGCGCTGTCCTTCTCCCCTTCCGCCCACGGCAAGGGCGCCTCGCTCTTCGGCGTGCTGGCCAAGACCAGCCCCGAATGGGCTGCCTGGGCCAACGGTGTGGCCGTGCGCGAACTGGACTACCACGACACCTTCCTGGCCGCTGAGTACTCCCACCCCGGCGACAACATCCCCCCGGTCCTCGCCGTCGCCCAGCACACCGGCGCCTCCGGCCGGGACCTGATCCGCGGCATCGCCACCGGCTACGAAATCCAGGTCAATCTGGCCAAGGCCATCTGCCTGCATCGGCACAAGATCGACCACGTGGCCCACCTCGGCCCCTCCGCCGCCGCCGGCATCGGCACCTTGCTGGGGCTCGACGTCGACACCATCTTCCAGGCCGTGGGCCAGGCCCTGCACACCACCACCGCCACCCGGCAGTCCCGCAAGGGCGAGATCTCCACCTGGAAGGCGCACGCCCCGGCGTTCGCCGGCAAGATGGCCGTGGAAGCCGTGGACCGCGCCATGCGCGGCCAGACTTCCCCCACCCCCATCTACGAAGGCGAAGACGGCGTCATTGCATGGATGCTGGACGGCCCCGACGCCGCCTACGAAGTGCCGCTGCCTGAAGAGGGCGAAGCCAAGCGCGCCATCCTGGACACCTACACCAAGGAACACTCCGCCGAATACCAGGCCCAGGCCTGGATCGACCTGGCCCGCAAGATTTCCGGCGAGCACCCCGAAGCAGCGGATCCGGCCAACGTGGAAAGCGTCCTGATCGCCACCTCGCACCACACCCACTACGTGATCGGCTCCGGTGCCAACGATCCGCAGAAGTACGATCCCACCGCATCGCGCGAAACCCTGGACCACTCCATCCCGTACATCTTCACCGTTGCCCTGCAGGACGGCGCCTGGCACCACGTGGACTCCTACTCCCCCGAACGCGCCGGACGCCCGGACACCGTGGAGCTGTGGCACAAGGTCACCACGGTGGAGGATCCGGAATGGACCCGCCGCTACCACTCACTGGACATCAACGAGAAGGCCTTCGGCGGCAAGGTCACCATCGTGCTGACCGACGGCACCGTCATCACCGACGAAATTGCCGTGGCGGACGCACACCCGCTGGGCGCCAAGCCGTTTGCCCGCGAGCAGTACATCAACAAGTTCCGCACCCTGGCCGCCGGCCTGGTCTCCGAAGAGGAGATCGAACGGTTCCTGGCCACCGTGCAGCGCCTGCCCGAACTGGCCGCCGGCCAGCTGGACCAGCTGAACATCACCGCCGCCGACGGCGTCATCAGCCCCGCCGCCGCACCGAAGGGACTCTTCTAAATGCTGTACTCCTCCGTTACCCCCGAAGCGAAGCGGATCGCCTTCCGCGAAGGCCTGGCCTCCGGTACGCTCCAGCAGTTCCCCGGCGCCTTCAACCCGCTCTCAGCCCGCCTCATTGAGGAAAAGGAATTCGACGGTGTCTACATCTCCGGCGCCGTGCTGGCCAATGACCTCGGCCTGCCGGACATCGGCCTGACCACCCTCACCGAGGTGGCCACCCGGGCCGGGCAGATTGCCCGAATGACCAACCTGCCCGCCATCGTGGACGCGGACACCGGATTCGGCGAGCCGATGAACGTGGCCCGCACCATCCAGGAACTCGAAAACGCCGGCCTGGCCGGCTGCCACATCGAGGACCAGTTCAACCCCAAGCGCTGCGGCCACCTGGACGGCAAGAACGTGGTGGACACCGAAACCGCAGTCAAGCGGATCCGTGCCGCAGCGGACGCCCGCCGGGACCCGAACTTCCTGATCATGGCCCGCACCGACATCCGTGCCGTGGACGGCCTGGAAGCGGCGCAGGACCGCGCCCGGGCGCTGGTCGACGCCGGAGCCGACGCCATCTTCCCCGAGGCCATGAAGTCGCTGGACGAATTCGCCGCCATCCGCGCCGCCGTCGACGTCCCGATCCTGGCCAACATGACCGAGTTCGGCAAAAGCGAGCTGTTCACCTATGAGGAGCTCTCCTCGGTGGGCGTGAACATGGTGATCTACCCGGTCACCTTGCTGCGCAGCGCCATGGGCGCAGCCGAACGGACGCTGGAGACCATCAAGGCGCACGGCACCCAGGAAGCGGACGTGCCCAATATGCTCACACGTGCGCGTTTGTACGATCTGGTGGATTATGAGGCGTACAACCACTTCGACACGTCCGTTTTCAATTTCCAGGTTCCGGGCACCCGCTAGGACCGGCCAGGCATTTACCGCACTTTCGAAGGAGCCAGCAGCAATGACTGATACCCAGATCCACAAGGGCCTGGCGGGGGTACTCGTAGACACCACCCGCATTTCCAAGGTCAACCCGGAAACGAACTCCCTGCTTTACCGCGGCTACCCGGTGCAGGAACTCGCCGCCCGGTGCAGCTTCGAAGAGGTGGCCTACCTGCTCTGGAACGGCGAGCTGCCCACCGAGGCACAGCTGGCGGAATTCACCGACGGGGAACGCGCCCAGCGTGCCCTCACCCCGGAACTGAAGGCCGTGATCGATGCCCTGCCGGTAACCTGCCACCCCATGGATGTGTGCCGTACCGCGGCGTCCGTCCTCGGTGCGTCGCATGAACTGGCCGAGGACTCCTCGGTGCAGGCCAACATGGAGAAGGCAGTCAGCCTGTTCGCTGCCATGCCTGCCGTGGTCGCCTATGACCAGCGCCGCCGGCGCGGCCAGGAACTGGTGGAGCCACGCGAGGACCTCGGCTATTCAGCGAACTTCCTGTGGATGACCTTCGGCGAGGAAGCCGCCCCCGAGGTGGTGGAGGCCTTCAACGTCTCGATGATCCTGTACGCGGAGCACTCCTTCAACGCGTCCACGTTCACCGCCCGGGTGATCACCTCCACCCTCGCGGACCTGCATTCAGCCGTCACCGGTGCCATCGGCGCCCTCAAGGGCCCGCTGCACGGCGGCGCCAATGAGGCCGTGATGCACACCTTCGCGGAGATCACGCAGAGCGCGGCCGACGGCGACGTCGCGGCCCACGCCGCTGCCTGGCTCGATGAGGCGCTGGAGCAGAAGAAGAAGATCATGGGCTTCGGCCACCGGGTCTACAAGAACGGCGACTCCCGGGTGCCAACCATGAAGGCCTCCCTGGACAACATGGTCAAGCACTACGACCGTCCGGACCTGGGCGAGCTGTACACGGCCCTGGAATCGGCCATGGGTGAGCGCAAGAACATCCTGCCGAACCTGGACTACCCGGCCGGTCCCGTCTACCACCTGATGGGCTTCGATACGCCGACCTTCACGCCGCTGTTCGTGGCGGCCCGGATCACCGGGTGGACGGCGCACATCATGGAGCAGCTGGAAGCCAACTCCCTGATCCGGCCGCTGAGTGAGTACAACGGGGCTGAGGAGCGGCACCTGCCGTAGGTTTCATCTCTAGCCTTGGTGAGGTCTGAGGTCCCGAGGGTCCCGGAACGGCGGCAACGAAATTCCCTGCTCGCAGAGCTCGCAAGGAATATTAAAGCCGCCTTCCTCCGGGACCCTCGGGGCCTCCTCTGCGTCTTAGCTCCCTATCCGGATCCGGACTCTTCATCCCCTGCTTGGTTCCGTACCGGGAGCACGGTCCTTGGGTTTGGGAGGTTAGGAAAAGACGATGCTGGCCACGTTGACGTTGTCGTCGGCGATGGTGACAACGGCATCGAAGTATTCGCCAGACAGCAGGCGGGGCATCCAGTGCGCCGAGTCCGGCCACATGCTGGCGTAGGGCATCTCCCCGGGGGCATACCAGGCGGGAAGGATTTCGGAGGTCTCCACCGGTTCCCCCTCCCAATGGTGCGCCCGGAACAGAACCGTGGACATGTCCAAGACCGGCTGTGCGGGGAATATCCATTCGATGGTGCCTGCACGCTGCAGGTCTGCTTCCTGCACTGCTACGCCGGATTCTTCCTGGACCTCGCGGACGGCCGCCTGTTCCGGGGTCTCCCCTGCTTCAATATGCCCGCCGAGCGTGACCACGCGGCCGAGGCCGAAGCCGGTCTTCTTCAGTCCCATCAGCACCTGGGTACCGTCCCGGGTATCCCGGAAGAGGAAGCACAGGACCACCGGGGAAGCCCGGAAGGACCGTCCGGCGGCGGAATCCATCAGAGCGCCCGGGGGTGTGCCGCCGCGTAAACCTCGCGCAGGGTTTCGGCGGTGACGAGGGTGTAGACCTGCGTGGTGGTCACCGAGGCGTGGCCGAGCAGCTCCTGGACCACACGCACGTCGGCTCCACCTTCAAGCAGGTGGGTGGCAAAGGAGTGGCGCAGTGTGTGCGGGGAAACGTCGCGGCCGATATTGGCTTTTTCGGCGGCGTTTTTGAGGATGGTCCAGGCGCTCTGCCGGGACAGCCGGCCGCCGCGCGCGTTCAGGAACAGCGCAGGGGTTCCCTTGCCCTTGGCCGATGCCGCCGGGCGGCCGCGGACCAGGTAGTCGTCCAGCGCGCGTGCGGCATAGGAACCCAGGGGAACGAGGCGCTCCTTGGAGCCCTTGCCGAACAGCCGCACCACGTCCGGACCCTTGGCCGGAATGCGTTCCAGGGACAGGTCATCCACATCCAGCCCCACGGCCTCGCTGATGCGCGCTCCGGTGGAATACAGGAATTCCAGCAGGGCACGGTCGCGCAGGCCTGAAGGGGTATCCAGCGAGACGGCCTCGAGGATGCGGGTCACTTCGCTGACGCTGATGGCCTTGGGCAGGCGCTTGCCGGCCATGGGCGGGTGGACGTCCGACGCCGGATCCGCGGTGGTCATGCCCTCCAGCGCCCAGAAGCGGTGCAGGCCGCGCACCGCTACCACGGTCCGGGCTGCCGAACGCAGGCTCAGCGCGGAGGCGCCGTCGGAGCCTTCCGAGATGGACTGGGCGAAGGCTGTGACGTCGTGCCGGGTGATGCGGGAAATGTCCTCCACTCCCCTGGCGCTCAGGAAACGTGCGTAGCGGAGCAGGTCGCGGCGGTAGGCATCCAAGGTGTTCACGGCCAGGCCGCGTTCCACGGCCATGTGCTGCAGGTAGCTGCCGATGGCACGGCCGGCAGGGGTGGACCGCAGCTCCTCGGCAGCCGAGCGGGCCGTGGCCGCACGCGAACGTGCGGGTGCCTTCTGGGCCGCTGGAGACTTGGCTGCTGTCTTGGGCGCTGCCCTGGGCACCGGCGGAGCCGCGGGCTCAACCGCGGGCGCAGGCGCCGCCGCCGACCGGCGGGCGTCCGGCCCGGCGGTCCGGTCCAGCTCAGCCAGATCCGCGTCCCGCAGCCGGCGGGCCTCTTCGGACTCCAGATCCAGCTTCAGGGTGGGGTTGAGGGACCCGTTGAGGTTGATGGCTATGGTGTCGTTGCTGTTGTGCGCGGAAGCGTCAGCGCTGGGCATGGCGTGGTCCCGGCTAGCGCACCGGGCCGTTGGCCCAGGTGGAATGCTGCGAGTGGTGCTCGGGCCACGGTGCATTGGCCGGGCGGAGACCGCGGAAACCGTTACCGCGGGCCACCGCGGCAGCCAGGACGGCAGCTACCGCGGACGGGCTGTGCATCCGTCCCTGCAGGGCCGCCTCCACGGCGACGTCCAGGTCCACCCACTCCACCTTGATTTCGGCTTCTTCATGGGTGCGGGTGTGGCGCTCCGCTTCGGGCACCTCGGAAATGCCCCGCGCCAGGTAGATGCGCAGGGCTTCCCGGGAGGAACCCGGTGAGAGGAACAGGTCGGTCAGGACCTGCCATTCGGAGGCCACTAGATCAGCTTCCTCTGCGAGCTCGCGGGCGGCGCCGACTTGGAAGTCTTCACCCTCCACATCCAGCAGGCCGGCCGGGATTTCCCACAGGGTCATCCGCACCGGGTGCCGGTACTGGTTGATCAGGAGCACCTGCCCAGCGTCGTTCATAGCCAGGATAGCCACGGCGCCGGGGTGGGTGATGTAGTCACGGACGAGGGGCTCGCCGCCGTCGGTCAGGGTGAATTCCTCCTTGACCACGTCCCAAACCGGACCGTTGTACACCGTTTCGGATGCCAGCAGCGGGCGTGGGCTTTGTTCGTCTGCGAACCCCTCTGTCCGTGCCATGGGGCTAGGCCTTGCCGCTCTGGTGTGCCAGGGCAGCCTTGACGAGTCCGGCGAAGAGCGGGTGCGGACGCGTCGGGCGGGAGCTGAGCTCCGGGTGTGCCTGCGTGGACACGTAGTACGGGTGAACGTCGGCGGGAAGCTCGACGAACTCCACCAGGCCGCCGTCGGTGGTGGTTCCGGAGAACACCAGGCCGGCGTCGGCAATCTGGTCGCGGTACTGGTTGTTGACCTCATAGCGGTGGCGGTGGCGCTCGGCCACCTCCGTCTTGCCGTAGGTCTTGGCAACCACGGACTCCGGCTCCAGCTTGGCGTCCCAGAGACCCAGGCGCATGGTGCCGCCCATGTCGCCGCCGCCGTCAACAATGGCCTTCTGCTCGGCCATGGTGGCGATGACCGGGTACTGGGTGTCCGGTTCGAACTCGGAGGATGAAGCACCTTCGAGGCCCACTACGTTGCGGGCGTACTCGATGACCATGCACTGCAGGCCAAGGCACAGGCCCAGCGTCGGGAGCTTGTTTTCCCGGGCGTAGGTCAGGGCGCCGAGCTTGCCTTCGAGGCCGCGGATGCCGAAGCCGCCGGGCACGCAGATGGCGTCCGCGCCGGCCAGGGCTTTTGCTGCACCTTCGGGGGTGTCGCAGTCATCGGAGGGAACCCAGCGGATGTTGACCTTCGCCTTGTTCGCGAAGCCGCCGGCACGCAGCGCTTCGGTCACGGACAGGTAGGCGTCCGGCAGGTCCACGTACTTGCCCACCAGGGCGATGTCCACGTGGTGCTTGGGGTTGTGCACGGACTCGAGCAGGCGGTCCCACTTGGTCCAGTTGACGTCCTTGAACTTCAGGTCCAGGTGCTGGACGATGTACGCGTCCAGGCCCTGGGAGTGAAGGGTCTTGGGGATGTCGTAGATGCTCGGGGCGTCCGGGCAGCCGATGACCGCGTCAACGTCGACGTCGCACATGCGGCCGATCTTGTTGCGCATGGCGTCGGGCACCGGGCGGTCCGAGCGGATCACGATGGCGTCCGGCTGGATGCCGATGGAGCGCAGCGCGGCCACGGAGTGCTGGGTCGGCTTGGTCTTCAGTTCCTGGGACGGGCCGATGTACGGCACCAGGGAGACGTGCAGGAAGAAGACGTTGCTGCGGCCGATGTCCTGGCGGACCTGGCGTGCCGCTTCGAGGAACGGCTGGGACTCGATGTCGCCTACCGTGCCGCCGATTTCGGTGATGATGACGTCGGGGGTCTTCTTCGCCTCGGAGGGCAGGCGCATCCGGCGCTTGATCTCGTCGGTGATGTGCGGAATGACCTGGACCGTGTCACCGAGGTATTCGCCCCGGCGCTCCTTGGCAATAACCGTGGAGTACACCTGTCCGGTGGTTACGTTGGCGGAACCGTCGAGGCTCTCGTCAAGGAACCGCTCGTAGTGTCCGATGTCGAGGTCGGTCTCCGCACCGTCGTCGGTCACGAAGACTTCGCCGTGCTGGAAGGGGTTCATTGTGCCCGGATCCACGTTCAGATACGGATCGAGCTTCTGCATGGTCACCGCTATGCCGCGCGACCTCAACAGATGGCCGAGACTTGACGCTGTCAGTCCCTTACCGAGTGAGGACGCCACGCCACCGGTGACGAAGATGTGTTTGGTCGTAGAAGACGACTTGGGAAACCTGGAATTTGATCGCTGCACCACGGAGTTCGAGCCTATCACCTTTTATTGATTCGAGTAGAACCTGCACTGGATCCGCCGGAGACTCGGGTCTCCGGCGGACGGTTATTGGAGATGTCCCGCTGCTTCCAGCAGTTCCTCGGCGTGGGCGCGTGCCGTTGCCGAATCCTCCTGGCCGGCCAGCATCCGTGCAAGTTCCTTGATCCGTTCCTCGTGGCCGAGCACGCGGACGTCGCTGGCGGTGACGCCCGTGCCGTCGTCGGCCGCAGTGGAGGTCTTGATCACACGGATGTGATGGTCGGCGAAGGCTGCCACCTGCGGGAGGTGGGTCACCACGATCACCTGCACGTGCCGGGCGAGCATGGCCAGCCGCCGGCCGATTTCGACGGCGGCCTTGCCGCCGACGCCGGCATCCACTTCGTCGAAAATGAAGGTGGGCACCGGGTCCACGGCGGCGAGCACCACTTCGATAGCCAGCATAACGCGGGACAGTTCACCGCCGGACGCGCCCTTGCCCAGCGGGCGGGCAGGCGCACCGGGGTGCGGCGCCAGCAGGAAGGCAATGGTGTCAGCGCCGTGCGGACCGGGCTCGCCGGCGGGCTCCACCTCGATGACCAGGTTGGCGTCCTTCATGGCCAGGGCCGTCAGCTCGTCACTGACCCGCTGTGCCAGTTCCGCGGCCGCTTCGGTCCGCAGCTTGGTCAGGGCCGCTCCCCTGTTCTCCAGCGCCTCGCCCAGGGCAGTGATCTCCGCTTCCAGGGCTTCGATGCGCGTGTCATCGGAGCTGAGCTCGACAAGCCGTTTGGCGCTTTCACCGCTCCACTGAAGCACGCCGTCGATGGACGAGGCGTACTTGCGGACCAGCCCGGCCAGCTCAGCGCGGCGGGACTCCACTTCGGCCAGCCGTCCCGGACCCTCGGAGTCAAGGGAGGCACCGTAACTGGCCAGCTCGGTGGCGATGTCCGCGAGGATGTAACCCACCTCGGCCAACCGCGTGCCGGCATCGGCCAGCGCCGGGTCATGTTCGCCGGCGGATTCCAGTTGGCGTTTGGCGGCGTCCACCAGTGAGGTCGCGTCGCCGCCGTCGGCGAAATCGTCGGCAATCAGGGCCGCGTGGGCTCCCACCGCTGCGGTCCGCAGCTCTTCGAGGTTGCTCAGGCGCATCGCCTCGGCCTTCAGGGACTCGTCCTCCCCCGGCTGCGGGTCCACGGCTTCGATTTCTTCCAGTGCTGCGGTGAGGTATTCGGCCTCGCGCAGACGGTCCCGTGCCTGGTCCCGCAGTTCGGCCAGTTCCTTGGCGGCGGCGCGCCAGCGGGCGTAGTCCTCACGGTAGGCGCCCAGCTCCGCAGCCAGCGGCGCTCCTGCATATTTATCCAGCGCCTCGCGCTGCGCGGCGGCGCTCTTGAGACGCAGCTGGTCCGTCTGCCCGTGCACCACCACCAGGTGTTCGCCCACCTCGGCCAGGACACCCACCGGAGCAGACCGGCCGCCCACGTGGGCCCGGCTGCGGCCGTCGGCGTTAACGGTGCGTACCAGCGTCAGTTCAGCGGCGCCGTCGTACTCCTCGAGTTCGGCTCCCGCTTCGGCGGCGCGCACTGCGGCGGCGCTATGCGGGTCGACATGGACCAGCGCCTCGGCGACGGCGGACTTGGCTCCGATGCGCACGGCACCGGCGTCGGACCGGGCGCCAAGGAGCAGCCCAAGGGCGGTGATCACCATGGTCTTGCCCGCGCCGGTTTCACCGGTCACCACGGTAAAGCCCGGACCGAGGTCCAAAGTGGCATCGGTGATGACGCCGAGGTCCCTGATGCGGATTTCCTCAATCATTCGACCACGCCTCCATTGTCCGAAGCTGCTTTGTCCGAAGCTGCACTGTCCGACACGGCCCTGGTTTCCCCGACCCGAGCCTCCGCGACCCGGGCCGCGGGGCTCAACTGGGTGCCCGGGACCGGGCCGGACACCGGCCCGCGCCAGCCGGTGGTGGGTAGCTGGAATTTCCGGACCAACCGTTCCGAGAAGGGCGTTTTGTGGGTGCGGGCCAGCCGTACCGGGGTGGCCGACCGGGTGACCTCGACCCGGGAGCCCGGAGGCAGGTCCACGCTGCGCCGCCCGTCGCACCACAGCACCCCGGAGGCGTCCGTGCGGGTGAGGATTTCCACCGCCAGGACGGATGTGGGCGCCACTACGAGGGGCTTGGCAAACAGGGCGTGGGCGCTGATGGGGGCCAGGAGCAGGGCTTCTACCTCCGGCCAGACGACGGGGCCACCGGCGGAAAAGGCGTAGGCCGTGGAACCGGTGGGGGTTGCCATCACCACGCCGTCGCATCCGAAGGAGCTGATGGGGCGGCCGTCGACCTCCATGACCACTTCCAGCATCCGCTGCCGGTCGGCTTTCTCCACCGCTGCCTCGTTCAACGCCCAGGTGTGGGCAATCAGCTTGTTGCTGTGCCAGACCTTAACGTCGATGGTCATCCGCTCTTCGACGGTGTAGGCGCGTTCCACCACCCAGTGCACGGTTTGGGCCAGGTCCGCGCGTTCGCTTTCGGCCAGGAAACCCACGTGGCCCAGATTGACGCCCAGCAAGGGCACGGTTGTTCCGCGGACCAGTTCAGCGGCCCGCAGGATGGTTCCGTCCCCGCCCAGGACCATGCCCAGGTCCACATCTTCCAGTGCCACGTCCTCGTCCAGGATTTCGGTGGGCGCCGTGAGCACCCCGTATTCAGCTTGGATGTCTTCGAGGTCGCAGCGGCGCATTACCGGCACGAGGCCGGAGGAATGAAGCTGGGTGCAGGTTTCCTGGGCAGCAGTCATGGCGTCCCGCCGTCCCGTGTGGGCCAGGACCAGTATCCGTCTGCTCATCTGCGTCTTCATCCTTTTCCGTCTACGGGCAATGTGTACGGCACGCCCACCCGTCAGTCTTCTACGGCCGGTTCGTGCTCCGCAAACCGGTCGAATCCGGCGAACGCTTCCCCAACCAGCCGGGCGGCTGCTTCCTCCGCCTGCTGCGTATCCTGCCCGTTCTCCTTGCCCCGGTCCTTCCGCTGTGCCGGTACCTGCAGCCACATAAAGAACTCCACGTTGCCGTTCTGTCCCGGCAGCGGGCTGGGAGCGATACCGGCTATATGCAGTCCTGCGGCCAAGGCTGCGGCGGCAACTGCCGTCACGGCCAGGCGGTGCTGCCCCGGATCAGTAACGACGCCGGTACGGTCCAGCCTCTCACGGCCCACCTCAAACTGCGGCTTCACCATCAGCAGCAGGCTGCCCCCGGGGCGTGTGGCTCCGGCAAGGGCGTCCACCACCATGGTCAGCGAGATAAAGGACAGGTCGGCAACAGTCAGGTCAACGGTGCCGCCAATATGCTCAGGGTCCAGGTACCGCACGTTCATGCCCTCATAGACGCTGACGCGCGGATCCTGCCGCAGCGGTTCCACTAGCTGACCGTGTCCCACGTCCACCGCGGCTACGTGCGCGGCGCCTGAGCGCAGCAGGACGTCGGTGAACCCGCCGGTGGAAGCACCGGCATCCAGGCAGCGCAGCCCCTGCGGCTGTACGGCGGGGAAGGCGGCCAGGGCACCGGCCAGTTTGTGGCCGGCACGGCTGACGTAATCCGGCAGGCCGTCGTCGAGCACTTCAAGGGACTCAGAAGCGTCCACCGGCGTTGACGCTTTGGCCGCGGGCCTGCCGCCGCGCAGGACGCGGCCGGCGGCAATCAGCTTGGCAGCCTGGGTGCGGGAGCGGGCCAGCCCGCGGGTCACCAGTTCCTGGTCGAGCCTGGACATCCTAGCGGCCTGCACGGGGGCCGCCCGGCATAGGGGCACCGGACGCTGCTGCCACATCCGGTTCAGTGTTCAGTTCTGCCAGCAGCCCGTCATGCAGGACGGCGTAGGCAGCCGTCTGTCCGGACACCGGCTCTCCGGCGAGAGCGGAAAGTCCCTGCAGCAGGGCATCCACAGCGGGGTCCCCCGTTGCTGCCGGAGGATCCGGCCACGCGGGATGGGAATCGGGCATCTGTGGTCCTCCTGGAAATGGCTATTGAGGCGGTGTGTTCAGGCAGTGTGTTCAGGCGGTGTGTTCAGGCAGTCCCGTAACGGGCGAAGCGTCTGACGGAAGCTTATCCGCGCCCGGTGACAGTCCAGCGGATCTCGGGGGTTGAAGCCGTTGCAACATCCGGCCGGGCCCCCCACCAGGCGGCGCAGGCGGCCCGCCAGCTGTCCAGATCCGAGGAATCGCCGTCGATCACCAGGACGTTGTCCTCCACCCAGGCAGCAGCGTTCCCGCAGCGATAGCGGGCGCCGTCGACGGTCGTCTCCGGATAGGGCGCAAAAAAAGCTTCCAGGTTGCTGATGAGGTACACCGGGCGTTCGGGAGTGCGGGCCGCCAGCGCAGTCAGGGGTGTATCCACCCCGGTGAGGACCAGGGCGGTGTCGAAGCCGGCATTGGTGCCGCCCAGGATGTCCGTGTCCAGGCGGTCCCCCACCACCAGCGGGCGGTGGACGCCCAGGTGGCGGGCCGCCGTCGTAAACAGCGGCGCCTCCGGCTTGCCGGCCACAAACGGAACTTTGCCGGTGGCGGCGCCGACGGCGGCCACGAGGGTGCCGTTGCCGGGCGCAATACCGCGGGCCTGGGGAATGGACAGATCAGTGTTGGTGGCCACCCAAACCGCGCCCCGTCCGACGGCGAACGCGGCCTCGGCCAGGTCCTTCCAGCCCAGGGACGGATCAAATCCCTGGATGACGGCATCGGGCTGGTCATCAGCCGACCTGACCACGGTGAGCCCCTGCGCTTCGACGGCGGCGGCCAGCGTGGCGCTGCCGGTCACCAGGACTCTGGCTCCGGGTGCCACCTTCTCGGCCAGGAGTTCAGCGCCGGCCTGCGCGGATCCGAAAACAGTTTCCGCCGTTGCGGGCGCACCGAGCTCGCGCAGGTGCGCTGCAACCGTTTCCGAGGAGCGTGAGGCGTTGTTGGTGACGTAGGCAAGCTGAACGGATACATCCGCCAGCCGTCCCAGTGCCTCCACGGCTCCGGGTATGGCATGCGGACCGGCGTAAACCACGCCGTCCAGATCGGAAAAGACCGCGTCATACCCGGAGACCAGGGAGGTATCAGTCGTCAAGGTGCTGGTGCTCCGTCTCGTCGGCGTCTTCGCGGGCGGTTTCCTCATCGTCGTCGTCGCCGAGGTCCAGGTCCTTCACGGTGACCTCGACGTCGTCGGCATCATCGATGTCGCCCACCTCTGTGAGCAGGGCTTCCTGCTCGTCGCCGGGCAGTGCATCCGCGTCTGCGTCCACCACCGAGTTGTCCTTGGAAACCGGTGCTTCAGCCTCGAAATAGGCACCTGAGCGGTCCTCGCGGGGCTCGGAGCGGCGGTCCTTGCGCTCTTCCTCTTCAGGGACGAGGTCGAAGATCTCCGGCTCGGCGAAATCACCCAGACCGAGGGCACTGTCGGCACGAAGGGCCTGCTTGCGCCACTGTTCGGCTTCGTCGTTGCGGCCGACCAGTTCCAGCGCGTCTGCGTAGGCACGGAACAGGCGCGGGCTGTAGGAGAACGCACGGTTGCGGTCCAGCTGCGGGATTTCCAGGGCCGTGACGGCGGCTTCGAACTGTTCCATGTCCATGCGCGCACCGGAGGCCACGATGGCCAGCTCCACCTGACCGGCGACGTCCAGGTCCTTGGCGTCCTCGGAACGGACCAGGTCCAGTGCCCTTTCCGGGTGACCCAATCCTCGTTCGCAGTCGGCCATCATCGGCAGGTAGGCGTTGGAGCCGCTTATCCGGCGGTACGTCCGGAACTCACGCAGTGCTTCGCCGAAGTGTTCGGCAGCATAAGCGGTGAGGCCCACTGCCTCGCGGACTACGGCCATGCGGCCGCCGCGGCGGCTGGCTGCCAGGGCGTGCTGGAAAGCCAGCTCCGGCTCGTCGTCGATCAATCGCCCGGCCATCACCAGGTGCTTGGAGACCCACTCGCCGTTGACCTCTTCGAGGTTGCGCAGCTGGGCACGGGTTACCTTGTCCAGTTCCTGGCCGGTGACGTCCTCGTCGATTTCCGGGGAACGCTCACGGTCGGGACGGTTGGCGCTGCGCAGGTCCTTCGCATTGCGGGGCCGCGGTGCTGCCGGGGCTTCGTCGCGGCTGAAGGACGGGCGCTCCGAACGCTGTGCCGGGCGGTCGCCACGGGGCGGACGGCTATCGCGCTGCGGACGATCATCACGCGAGAACGGCTTACGCTCACCGTCACGGGGCGGACGGCTGTCACGCTGCGGACGATCATCACGAGAGAACGGCTTACGTCCGGCGGAAGCACCGCGGTCACCGAAGGAGCGACGCTCCCCATCACGCTGGGGACGATCATCACGAGAGAACGGCTTACGCTCACCGAACTGCTTGCGCTCACCGTCACGGGCCGGACGGTCATCACGGCTAAACGGCTTACGCTCACTGTCACGGGGCGGACGGCTGTCACGCTGCGGACGCTCATCACGAGAGAACGGCTTACGCTCACCGTCACGGGGCGGACGGCTATCACGCTGCGGACGCTCATCACGCGAGAAGGGCTTGCGCTCACCGTCACGGGGCGGACGGCTATCACGCTGCGGACGCTCATCACGCGAGAAGGGTTTGCGGCCAGCGGAAGCACCGCGGTCGCCGAAGGAGCGACGCTCACCATCACGGGCCGGACGCTCGTCACGGCTAAACGGCTTACGCTCACCATCACGGGCAGGACGGCTGTCACGGCTAAACGGCTTACGCTCACCGTCACGGGCAGGACGGCTGTCACGCTGCGGACGCTCGTCGCGCGAGAACGGCTTACGCTCGTTCGAACCGCTGCGCTGGCTGGCAGGCTTGCGGTCTTCCCAGCGTTTGGGGGCATTACGGTCATTCGTGGCGGGGCGGCCCTGGGAATCCCGGCGCGGTGCGCCGCTTCGATCCTGGTCCCTGTTGTTCTGCTCTGACATGCTGGCTAGTTCCTCTCGTCGTGAGCCGACCAACGGAATTTACTGCAGTCGCTCGTCACTATGTACCTGTAATGGAGATGTAAAAGTTATGGGAGGCGTTCAACGCCTCAGCTAATTCTAGTGCAGGCGGGCCCCTCCCACCGATTCACGGGCGTGTATGCGAGGCCGGATCGGGGTGAGCCTCGCCACCCCTGGCCTGCCGCCTGGCAGTCCGGATCGGTTGGCGGGTTAAACAGGTGAGGCCCGTACCAACACTGGTACGGGCCTCACCCCACAAATTGTCCGGCGGTGACCTACTCTCCCACACCCTCCCGGATGCAGTACCATCGGCGCTGTGGGTCTTAGCTTCCGGGTTCGGAATGGGACCGGGCGTTTCCCCCACGCTATGACCGCCGTAACCCTTCCACCCGCACCACACACCCAAAACAACCAGGCATGCGTGGGGAAAACAATGGTCACGAACATCAAACAGACGTAAGCAAATATTCAAATATAGTGTTCATTCGTTCCCAGGGGAACAACCCTCACGGGTTGTTGTCCGGGAACCACATAGTGGACGCAAGCAGCATGATCACAACACCCTCTACATTGGGAAACCGTTTGAAGTCGTGTTTCCCCAGGTGTTGATGTGGTGTAAGTTATCGGCCTATTA